>NZ_JAPWDU010000002.1:0-600000 GCF_027257155.1 Cerasicoccus sp. TK19100
GGGACAGACCTAAGAAAGGTTGTGAAAGCTACCTTGCCATCCGGATTGCGCAAGTGTTTTTTTTGAAAAAATTTTCGTGCCCTTTAGCCTTTGTCACGACAGCATCGCCGGCATGACTTTTGAAGAGATTTGTAATGCGCTGCCAAGCCAAGCCCGTAGGGAGGTTGCTCAATTTCCATACCCGAAAATTGCCAGTGGCAAAGTGCGGGAAATCTTCGACCTCGGCGACCGTTTGCTGATTGTCGCTACGGATCGCCTGTCGGCTTTCGACGTCGTATTGCCCGACGGCGTACCTGGTAAGGGCCTGCTCTTGACCCAGCTAAGCCTGTGGTGGTTTGAGCGCACGCAGTCCATTATTCAAAACCACCTGGTGCCGAATCACGCTGTGGAGCTATGTAAGGTGTTGGCGGATTTCCCCGAATGGATTCCCTACGCGATGCTCGTGCGCAAGCTGGCTCCGGTGAAGCTGGAGGCCGTGGTGCGTGGATATTTGTCCGGCAGCGGCTGGAAGGAGTATCAGCAAACTGGAGAGCTCTGGGGGCGCCCGCTGCCGGTTGGTCTGGTGGAGAGCAGTGCTTTACCCAAGCCGCTCTTTACGCCTACGACCAAAGCCGATGTTGGGGACAAGGACTTGCCGGTGAATGATGAGCAGGGGGCGGCGGTTATTGGTGAGGCGCGCTACGAGCAGGTTCGTTCCGTTGCACTGAAGCTTTACGATTTAGGGGTCGAGTATGCGGACAAGGCTGGCTTGATTCTGGCAGATACGAAATTTGAGTTCGGCGTCGACGAGGCGGGAGAGCTCTTTCTCATCGATGAGGCGTTGACGCCGGATTCGTCCCGCTACTGGCCCAAGCAAGGCTACGCGGCTGGCAAGCCGCAGCCAGCATTCGACAAGCAGTATGTGCGTGATTACCTGGAAACGCTGGATTGGGATAAAACACCGCCTGGACCGAGCTTGCCGGAAGAGGTCATCATGCAGACTCGTGAAAAGTATCTCGGTGCTCTCAAGGCGCTGATGGGGTAATGATTACTGTATTTGAAGCGGCAAATCGCCTGGTATCGCATTGCTTTTCTGCAATTTTACCGGACTTTTTTGCCGTGACACATCAGACTCACCCTCCGGAAAGCCACTAATAGACAGGGATTTAAGAAAGTTTAAATTTTTTGAAAGTTTCCCTTGCCAAGATGGAAACCCGCGGCATACTCCGAACACTTTATTGCCCGGTAGCTCAGCGGTAGAGCAGGTGGCTGTTAACCACTTTGTCGCTGGTTCGATCCCAGCCCGGGCAGCCATTTTAAGAGTTTCGGAGTTTTTCCTTTTTCGAGTGAGTGAACTTTCACTACACCGAAAACTTCGAGCGTTGAGCTTCTGTTTTTAGAAGCTTCACCAGCAACTCGGCGTGCGGATTAGGGCGCGTTGTGGAAAGGCCTATTGTGGCAGTGACTGGTTCAAACTTTGGGAAGAACGGTCGACACACAAGTGAGCGTGGTATGAATTCAATCACGCTATCGGCAAGGATCGCTGCAGCTTGGTATGCCTCTACGCTGGCGAAAAGGGTCGAGATTCCGTCTGTCTCCAAGGCTGAAAAGTGTGGCTTAAAACCAAAGGGTTTGAAGATCCTTCGGATGTGTGGAACGTAATCGGGAAAATTCGGCTGAGCCAACCCGACTAAAGGCACGTTGCGCAAGCGCTTGGGTGCAATGCGTTTCGATTCCGCCAACGGATGATTGGCGTGCATGACCAGCACAAGCGTTAACCGACGCAATTCGGTCCATTGAAATCCAGGTATGGCTTCGAGAGATGGTTCCAGTGCAATGATGACATTCAATTTGCCTTCGATTGCCATCTGCTTCATCTCCGGTGGTGAAAGATCCGCAAGTTCGATTCGGACCCTTGGATTCTCTGCCTGAAACTGCTGGAGAGCGCGGGGGAGAATACCAGCCGTTGCCGATGGGGAATAGCCGACGCGCAGCACTTCGCTAGCAGTCTCACCTCGCACACGGTGCACGGCGAGCTCCGCGCGGGCGAGCACTTCGCGGGCTTCATCGTAGAATAGCTCGCCAACTTCGGTCAGCTTCACCGCGTTCTTTCCGCGGATGAGCAACCGCACGCCCAGCTCTTCCTCAAGATCCTTCACCTGGCGGCTGAGTGCCGGCTGGGTGAGGTGCAGGATTTGCGCTGCCCGGTTAAATGAACCGTGCGCCGCTACGGCGACAAAGTAACGGAGGTGGCGAAGTTCCACATTTTTGATCTGACTCAAACTAAAAGTATTAGCGAGCCAAAAAACTCGGCATTGGACGTAGAGGAGACAATGCGGTATCCTACTCCAACTTCCGACCAATGAAAACAAACACGACCGATCACCTACCGAAACCGGTGGCAGAATACATAGAAGCGGTGAACCGCTTCGACGCCGCGGCTGCTGCCGCTTGTTTCACTTCAGAAGCGACAGTCCACGACGAGGGGGGCGACCATGTGGGGGCTGCCGCCATCGAATGTTGGGTTGCCAAAACGAGCCATCGGTATCGACCACATGCCACGATAACGAACGTGCAGGGGTTCGGAGAAAAGCTGAGGATGGCCGTGAAGGTGGCTGGTGATTTCCCCGGTAGTCCGATCGAACTCGACTATGAACTGCGGGTGAGTGACGGAAAAATCTTAGAACTGAGTATCCAATGAAAACGCAAAAGCCAGATATTCCAATTAGCGGAGATGAATTTGCCGGACAGCGTGTTTTCGTAACTGGTGGCACTAAGGGGGCAGGCGAAGCGATGGTGCGCAGATTTGCCGCCGCAGGTGCATCGGTCGCCACGACTGCCCGCCGGGCACCAACTGAGTCTAACCTCCCCGGGATTTTCTTCGCGGGCGACTTGTCTTCAGCAGAAGGCGCTAGAAAAACAGCCGCTGAACTCCTGGATGCCTTCGGCGTGCCGGATATCTTGATTCACAATCTCGGCGGCTCAAATGCGCCGGGCGGAGGCTTTGTAGCCCTCAACGACGAGCAGTGGGTCGAAGAGCTGAACTTGAATCTGTTGGCCGCTGTTCGTATCGACAGGGTCATCGTCCCGTCGATGGTGGAGCGCCAATCCGGCGTAGTGATCCACATTTCGTCAATACAGAGGCAGTTGCCGCTGCCCGAGTCTACCATTGCATATGCTGCGGCGAAGGCAGCGCTCTCTACATACAGTAAGGCATTGTCGAAGGAGGTAGGGTCCAAGGGGGTTCGCGTCACCTCTGTCTCCCCTGGATGGATCTATACCACAGCTGCACAAGCCATGGTATCCCGGCTTGCTGAACACGGTGGCACGGACGAGGAGACCGCGCGCCAAGGTATTGTAAATGCACTGGGCGGTATTCCCATTGGTCGCCCGGCCTGGCCGTGGGAAGTCGCAGAACTGGTGGCCTTTCTTGCCTCTGCGCGAGCCGGTTCTATCCACGGGGCCGACTATGTCATTGATGGCGGAACCGTTCCTACTGTCTGAGCGATTCACCTCAAAGTCCCCAAGGCTGGCGTATCAACACCCTTAGATGGCATTGTTTGAGTCAATTTTGGCACAACAAAAGCTACTTATTTACTACCAACTTTCCATGTTTTGCAGTAACGTTTCGATCAAAAGATTTAACCCAAAAAAGTATGAGTACCTTCACAACGAAAGACGGAACTTCGATCTATTACAAGGACTGGGGAACCGGTCCGGTCGTCAGTTTCAGTCATGGCTGGCCTCTGACGGCTGATGCCTGGGAAGCCCAGATGTTTCACCTCGCGAGCAATGGCTTCCGTTGCATCGCTCATGATCGCCGAGGCCACGGTCGTTCTAGCCAGCCTTGGCATGGCAACGATATGGATACTTACGCGGACGACCTTGCGCAGCTTTTTGAGTTTCTCGACGTAGACGACGTAATGATGGTCGGGCACTCGACGGGTGGCGGCGAAGTCGCCCGATACATCGGCCGGCATGGAACCCAACGTGTTTCCAAGGCGGTATTGATGGGTGCGGTACCGCCGATCATGTTAAAAACCGAGGCGAACCCGGGTGGTCTTCCCATGGAAGTGTTTGACGGATTTCGCGCTGCCTACATTGCGGATCGTGCTCAGTTTTTCCTGGACGTTGCGACGGGCCCGTTTTTCGGCTTTAACCGGCCAGGAGCGAAAGTTTCCGAAGGACTCATCCGCTCATGGTGGAGCCAGGGGATGATGTCCGGTCACAAGAACGCCTATGACTGCATCAAGGCTTTTTCTGAAACCGACTTCACTGAGGACCTTAAGCAGTTCGACGTGCCGACGCTTATCATCCACGGCGACGACGACCAAATTGTGCCCATTGACGCCTCGGCAAAGCGCGCTGTGCAGTTCGTCAAAAACGCTGAGCTTATTATATATCCTGGCGGGGGACACAGTCTTGGGGATACTGAAAAAGAAAGACTCAATGCCGACCTGCTTGACTTCGCCCGCTCATGAGTTCGAAGGCGTAAACTGACGCTAGATGAATCCATTGGCGCATTGATTTTAAGCCGAAAATCTAAGGGCGGTCGCCATCAGTCAGGTGGCTGCCCAGGTCTACAGGAACAAACGGGGAAATCTTGACCGTGGTGCAAGGGGTTCAGGCGAGAGTCTGTTTTTACGCGGCTCAATGCTTGGTTTTATCAATGTGCCCAGTTGAACTGAGTTTGCCCCGGTGTTTTCTGTCAGTTTGCCCATAGGTTTCGTGCCGCGAAAGGTATAGGCTTCGTGTCAGTTTGCCTAGGTGTTTCGTGTAACGAAAGGTATGGACAAACTGGCAGTTTCCCTATGTGCAAACTCGGATGTCAGTTATTTCCCTTTCAGGAGAGCGACTCTTGTCGCGGAAAATCGTGGATTTGAGTATGGAGTGCGCCAGCCCTCTGGCGCTTTAGCATTTTCAGAGGATTCTTCCCGACTGTAGTCGGTGTTGAACAAAGTAGATACAGAACCTTCTGAAGTATCCACAAAATCCCGAAAGCGCCAGAGGGCTGGCGCACTCCATAACTTGAGCGAATGTGGCGGGTGCCCTGGAGGTATTTTGGTGCCTGCTAGCCTCGCAGCTTGGCGAGGACGTCGAAGAAGTTGGGGAAGGTCTTGGCGCAGCAGCCGGGGTCGTTGATCGTGATCCAGGGGCGGCCGTCGCCGTGAAGGTCGTGGCTGCCGAGGATGCCGAAGCTCATGGCGACGCGGTGGTCCTCATAGGTGTCGATGGCCAGCGGGGCGTCCTTGGTGGCGGCAATGAGGGCGGCCTTATCGGGGTGGACGGTCATGCTGTCGTCGGTCTCGTCAACGCATTGGCCGAGCTTGCGCAGTTCGGTGGCCATGGCGTGGATGCGGTCGGTCTCCTGGTGACGTGTATGGGCTATTCCGGAGATCGTCGTCGGGCCGTCGAGCAGGGGCGTCACCGCCGCCAGCGTGAGGAAGGTGTCCGAGATCGGGTTGAAGTTGATGTCGACTCCGGGCGTCTGGCGCTCGGGGAACTCAGCCACCAGAGCGTTTTCGTCGACATTGAAGAACGCCCCCAGCGGCTGGATCGCCTCGATAAACTTGATATCGCCCTGCAGGCCAATGCCGTAGCAGCGCTCCAGCGTCAACGAGCCGCCGACGACCCAAGGTAGCATTGCGAAGTAGCTGGCCGCCGTGGCGTCGGGCTCCACGACGTAGGCTGGGCGCGGGTAGTAGTAGGTGCCCTCGCCGTTAAAGGTGAAAGGGCCGGTGTCGGACTCGCCCTGTGGCTGCACGCCGAACTGCTCGATCATGGCGAGCGTCATCCCGATAAACGGATGGGAAACGGTGGCACCGGCCAATGAAATCGTCAACGGAGCCGAGGCAAAAGGAGCAATCATCAGCAGCGCAGAGAGGATCTGACTGCTGGCGGAGGCGTCGACGCTCAGTTCGCCACCGGGCATGCCCTTGGTCTTGAGCGTGAAGGGGAAAAAGCCGGGCTCGCCGTGGTATTCCACTTCGGCCGCGCCATGGGCGACCAGCGCATCGAGCAGGCCACGCATCGGGCGCTTACGCATCGGGGCCGAGCCATCGAGCTTGAAAACGCCGTCCGGGCGCAGACAAAGCATGGCGGTCAGGAAGCGGGCGGCGGTGCCGGCGTTGCCAACGTAGATCTCGGCCTCCACATTGGGGATCTTGCCGCCGCAGCCGTTGACGAAAATCGTTTTGCCGGCCTCATCCTCGTCCACGGTGATGCCGAGCGCGCGCAGGGCGTTGGCCATGATTCGGGTGTCGTCGCTGAATAGCGCGCCTTCGAGCGTCAGTGACTCCCGCGAGAGCGCCGCGAGGATGAGCGCGCGGTTAGTAATGCTCTTCGAGCCGGGCAGGGTGACGCGGCCGCCAACGGGACGCGTAAAAGGCTGAATGGTCAAAGGATCGGTCATGGCAAAAGCAAGCAGTCAATCGACTGCGGTCACGGCTTCAAGCTTGAATGGGGTGGGTTTGCGTTCCGCTACATCTTCGACTTAAACTGGGCGCGGACGTCTTTGGTCTGCAGGGCCCAGATAGCGTAGCCGCCGCCGATGACCATGAGGATGCTAATCAACCAGAACATAATAAGCTGCGGGGTGGAAGCACCGCTGAGGGCGTCCGGGGTCCGCAGGACCATGATGATCTTACCCGCCGTGAAGATCACAAACACGTAGGCACAGGACAGGGCGAACGTACGCCACATGGCTTTGCGCTTAAGCAGGCCCCAACCAACGACCAGGAACACCATCAGGAAGTTCGGGGCGGCGAGGGGTTCGTAGATAAATGCCTGAACCGTCTGGATCAACGCCAACGCGCCAATAAAGATGAAAGCCCAAGCCACATAGACCAGGTGGTTTGTCTTTTTCTTTTCTTTCAGAGGTGCAGTTTCTGTCTCGGTAGGCTTTGGATCGTTTTCCATTACTTATAATCATGCAGGCAAAGCCCGCGCGGCGCTAGACTTTTTTCAGCGCCAAGCAGGGTTATACGTATTCCAGTGCGTTGCGACCGAGAAGGCGTTCTTTGGCCTCGATACAAAGACCGATGAAGGTTTCTTCAAATAAAGTCAGCTCGTGTTGGCGCGCCCAGTAGAAAGCCCACTTGCGTGTGGGGCCGCCCTCAGCAATGGGGCGGAAAGTCAGGCTGCCAACGGACTCATGAGTCGCGGCGACCCATTTTGGGGCAAAGGCGAGGCCTTGGCCGATCTTCACCATTTCGATGATGGCCTCCATACTGCCGACCTCGATTAACTCCGCGGGGCGGACGCCCTGACCGTGCAAGCGATCCTTGATGATGGCATCGGTCGGATTGTTCCCGCCATAAAGGTGAAGTGTCTCACCGCTGAGGTCGTTGAGGTCGATGATCTCCTTAGATGTCAGCGGGTGAAAAGGTGGCATGACGATCATCAGCTCGTCTTCGAACCAGTCGAGCGATTCCAAGTCGGCGGCGTCGGCTCCCACGCCAAAGGCGAGGACGAGGTCGATGTCGTTGTGGCGCAGTTGCTCCACGTTCTGCTTGCTGGGTGCCGGGTTGATGCTGATCGTGCAGCTGGGAAAGCTTTGCTTAAATTCGCGGATGATCTCGGGCAGCACGATGTGGGCGCAGGCCGGGGTGGCACCAACGCGGAGTCGGCCACGGCCCCAGCCATCGAAGTTGCCAATGCGCTCGCGCATGGATTCCAGGCGGGCCAGGATTTCGGTGGCTTCGCGTATAATATACTCGCCGGGCTCGGTCGGGCGGATGCGCCGGCCCTCGCGTTCAAACAGGCGGTGACCGACGTCAGTTTCCAGCGCTTTGACGGCGTGGCTGACGGCGGACTGCGTCAAATGTAGTGATTTGGCAGCCTCGGTGAAGCTCCGTGTTCGCGCGACGGCGACGATGGTCATCAGTTGTCTTGTGTCCAATGGAGCTATCATGGCATGGAACTGGCTAGCAAGCGCCATACCATTCATGGCGCAAACGACAGATAAAACTGACACAATGAAAATTGGGTTGGTGCGGCTTCTTGATGCCGCGCCCTATATTTTGGCGGGTGAGTTGGGCTATTACCAGGAGGTCGGGCTCAAAGTGAAGCTCACGTGGGAGCTTGGTTGGGCCACGATTAAGCACAAAATTGCTTATGGGGATTTAGACGCTGCTCACGCACTGGCCCCGCTGCCGCTGTCGATATCAATCGGTTATGAGGTCGCCGCTCGCGCGTGCAAGGCGCTGATGGTCACCAGTCGTCTGGGCAATGGGATTACGCTTTCCAACAATATTCGCGCGCGCGGGGTAAATAGCGCCGACGATTTCCGCGCGGAGGTCCGCTCAATGCGGGGGCAACGCCTGTACAAGCTGGGGGTGGTCTCGATGGACTCCTGTCACTGCTTTTTGCTGAAACAGTGGCTGACCAGCATTCGGCTGGACCCGGATCGCGACGTCAAGATCGTCGTCATTCCGCCGGGCCAGGCAGTGCGCAATCTTCGCGCCGGCACGCTGGATGGCTACTGTGTGGGTGAGCCCTGGAACAGCTTGGCAGTCCGTGAGGGCCTGGGCTGGACGGTGGCCATGAGCAATGACCTTTCACCGAATCACCCGGAAAAGGTGCTGCTCGCGCTCAAGTCGAAGATCGACGAGCGGCCCGCGCAATACAAGGCGCTCGTGGCCGCATTGACTAAGGCTTGCGCCTACTGCGCCGACCCGGAAAATATTACCCGGGTGGCTCGTCAAATGCGCCGCGTGCAGGTGTTGGGCAGTACGGCCCAAGGCGCGGAAAAGATTTTGCGCGGCGAGTATGACCGCGGAACCGGGCTGGGCGTGATGCCGGAGCCGGTTATTGACTTTTGCAAGAACGGCCAGACGCATATCTCTGCGGCCGATGTTGCCTGGATATCGCTCAGCGCCAAACAGGCGGAGTGGGGCGGTGTATCCTCGGAAGCCTTGATGAAAGCCGCTTCCAGCGCCTACGAACAAGCCGAGTAGTGGGCGTTTTCGACCGCTTGGGTCGGAATTGGCATGAATTTCGTGCCTATAATTTACCATTAGCGTGAATCTGCTGTGTTAAATTATCCATGAGGCGCGTTCATGTGCTTTCTGAATATTACAAGAGACGTTTCATGGCCAGATTTTGTGCGGTTTGCGCGATAGATGAATTTAATTCATGAATCGCATGAGATTAATGACCGATTGATTACGTGGGACTTACGTTATTTGGCATGTGCGGTGCAATAATTGGCACGAACAACTTTTGCACCGCTAACTTGCCAAATAACACACTCATGAAACGCACTCTCATCAACACCGCCGCTGCACTCGCCATTGGTATCACCTCGGTTTACGCCGATCTGAACCTCGAAAAGGATGAGCTCAAGTTTGGCTTTATTAAACTCACTGACTGCGCGCCACTCGTCATCGCTAAGGAAAAGGGCTTCTTTGAGGATGAAGGCATCCAGGCTGAAGTCATTGCCCAGCCCAACTGGAAGACGCTGCTCGACAACGTAATCAACGGCAATCTGGACGGCGCGCATATGCTCTCCGGCCAACCCATTGCGGCCACAATCGGCATCGGCACCCAGGCGGACGTCATTACCGCCTTCACGATGGATCTCAACGGCAACGGCATCACGGTTTCCAACGCCGTTTGGGAAGAAATGCAGTTTAACGACCCGGCTCTGGACACGCCCACGCCCAAGCACCCGATTTCCGCCAAGGCTCTCAAGCCTATCGTCGATGAAAAGCTAGACGCTGGTGAAAAGCTCCAGATGGGTATGGTGTTTCCGGTCTCCACGCACAACTACGAGCTGCGTTACTGGTTGGCCGCATCGGATATCCATCCGGGCATGTATACTGAGTCTGACACCGGCGGTCGCACCGATGCCGAGGTCGAGCTGTCCGTGACGCCCCCGCCGATGATGCCGACCGTGCTCGAAGCGGGTAACATTCAGGGCTACTGCGTGGGCGAACCGTGGAACCAGCAAGCCGTTGCCAAGGGCATCGGCGTCCCCGTGACCACCAACTACGACGTCTGGAAAAATAATCCCGAAAAGGTCTTCGGCGTGACCCAGGAGTGGAACGACGCCAACCCGAACACCCACGTCGCAGTGGTTAAGGCGCTGATCCGCGCGGGTAAGTGGCTCGATGAAAAAGACGCCGACGGCAACTTCGTCAACCGCGAGGAGGCAGTCCGCATCTTGTCCCAGCCGAACTATGTGGGTGCCGACTACGACGTCATCAAGAATTCCATGACCGGCACGTTCATCTTCCAAAAGAGCGACGTCCGCGAAATGCCGGAGTTCAACGTGTTCTTCGATCACTACGCGACTTACCCTTGGTATAGCGATGGCATCTGGTTCCTCACGCAAATGCGTCGTTGGGGTCAGATCACCGAGTCCAAGCCCGCCAGCTGGTATTTCGCCACTGCCGAAAAGGTCTACAAGCCAAGCATCTACCTGCAAGCCGCCACGCTGCTGCTGGAAGAAGGCCTGATCGAAAACGACGACATCCCGTGGAACACCGACGGCTATAAGCCCGCCACCACGGAGTTCATCGACGGCGTTGAATACGACGGACGCGACCCGATCGGTTACGTGAACAGCCACAAGATCGGCAACAAGGACCCTGAAGGCCTCGCCGCCAAGTAACGATTCTCACCCGTAATATGTCCCTGGGCCCGGCGGACTGCCATCTCGCCGCCGGGCCACAGGAACGACTTCGATATTTCAACTAAACGCTGACCGTTTCCATGAAATTCAAAATACTTAAAGCACTCGACGTCGCAGGCCTGCAGGTCTTCGATCCTGTTGTTCGCCTCATTTGTGGCGAAAATCCGCCGGAGCAATTTCGTAAAATCCTGCTCTTCATTGGCGTGCCGATTGTTACTTTTGTTGTCTTCCTGGGCGTGTGGACCTACCTGGCTCCGCGTCACACCACCAAGGCAGGCGAGGTGCCCACGCCCGGTGTGGTGAAAAGCGCGGCTGACGGTATCTGGACTTTCCACGTTCGCGAAAACCAGAAGGCCACTGACTTCCTCCTCGAAGGCGAAGCGCGGGAAGAAGCGCTGGCCACCGTCAAGGCCCGCATTGTCGAGCTGGAGCCACTGGCTGCCGCTGCCAAAGAGCAGTTGGACGAGCTTGAATCTGCCTCGAAGGCCAAGATCGACGCCGAGGTTGGCCCGCTGCAAGCGAAGTATAAGGAAATGCGCACGCAGTCGCGTGATGAGGCCAAGGCGCGCGAAGAGGCGCTGATTGCCGAGGCTCAGGCGCTGCCCGTTAATGACGCCGCTGCACGCGACGCGTTCCTGTTGAAGGTCGCCGAACATGAAGCCAAACTGGAGGCCGACAAGGAGGCGCAAAAAGATTTCAAGGCGCAGATCGACGCCGCCTACACGGCGAAGTTTCCCGAGATGGAAGCCGTGCGCGATCAATACAATGGCTACGAAGAGGAACTGCAGTATTTGAGCAAGCGCCTCGACTACCTGACTGCGGGCAACCAATCCGTGAAGGTGACCGGCGAGCAAAGCGAACTCACTGAGCTGCAAACCGCGTTCATGACCGCCACCGGTGGCAAGGAAACGTTCAGGGCTGCTGAGCAGGTGCTCAAGAAACAGCAAGCCATCGACCGCATTGCCGAGAGTGAATACTCCCGCCCATGGACTTTCCCGCGCCAGATCGCGCGCAGTGTCTGGTGTGTGTTTGTCGGCTTCTTCATTGGCACCACGATTGCCGTTCCGCTGGGTGTGATCTGTGGTCTGAGCCGCGTTTGTATGGCCGCGCTGACTCCGCTCATCGCGCTGTTCAAGCCGGTCTCGCCGATTGTCTGGCTGCCGATTGTTTTCATTATCGTTGGCGGATTTATCTCCGACCCGGAGCAGGCACCCGTCCACCCGGCGTTCCTTTCCTCGGCGATCACGGTGGCGCTTTGCTCGCTGTGGCCGACACTGGTCAACACCGCTCTGGGGGTTGCCTCGGTCGAGAAGGACCACGTGAACGTTGCCCGTGTGCTGCGTCTCGGCTTCTTCAGCCGTCTCTTTAAGATCGTGCTGCCATCGGCACTCCCGCTGATCTTCGCCGGGCTGCGCATCTCCCTTGGTGTGGGCTGGATGGTGCTCATCGCCGCCGAGCTGCTATCCTCCAGCGAAGGCATTGGAAAATTCGTCTGGGATATGTTCAACAACGGTTCTTCGCAGACCTTTGCCCAGATGTTCGTGGTGGTGTTCGTGGTTGGCGCGGTAGGCCTCTTGCTCGACCGCATCATGATCGTCCTGCAGCGCTCGGTGTCCTTCGATGGTGCCCCGACTGCAATCTAACTCTGCAACGCAAAGTAATTTCAACGACTGGTATTTTATGGCTTTCCTGGAAATGGAAAATGTCAGCGTGGGCTTCGGTCCGGAGGGTTTTCGGACCGAAGTCTTGCGCGACGCATCTCTCTCCGTGGAGGAGAATGAATTCATCGCCGTGGTTGGGTTTTCCGGCAGCGGTAAGAGCACTCTGGTTTCGCTACTCACCGGCTTGCTGCGTCCCGACAGCGGCGTCATCAAGCTCAAGGGTAAACCGGTGACGAAGCCCGGCCCGCACTTGGGCATTGTCTTTCAAAACTACTCGTTGCTGCCGTGGCTTTCGGTTTACGGCAACATCGAACTGGCCGCGAAACAGGTCTTCCCACACTACAGCAAAAAGGAGCGCAGGGCCCATGTGGAACGCTACATCGAAATGGTGAGCCTCACGCCGGCCCGCGACAAAAAGCCCAGTGAGCTCTCCGGCGGCATGCGCCAGCGCGTTTCCTTGGCGCGCACGCTCTCGATGCAGCCCGAGGTGCTGGTGATGGATGAGCCGCTCTCCGCGCTTGACGCCCTGACCCGGGCCAACCTGCAAGACGAGCTCGTCCGCATCTGGGAGGAAGACAAGCGCACGGTGGTCATGATTACCAACGACGTCGACGAAGCTGTGTTGCTTGCCGACCGCATTGTCCCGCTAACCATGGGCCCCGGTGCCACGCTGGCCAGGGACTTCCCCGTCACACTGGATCGCCCGCGCGATCGCACGACGCTGAACACCAATCCCCAGTTCAAGCACCTGCGCAATGAAATCATCCACTTCATGACCGCCATGAACAAAGAGGCCAAGATGCTTCGCGTCGATAAAGGCCTGGCCATGCCAGACATTCAACCAATCGATTTTTCCGCTGCTTAATCAAGCAACCAAAATACCTCAATCATCAACGCTGACACATCATGATTGACAACAGATATGTAGAAATTTCCAACCTCGTTAAGGCCTATCCGAATCCCTTCGGTGAAGCCGTGAAGGTTGTCGACGGGTTTAACCTGACCATCAAAAAAGGCGAAGTGATCGGAGTAATCGGTCACTCCGGTTGTGGCAAGTCCACGGTGTTGACCATGGTTGCCGGCCTCAACGATATTTCCGACGGTGGCATCGTGGTCGCCGGTAAAGAAATTGACGGCCCAGGCCCGGACCGCGCGGTGGTTTTCCAGGCACCTTGTTTACTTCCCTGGATGACGGCCTTTCAGAACGTCATGATGGGCGTGAAGCAAGTTTACCCGCACGCGTCCAAGCAACAGCGCCGCGTCATCGTGGAGTATTCGCTGAGTGTCGTTGGCTTGGCCGACGCCATGCACAAATACCCGCGTGAGCTTTCCGGCGGCATGCAACAACGCGTCGGCATCGCTCGCGCGATTGCGCTCAAGCCGAAGGTGCTGCTGCTCGACGAGCCGTTTGGGCGATTGGACTCGCTGACCCGGATGGAGTTGCAGGACGTTATCCTCGGCATCCTCGACCGTGAAAAGATCACGACGATGATCATCACGCATGACCCCGATGAGGCCATCTTCATGTGCGACCGCATTTGCATGATGACCAACGGGCCGCATGCGCGGGTGGGGCAGGTGATGCCGATCCATTTCGAGCGTCCGCGCAGCCGTGAGGAAATCATGGAGACGGACGAATTCTACCGCTACCGCCAGCGCCTGCTACAGTTTCTCGACGACTGCGAGGCCGAGAAGCATGGCGGCGGCCCGATCCGCTTCGATCCTGATATCGAGTCGGCCAGTGAGGCATTACCGCCCGCCGAAGCCGCCGCATCACACTGATCGCAGTATAAATATAGCCGAATGGTCAGCAGGCAGGAGTGCAAGATGTATAAAAATTACCGCCATCTTGTTTTCCTCACTGGCTCAGCGGTTTGGTTGTGGCTTCGAAATCTAGGCCCTGTGGGTGGAATGTTAAGCGTTCATGCCTATATGATAATCGTATGAATAATGCTCATACTTAGAATGAGCCGATTGATGTTTCTAAATCCCGCAGCAACAAGTAGTTGGCATGGCCGGTGCATCAATAGGAGCGAACATAATTTTTGAGTAATAATGATCTCCGAAGTCCATACGCTCGAGTCTGACGAAACGCCGATTGATCGGCTGTTGCGTGAGCAGGCGCGTCTCGAAACCCCCGTCACGGACTTTTCCCGCCGTTATGACGAGGGTGATTTCGAGGGACCGTTTCGTGACCTGTTGCCACTGGAAAACCCCAAGGAGGGCCAGCAGTTTGCCTTTGAGGTGGACTTGGATCGGTGCACCGGCTGTAAGGCCTGCGTGGCCGGTTGTCATAGCTTGAATGGCTTGGAGGAGAACGAAACTTGGCGCGACGTTGGCTTGATCCAAGGCGTGCGTGAAGGTAAGGCCTACCAGCAAACGGTGACGACTGCCTGCCACCATTGCGTGGACCCCGGTTGCCTGAATGGCTGCCCGGTCAATGCCTACGAAAAAGATCCGAAGACAGGCATCGTTCTGCACCTCGATGATCAGTGCATCGGCTGCCAATACTGCGTGCTCAAGTGCCCCTACGACGTGCCGAAGTACAGCAAGCGACTGGGCATCGTCCGCAAGTGCGATATGTGCTACAGCCGTCTTTCCGTGGGTGAGGCACCCGCCTGCGTGCAGTCGTGCCCGACGGAAGCCATTCGCATCGTCACGGTGGATAAGGAAGCTTTGCAACACAAAGCAAAGGAAGACGGCGCACCGTCATTCCTACCCGCTGCCCCGCATCAATCTTACACCAAGCCCTCGACGGCCTACATCTCCAAGCGTGACATCCCACAAGACGCAGTCGCGGGTGACGCCACTACGCTGCGCCCACAGCACGCGCACTGGCCACTGGTCATCATGCTGACCTTGACGCAGATTTCCGTAGGCTTGGCCGGTGCTGCCGCGATCTGGACTGCTCAGCAAGCTGCGCTTCTCGTCGCCTCAAGTATCTTTGCCGCGATTGGCTTGACTGCCAGTGTCCTGCACCTCGGCCAACCGCTCAAGGCTTGGCGAGCATTCCTCGGGGTGACGCATTCTTGGCTGAGCCGGGAGATCGTTACCTTCGGCGGTTACGCACCGCTGCTCTTCGGCCTGACCGCTGCGCAGTTTATCCCGCTGCCATTTGAAATTCCTGCCTTCGCACTTTGGGCGACAGTCGCTATCGGTCTGGCAGGCGTCTTCACCTCGGTGATGATTTACGCCGATACGCAGCGCCCATTCTGGCGGTTCACTTACTCCAGCGTCCGTTTCTTTGGTGCCTCGGCCATCGCGCTCGGTGTCGGCGGCTGCGTGTTTGGGCTGTGCTCGGTGAGCTTCCTGGCACTGTCACTCGGGGTGCTGGTAAAGGCAGCAGTGGACATCGCTGGCATGGTCGAGCTGGGCAACCCGCAGTTCAGCCCGGGCAAGCACAGTGCGTTGATCCAGCTCGAATGTGAACGGGAAGTGTTCATTGCCCGCTGGTTATTCACCTTAATCGGCGTGCTGCTAATCTGGTTTGGCGCGCAATCCGTTTTTGCCATAGGCGGTGCACTGCTCGTCCTGGGGGGCGAGATCGCGGAGCGCTACTTGTTTTTCCGGGCCGTGGCGGCACCCAAAATGCCGGGAGGAATTGCATCATGAACTCGACACGTTTTACCCAACGACCTGAAGCGAACACGCCGCTCCGCCAATGGAACGGCCCGCTGACGCAGGAGATCGTCCAGCGCCCGTCGGAGTTCGGCCTTGGCCAACTGCCCATGACGCAGCAGCCTGACGCCACCACCGAGAGCGTATGTGGCTACTGCGCCACCGGCTGTTCCCTGAAGGTTCACCTCAAAGACGGCCAAGCTTTTAATCTCTCTGCTGACAAAGCCTACCCGGTGAACATGGGCATGGCTTGCCCGAAAGGCTGGGAGTCGCTGGCCCCGCTTAAGGCCAATGACCGCGCCACCACGCCGCTGCTCCGCGACGCCGATGGCAAGCTGCAGCCGGTCTCTTGGGAGCAGGCAATGATGGAGATGGTCACCCGATTTAAGGGCGTTAAACAGGAGCATGGCGGACGGGCAATTTCCTGGCTCAGCACCGGCCAAATCCCCACGGAGGAGATGGCCTTTCTCGGCTCACTTTGTAAGTTCGGCATTGGCATGGTTCACGGCGATGGCAACACCCGCCAGTGCATGGCCACGGCGGTCGCCGCTTACAAGGAGTCCTTCGGTTTCGATGCGCCGCCCTATACTTATCAGGATTTTGAAGAGTCGGACGTGCTCGTCTTTGTCGGTTCCAACCTGTGCATCACGCACCCGATCATGTGGCAGCGCGTCATGCGCAATCGCCGCAATCCTGAGATCGTTGTCATCGATCCTCGCAGCACGGAGACAGCGATGGCTGCCTCGCATCACCTGCCACTGAAGCCGAAGTCGGACCTCGTTTTGTTCTACGGCTTGGCGCGCGCACTGATAGAAAACAACTGGATCGACCAGGACTTTATCGACGCGCATGTGGACGGCTTTGCCGAGCTGAAGCAGTTCCTGCTCGAAGGCGAATACGACCTCGCCAGTGTCGCAAAAATCTCCGGCCTCGATGAAGGTGCGTTGTTTGAAGTGGCCCGCCTGATCGGCAGCGGTAAACGCGTCTCCCTCTGGTGGACCATGGGCGTCAACCAAAGTCACGAAGGCACCCGCGTCGCGCAGTCGATCATCAACCTCGCTCTGCTGACGGGGAACATCGGCAAGCCTGGAACTGGCGCGAATTCCATCACCGGCCAGTGTAACGCCATGGGCTCGCGCTTGTTCAGTAACTCCACGAATTTGCTCGGCGGCCATAAATTCACCTGCCCAGATGATCGCGCCAAAGTCGCTCGTATTCTAGACATTGACGTGGCCTGCATCCCCACCGAAAACAGCTGGAGCTACGACCAGATTTTAGAAGGCGTCGAGCGCGGTGAAATCAAAGCCCTGTGGATCATCGCCACGAATACCGCGCACTCATGGATCAACCAAAACCGTTGGAACCGCCTCCGCGAGAAGCTGGATTTCCTCGTCGTGCAGGATATGTTTCACACGACCGAGACCGCGCAGATGGCAGACCTAGTCTTGCCCGCCGCCGCGTGGGGCGAGAAGGAGGGCACGCTAATCAACAGCGAGCGCCGCATCGGCCGCATTCGTAAAGTCAGCCGCGCGCCCGGACAGGCCCTGGCAGATTTTCACATTTTCCAACTCGTCGCACATTACTGGGGCTGTGGCGAAATGTTCAGTCGCTGGCGCTCGCCTGAGGCCGTGTTTAAAATCATGACGGAGCTCTCCAAAGGCCAGCCCTGCGACATTTCCGGCATTGAAAATTACGCGATGCTGGAGCGAAACGGCGGCATACAATGGCCGCTAGCTGAGTCCGTTGAAAAAGTCGAAAAGCAACGACGCCTGTTTACCGACGGCAAATTTTTCACCCCGAATGGCCGCGCGAAAATGATCTTCGATACGCCGCGAGAATTGCCAGAACCGACCGACGAGGAGTTTCCCTTTACACTACTTACGGGCCGCGGCTCGTCCTCTCAGTGGCATACCCAGACACGCACTGGAAAGTCCGACGTGCTGCGCAAACTTTACCCCGCCAAGGCATACATCGAGATCAATCCCGAAGACGCGCGTCGACTCGGTATTGGTTCCGAAGAATCGGTTGTGGTTCGCTCCCGTCGTGGCGCGATCACCGTGACTGCACACCTGACGCCAATCACGCCGGTGGGATCCATCTTTGCTCCGATGCACTACCGCCAAGTGAACCAACTCACGCACTCGTCCTTTGATCCGCATTCGCGCCAGCCCTCCTACAAGGCCTGCGCGGTGGCGGTGAAAAAGGCCTGAAATTTGACACTCATCAACGACTGACATCACCATGAGCACCAACCAGGAATTCAACCCGATACAGAAACAGTACTTGCAGGGATTTTTTGCAGGCGTTTCTCAGCGCGGTTACTTCGTTGGGCAGACCGCAAACGGGCAATTTACCCACGAGGCCGGATCGGCCGAAGGCGGAAACCTTGCCGAGGAAACCGTGCACGGCACGCCCATTGACGATCTCTCCAAAGAGGAAAAAATCAAATACGACCAACATGGCCTCGACGTGTGGGACACTATGCTCGATAACGCTGCAAGGGATAGATTTCCAGAGGGCGGCGATGTCTTCCGCTATAAGTTTCATGGCCTCTTCTATGTGGCCCCTGCGCAGGATGCCTTCATGCTACGCTGCCGGATTCCCGGTTGCGTACTGCGCGCGGATCAAATGATCGGCTTGGCGGAAATCGCGGAAGACTGGGGCGGTAATTGCGCGCACGTTACTACGCGCGGCAACTTCCAGATTCGCGAAATCAAAGCGAAAGACAGTGTTGATGTGCTGGTAAAAATGCGTGAACTCGGACTGACCGCGCAAGGCTCCGGTGCCGATAATGTGCGCAACATCACAGCCTCACCCACGAGCGGTTTTGACCCGCTGGAAGTTATCGACGTGCTGCCGCTGGCCAAGGCAATGCACCACTACATTTTAAACAACCGTGATCTCTACGACTTGCCGCGTAAGTTCAACATCGCCTTCGATAATGGCGGCGCGGTGAGCGTTTGCGCCGATACCAACGATATCGCATTTTACGCAGTGCGAGTCGGCGGAGAGCACGATGTCGAGCCCGGTGTTTACTTCCGCGTGCAGCTCTGCGGCATTACCGGACACAAGCAATTTGCCAGTGACTGTGGGCTGCTGCTCAAGCCGGAAGAATGCGTGGCCGTTGCCGCTGCGATGCTGCGTGTTTTTCAGGAACACGGTGACCGCACGAACCGCAAAAAGGCACGGCTGAAATACCTCGTCGACAACTGGGGTGTGGAAAAATACCTCCAAGAAGTTGGCAAGAAGCTGGCCTTCAAACTGCGTTACTTTGCATTGCAAAGTTGCGAGCCGCGCCAGCCCGTCACGCGCCATGGTTACATCGGCGTTTACCCACAAAAGCAGGAGGGTTTGAACTACGTTGGTGTCACTTGCCCGGTGGGCCACATGACTCCCGACCAGATGAAAGGCGCGGCCCGACTGGCCACGAAATATGGCAAGGGCGACATCCGCCTGACCGCCTGGCAGAACTTTATCATTCCGCACATCGCGACGGAGGACCTCGCTGCATTCAAGGCAGAGCTCCGTGCGCTCGGGATGAACTGCGAGCACGATTACATCATGAACGGTCTTGTAGCCTGCACGGGTAATGCCGGTTGCAAATTTGCCGCCTCGGCCACAAAGGCGCATTCGCTCAAACTGGGCGAGCACTTGAAGAGCGCAGTGACGCTGGACCAGCCGATAAACATCCACCTTACCGGTTGTCCGAACTCCTGCGCACAGCACTACGTGGGCGACATCGGCCTGCAAGGAGTGAAGATAAAAGTCGATGGCGAGTCCGTCGAAGGTTACCACATCGTGCTCGGTGGTGGCGTCGACAACGAGCAGGGGATTGCACAGGAGGTGTTCCAAAGCGTGCCATTCGAGGAGATCCCGCCGCTCTTGGAACACGTCCTCAAAACTTACCTGGCCTCACGCGACGGCACGGAGAGCTTTATTCAATTTACCCGCCGTCACACCACTGAAGAACTCAAACAAATTTTTGCGAACCATGTCCTCAACTAGTCCTCAAGCCCTCGTTCCGTTCTTGCCGGAAAACGCGCCATTCACTGCGGAGCAGCGCGCTTATTTAAATGGTCTGCTGGCGGGCATTTTCTCAGGCTCGCCTGCCAGCTTGCCAATGCCAGCCGAAAGTGCGGCCCCCGCACGCCCCCTAACGATCCTATTCGGTTCGCAAACGGGCAATGCCGAAACACTGGCCAAGCAAACCGCCAAAAAAGCCAAGGCTCAAGGCTTTGCCGCGGAGGTCTTCGACATGGAAGCATACCCGACGGAGCGCCTGCCCAATGAGCAGAATTTGCTCATCATTACCTCGACCTATGGCGAGGGCGACCCTCCCGACAATGCTGAGGAGCTGCACAGCTTTCTCCTGTCCGACGAGGCACCGAAGCTGGAGAAAGTCCGCTACTCGGTGCTGGGACTCGGCGACTCGAATTACCCGGATTTTAACCAGTGCGCCAAGGAGTTTGACTCGCGCCTAGCCGAGCTTGGTGCCGAGCGTTTGCACAATGGCGTGTATTGTGATGTAGAGTTCGACGACGACTTCGAGGAGTGGTTAAGCGGTACGTTGAGTAAAGCGAATGAAGGTGAAGCACCTGCGACAAACTCTGCGATGCAAAGTTTACCTGCGCCGACTGAAGCCGAAGAAGCACCCGGTTACAGTCGCAAGAATCCGTTTGCGGGCAAGCTGCTGAAGAACCACGTTTTGAATAAAGAAGGTTCGGCCAAAGAAATCCGCCACGTGGAAATCTGCCTGAACGGATCGGGGCTAGAATACGAAGCCGGTGACGCGCTGGGCGTGGTGCCGGTCAACTGCAAGGCGCTGGTCGAAGAGATTTTATCCGCGACCGGATTTACCGGCGAGGAGCCCGTTGCCAACCCCGAGGGTGGGGAGGTTGCTTTGTATGAGGCGCTATCGAAGTTTTACGACATTACGAATATCTCGAAGATATTTTTGGCCAACCTTGCGCCGTTTGCGAATCACCAAAAGCTGAACGAACTGCTGGCCGACGGCAGCGGCGATATCGACGATTACATGGCAGGCCGTCAGATCATTGATGCGCTGATCGAGTTCCCGGGTCAGTGGGAAACAACGATGGACTTCATCGGAATGTTCAAGAAGCTCGCGCCGCGCCTTTACTCGATTTCTTCCAGCCCGAAGGCACACCCCGGGCACGTGCATTTGACGGTGGGTGCCGTGCGCTATGAGACGCATGGGCGTAGCCGCAAGGGGGTTGCCTCGACCTTCTTGGCCGACCTCGAAGAAGGCGGCGAAGTGCGGGTTTACGTGCAGCCAAACAAACACTTTAAGCCGCCCGTCAATCCTAATACGCCCATGATCATGGTTGGTCCGGGCACCGGCATCGCGCCGTTCCGCGCGTTTCTCGAAGAGCGGATGTCGACCAAGGCACCGGGCAAGAACTGGCTGTTTTTCGGCGATCAAAAGAGCGAGTTTGACTTCATTTACGAACCGCAGCTCAAGCTGATGCAGGGAGAAAATTGCCTGACCCGGCTCGACCTGGCCTTCTCGCGCGATACGGCGGAAAAGGTTTACGTGCAGCATCGTATGCTGGAGCAGGCCGAAGAACTGTTTGCCTGGTTGGAAGAGGGTGCGCATTTTTACGTATGCGGCGACGCCTCGCGCATGGCCAAAGATGTCGACGCGGCGCTGCACGAAGTCATCGCGAAAGCGGGCGGTATGAGCTACGAAGATGCGACGGCTTATGTGGAAAAGCTACGCAAGGAGAAGCGCTACGTGCGCGACGTTTATTAAACGGTATTGGCTCAGCAGGGCGGCTATTCCGTTTTGCTGAGCTCTGCCTTGAGACGCGCCTTGCACTCGTCGGACATGCCTCGCGAAACGGCAGCCTCGCCGATGTCATCACAGCAGGCCCCGAGCTTGTTATGCATCAGGCCCACCTGCTTGTCGTAGCGGTCGGTGTAGGGGCACATGATGCACAATATCTTCAGCTTCAGCTTCTCGCTAAATGTCAAATTCCGCTCACACGACTCCGATACCAGGCGCGCGGCGTCCTGGCATGTTAAGAAGTTACGGGTGAACCATTTGTAAACGGCGAGAAGCATATATCCTGATTAATCCTTTTCCTTTAAGACGTAATTCTCCGCAATTCCTTGCATGCTTCAATTCAATTTTTTTATGGCAAGGACACGTTGAAGAGTTCGGCGATATTTGCGGCACCCGCTAAGTCGGATGCCGCCGCCTTGGGGCCAACGAGCGCTGCTTGCCAACCCGCACCAATCGCGCCTTGAGCGTCCTCTTTCAGGCTGTCGCCGACATGAAGCAAATGTGCTGAGGAGACGCCAACCTCCGCTTCAATTCGCCTGAAAATCTCGGGTGACGGCTTTTCAACGCCGAGCTCTGCCGAAACGAATATGGCTTCGAAATATTGGGCCAAGCCCAGGCCATTCAAGATGCCTCGCAGGCGCGAATCGTTGTTCGACAAAACGAACATACGGAAGCCGCGTTGCTTGAGGTCTTGCAAGGTTTCGCTGACACCTGGCAATACCCGCCAGCGATCAGGCATTGCGAAGGCATTCCAGAGAGCTTCAAAATGCGTGTCAAATTGGTCGCTTGGCGTCAGGCCATTCAGCGTTCCGGCGACGATGGTGCACCAGCTTTCTCGGTCGAGCACGGCGTCGGGCTTATTCTGTTTGAGTGCCTTAAAACTGGCCCGGAAATTTTGCTCCAACAGATCGGGATCAAGCGGGTAACCCAGGCCGCCAAGCACCTCGGCGTAAACCTCGCCCACCGACGGATGCGGAACGATTAACGTGCCCGCCGCGTCAAATGTGATGGCTTGAATACCATCGAGCTTCATGCCGGTGACTCCAAATGTTGGTCGAGCCCGACTGAGCAGCGGACGCGTTTTTCGTCCAATGTGGCTTGCAGCATTTGCTTGTTAGCGTCGTAGCGATCGCGGGACTGCTCAGGGTGGTTGAGATGCGCGAGCTGTCCGCGGCCATAGACAAATTTACGCTGCAAGCCGAGGTGGTAGAGGCGGGCGGCGAGATCGGAATCCTCGGCACCCCAGCCCTCGTAGGATTCATCGTAGCCATTCACGGCGATCAGGTCGTCGCGCCACATGCCAAGATTGCAGCCGAGGATGCCGTGCAGTTCGCAGTTGCGCTTAATGACTGGCCGGGGCCAGCGCACTGCCTTGAAGGCCCCGTGCAGGTTGCCACTGAGGAACAGGCTGGCGAGATTCGTTTGATTGTCGATCAACGCATCGACTTTACTTTGCACCACAAAGCAACGGCGCCCCTGCACGAAGGTTCCGCGCTCGGCGATGGCCCGGTGATCGGCAATGAAGCGCTTGAAGGGCAGGCAGTCGCCGTCGATAAAGACGAGGTAGTCGCAATGTGTTTGCGCAATGGCGAGGTTCAGAATGCGGGAGCGGCGGTAGCCGTTGTCCTCCTGCCAAACATGTCGCATCCTCCACAGTGGCATCTTGTGGCGCCAGACTTCGACCAACTCGCGCGTTTCTACAGTCGAGCCATCGTCGGCGATTAGGATTTCGTCGGGTGCCTCGGTGCCGGCGGCCAGCCAGCGCAGCACGGCGTCGAGCTTGCGCGGGGAGTTGTAGGTGTTGATCACCAGCCCAATGGCGGGGTGCTTGCTCATTGGCGCGGCTTAAATTTTTCCCGGACTTCCGGCGTGGTGTCGTATTCGTAAAGACGGCTGTGGCGGACGAAGGTTGCGAAGGAAGTCAGCACGGCCGCGTAAAATCCCGGAAAGCCGTCCATGAAACCGCGACGCAAAAAGTAGGCACGATAGAAGCGCCACGGCGGTCGCAAAATGGCGTGGCTGAGCGACCATTTTTTGCCGGCATCGAGCTGGCGCTGCAGGTAGATATCAGCAAAGTAATTGATCTTCTCGATCTGGTCGTTGAGCGTTGGGTTAGTGTAGTGATGCAGGTCCGCAGTGAGCTTTTTGGCGGTGCCTTCGAGGTCCATGCGGTCGTGTTCGCGGCTGCCGGCCCAGCGGCCTTTGCCAGTGCGGATCAGGCGTAGTGAGCGGTCGGGATACCAGTCGCCATGCGTCATCCAGCGCCCAAGGAACCATACTTTGCGCGGAAAAGACGCGCCGTTAAATGCCGGGTCGTCGGCCTCGATGAAGGCGCGTAGTTGATCGACAAGCTCGGGGGAAAGTTCCTCATCGCAGTCGAGGCAGAGCGTCCATGGCTGCGTGGATTTCTCCAGGGCGATGTTTTTCTGGTCGCGGTGGCCGTGCCAGGATTCCTCGAAAATTTGTGCGCCGTACTCGTCGCGGGCAATAGTCTCAGTGCCGTCGGTGCAGTCGTTATAAACGAGGATAATCTCGCTCGCGAGCGGCTTAACGCTGTCGAGGCAGCGGCGGATACGCGCGGCTTCGTTGTGCGCTATCAGGCAGACGGATAGCGGTAGGGTGTTCATTGGCTGCCCCCTTTAAGCAGTGCAAAGGCGGCCTCAGCGACGTCGGTTGGCAGCACAGTGTTGATGCACGGTATGGGCTGATCGCAGACGTGCAGGTGGCCGCTGCAAGGGCAGGGCGCACCTTGGATGCTCAGGTTTTGCGGGCCGAGCGGGGCCCAGCGGGAGGAGGCCGTGGGGCCGAAAAAGCCGACCGTTGGCACGCCTAGCGCCGCCGCCAAATGCAGGGGGGCCGTGTCGGGCGAAATGAAAAGCGAGGCGCGAGCGATGGTTGCGATATACAGTTCCAGCGAAGCAAAGGCGGGCAGGCAATGAGCCTCGGGAAGCGCGGCCTTGAGGGCTGTTAATAATGCCTGTTCACGCTCGGTGTGTCCGGCGGTGAAGACCATGGGCAGGCCGCTTTTTTGCATCAATGCGTGCAGCTCGACCCAGTGCTCGACGGGCCATTCTTTCTTGGGTTGGCTGGTGGACAGGTGGCCGATGATGCCGGGGTTGGGCAGGATTTTTTTGGCCTCGTCAGCCAAAGACGGGTCAGGCGTCAGTTCCAGGGAAAGCCCGTCGCGCAGGAAGGGGACGCTCCACGCCGAGAGCACATAGGCGTCCCGCACGATTTCATGGCGCGTGGTGTCGAGCTCTTCGATGGTTTGCGTGTAGCACTTGGCGCGGCCGGCGAAGCCCTTGGGAGCCATAACGCCGAGTCGTTCGCGGGCACCGATCATACGGGAAAGCACGGCACCGCGGTCGTTGCCGACGAAGTCCACACTGCGGTCAAATTGCTCGGCGCGCAGCTCACGGATCAGGGGCAGGCTGTCGCGGAGGCGGAGCTTTCCGCGCGTGCGCTTAAGCACCCAGACCTTGTCAATCCAACTGAGGCGCTGAAGCAGGGGGGCAGCTTCGGCGGCGACGAGGGCGTGTATCTCGGCCTCCGGCTGATGCTGGCGCAGCATTCTGAGCGCCGGGACCATCAGGGCCACGTCGCCAAGGAACTTGAATTTGATTGCCAGGATTTTTTCGCGTCGCACGGTTAGGGGGCGTTAAAACTCTCCACCAAAACGACTAAGCGATGAACGAGCAAGGCCGAAGCTTCTATGAACAAGCGCGCGATGCGCGGCGCCTGCTGGTGCTCGATTTGGGCTTTCTGGGCGACTCGGTCCACCTGATCCCGGCGCTGCATGAGATTCGCCGAGCCTGGCCGGATGCCCAGCTCGATGTGATGGCGGAGACGCGCGCAAGGCAGATTCTGCAAATTGTTCCCGGGCTCGACAATGTGCTTGGTTACCCGCGCTTTCCGAAGGGGCCGAAGTGGTATGAGAATTTTGGTTACGTGAAAGACCTGCGCGCCCGCCAATACGATGCGGTGATCAACCTGAACGGCTCGGACCGCTCCAGTATTCTGACCTGGGCCAGCGGTGCAAAGTGGCGGCTGGGCCGCGTGCCACCAAAGCAGTCGGCGTTTTGGCCGCATTGTTTCACGCACACGGTTGATGTTCCCCACGGCGGTCGCCCGGTCTTTGTTCAGCGTTGGGAATGCCTACCCGCAGCGGGAATTCCCGTCAGTGTGGCACCGGAATTTGCGGTAACCTTGCCCGCGGAAGTCGTGGCGGCGGTGGACGAAAAACTCGACGGTGAGCACGGCTATTTGCATATCAGCCCTTGCACGACGCAGGACCAGAAAGAGCTGCCCATGGAGGAATTAGCCAAGTTGGTCGCAGCGCTTATTGCCGATAAAAGCGGCCCCAAGGTGGTCATTTCCTGCGCACCGAATGAGCGTGAAAAAGGCAAAGTCGCCGAGCTGCTTAAGCGCTTGCCGGAACCGCCCTGGCGGGTATTTGCCGGAGAGTTGTCGCTGCTGGAATTAGCGGAGACCATGGGCCGTGCGAGTCGTCATTTTGGCGGCGATTCCGGTGCTCTGCACTTGGCGCTGATGATGAACACGCCGACGGTGTCCTGGTTTCGCGATTACGAGGGCAAGGACGAGTGGCTGCCCCCGGGCGACCAGCATCGCACAGTGCTCGGACAGGAGTCACCCAATGGCCTGCAGGGGCTCTCGGCCGAGCAACTGCTTCGTGCGTATCGCGAGGTGTAGATACAAGAAGGCGTCGGCTCACTCGAACCGACGCCACTCCTGCTGCTAACTATTACTCTACTATACTGACTGAACTCTTACGATTTTTCCGGGCTGTTGATAACGCCCTCTAAAGTTTCTACATATTTCTCGGCTCCGCCGCGCTGATAGCCCAACTGGGAAATCATTTCTCCGTCGGAGTTTAGAACAATGATTGTTGGAAATCCTCTGACACCGTATTTTTTGGAGAGTTCCTCATTTTGTGTGGATAGTGCTTCCGTTTGCGGCTTATTGTTAGGGAAGTCCAAGTAAAGGCGGACGAGGTTTTTCTCGGCGTAATCTTCAAAGGCAGCCTGGTCGAAAACTTCCTTATCAAGCTTCTTGCACCAGCCGCACCAGTCGGAGCCAGTAAAGTCGATCAGGACGGCCTTGCCTTCCTCTTTCGCCAAAGCGAGCGCGCCCTGATAGTCCGTCACCCAGCCTTCGGGGACGTTGGGCTGCTGCTCCATGGAAATGGTGCTAGCGCCAGATTCGGCGGGCGCAGCGGCGTTAGACGGCGTGCCGGCAAATGCGCAGGAACCGCTGGTGTTGAGGACGACCGCTGCGGCAACAGCGATAAAGGCGAAAATGAGAAGCAGGTCTTTCATAATTTAATTCTTTGGTTAATATGACATGAAGTCGGGGAAAATATTCCATCCTTTCAAAAAAAAATCTGTAGCGTTGATTTTCTTCAGCGAATTCTACACGATTACGCGCTTTACTCGTTGAAAATTAACCATTTCTAGAATTTTTGAAGGCTTTTGACGTCATTGTTGTGGGCTCCGGCATAGCCGGGCTGAGTTATGCTCTGGGAATTGGCCGCACCGGTCGCCGGGTTGCGATCATTACGAAAAAGAACCGCGCCGAGTCCAATACGAACTACGCTCAAGGTGGCATTGCCAGCGTGACTTCGCAAACCGACGACTTCGAATTGCACGTGAAGGACACGCTCACGGCGGGCGATGGACTCTGTGACGAAGGCGTCGTGCGCGAGATCATCAGCGATGGCCCGTCGCGCATTCAGGAGCTGATTGAGCTCGGGGTGGACTTTACGCATCTGGGCGACGGTCGGGTGTCCCTGCACCGCGAAGGCGGGCACAGTAAGCGCCGGATTTTGCACGTGAAGGACCTCACCGGTGCCGCGATCGAAGCCGCGCTGCTGGACGCCGTTGCCGCGTGCAAGGAGATCGAGGTGTTTGAGCACCACATGGCGATCGACCTGATCACCTACGAAAAATTGCGCCGCAAAGGCATGTCGATGGGGCCGATGGCCAATCGCGTGGTCGGCCTCTACGTGCTTGATTCGCAGCAGGGCAATGTGGAGACGTTTTCCGCGCGAGTAGTCATGTTGGCCACCGGCGGGGTGGGGCAGGTTTACCAGTACTCGACCAATCCCGATATCGCGACGGGCGACGGCATTGCCATGGCTTATCGGGCCGGTGCCGAGGTGCGCAACATGGAGTTTATCCAGTTCCACCCGACCTCGCTATTTACCTACACGCACGAGCGTTTCCTGATCTCGGAGGCTGTGCGCGGAGAGGGCGCGGTGTTGCGCAATCTACAGGGTGAGGCTTTCATGACGCGCTACGATGAGCGCAAAGACCTGGCCCCACGCGATGTGGTGGCCCGCGCGATCGACAGCGAGATGAAGAAGAGCGGTGCCCAGCACCTCTGGCTCGACATCACCGATCAATCCGAGGAAAGCCTGCGCGACCGTTTTCCCACGATTTTCGAGGCACTGCTCAAGCAGGGCGTCAATATGGCCAAAGACCCGATCCCTGTCGTGCCGGCTTGTCATTACCTTTGCGGCGGCGTGAAAACAGACCTCATGGCGCGCACGAGCATTCCCGGCCTCCTGGCCTGTGGCGAAGTGGCTTGTACCGGCCTGCATGGAGCGAACCGACTGGCCAGCAACTCACTGCTGGAAGCCTGCGTGCTCGCCCGCGACGGGGTCACGACCACGCTTAAGCTGCTGGAGGAGACCACCGCTATCCCCAGTAAATTGCCCGACTGGCTCGATGGCGACATGCGCGACCCGGACGAGCGCGTCGTTCTCTCGCACAACCTCGACGAGCTCAAGCGGACCATGTGGGACTACGTGGGCATTGTCCGCACAACCAAGCGCCTCCGCCGCGCCAAAACCCGTGTGGCCAACCTCCAGCAGGAAATCACTGAGTATTACTGGAATTTCAAAGTCGACGCCGCACTACTGGAGCTGCGCAACCTCATTCAAGTGGCCGAGTTGATTATCGACTGCGCGCTGCAGCGCAAGGAGTCGCGCGGGCTGCACTACACGCTGGACTTCCCTGACCGCGCGCCTGACCCGTCGGATAGCGTGGTCCGGCTGCATTCTTCGATGAAAAGTGGCTCTTTGATGCAACAATAGGGAGCCTGCGGGGTTGAGCAATTTAAGATGAAACGCCTGACTCTCGCTACCCTGTTCATTGCCCCTTTCACGCTGTTCGCCCACGGTGACCATGATCACGATTCCGACGTGGATTTGACCGCGGTGATTGCGCAGGCACCCAGTCTCGGGGCGGTGGAGATCGAGCAAATCGGCGACTATTTGGTCATCTCGTCGAAGGACCAGCCGGCGCATGAGACAGGGCAATTTCCCAACCGAAAGAATCCCAACGCGATTGCAGCGCAGTCGTTTACCTTTAAAGTCCCACTGCATCCTGAGCGCGCCGAGCGCCCGATGGCTTACGACGGCTACTTGTTCGGCGTGGCGATCAATGGCGTGCCTTTCGACCCGGGCACGGGCGAGACCTGGAATGGCGACCGCCGTTGGCGTGAGGAGGCGATTGTCGCGGGCAATCCCGGCAAACTGGGGGTCGATCAAAACAACGCGCACGTCCAGCCCAGCGGCATGTATCATTACCACGGCATTCCCTGGGGGCTGATCAACGAGCTCCGCGCCAAAAATCCCAAGGCGGGCAAAAGTGAGCCCTTGCTCATCGGATGGGCGGCTGACGGTTACCCGATTTATTACCAGGAAGGCATGCGCTCGAGTTGGCGGCTGAAAGAAGGCCAGCGCGACGGCGGACCCGGTGGTCGCCATAACGGTGCCTACACCCGCGATTACGAATACGAGGCCGACTCGGGCGACCTTGATTGGCTCAATGGCCGCTACGGCAGCACGCCGGAGTATCCCGAAGGCATCTATCAGTATTACGTGACGGAGGAGTTTCCCTTCGTGCCGCGCTATTTCCTCGGCTCGCCCAATGAAGGCTTCCGCAAGCATCATCGCGCTATGGCCGGCCGCCCACGTTAGCTGGCGGATCGCGAATTTCCACATTCGCTTACAATCCATCTGTATGAATATGATCGATTAGATGCGAATGTGGAAATTCGCGATCCGCTTGCCCCCATCCGCGGCAAAAATCCACTCTGTGTGAAAATTGACTGGCCAGCGCGGCGGCGGTGCGCGAGCGTAAAAGGCTATGGCGAAAGTCGATGTAGATTTAGTGAAGATGGTGATGACCCGCACCGGCCTGGATGTGCGCACGGTGGCCCAAGTCATCGAAGAGATTAACCTCGAACTCAAGGCGCAGGCAGACGAAGAGGAGAAGCCGCCACCCGTGAAAAAGCAGTTCGTGATGATGGTTTCCGACCCGGAAGGCAAACTGGAGGGCGTCGACCTCGTTGGCTGGGTGCTGCAAATCCCCGAAGAAGACTCTGTATACGTGACCGAAGAGCGCCTGTTCCGCTGCGCCTACGAATACAACATGAGCAAAAAGGGCCGACGCATGCCGGTGAAGACCATCGCTGAAGTTTGCGAACACGCCCCCGCCCGCATCGCCAAAGAACAGAAAGTTTGGATCAAAAACAAGGAACCCGTCCTCCTCCTGCGCACGAATAACAAAGTGCCGATGGAAACGAAGGACGCCGGTTTCTAGTGAGGAAAAAGGAAACGATTAAAGGAAAAAGGTTTGCTGTTGGCTCGGTTGCTACCTGCCGCAAGCTCCCGATAATTCCTGAGTAGTCGGCCATACTTTTTCCTTTTTCCTTTAATCTTTTTCCTCCATTCGCCGCAGGCTAATGGTTAGCCTTTACCTGTGCGGTTGGCTTGTTAACGTGGGTAACAAATCAACCCCGTTGCCCATGATCGCTGACTGTCCCCTGACCGAATCCGATATCGAACATTTTCTCGAATACGGCTTTGTTGTCGTGCCCGAGGCGATCGTGCCGGACGTCTGCGATGCCGCGGTAGAGGAGGCATTCGAGCGCTGTGGCTACGACCGTCGTGATCGGTCCACCTGGGTCGAAAAGAAGATCCACCTCGGCATCAGCCGCTCAACCGCGATCGCGGAGATAGCCCCCAAAGCCTGGGCGGCTACATGCCAGTTACTCGGTGGCGAAGAGCGGGTGAAAACGCCCGCGAACTACAACAACGCCTACATTTTAAACCTTGGCGTTGGCGCGGATGAGCCGTTCCGCGCGCCCGGTCCGACTTGTCCAGGCTGGCACAAAGACGGGGATTTCTTCCGGCACTTCCTCGATTCGCCTGAGCAGGGCTTGCTGACGATTGTCGCCTGGAGTGATGTGAAAAGCCACGGTGGTGCGACCTACATCGCCACGGATTCCGTGAGCGTCGTGGCACGCTATTTAGCGCAACATCCGGAGGGACTTAAGCCGGGCGATATCCCGATGCGGGATCTGATCAGCCAATGCTCGCAGTTTGTTGAGGCAACGGCGAACGCGGGCGACGTTTACCTGCTACACCCCTACATGCTGCACTGCCATTCTCAGAATATGCTGGAGGTAGCGCGGGTCATTATCAACCCACCCGCCATGCTCAAGGAGCCAATGCAATTCAACCGTTCCGATGGCCGCTATTCACCGGTCGAGCAGGCGGTGCTGCGCGGATTGGGTGTGGACCATTACGACTTCCAGCCAACCGGCCCACGCGAGGAGATTATTCCAGACCGCCGCAAAAAGCAGATGCAAATGCTCGAAGAGGAGATGAGGAGGAAAAAGGAAAAAGATTAAAGGAAATAGCAGGCTCGGTCTTTCGAGATAGGGACGCTACTTTTTCCTTTTTCCTTTAATCTTTTTCCTTAACTCGCTGCAGGCGAATGGTCTCAAACTCCGGGAAATTGAGCAGTTTGTCCACGGGTTCAAAGAGGTGTTCAAACTCCGGCATAAAGGCGTCACCCTCGGGCGATCCATACACGCGGGTCAACAGTAACTCGCCGCACATGGGCAGGGTCTGGCGGTAGATCTCCGCGCCGCCGGCAATGAATATTTTGCGTTCGCCGGGATCGAAGGTTTGCAGCTCTTCCAGTGAGCGCATCAGTAAGGCCCCGGGGACGTCCTCGGGGCTGGCCTGGCGGGAGATGACAATGGTCTCGCGGCCGGGCAGGGGGCGTCCGATGGAGTCCCACGTCTTGCGCCCCATCACGAGCACGTGGCCCATCGTGGTGCGTTTAAAGAATTTAAAGTCTTCGGACAAGCGCCAGGGGATGGCGTTGCCGTTGCCGATCACGCGGTTTTCGGCCATCGCGGCGATGGCAATCCAGTTGGCGTTGGGGGTGGTCATAAGGTGACAGCGGGCGTTTGGAATTCGTCTTTGCGCTTGAGCACGTAAATTAAGAGCAGAACGCCAAGGATGGTGCCGATGGGAAAATTGAGCATCCAGATAATGGAATACACGATCAAGAAAGTGAAAAACCACGGTGCTCGATATCGATGGCCAAAGAGCGCGATGCCGAGCATTACCAGGCCAATCAAACCGATTATAAAGCCGAACGCAGTCGTGACCAGGGCAACCCCCATCCCGCTTGCCAAGGCTTCGGGCTCCGCGGTTCCGCCCTCCGACATTTCATTGAACGTGGTGAGCATACCGATAATCGTCCCTAAGAGACCGATGACTGGTCCGAGCTGCATCCAGGCACCGTAAACGGCTAATTTTCTTCCGGGTAAATCGTTCATGGTATCTCTTTTGTTACATCATTTGCCATCATGTAACGCTGGCAATGGAAATTGCGTAAATCGCTCATTTCTCCGTTGCGTTGGGAAAAATTGAGATCAATAACTTGCTGATAACCAAAGAAAAAGGTTGCCAGTAGAGCCATTTTGCCACAGGTTACTTAAAACTCCTCCATGCGACTAGACCGGTATATTTCCAAGTCACGAATCATCGACATCGTTAGCTCGGATTTGGAGGGCGCGCTCAAAGAATTGCTCGAAGTCTGCAAGCTGCCCGAAGAGGCGGGGATGACCAAAAAGCAACTGCTGGGCGAGCTAATCGAACGCGAGCAAACGATGACGACTTACCTCGGTGGCGGCATAGGCTTGCCCCACGTGCGTATTCCGATGAAGCGCCCGTATCAGTTCGCCATTGGTCGGTGCCCGCAAGGTTTGGAGTTCGAGGGACACGATGAATACCGCGAAATCCGCTTGGTGTTCCTGCTGCTCGCCTCGGAAAAAGAGAAATCTTATCTGAATGTATTGGCGTCGCTGGCGCGAACTTTTCAGGAGCCAGGCGTCGTCGAAAAGCTCACCCAGTCCAAGGATGTTGGCGAGCTTCGTGATTCGGTGGCCGCTACCTTTGGTGGCAGCAGCACGAAGCAGGGCACGAAGGATAACAAGTTTAACCGCCTCATCTTGAAGGAAGCGGTCAAGGTCGCCAAGGGCTCTCAAAGCTCGGCGATCATGGTCTTTGGCGACACCTTCATCGGAGGCGTGGACTTGACGGAATCCTTCGGCGATATGAAGACGATCCTCGTCACGCAGTCAGCCTCAGAGGCAACCTTTGACAGTAAGACCGTCACGGCAATCATCCCGGCGCGATCGTTCGGGCACAGCCGCTTATCACAATTGCGCAGTGCAATGTTGATCGGTTTGACGCGCGGTATCATCAAGCACAACGAACGCTTGTGCTGCGTGGGTGGCCTGCCACACAGCAACCAATTTGACACGCTGGTTGTGGTCGACGTGGAGCGTGAATTCCAATCGGTGCTCACGCGGCAGACCGATATGCTACCCGCCGCCGTCAAGCCCGAGGTGCTAGAGCGCGTGCTTGCTATCGCCACGGAGCTTTCCATCGAAGGCCGCGAAGGCAAGCCGGTCGGCTCGCTGTTTGTGCTTGGCGATTCCCAGCAAGTGCGCCCACACACGAAGCAGCTGGTGCTCAATCCGTTCTTCGGCTACGAGGCCGAGGAGCGCAACATTCTCAACCCGTTCATGGACGAAACGGTGAAGGAATTTTCCCTGCTCGACGGCGCGTTCATCATTCGTGGGGATGGCGTGCTCGAAGCCGCCGGCACGCTGATTCACGCCAACGAACTACCTCAGCAACTGCCCAGTGGGCTCGGCACACGGCACGCCGCCGCCGCGTCGATCTCGATGGCCACGGACTGCATTGCGCTGGTGGTCTCGGCCAGTACCGGCCAGGTGACGCTTTTCCGCCGCGGCCAAATGCTGCCGCTGATTGAGCGCAACTCCAGTCGCGAGCTCTAAATTTCCTACCTGCTTGTTGCCACAATGAACCCCCAGCCAAACTAACCGAAACAACGAAGGCAGTTTGCCCGGGGATTTTTGTGGTCGTCGATAACCCCAACCCCACGCGACCATGGATCATTCAAAAGCCTGGCGTCCAATGCGGCGCTTGAGCCTGCTAATCACGCTGGCAGCCAGCCCGGCGTTTGCCGCCTACACGCAGTATTCGGCGACCGCTGAGGAACGTCATGACGAGATGATGGCCTTCTTCACCGACCACACCGAGGCGACCGTTCCGGACTCCGTGCAAAGTTGGTGGGACTATAAATACATGCTCGGCGACGGCTATTACCGCGACGATTTGGCCAAGGAGGGCCTGACGCTGTCGCTGAAATTCGTCACCGACAGCCTGGGCAACGTGAGCGGTGGCCGCGACCAGGGCTTTACTTATACGGGCTCAATGGGCTTCGACGCCGACGCGGATCTGGAGAAATTACTCGGCATCGAGGGTGCGGATTTTTACGTTTCAGCGGTCTGGCGCTCGGGCACGAGCTTGTCTAATAAATACATCGGCAATGTCTTCCAGACTCAGCAGATTTATGGTGGGCAAAACCTGCGGCTCTATGCGTTTTACTGGCGGCAAAGTCTATTCGACGACCAACTGCTGCTCAAGGTTGGCCGCATCGCGCAGGGTGACGATTTCCTTTCCCGGCCGATCTATTGGAGCTACGTGCAAAACGCTTTCGACGGCAACCCGGTGTCGATTTTCCTGAACACGCCGATGTATGCCTACCCGAATTCCACTTGGGGCGGTTTCGCTAAATACACGCCCAAAGAATCGGATTTTTTCGTGCAAGGCGGCCTCTATGGCGGCGCGAAAACCCCCACGCAGACTCGCAATAGCGCGCATGGTCTCGACTGGTCATTCGACTACGATAACGCCTACCTGATGGGTATGTTCGGTTGGCGGCCAGGGATGAAAATCAGCGGGCAAAGTGAGCTGCCGGGGAATTATTCGATGGGTGCGTATTACGTGACCGGCCACTTCCAGCAATTCCTGCCAGCGCCGGCACCACCAGGCACGAGCGCCGAGGTGGAGGGCAAGTGGGGCTTGTATTGGATGTTTGACCAGATGGTCTATTCCAACGGCGTCAATTCGAATGGTGATAAGACCGGCATTACCCCGTGGTTTGTGGTCAGTATCGCGCCGGACGAGCGGGTGAATCAGATGCCATATTCGTTCTACGGCGGCGTGCGCTGGGATGCGATTCTGCCTTCACGTAAAGACGACTTTCTCGCGCTGGGCTATGTTTACGGCATGTTTAGCGACGACTTCGCCCAATCGCAGCGCAATCGCGGCATTCCGGGGCAGAATTTCGAGTCCGTCATCGAGCTCACCTACATGATCCAGGTCAACGAGTGGTTCACCTTCCAGCCCGACCTGCAATACATCATCAATCCGGGCGGCGCGCACCAATATAGCGATGCCTTCGTGTTGGGCTTCCAGTCATCGGTGCAGTTTTAAAGTCTTCTAGCCGATGTCGAAAATCTCGCTGACCTCGGCCCAGATCAGGTCGGCTACATCATGCACGGCCAGCGAGCCATCCACGACGAAGAACCGCTCGGGCATTTGCTCGGCGAGGATCAGGTAGCCTTTGCGCACGGACTGGTAGAACTCGATGTTTTCCTGCTCCATGCGATCGGGCAGGTCGCTGGCGCGCTGGGCGGCACGCTGGAGGCCGATTTCGGCCGGCACGTCGACAACGATCGTCAGGTGCGGCATCGCATCGCCAACGGCGAAGCTGTTTATTGCGCTCACGGGATCTTCGGACAGCTGGCGGGCCACGCCCTGGTAAACTGTGGTCGAGTCGAGGAAGCGGTCGCAGAGGATGACTTTGCCTTCCTTGAGGGCCGGGATGATCACCTCGCGCACGAGTTGGGCGCGGCTGGCGGCAAAGAGCAGCAGCTCGGTCTCGGGGCACATGCCGAAGCCAGCGTCGGCGTGCTTGAGCAAGTGGCGGATTTCTTCGCCGATGGCGGTGCCACCGGGCTCGCGGGTCAGCAGAACTTCGCGTCCGGCTGCTCGAATTTTATCGGCGAGTTGGGCGATTTGCGTGCTTTTGCCGCTGCCTTCCGAGCCTTCAAAGGAGATGAGGATGCCTCCGTTTTCCGTCATTTAGGGAAGAAAACAATTCGGGCAGGGCGCCACAAGGTTTTTAGAACGGTTTTCGGGCGTTGGCCTGCTTTGCTTGGTCTTTCGTTGTGGAGAACGCCTGCCGATACTCCGAAAAACCGCTTGCCAAGTGCGGGGCCAATGATTTCCTAGGGCGTCATGGAATTGGCTGACTACCTGCCCGTATTGATTCAGATTTTGCTCGCTGTGGTGATTGCTGCGGCGATCCTGACGGCGAGTCACATCTTTGGCCAGCGCGCGCGCGGCAACTACGCGAAGGACGCCGCCTACGAGTGCGGTATGCTGGAGGAAAGTAAGCCACACCCGAAGTTTAGCGTGAAATTCTATGTCGTCGCGATGCTGTTCATCCTGTTCGACATCGAGATGGTCTTCATGATTCCGTGGGTGCTCGTTTACCGTGAGCTACTCGCTGTGGGTGTGCTTGATTTCTGGCCGATTCTGTTCTTCCTCTTCATTCTGACCCTTGGCTTGGTCTATGAAATGAAGAAGAAGGGCCTTGAGTGGGAGCGCTAATTCGCTGGTAAAATCTCCAGTCGGTAAAAGCAGAAGTCGCCTTCGCCCAAGCCGCCCACGGTAACGCTTTCAGTGCCGTCGCCATTGGATACCGGCGAGCCAATCTGCTCCAGTGCGCTGGCGCCGGTTTGCCAGTCTGCCAGATCGTCGCTGCAATAGACCTTATAAGTCACACCGCCAACGGTGTAGCCATCGACCGTTGAGCCGGTGCCCGAGCCTTCCAATCGGCGAAAGGTGAACAACAGACGATCGTTGTCTTCCTCGACTTTTGGCAGTTTAGTGCGCGCCTCCTCGGGGTCGTTATAGGAGCCGCCCGTGCCGTAGTTGACGATGTCGGAAATGCCGTCGCTGTTCGTATCCTGTTCGGCCAGGGTTTCCACGCTTTGGCCGAGGCCGAGGTTCTCGAAAATCCAGTGCTCCAGCTCGTTGCCGACGGTGAGGGTCCAGGTTTGCTCGTCGGAACCGGCGAGATTGCTCGCCGTCAAGGTGACGGTGTATTCGCCGGTGGCGTCAGGCTGGCCGGTGATTTCGCCCGTGGCCGCGTCTAGGCTCAGGCTGCCGGGCAATACAGTGGCGGTAAACGCTGTTGGGTAATTGGCAGCCGTGACGTCGAAGTCGAACGCCGCGCCGAGGAAACCCTGTGCCGAGGCCATGCTGGTGATCACTGGCGGCAGCAGGCCGTCGAAGAGGAAATCGTTCAAATTAACGCGCCCGCCGGAAACCGCTTTGCCCTCCAGATAAGTGACCGGCGTCACCGTGGCGAGTAGCATTGCTTTGATCTCGGCAGTGGTCAGCTCGGGCCGCAGTTGCATCATGAGCGCGACGCAACCCGCCACTTGCGGTGCTGCCATGGAGGTGCCACTCAGGTAGCCGTAGCGGTTGCTGGGCAACGTGCTGAGAATGCTGGATCCCGGCGCGGAGAGGTCCACGGTTTCGAGGCCGTAGTTGCTGTAGTAGGCGAGGTTGTCACTGGCCGTGTGCGCGCCGACGGCAATGATATTGGGCTCCTCACTAGAGGTCGGTATGTGAGAATTTATGTCGGTGTCCAAGCCGTCATTGCCAGCCGAAGCGATAAACGGCGTGTCGGTCATGGCGATGTATTCGCTGATCAGCGGGTGAACGCTGCCCAGTGCGCCCCAGGAATTACTGGTAATATCTGCGCCCATGAACGCGGCGTAGTAGATGCTGTTGAGGGCGTCGGAGAGCGAGCCGGAACCGGAGGCACTCAAAAATTTCAGGCCCATGAGCTTGGTTCGCCAGGCGACACCACTGACGCCGACGCCGTTGTTACCGACGGCGGCAATGATGCCTGCGCAGTGGGTGCCGTGCTGATTGTCGTCCATGGGGTCCCCGTCGTCGTTGGCGAAATCATAGCCGTGATAGTCGTCGATGAGGCCGTTTTCGTCGTCGTCAATGCCGTTGCCTTCTATCTCACCTGTGTTGGTCCACATGTTTGCAGCGAGGTCCTCGTGCAGGTGGTCGATGCCGCTATCGATCACGGCCACCACGACGTCGTCCGCGTGATTCAGCATGTCCCAAGCCTCGGTAGAATCCATGTCCGGATCTTTGGCGTGGGTTGAATTATGGCACCATTGGTTGGAGAAAAGCGGGTCGTCGGGCGTTGCGGTCGCAAACACGATTACGTCGAGGCTGGTCTGCTCAATGCCTTCGGCCTGGATTTGCTGAATGCTCAGCCCGAGCTGCTCCAGCGCGTCGAGCGATGGCTCCGGGCCACTGATCAACAACAGCCCAGGGGCCCAAAGCTGGCGGCGGACGCTGAGCCCGGCGTCGACCAAGGCGGCCATGGTGTCGTCAATGCTGGCGGGGTCCGCTTGCACGATTAGGTGGTCGGCCACCGCGACTTCGTCTCGCAAAAATTCGCTGTGTTCGTCCCAGATTGTTTTGACGCGCCAATGCGGATATTTTTCAGGGGTGCGGTAGAGGCGCGTTTCCTCCCGGCCGCCTGTGGCGCTGGTTTCGATGCGGGTGGCGAACTCGGCGGAGCGCGAAAGAATGTCAGCCAACACCGGGTTGCGCGCCGATAGATCACGGCGATTGGTTTGGGGCGCAGGCCAGGTCGAGGTGGCCTCGACAGCGGAGGCCATGTTGCAGCGCTTGTCCGATTGTGCGGCTTTCGTGCAGGGCTCTGAGTTGCGCGAAGCTTCTTGGCCCCAAACAAGCCATAGCGTAAACAAGGCGGTGAGTATTAAGCAGCCGCCAAGCTGGAAAATGCGCTTCATGAACACAGGGGATATTATACCACAGGAGTCTTAACGCGGCATTAAATTTCGGCTGGCGGCAGGTTTTAATTCATATTTACAAAGCCATTGGTGCACAAAAAACGCTGACTAATCTCTAGTCAGCGTTTTGGGGAAACTTTGGGATCTAGTATGCTAGATGAGAAAAGCTCTACACTTGAGCAGCCTCTTCGACGGCTTCGGGTTCGACCCATTTGCCGTGCTCGGAAATGAGGTCGACCAGGCGGTCGAGCGCCTCGACCTCGGGAATGTTGAACTTCACGCATTCCTTGCCGACGTAGAGGTTGATCTTGCCTGGGGCACCGCCGACATAGCCGAAGTCCGCATCTGCCATTTCGCCGGGGCCATTGACGATGCAGCCCATGACTGCGATCGTGACGCCCTTCAGGTGACCAGTGCGGCCCTTAATGCGCTGAGTGACCTCTTGCAGGTCGAAGAGGGTGCGTCCGCAGCTCGGGCAGGCGACGTATTCCGTCTTCGTGGCGCGCATGCGGGCAGCTTGGAGGAGATTGTAGGCGAGGGCGGTTGCCTGGTCGGCGCGGCCGATGTTTTCAACGGAAATCAAGTCGCCCATGCCGTCGACGAACAGGTTGCCCGCGACCATGGAGGCTTCGAGCAGTTGGTTACCAAAGCCGTCTTCTTGCAGCACCTGCATTTCCGGGGTCACGCGGACCCAGAGCGGTGCCTTGGTGCCGATTTCCTTCAGCGCGTCGCCCAGTGCGCGGTAAGCGCCGGTGGCGTGGGTGTCGCCCGGGACGCCTGTGCGGGTGAAGACGAGTCGACCGTCGCCTAGTTTGCGAATGGTTTCCGCCCACGCATGAACCTGTTGGGCGTTGGTGTCGATTGCCAAGAGAAAGTCATTTTGCACGGCCCATTGATGAGCGTGTTCAAGGCAATCTTCCTCATATTTGCAAATGAACATCCAGCGCACGTCTTTACTCCATTCCATCCCTTGAAGTGAGATGTCCTCGCTCATGCATTTTACGACGATGCATTCTACGGTAGTACCAAGTGCCTTGGCGAGGTTGGCGAGGTGCGGCAGATCGTCATTCGAGGCTACTTCCACCAGCAGGCCTTCGACCTTGGCGTCCTTGAACTTGCGGTTGATGTCGAGCACGTCCTTGACGATTTCCGCATGCTCGGAGAGCGGGCGGTGGGCCGGGGTGATAACGCGGGGCGGCTCCAGGTTGCCAATCGGGGCGTTGGCACCGAATGACAGGTCGACGATGTCGCGGCGCTGGTATTCGTAGAAATTGGCGTGCGCCTCACTGCGGTCGGAATCGGGCAGCTGGGCGGATTGCTCCCAGTGGGCATGCGCGCGTTTGACCAGCTCCTGGCAAACGGGGATTTCGTGCCAGGGGTCTTCCGTCAGGGAGACACGGACGGTGTCGCCGAGGCCATCGTAGAGTAGGGCACCAATGCCGACTGCGCTCTTGATGCGGGCGTCTTCGCCTTCGCCAGCCTCGGTCACGCCGAGGTGCAGCGGATACTTCATGCCCTCCAGGTTCATCTTTTCGACGACGAGGCGATAGGCCTGAATCATGACCTTCGGGTTGCTGGCCTTCATCGACAGGATGATGTCGTGAAAATTGTGGCTCTCGGCGATGCGAATGAACTCCAGCGCAGACTCGACCATGCCTAACGGCGTATCGCCATAGCGGTTCATGATGCGGTCGGAGAGGCTACCGTGGTTGGTGCCGATACGCAAAGCGCGGCCCAGTTCCTTGGCGCGGAGGACCAGCGGGCTAAACGCATTGTGCAGGCGCTCCAGCTCTTCCTCGTAGGCGGCGTCCGTGTATTCGGTGACGGCGAACTTCTTCTTGTCGGCGTAGTTGCCCGGGTTGACGCGGACTTTCTCCACGTGCTCCACGGCGACCATCGCGGCACTGGGCAAAAAGTGAATGTCTGCCACGAGCGGCACATGCTCAAAACCGGCGGCGGAAAACTGCTTGCGGATCGGGCCAAGGGCCTCGGCAGCAGTCTTGTTCGGCGCGGTGATGCGGACCACTTCACAGCCGACTTCCGCCAGGCGGATGCATTGCTTGACCGTGGCCTCGACGTCTTGCGTCAGGCTGGTGGTCATGGATTGGACACGGATGGGGTTACCACCGCCGACGCCGACGGGGCCTACCTTGACTTCACGCGTCTCACGGCGGGTGGCTTTAAAGCGGGAATGGCAATAAGGCTGCATAAGAAAAATGTGAACGAGCACTAGAACAGTAGCGCGGGGAAATATCAAACGGAAAGGTGGCCATCGCTATTTCATGCGCTTTTACCAAAAATCAGCCTGCGTATTCATTATCCCTTAACAGTCTTTATGGTAATATGGCCCCAATGAGATCGAGCCATATGCAGATGGGGTGCTAAAAATACCGTCAAAACCACGAATTGGAGCATTATCCTCTTAAAAACAGAGTCAAAAGGTCGTATATTCTTTAGCCTATTATACGCACTAGCCCCACTGCGTAAGACAACATCTAGTGCCAAATGAAAAACTATATCATTTCCACGAATATGCCTCAGCGGCGCTCGCCGGGGTTATCGCTCATCGAAATAATGGTCGGGATGACCATTCTGGGGTTGGTCATGGGCGCGAGCATTCTGGCTTTGCCGGAAATACGGCAGCTAAATTTTACCTCCGATAGCGTCCGCAGTGGTTACACCGTGCTGAATTCCGAGTTGGAGAATTTGCGCACGCAGACATTTGACCAACTTGCACAGGAGATTACCAGCTCCGGTAGCTCGCAGTCCGGCAGTGGGGGTGGTCTTTTTGGTGGTTTGGGAGGTCTTCTCGGCATCGGTGAGGAGGAGTCACCGACCGAGGTGAAGTCCAACTCCACCGCCACCGTCAATAACGTCGATTACGCCGTCACCCGGCAGTTGGAGTTCACGGATTCCTCGCAAGAGATTATCCAATCCACGGTGTCGATTAACTGGTCCGTCAAAAACCGCCCACACAGTATCGTAGGCCGCGCAATTTTCACCAAAGATGGTCTTTCGGATAAAAAGTTCAGCTCGGCAAACTAACGGCGCGCGTTCTGCATTCTCCCTGCCGGAGTTGCTGATTGCCTTGACCATTTTTGGCCTGCTCGCCGGAGGCATTACGGCGACTTTTCTGTGTTTCAGTAAAGGTCTCAAGGTGTCGATGGAGCATGCGGATCACGCTGCCCAGACCCAATTTGCCTTCGAGAAAATCAATAAAATGCTGCATTCAGTAAGCAGCGCGCACACGACCACGCCAACCAAGTTTGAGTTCACGACCGTCGATTTATCCGGTAACAAAGAGCGGCTCTCAATTTATTACGACGCTCAGAAGGAAGAAATCATCGAGACCGATGGCTCCACTTCACGCGTATTGCTGGACGATGTGCATTCGGCGAAGTTCACCTATTACGACCGTTTTGGCGCAGAGACCAGCACCCTGATTGACATCAATGCCGCCAAGTTGGAAATCGAAACCGAAGTCTCCACGACCAACGGTTCCAAGGCATACAAGACCGAAACTTCCATCATTACTTTCCGCAATCGCACACTATGAAATCGAACTTACCATCACGTCGCGGCTCTGTCATTCTGTTGGCGATGATCTTCAGCGCGGTGGCGATTTTATCGATCACCTTCTTGAGCCGTTCGCTTATTTCGCAACATCAGACTACTGTTCGTTATGGTCTGGGTTACTCGGCGTTTCATTTGGCGGAGTCCGGTATCGAGCTGGGTATGCACGCCATTGCCAACGAAGGCCTGGGTAGCGGTAGTTGGCCGAAGACCGCAGATTTGACCTGGGAATACCAAGACACCTCGCCGGTTGGCCAATATGGTTCGACGACCAAAGTGCGTATTGTCGAGCAAGGTGGTGGCGAGTATTTGATCACCTCACTGGCCAGCATTGATCTGGGCAAAAATCCCGTTGAACGCGCCGTAGAGACCCGGGTCAAACAAGCGGTCACCCAGGAGCAGGCAGACGAAAACACCGGCTCGGGCGTGTTTGCCTATGGCATGGTTGCCCGCGATTCCATTAAGCTGAACCACAACAATCCCGGGATGAAAATTTCCAGCTACGACAGCAACGTTAACAACGGCGTGCCGATTTGGGGCGTGAACACCGGCAGGTATGTCACCGTAGCGACGCCATCAGCAAACTATGGGGCCATTCAAGTCAACAACGCCGTCGTGCATGGCTCGATTCGTACGGGCGGCGGTAACATTACCTACTCTTCCGGCTTTAATAATCCAAACCAGCAAGCCCAGAATGCGACCATCATTGGGCCGGACTCGTCGCAAACGAGCGGTGTCGACAGCAATTACATTTCCAAGGATTTCGATGGGGAAATTCCGAATCCCGAGCTGCCAACAGATGGCGGTTACCTAAAATTGAGCTTCGACCAAAACTACTGGCAAAACACCAAGGATATTACTTTAGGGAACTCGCTGACGCCGACATGGGTGAATACCGAGCGCATCAGCACGAATCAAAACGCCACGCTGACCATTGTGGGTGATGTGGTGATCGATGCTCAGCGCAATTTGAACCTTGGTGGGAGTATTGATATCAAGCCCGGTGCCAGCCTGACGATCATGGCGGGTGAGAACATGCACGTGAATGCCAACTACATCGACCAGCAGTTCCCGTCGCAGTTTCAGCTAATTGCCAAGAACAGCCAGGACGTCGTGCTGAACAACTTCGATGTTTTTACCGGTGTGGTGAATGCGCCAAACTCAAACGTCCGTCTGGCAGGGGTTGGCGGCACGCCCAAGGCCCAGTTTCGGGGAGCCGTGGTTGCCAAATACATCGAAGTCACCAATGGCGTCGAGTTTTACTACGATGTCAACCTGGGCGATGGAGCGACTGACGACAGCGGTGACTATAGCGATGGTCAAGAGGAAGTCGGAGAATTGGAGCTCATTAGCTGGGCCGAGATTTCGCCTTCCAAAGCGCTGAAGTAGGCTACGTTAATCGATGCGCCTCAGGCGGTAAAAAGTCGGTTCATTGCTGTCGCTTTGGAAATCCAATCCGGCTTCGGTCTCATTGTTGACCACCTGCATGAGCGTGACTGGGGTGAACGTCTTTAGGTCCGTTGAGCTGCTTAGCTCGACCAGTCCGAATTCATAAAGTGACCATTCAGCGGAGCCTGCATTGCCCTTGGTGAACACAACTGTCGCGCTGAAATTGTCCGTCGGATCGGTGGGATCGGTCTCGCCGAGGAATTCCTGCATGTTGGTCTGGCCGTCACCGTCGAAGTCGTCGTCCGGCCCCATGTTGGCACCGGGGATCGTCTGACCAAAATGCTCGGTCATCCAGCTGTCCGGTAGGCCGTCGATGGCTCAGATGGGGTTTTGATCGAGGAACAAATTCTTCATGGAAAACGTCACTACTGGCGATTTATTAACGCCATCACTGACGCGATAGAGCATGCGTCGACCCTGGAAGAACGAGGTTGGCTCCGTGCTTAAGTCGAAGGACAGGCCTAAGGGCGTCAGTTCGATGCCGGTGTTGTCGTTGATGAAGGTATGCTGAATGCGCCCGGAATCGAAAGTGTCTAAGATTTCCACGGTCAGCTCGTCGCCATCTAGGTCGCCGACTGCGAGCCGATAGCGGTTAATTTCGTCGCTGAGGATTGGGCTCGGGGCGTTTACGAGCTTGAAGTATTGGCTGAAAGCGTAGGGCGGGTGATTGAGCGGGTGTATCAGATTCACGAATTGAACGTCCCAATCGCGGACCGATGCGCCGCGCCCGTCATTGCTGATGCGGAAATACATGGTGGCCGCTTTGAGAAAGGGGTCCGTTTCGTTCGGGTCTTCACTACTGTGCGAGAGGCCGATCACATGCCCCAATTCGTGGGTGAGCACTTGCTTGAGTTTCTCTAGCGATTGCAGAGACGTTTTCTCGTGGTCGAGCACCACATAGCCTTTGGTGGAATGGAAAAAATCGAACTCCCCAACAGTGCCGCCAACTGGCCCAATCGAGCTGGAAACCGCGGATCGTCCACCGACTCCCAGTGTGGTAGAGGCGTTGCTGATTTGGTCAAAATTATCGTGAAAATCGATCAGGATAACCTCGTCGCCGTAGATTGGAGTGGTGACTTCCCCGACCGTGATTTCGCGGGTGGACTTGATGAAATCCTCTTTGCCGATGATCTGGAAGCGCACTGTGCAAACGCCTTCCCACGCGGCTAGTGCTTCTTCCAGCGCTTCCAGGCATTGAGCCTCGGTGATGCCGGGTGGGCGTGTCGAGTCATTGTAGATAACGGGGATTGGGCGCCCACGGTCCGGGGCGAGAAAACGGCTCGGGGTGGTGTCGCCCAGTAAGCCCGTGCTGGTGGCATCTCGGGCGATTTTGGTGACGCCATAGGCGGTGAAGTCGACGCCGTCCTGCGGGTTGTCGGTGCAATATTCACGGATTTCGGTCAGCCAATATTCCGCGGCGTTTTCGGAGCTGGTCAGGTGGTCGGAATCCGGGTCGGCGGGGAGGGGCAACATACCATTGGGCACGATACAAAACTCCGGCCCATCCGGAGAATTGGCCAGCATGACGAGCGCCCGATCCTCGGGCGTTAGCGCGCTGTACATGCTGACGTAAGAATGCTCATTGCCGTAGCTGCCGCCGGATTGGCTGGCGTATAAGCGATCGGGTAGTGCGCCCTTAATGGTTTCATTGACGGTGATCAATGCCTTCGTGCGAATCTCACCCGTAGTGCTCAGATAGTATTCCAGATGAGAGATGCCTGCCACCGCGATGGCGTCCGCCTGTTCAACTGCCTGAGCGGCTGTTTGGCTCTCAGCGCAGGCTGCGTTTAAAACTGGTGCCGTGAGCCCAAGAGCAAACGTAATTAGTAATGCGAAACGGGTAGTCATTCGGTGCAAAATTCCGGTTAACGATATTGTATTTTTACAAGATCCGCTCGCGAAAGGCAATGATCCGCTCGATTTTCTAATGTTTATATCAACAAATCCAGATATATTGATTTAATGGCTTGATTTTCAGCCAAGCCTTCGCATGTTTTGGGACTCTTATGAGCAAATCTTACCACTTTTCTTCGGAATCGGTGGGTGAAGGTCACCCCGATAAAGTCGCCGATTACATTTCGGACAGCATCCTGGACGCCTGCTTGGCGCAGGACCCAAAGAGCCGCGTTGCTTGCGAGACACTCGTTAAGAGCAACGTGGTTACCGTAGCTGGCGAGATCACCACGAACGCCAAGTTTGACTACAACTCAGTCATTCGCGACGCCATTCGCGACATCGGCTACATTAACAACGACGACGTTTTCCACGCCGACGAAGTTTTCATTAATAACATCCTGACCAAGCAATCCGGCGACATCGCTCAGGGCGTAGACGCCGCTGCTGCCGCCGGTAAGGACACCGAAGAGCAGGGCGCTGGCGACCAGGGCATCATGTTCGGTATTGCTTGTAACGAGACGCCTGAGCTCATGCCCGCACCGGTCATGTATGCCCACCGCTTGCTGCGCAAGATGGCGGAAATCCGCAAGGCCGAGAACAGCCCTGCGCCATGGCTCCGCCCGGACTGCAAGAGCCAGGTAGCCGTTGCATACGAAAACGGCAAGCCGGTTAAGATCAACAACGTTGTTATCTCCACACAGCACGCGGAAGCCGTGACGCTGGCAGAGATCAAGGAGTTCCTGATCGAAAACGTGATCAAGCCAGAGCTGCCAGCCGACATGATTGACGAGGATACCCAGTTCCTGATCAACCCGACCGGCCGTTTCGTCATTGGCGGACCTCAAGGCGATGCAGGCCTCACCGGCCGTAAGATCATTGTCGACACCTACGGTGGCTATGGCCGTCACGGTGGTGGTGCTTTCTCCGGTAAGGATCCGTCGAAGGTTGACCGCTCAGCTGCCTACATGTGCCGCTGGGTTGCCAAGAACATCGTGGCCGCTGGCCTCGCTGAGAAGGTTGAGCTTCAGGTTGCCTACGCGATTGGTTATCCGCACCCGACTTCGATTCACATCGACGCATTCGGCACGGAAACAGTCGACACCGCCAAGATCGAAAAGGCCGTTAAGGAAGTCTTCAGCTTCAAGCCGGCAGACATCGTAAAGCAGCTCGATCTGCTGCGCCCGATTTACCGCGAAACCACGCACTACGGCCACTTCGCCAAGGAAGGCCTCCCATGGGAGTGCACCGCCAAGGCTGAAGAACTTAAAGCTGCCGTTGGCAGCTAAAGGCAAAATGATGAATGCAAAATTCAAAAACAAGAATAGCGCATTCATCATTTTTTGAATTTTGAATTTTAACTTTTGAATTAACACATGAGCACCGCAACAAAAACAACCACTGACTATAAAGTTCGCGACATCACGCTGGCCGACTTCGGCCGCAAGGAAGTCGAGATCGCTCAATTCGAAATGCCGGGCCTCATGGCCACGCGCGAAAAATATGCCGGCGAGCAGCCCCTCAAGGGCGTCCGCATCATGGGCTCCTTGCACATGACGATTCAGACCGCCGTGCTGATCGAAACCCTGAAGGCACTTGGCGCTGACGTGCGCTGGTGCTCCTGCAACATTTACTCCACCCAGGACCACGCTGCGGCCTACGTAGCGAAGAACCTAGGCGTGCCGGTCTTTGCCTGGAAGGGCGAAACCCTCGAGGAATACTGGTGGTGCACCGAGCAGGCTCTCACCTGGCCCGATGGCTCCGGCCCTCAGTTGATCGTGGACGATGGCGGCGACGCAACACTCCTCATCCACAAAGGTTACGAGCTCGAGAACGGCGAGAAGTGGGTCGACAGCGACTCCAGCAGCCTCGAAGAGCAGGTCATCAAGAAGCTCCTTAAGAAGATTCACGCCGACAAGCCTAACCACTGGCACAGCGTGCTCGAGGACTGGAAGGGTGTTTCCGAAGAGACTACGACCGGCGTTCACCGCCTTTACGAAATGCACAAGAAGGGCAAGCTCCTCGTGCCGGCGATCAACGTCAACGACTCCGTTACGAAGTCTAAGTTTGACAACCTCTATGGCTGCCGCGAGTCCCTCGTGGACGGCATCAAGCGCGCCACCGACGTGATGATCTCGGGCAAGGTTGCCGTGATCTGCGGTTACGGCGACGTCGGCAAGGGCTGCGCCCAGGCCATGCGCGCACAGGGTGCCCAAGTTGTTGTCACCGAAGTCGACCCGATCTGCGCACTGCAGGCCGCCATGGAAGGCTTCCGCGTATTGACCGTTGAAGACACCCTCGGCTGGGGCGACATCTACGTCACCACCACGGGTAACTTCGGCATCATCACCGCCGACCAAATGTCCAAGATGAAGGACCAGGCCATCGTCTGCAACATCGGCCACTTCGACAACGAAATCGAAGTCGACAAGCTCGATGACATGCCCGGCGTTGACCACGAGGAAATCAAGCCTGACCATCAGGGCGCGGTGGACAAATACACCTTCCCGAATGGCAACAGCGTCTACCTGCTGGCCAAGGGTCGCCTCGTTAACCTCGGTTGCGCGACCGGTCACCCGTCCTTCGTGATGTCCAACAGCTTCACCAACCAGGTCCTTGCTCAGGTCGAGCTCTGGAAGAACGTCGAGAAATACAAGCCCGGCGTTTACATCCTCCCGAAGAAACTCGACGAGGAAGTCGCCCGCCTGCACCTGCAAAAGATCGGCTGCAAGCTGACCAAGCTCACCGAAAAGCAGGCTGACTATATCGGTGTTACCGTAGAAGGACCTTACAAGCCGGAACACTACCGCTACTAAGCTGTAGCCCTCAGGCGATACTTTTCAAAGCGACCTCCGGTATAGGGGGTCGCTTTTTTTATCGCTATGGTTAATTATTCATTGGCTTGACTTAGATTGCTTGCAGCGACTTTAGCTTAAGTTTAGTAATATCCTGACGATATTTATTACATCGTTGGGATTGAATTTATAATGTCGCATCTTAATTACAGTAAATGGTTTACGCGTATTGGGGTCTTATGTATTTTCCTCAATACAGTCCAGACTGTATATAGCGTGGTGATATCGCAAGGTAGTGGCTCTCAGGTTTATAATAGCAATGTGGGTACGAATTCCACGATCACTATATTCAATGATGCCGATGCGATCTTTAACGGCAAAATTGGCACCGGCACCGATATCTTTATCCAGAATACAGCCATCGCGGTTTTCAACGGGGAACTGGCCAATAACGTGACGATTGACCTGCAGGGGGGCACCACGACGGTCAACTCCATCAAAAACAACGCGACGATTAACGTGAACGGCGGGACCTTGCTCCTGAATCAGTCGGTTGGGAATAGCGCGAGCGTTAACGTAAACAGTGGCACGCTTGAGTTGGGGGCGGATGATGTTTTCCCGACTTCAGGTAATCAGGCATCCCTTACGATGAACGGCGGCACCTTGGACACCCAAGGCTACAACGTGGAGTTTGACTCGCTGACGCTTAATGGCGATTCGACGATTGATTTGGGCGATAATCCCAATGTCACGGTTGATTTGGGCGCAATTAGCGGTTCTGGCACGCTGACGGTCATCAACTGGGTGGATACGAACTCCATCATCTTCAATCCCGGTTCTTCCAGCATCGATGTGGGCACTCAAGTGATGTTCGCGCCAGGCGGTGCCATTGTTGACCCCAATGACCCGAGCAAGATTATTCCCGTTCCCGTACCGGAGCCGTCCACATACGCCCTAGGCGCTTTGTTAGGAATTTTTGGGGTGATGTTCGAGATGAGGCGTCGGCACAAAACACAGCTCGCCAAGTGAGAAAATTTCGTCGATTACTTTTTCCATGCCGGAAAAAGAGTCAGGCAGTTTTGTCGAGCGCCTTCCGCTGATTCATTCGTTAATGGAAGTGGTGGACCCCGGTGTCTACCGTCGGCTGCCCGAGGACTGGCTGATCGCGGTGACCGACGTGCAGGGCTCCACGGAGAATCTGGCCCGCGGCCGATATAAGGAGGTCAACGGCGTTGGCGTGGCAGCGATCGCAGCCGTGCGCAATTTACACAAGCCCGAGGAAATCCCTTTCGTGTTCGGCGGCGATGGGGCGACTTTTTGCCTGCCACCGGAGCGCCGCGAAGACGTGGCTGCGGTTTTGCGCGCGAGTTGTCGCATGGCCCGGGAGGATTTCAATTTGTCGCTGCGTATTGGCATCGTGCCGCATCGCGAGATTCTGGCGCGTGGCCGCGAGGTGCGGGTGGCTCGTTTCAAATTAACCGACTGGGTGACGCAGACCATGTTTATGGGCGGTGGCCTGGAGCTGGCTGATGAACTCGTTAAAGACCCGCGCCCCAATAATCCCTACCGACTCAGCGAGAAAGGCCGCCAGAGCGCCGACTTCAGCGGCCTCGAATGCCGTTGGGAAAATATTCCCAGCCGCCACGGAGAGACGGTGGCCTACATTTTCCGGGCGATTGGCAATGAGCAGCAACGCGCGTCGGCGTTTCGCAAAATCATCACGCTGGTCGAGGAGGCCTACGGCGACGCTGAGCAATCCAACCCGTTGCATCTTGGCGGTCTCAAACTAGCCACCAAGCCCGCGCATCTTCGACTGGAGCATCGCGTGCGGACCTTCGCCGAAGGTGCGGTGCGACGTTGGAGTTATGGTAAATATTTGCGGCTGCAGGTCCTCGTCGGCCGGATCATTATGAAATACGGCCTCAAGTTTGCGGGTGCCGATTGGAGCCACTATCGTGAGGACTTGATCGCCAATGCCGACTTCCGCAAAATCGACGATTGCCTGCGCTTTGTGCTCTCCGGTACAGCCGCGCAGCGCCAGCAATTGCTTACCAGCGTGAAGGCTGCATTCTTGCCCAATGAGGTCGTGTATGGCCACCACGTGGCGGAATCGGCGATTGTAACATGTGTCATCGATAGCTACCAGCACGAGCACTTGCACTTCGTTGACGGCTCCTCCGGGGGTTACGCCCTCGCGGCCAAAGAGATGAAAGCGGCGATGAAAGCATTGGCACCGGCGAGTTGAGCTTTTCGGGTAATTTCCAATTGCCGCGCAGGGGCGAACTACCTTTATTGCCACCATGGCACTAAAGCTGAAACCCGTTGATATTATACGAAACAATTCTCCCGAGATGGAACCCGTGCCGACCGGCCAGTCGCCCAAGCTGAAGAAGCTTAAGGGCATCCGCGCGGTCATGTTCGACATCTACGGAACACTCTTTCAAAGCGGAGTGGGGGACATCTCCCTTGTCGCCAACGACAAATCCAAGACCCGCGAAAAGCTTATTCGGCAATCGATCGAAGAAGTCGGCTTCATCCTCACCGATGAAAAGACACCGATTAACGAGCTCTTCATGGACACCATCAAGGCCGAGCAGGACATCCGCCGCGATCAGGGAACGCCGTTTCCCGAGGTGGACATCATTGGCGTATGGGAGGACTTGATCGGCCAGTTGGAGGCCTATGAATTGATCCGTGGCCGCACGACCCGCAACAACCTCATGCAGCTCGCGACATTGTTCGAGGTCCGCGTGAACCCGGTTTACCCGATGCCCGGCGTGCTCGACGTGTTCGAGAGCTGCCTGGACAAGGGCAAGAGCCTCGGCCTCATTTCCAATGCTCAGGCCTTCACGCCGCTGCTGTTTGATGCGTTCTTCGAAGACAGCCCACATGATCTGGGCATGGAAGAGCTGCTCTGCATTTACTCTTACGAGCACAGTGTGGCCAAGCCAGGTGCCGGGCTGTATGAGATCGCAATGGAGCGCATGCAGGCGCTGGACGGGATTAAGCCGGAAGAGACACTCTTCATCGGCAACGACATCCGCAACGACATCTGGCCCGCGCAGAAACTCGGCTTCAAGACCGCGCTCTTTGCCGGTGATGACCGTTCTCTGCGTTTGCGCGAGGACGACGCCGATTGCAAGGACGTCAAGCCGGACGCCGTCATCACGGAGCTTGAGCAGATACCCGAGCTGTTGGGTTAATTCTACTTCGCAGTGCCGGACACCTTACGACTCGTCACCTTCAATATTGCGCATGGCCGCGGCCTGTCGCTTTACCAGAAATTCAGCTCGCCGGAGCGTATCAGGAAAAACCTGCGCGCCATCGGCGAGCTGATGGTGAAGGTCGATGCCGACATCGTCGCCATGCAGGAAGTCGACGAGGATTCGCATTGGAATTGGAATATCAACCTGCTCAAAGAAATCCAGGCGGTAGCTGGCTACGAATATGCCGAACTGGGCGTAAACAATCGCCGCACGGGCAAGCGTCCTCTGGCTTATGGCAACGCGATTTTGTCGCGCCATCGTCTTGAGCATTGGCACACGCAATCCTTTGGCGAGGCGACATTGGGCGAAAAAGGCTTTCTCTACGCGGAGATCGATTACAAGGGGCAAGTTGTGCCGCTACTGAATGCGCACCTGGATTTTCGCTCGCGCAAACGGCGGGTTGAGCAGGTGGAATCGATCATGGACTACATCATTGAAAACGCCCACCGAGGTCCTGATGAGCGTCCGCTGGCTCCGATCATTTGTGGCGATTTTAACAGCCGATCCAAGCCGCAGGCCGATGCGGTCAACCATCTGTTTCAGCACATTCTGAAGCACCGCGAGTATCACTTGTATCCGCGCGACAAACGAACATTCCCCGCACATTTACCAAGTAAGACGATCGACTTCGTCTTCTTGCCGGAGCCTTATCGGATGACGCGCTGTGAAGTGCTGCCCGGCTTTTTATCAGATCACAAGCCGGTGCTACTGGAATTCGAGCTGTAAGCGTTGTGGCCTACAGGTTCACCGGGCTTTCCAGCGTAAAAGCCAGCACTGAGCCCGAGGAATACTCGACATTGTCGCCCTTGTGTAAGAGGCCGCCCGCTGCACCACCTACGGCACCACCGGCCGCACCGTCGCCAGCGCCATCATTGAAGGCTCCGAAAATAGCGCCCATTGCTGCGCCCTTGGCGGCACCGCCCAACACGTCTTTGCCCGTTTCCCCAGCGGAGCTTTCCTGCTGAGTGCTGGTGCGCACAGCGACCATCTGGCCCTTGTAATTGATAGCGTTAATCGTCAGCACCAGATCGGCTTTTTTGCGAATGATGCCAGCGGACTTGGCGCTGACGATCTCTCCCTGCAGCTGTGTGCCAGCGGGCAAAATCACCTGATCGCCCACGCGTAAATCCGATACCAGGACGGCGGGGAAAGTCTCTCCGGCCTTCACGCTACCGGAGTTGATCGAACCCTGAAGCGAAGCAACCAGATTCGTGCCAGCCGGAATGGTCATGGCCGAAGGTGCCTCGGCTGGCGCGGCAGGAATGGGCCCAGGGATCGAAGCCGCCGCAGCACCTGGCCGATTCGGCGTCTCCTCGGAAAAGGTGATGCTGGCGATGTCCCCCCGGCTATATTCCTGTGTGGAGCCGTTGAAATAAAAGCGGACAACATCAGGCGTGCCGCCTTCGTAGGAACCTTTCAGCGTGGAGCCATTGCGTAACTCCAGCGTATCAGCGGATAGCGAAAATGATGCAAGCGCGAGCGCGGCAATCGTGAGTGAGCAGTGGTGGATAAGAAAAGATTTCATGGGCGAGCTTTAAAGTAGTTTTCGGTTCGGCTAAAGTACAAAACATTCAGTTTTACAAGACGGTCTTCAAAAATACAGCATTGTCACAATTGGCTGGTCATCGAGTAGGCAGCCGTTTGGATAACGGCCATATTATCGGCAAAAATTCCCCCACATGATGAAAACGCACGCCCCGATTATCCCTCATTTCGATGCGCTGCTGCACGGCGGCGACTATAACCCGGACCAGTGGCAGCACCGCCCGGACATTATTCAGGAGGACTACCGCCTGCAAAAACTCGCTGGCTGCAATGCCTTTAGCGTCGGCATCTTTGCCTGGACATCCTATGAGCCCGCCGATGGGCAATACGAGTTCGACTGGCTTGACCGCACGCTGGACGGCTTGGCTGCGCAGGGGAGTCGGGTCTTCTTGGCAACACCCTCCGGGGGCAAGCCCGCCTGGATGTCTCGCAAGTATCCGGAGATTCGCCGCGTGGCGGAGAATGGCTTGCGCGACACGCATAAGCGCCGACACAACCATTGCCAGAGCTCACCGGTTTACCGGGAAAAAATTGCCGCGATCAATGAGCGCCTCGCCGAGCGTTATGCGCATCACCGCGCTTTGGGTGGCTGGCATATTTCCAACGAGTATAGCGGCTCCTGTTACTGCGACGGTTGTCTGGGGGCATTCCGTCGCTGGCTGGAGGAACGCTACGGCTCGCTGGACCAACTCAACCGCGCCTGGTGGACCGAGTTTTGGAGCCATCGGTTTACCGACTTTGCCGAGATCGACCCGCGCGACGAAAGCATCGACTGCCTGGCCCTCGACTGGAAGCGATTCACGACGTGGATCACGTGCGACTTCATGCAGCACGAGATCGCTGCGGTGCGCCAGCATTCCGATCTGCCGGTGACGACCAACCTGATGGGCTATTTTGACGGGCTGGATTATTACCGCCTCGCTGAGCTTTGCGACTTCATCTCGGATGATAATTACCCTGAGTGGAATGGTCCCGATAAGGCGCATATTATTCAGTCGGTGGCGATGACTCATGACCAGCACCGGAGCATGAAGCAGAAGCCGTTCGTGCTGATTGAATCCACGCCCAGTAACACGAATTGGCAGTCCTGCATGCACCACAAGCGCCCCGGTATTCACCGGTTGCAGATGCTACAGGCCATCGGTCACGGCGCTGATGGTGCCATGTATTTTCAGTGGCGCAAAGGGCAGGGCGGCTTTGAGAAATTCCATGGTGCCGTCGTCGACCACGAGGGCAGTGAAAACAGCCGTGTCTTCCGTGAAGTTGCCGAAGTGGGTGCGAGCCTTAAGCAAATTGCAGCCGCGCGGGGTGGCCACGTGGACGCGCCGGCAGCGATTATTTACGACTGGGATGCACGCTGGGGCTTCGAGCTTTCGGCAGGCCCAATCAGTGGTCCGAAAAAGCAATATGTCGCCACGTGCCAGGCATTCCATCGCCCGCTGTGGGCTGGCAGCGTACCGGTTGATGTCATTGAAAGCACGGCCTGCTTTGATGGCTATCGGTTGATCATTGCGCCTCAGCTGTTTATGTTGAAGCCGGGTGTTGCCGACGCCATGAAGCGCTTTGTGAAAGCCGGTGGCACGCTGTTAATGACTACCCTGTCTGGCATCGTAAATGAAAACAACAGCTGCTTCCTCGGCGGGTGGCCAGGTGATGGGCTGCGTGAACTCTTTGGCGTGTGGGTTGAAGAGACCGACGAATTTAACGACCACCATCCGGTGAGCATGACTTTCGCTGCGGGCAACCGCCTGGGGCTCACGGGCGACTTCGCGATGAACGCCAACATTGATTGCGTCCATGCCGAAAGTGCGGAGGTCCTGGCGACTTTTAAGGATGGCTTCTACGCCGGCCAACCGAGTTTCACGGTGAAGGAGTCGGGTAAGGGGCGCGCCTATTATTTGGCCGGTCGCTGCGGCGAAGATGCGCTTACGGCGATCGTTGAAAGCATCTGCCGCGAAGCCGGTGTTGCGTCCTGCATCCCCGAAAAGTTGCCTCCCGGCGTCGTGGCCCAATTGCGCGAGAACGAGTCGGGCCGTTTTTACTTTTTGCAGAACACGACCGAGCAAGCCCAGGAGCTACAGTTGGCGCATGCCTACGTGGATTTAATTGCCGGGGATGCCACGGGCAGCGTGGTTCAAATGCCGCCGATGGGGTCGCTGGTGCTCAAAGCAAAATCCGATTAATCGGGCATGAGACCCACTTGACAAATGCGGGGAAGTGCACGATATTCTACTCTTTGATCTTTGAGAGGCATTTCAAGGTCATGCCTCCCCGATATGCAATGGGGGTGTTCCGGATTCGACCCGGAGCTGTAGGTTATGGCTGCAGGACGGAGATGATGGTTGGCTCCGTATCAAATCCATCAACACACTAAATGGCGAAAATAATATCGTCGAGTTCGCTCCTCAGGGCGAGCTTATGGCTGCTTAAGTTCAGCCTCGTCTCACCCCGGATGCTCGTTAAGGGAATGAGGCGTCAGCTAGCGAGTATAGTTTGCATCGGGTAACCGGGTGTAAACCGTATCTAACAGGTTAATTGGGAACCGGCAGCGTGTCTGTCCGCGTCTGGAACCTGAACACAAATGACTGACTATTTCTGTAGACGCTATAATTGAAACCTCCGGACACGCGGGTTCGACTCCCGCCACCTCCACCATTGCGCACTTCGGTGCTAAAAATTAAAACCGCTTCCGAGCTTGCTCATCGATTGGGGTGGGGCAACTTAGTCGCCATGAAGAAATGGGGAAAGTTCCTGCTCAATGTGGTGGCGCGCTGGATGCGGGCTGACGGGTTCGGGCTTTCCGCATCGATGTCTTTCTATATGCTGTTTTCGTCGGCACCGCTGATCGTGTTTGCGCTCATGATTGCGGGGAAATTTCTGGGCGAGGACGGGGCACGGGATGCAGCGGTCGACTGGATGCAGAGCTTTATGTCGCACAAAGAGGCGGCGTCGTTGATCGGGATGGTGAAGCCGGATGCCTTTGACCAACAAGGGTGGTGGCTGGCCGTGGTATCCGGGGTGACGCTGTTTTGGGCGGCCACCTTAATCTTTGTCCGCCTGCGCATCAGCGTGAATCGCCTGTTAGAGATCACCAGTTCGGACATGAAGCAGGCGGTGAAGCGCAGTTTGCTGGGCCGCTTGAATGCTTTTCTTTTTACATTGGCGGCAGGCCTGATCCTGGTGACGGGCATTCTGATCACGGCGATGGCACCGAAGTTAATTCCGCTGTTTTTGCCGCAACAATATGATTGGGCCAGCTACGTAATCGACGTCACCAACGCCTTCATGGTGTTTGGCGCGGTGGCGGCGATTATCAAATTGCTCGCCGTGCATGCGCCGAGTTGGAAGGCGACGCTGATTGGCAGCGCATTCGTGCTAGGCTCGTTTGAGATTGGCCGCTTACTGGTAAATGTTTACTTGAGCCAGAGTGAAATCGCCTCGGCCTACGGTGCGGCGAACACGCTGGTGGTCTTCCTGCTGTGGATTTATTATTCGACCCAGATGATGCTGTTTGGTGTTTGCATTGCAGGGGAGATTGATGGCGAAGTCGGGCAGAGGGATTAGCGGAATTTCTTGCTAAGCGGGCGACTTTCCGTTTGTTTTTCGCGTTTCGCCGATATCACGGCCACACATCATGGAAGGCATTCCCGACTTAGAACCATTTCGCAAAAGGCGCGCCGAGCTCGACGAGTTGATGGCGGAGCCTGACTTTTTCTCCGACCAGAGCAAGGCTACGGAAGTCTCCCGCGAGCACACACACATTTCCAACTTGCTTGAGCTTTACGACCGTTTGGCCAAGCTTGAGCGCGAGCTCGAGGAAAACCAGGCCATGGTCAATGACTCCTCGCTCGATGAGGAGCTCCGCGAAATGGCTCGTGAGGAGGTGGCCGAGGCCGAGAAAAAGCACGAGCCCTACCGACAGGAATTGCTGCTAGCCATGCTGCCGCCCGACCCAACGGATTCGCGTAATACGATCGTGGAAATCCGAGGCGGCGCGGGAGGTAACGAGGCCAACATTTTTGCCGGCGATCTATATCGCATGTATCAACGCTTTGCGGATCGCCAGGGCTGGCGAGTCGAAGCCATGGGTATGAATGAGTCCGATGCTGGCGGTTTCCGCGAAGTCGCATTCCTGATCAGCGGAGAGGACGTCTATAAAAAGCTTAAGTACGAGAGCGGCGTTCACCGCGTGCAGCGTGTGCCGGAAACGGAATCTCAGGGCCGCATCCACACCTCTACGGCCACCGTTGCGGTGCTGCCGGAAGCTGAGGAAGTCGACGTGGAGATCCGCACTGAGGACCTCGAAATCACCACCTGCCGCGCCAGTGGTGCCGGTGGTCAGCACGTTAACAAGACGGAGTCCGCGGTCCAGATGACCCACATCCCGACGGGCATCATGGTCTATTGCGCGGATGAGCGTTCGCAGCTCAAAAACCGCGCTAAAGCGCTCAAAGTGCTTCGCTCCCGCTTGCTCGAAAGGAGGCAGAAGGAGGAGGCCGAGAAGTATGCCGCGCACCGCCGCAGCCAGGTGGGCACTGGGGACCGCTCGGAGCGCATTCGCACGTATAATTTCCCGCAAAGCCGCCTGACCGACCACCGTATCGGCCTGACCTTGCACAGCCTGACTGCTGTCATGGACGGCGACTTGGACGAGATTATCGAATCCCTGACTCAAGCTGACAGCGCCGCGCGTTTGGAGGCACTGCTCGCCGAGGGTGCGCAAACTGTATAAGCCGGATGCCGGAGCTAACGATTTTTTCGCCTGCGAAGATTAACCTCGTGCTCGCGATCACCGGTGTGCGTGAGGACGGGTTTCACGAACTCGTCAGCCTGGTGGCACCGGTCAATTTCGGCGACGAGATTACTGTCGAGCTAGTGCCGGGGCAGGAGGGGGACGTCCTGACTTGCGATTTCCCGGGTGTGCCGACCGATGGCTCCAACCTGGCCTTGCGCGCGGTGACGGCTTTTCGCCAAAAGCACCACTTTGCCGAAGGGGTGCGTATTCAGCTCGATAAGCGCATCCCGGCGGGTGCCGGATTGGGCGGTGGCAGCAGTAATGCTTCGGCCGTGCTGGCTGCGTTGAATCAGCTTACAGGTGAACCGCTTACCAATGCCGAGCTGATAGAATTGTCGGCCACATTAGGCTCGGATTGCCCGCTGTTTCTGGCGAAAAAACCCGTAATAATGAGGGGGCGTGGCGAACATTTGTCGGACCTGGAGCCCGCAGCAAATGACGCCTTAAAAGGCCAGCGCCTTATCATCTTTAAGCCATCTTTTGGTGTCGAAACCGGGTGGGCTTACGGGCGGATGAAGGCTAACGGATCCTGGTATCTGCCGACCGAAAAAGCGGAGGACATGTTGTCTCAGTGGCAGGCATCTCCAAATAGCTCTAAAGTGCCGTTATTCAACAACATGCAGGATGCGGCGTTTGAGAAATATTTGGCGCTCCCCACTGTCCTGGAGCTGCTGCGTGAGCGCCATGCTGTCCGCTGCTTAATGAGCGGCAGTGGCAGTTCGTGCTTCGTGTGCCTGGAGGAGGGCGATGATGTTGCATCTATCACTGCCACGATTCGTGAGTGCTTGGGGGAGGATGTTTTTTGCGTCGAAACCTCAATTGTTTGATTAATATTCGTCTCTCAATTAGCGCCAAAAGGACTGAACGGAATTATCTTGCCTGTATCGTGAGTCGAACCAATCTGTAAAGAATACCGACACCGTCGGATACTTCCCCCTGCAAGACACTGATTGAATGGATTCCGATAAGCCTAAAGAGATCATCCTGGACGGCATCGCAGCTTCTCCTGGAGTTGCGCATGGATTGGCTTTCGTTATCTTGCAGAAGGAGTTAGAGATTCCGGTTTACGAGATTCCTACCAAACAGCTGGAGCACGAGAAGGAGCGTTTTGAAAAAGCGCTGCTGGAGGCCCGCCGCCAGATTGCAGAAATCCGCCACGAGATTGCCGGGCGTTTGGGGGAGAACGAAGCGCGCATTTTTGACGCACATATCATGGTCCTTGAGGACCGCGCTTTGATCGAGGAAACGCTTCGGGAAATGGAGGACACCGGCTACAACGTCGAGTATTGTTTCCGCGAGGTGAGTAACCGATTCATTGAAGCCTTTGAGGCCCTGCAGGATGATTACCTGAAGGAGCGCGTTAAGGACATCGAGGACGTCTCCCGCCGTGTTTTGCAGATCCTGCTTGGGCAGACTCAGCGCAACCTGATGGAGTTGGTCAACGAGCGCATTATCGTCTCCGAGGACATCACACCGTCGGAGGCCGCGAGTTTTGATAAAAAGAGAATTTTAGGCGTTGTGACGGACTCCGGCAGCCGCACCAGCCACGCCGTCATCATGGCGCGTTCACTGGGCGTCCCGGCTGTCGTTGGTTTGCACAATGCCTCAGAACAGCTTGATAATGAGGACTATATCCTGATCGATGGTTATGATGGCATTGTCATCATCAACCCCTCGGAGGAGACCCTGTTCCGCTACGGTGAGCTGAAAAGCGAACGCCAGAATATTCAGCGTGTCTTTGAGAGTTCGGCGCTTTTGCCGGCGACCACGGCCGATGGGCATCGCCTTGAGATCGGTGCCAATATCGGCGGTCCGGAAGACTGTGAATCCGCCCTGGAGCGAGGCGCAGAAGGTGTGGGGCTTTACCGCACGGAGGCGCTGTTTATGCAGCAGGACGCCTTTCCGGACGAGGAAGACCAGTATCAGGCTTACCGGGAGGTGGCGGAGGCCTTGTCCCCGCATCCGGTGATTTTACGAACGCTGGACTTAGGCGGCGATAAGCACCTGTCCGACTATTTTGTCCAGAACGAGAACAATCCATTTATGGGCTTCCGGGCGATTCGTTTCTGCCTGGAGCATCGGGATTTGTTTAAGGACCAGCTCCGCGCAATCCTTCGCGCCAGTGCCGTCGGCAACGTGAAGATCATGTATCCGATGATCAGCTCGGCCGAAGAATTGATTGCCGCCAATCTGCTGCTCGAAGAGGCAAAAAAGGAGTGCCGCGAGCGCGGACAGAAGTTTGATAAGGACATCCAAGTCGGCGCGATGATCGAGATACCTGGTGCCGCCTATACCTGCGATCTGCTGGCCGAGCATTGTGATTTTTTCAGTATCGGGACCAATGATTTGATCCAATACCTTCTCGCGGTGGATCGCGTAAATGATCGCATTGCCCACCTCTATGAGCCGAATCATCCGGCGGTCATCCGTACGTTAAAAGTGATCATCGAAACAGCCAACAAGCACAATGTCCATGTGGGTGTCTGTGGGGAAATGGCAGGCGATCCAATCTACGTGCCGCTGCTGTTCGGATTGGGTGCCGATGAGATCAGCGCGACTGGAACGGTTTTGCCGGAAATAAAATATTTAATCCGCAAAATGAAGCTGTCGGAGGCGAAGGATCTTGCAAAACGCATTCTCCGCGAATCGGACCCTCATGCAATTCGCAATCAGTTGACTAAGTTCTACGAGACGCAAATGCGCGACGTTTTGGAGCAAATCGACTAATTTTGCCGATTTTCAGACGATCAGGAGCGCGCCCAAACGCGCAGGCTGCTGAGGAGAAAATACTCCAGCGCCGCTGCTTCCTGGAAGTTTACTTCGAGCAGCCCGGCTGATTTTTCGAGTAGCTGAACCGCCTGATCCAAGCGTCGACCCGCACCGTTGGTGTCCTCGGTTTGCAAGGCGGCATTGCGGGTTTGTTCTTCGATTTCGGCGAGCATACGTCCACGCAGGCTCTTCATGTAGCCGGTCTCCATGGCGACGATTTGGTCATCGGTCATCGATTCAGGCAGGGTCAGCTTGAACTCCTTCCAAGCCTCGCCAGAGAGTTCGTTTTTGATGCCGACAAAGCGGGTGATGAGCCCGTAGGCACCAAGGATCAGCTCTGGTGCAGAGCTGCGGTTGGCACCGCGGCCGGCCAACTCCAGTAGAGTGGAGTAGTCGGCAAGCCATTGTTTCCAATCCGCAGACTGAATGCGGTCCCGATCTGCAGGGAAGTTGACGAGGAGGCATCGGCTGCGAATCGTGGCCAGCAAATCATAAGGGCGGGTGGTGATCAGGAAAATCGTTGTTTCCGCCGGTGGTTCCTCCAGTGTCTTGAGAAAGGCGTTGGCAGCCTGGGTTTGCAGGCGGTCAGCCTCGTAGATCACGGCGACTTTTGCGCCGCCCTGGTTGGAGGTTTGCTGAATGTTGCGGTTCAGGTCGCGAATGTCGTCCGTGCCGATGCGTCGCATCTTATTGGACGGGCGTACGCTGAAGAAGTCCGGATGGCTGGCAGGCTCCGGTGTATTCAGCAGACGGCTGGCTAGTTGGCGGCAGCCGTCATCCAAGGTTTCGAGGCTAGCCCCCTGCAGCAATAAAGCATGTGCTAGACGCCCTTGGGCAAATGCGTCTTGTAGGACGGTGAGGGGGCTGTTGGCGTCGACTGTTTCGTTCACGGAAGACAGGGAAGTGAATCCCGCATCTTCCGCCAACGAAAATCTTCGCCGATTTAGTACATTTCCAGAATCTGCTCGCGGCGCATGCTGTACTCTGCCGGAGTCATACCACCAGAGGCGTAGCTGCGGTCGAGCTGCTGCATTTGCATGACGCGTTTTTCGCTGGCAGTCATTTGCTGAGCTGCAGCTGCGGGTGATTCAGCCATTGGCTCGGCGGGCTTGGTCGTCGTCGTGTCTGCGGTATCAGTTGATTCGCAGCCAACGTTTACGAGCAGGCCAGCGAGTAGGGTGATGATGAGTAGCGATTTATTCATAGGTCTGTGTGTGTGGTTGTGTAGTGTGTCAATGTGCTACATTAAGCGCTTTTCGGCAAGCGTAATAATACAGCAGTCTTGGCGCCAGAGGTCTTGACAAGGCGCGCGGTCTTTTCATTATCGACGGTTAAAACAACTATCCGGTCAAACGATAGGTGGGTCTCGGCCCACTTTTTTTTATTTTAAAAACCCACACCAATGAGCAACGAAATCCTGTCAGTCCTCGAATACATGGAAAAGGAAAAGGGAATCAGTCGTGATGACATGATTCAGACTATTTCCTCTGCGATTCGCAATGCGGCGCAACGCGGCGTCAACGCAGGCCAGGAGCTGAAGGTAGAGATCAATCCCCGCAATGGTGCCCTCAAGGCCTGGGCGGAGCTTACGGTGGTCGACTCGGTCAGTGATCCTACCAGCGAAATCCATATTGAAAAGGCCGGCGTCTATAAGAAAGACGCCCAGATCGGTGACCTCGTTTACCGCGAAGTCGATCCAGCATTCCTCGGCCGCATTGCCGCTCAGACTGCCCGTCAGGCAATCATGCAGCGCATCCGCCAGTTTGAGAAGGAGCGTATTTTTGACGACTATAAGGACCAAGTGGGCGACGTCGTCACCGGTGTGGTTCGCCGCCGCGAGCGTGGCGACTTGATCGTCGACCTCGGTAAGGCCGAAGCCGTGCTGCCGCCGCGTGAGCGCGTGCCCGGCGAAGATTACGCCCCGGGTGAGCGCATTCGCTGCCTGCTGCTGAAGATTGACACCACCCCGCGCGGGCCGGAGCTAATCCTCAGCCGCGCCTCCCTGCATTTTGTCCGCCGCCTGTTTGAGCTGGAAGTCACGGAAATCGCTGATGGCACCGTTTCGATTGAAGGGATGGCACGTGAGCCAGGTTACCGTTCGAAGCTGGCCGTCCACAGCAACGACACCAAGGTCGACCCGGTCGGTGCTTGCGTCGGTGCGCGTGGTGCCCGCGTTAAGAGCATTGTTCGCGAGCTCGGCGGTGAAAAGATCGATATTATTAAGTTCGATCCGGACCCCATTGCCTTGCTCCACGAAGCGATCAAGCCGGCTATTCCGCGCAACATCCGCATGGACGAAGAGCACCGCCGCATCTACTTCGAAGTCAACGAGGAAGACCTTTCCATCGCCATTGGCCGTCGCGGTCAAAACGCGAAACTGACCTCAAAGCTCCTGGGCTGGCGCCTCGACATCGGCAAGCTCAAGGTGCAAGAGCAGGGATTCGACGAAAAGCGCCAGGAGGCGATTTTGTTGTTGGCGGAACGCACCGGCCTGCAAGTGCCGCGCGCGGCAATTCTCGTCGACAACGGCTTGAACAACATCGAGGCATTTGCCGGTGTTGAAGCCGACGACCTCATGGACATGGGCCTCAACGAAGAAGAAGCCAACATGGTCATCGCCAAGGTAGCCGAATCGATTTCTGGCTAAATTGAGCAGCAAGAATACTGAACGAAGAACAAGAATTAACTGTAGAAGAAGACACCAATACTAATTTATGAGCCGCAGAATATATGAGATCTCCAAGGAACTCGATATGGAGAACAAGGAGGTCATGGAAATCCTGCGCGAGCGGGGGTTTGAGGTGAAGAGTGCGTCCAGCACGATCGACAACATCTCAGCCGAAGCATTTATTGACGAATTTCGCAATCAGGCAAACTCCGAGGCTGAAAGCCCGGAGGAAACCGCGCCTGCGCCGGAAACTCCAACTCCAGCGCCCGCGCCCGCGCAACCCGTTAAGCCGAACATACCCGGTAACGCGATTGTAAAGTCCAAGGAAGACCTGCAACGCGAGCGCGCGGAAAAAGAGGCCGCTGAAAAGAAGGCCCGCGAAGATGAAATCAACCGTCGCCGCGAAGAACGTGAAGCCGCTGCCCAGCCGCAGCAGCCTTCGCAACAACCGGCCGCTGACGCCGGTCCGAAGTCCCCGAAAATGCCCACCATGCCGACGATGCCAGCAGGCAAGTCGCCGGGCATGCCCTCGATGCCGCGTCCGGCTACCAAGTCGCCCGCCGCGCCAAGTATGCCGACTCCGGTGGCACCGCCGCAAATGTCCATGCCCGCACCGACCAAGCCCAAGGATGAGGCTGGCCCGCAGGTAACTTTGCCGCCCAAGACTCCACCCGCACCGAGTATTCCTACTCGTGAGGAGACCAAGAAAAATGTCGTTATCGGTGCGACTCAGCCATCCAGGCCCGCTTCGGTCGAAGAAGGCAAGATCGTTGAGCAGGACGGCCAGAAGATCATCCAGGTCAAGCCGCCCATCGTGGTACGTGACTTTGCCGGCTTGATCGGCATGAAGCCCTTTAAGCTCATTTCCGAGCTGATGGATGCCGGTATTTTTGCCGGCATGAACCAGACCATTGAGGAGGATATCGCAGCAAAGCTCGCTGAAAAGCATGGCTTCAAGCTGGAGGTCCGCCACCGTGGTGAGGAGCAGGCGCAGGCCAAGGCCAAGAAAAAGGATAAGATTTCGGACGACGATCCGAGCCAGTTGGAGCCACGTCCACCGGTAGTCTGCGTGCTGGGTCACGTTGACCACGGTAAAACGACGCTGCTGGACTCGATCCGCAAGGCCAACGTCGTCTCCGGCGAAGCTGGCGGCATTACGCAGCACATCGGCGCTTATCAGGTCGAACAAAACGGCCAGAAGCTCACCTTTATCGATACTCCCGGTCACGCGGCTTTCTCCAAGATGCGTGAGCGTGGCGCGAATGTCACCGACGTGGCGATCCTCGTGGTGGCAGCGGATGACGGCTTCATGCCGCAAACCGACGAAGCCCTGAAGTTTGCCCAAAAAGCCAATGTGCCGATCGTAGTCGCGATCAACAAGATGGACTCCAAGGGTGCCAACATCGATCGCGTGAAGCAGCAGATGCAGGAGCGCAACATTGCCTCGGAAGACTGGGGTGGTGAAACGCTTTGTGCACCGGTTTCCGCCATTAATGGCGAAGGCATCGAAGAGCTTCTTGAGCTCGTGCTCTTGCAGGCCGAAGTCCTCGAACTGCAGGCCAACCCGAAGTGCCCGCCGCAGGGTATTATCGTGGAGTCTCAGGTCGAGCAGGGCCGTGGTTCCACGGCGACAGTCATCGTCCAGAAGGGCACGCTCAAGCCCGGCTGCGCACTTGTTTGCGGCCCGAACTACTGTAAGGTTCGCGCGATGTTAGACGAGAACGGCAAGCAGGTTAAGTCTGCGCCGCCCTCGACTCCGGTGCGCCTGATGGGCTGGTCTGATGCGCCGAGTGCCGGCAGCGAATTCATTACGCTCAAGAACGACAAGGACGCCCGCCGCGAAGCCGAAGAGAACGCGCAAAAAATCAAAAAGGAGCTACTCGACTTGCAGGCTAAGGCCAATGCGCCGATGGACCTCGATGAGTTCCTGGGCATGATCGATGAGACTCGCGCGAAGGTGCTGCGTGTCATCGTGAAGGCAGACGTGCATGGCTCGATGGAAGCCTTGGTTGGCATGCTTGAGTCGATCAAAAGCGACAAGGTCAATCTGGATGTCATCCAATCCGATGTGGGCCTCGTTTCCAAAAACGACGTGGTGCTCGCTACCTCGTCCCGCGCGACGATCGTTGCCTTCAACACGAAGATGGAGCCCGGCGTGCAGGCGCAGGCCAAGCACGGCGATGTGCACATCATCCAGCACAACATCATTTACGAGCTGATCGACCAGGTGAAGGAATCCATGGCCGAGCTGCTGGAGCCGGAGTTCCGCGAAAACAAGCTCGGTGCCGCCGAGGTTCGCGCGATCTTCCCCGTCGGCAAAGGCTTTGTGGCCGGCTGCATGGTTACCGAAGGTATCATCAAACGCGATGCTCACGCCCGCTTGTTGCGCAAGGACGAAGTGGTTCACGAAGGACGTATTGGCACGCTCAAGCGCTTCAAGGACGACGCCACCGAGGTGCGCGCCGGCTACGAGTGCGGTGCCAACATCACCGGTTGCAACGACTACGAGGAGAAGGACGTGATCGAAGTTTACGAGATCGTCGAATTCCGACCGAGTCTGTAAGGGAGTTTAAAGGAAAAAGATTAAAGGAAAAAGTGCGTGAACCGAATATAGTTGGTCTCAAACCTTTTGCTGATTTCTTTTTCCTTTTTCCTTTAACACTTTAATCTTACTCAATGTCTTCCCGCAGTGTCCGAGTTAACGAGCTGGTAAAGCGCGAAATCAGCACGGTGCTTCATACGAATTACCGTGAGCGCGCGGTGGCGGTGACGATTACCGAAGTGGATGTGTCGCCGGATCTCCGCAATGCGCGCATTTACTATTCGGTGATCGGCGATGCGGAAGCAGTCGAGAAGGCCGAGCAGTTCTTCAACAAAGAGCACAAAAACATCCGGCAGTTCCTGGCTAAGACGGTGGTGTTGAAATACCTGCCGAAGCTCAAGTTTAAGCACGATGATTCCATTGCCCGCGGCGTGCGGGTATTGGACTTGCTTAACGAAATCGATGAAGACGACATCGAGGACGACGAACAGGAGCCGCGCCAGTAATGTATTTTCCTGAGCAGAAAGAGGCCTTCGCCGAGCTATTGGCAGCGGTGAAGGGCCGGCGCGTTGCCGTGCTTGGGCACATGCGGCCCGACGGCGACTGCATCGGCTCGCAGGTGGCGCTGACCCGCGTGCTGAACGCCATTGGCTCTGATGCGGTGGCCGTGAACCGCCACCAAGTTCCGCGCGATATCGAGCCGATTGTTAAAGACACCCCGTTTCTGCTGTGGAATGAGTTTGAGAACAACGACCACATCCCAATCAATGTCGATTGCGCCGATCCCATCCGCGTATCTCAGAAGTTGATCGATATTTTTCCGCAGACCTACGCGAATATCGATCACCACATTTCGAATCCGGACTACGCCGAGTTGAACATCATCGACGCGGATTGCGCAGCCACGGCCGAGCTGCTCGCGGGCATGTTCTTCGACTTCGATTTACCGATCGATGCCACCACGGCGCAGGCGCTTTACGTGGGCATTGCGACGGACACCGGGCAGTTCCGCTCTCCATCGACTTCGGAGCGCGTATTCGGTGTCTGCTCCAAACTGATGGACTACGGTGCCTCGCCGAATGAGGCGGCTAAGCACCTTTTCGAAAACGAACGCTTTAACAAACTGGCGCTCTTGCAGCGTTTCCTGGCGTCGCTTCGCCTGGAGATCGGTGGCCGTGTTTGCATCGGTCGTCTGCCGCTCAAGGCCTACAAAGATACCGGTGCCTGGCGCGAGGAGGCTGAAGGTTTTGTCGACTACGCGCGCGACATCGCCGACGTGGAAATAGGCCTGCTGCTCGAAGAATACGAGGACGGCATGCTCAAGGGCAGCCTGCGATGCAAGAATCCGCTCTACCGTGTTGATCAGGTGGCGTCGTCCTTTGGTGGCGGAGGCCACACCTGCGCAGCCGGCTTTAATGTGGATTCCACCATCGAGCAATTCTACCTGGAGATCGTCGCCAAGCTGGAGGAACACCTCGCCGAAGTGGCACCCACCGCAAGCTAAGCGTTCGCTTTCGCTGGACAATGTTCCATAGCTTGCCTCAATTACACCCTTTTCAGAAATCCTAATGTCCCAAAGCACAAACGAATTTGAAGGCGTATTGCTGATTGATAAACCCGTCGGTTGCACCTCGCACGACGTGGTGGATCGCGTACGCCGTAAACTGAAAATGAAGAAGGTGGGCCACGCCGGAACGCTCGATCCGAATGCGACTGGCTTGCTCATTATTTTGGTCGGTAAGGCGACGAAGGTTTCCCAATACCTGATGTCTCTCGACAAGGAATACACCGGCGTCATGAAGCTGGGCGAGATCACCAACACCTACGATTGCGAAGGCGAAGTGATGGAAACTCGCGACGTGCCCGAGCTCAGCTCGGAACAGGTCAATGACGTGTTCGGGGAATTCCTGGGCGATCAATACCAGACCCCGCCGATGTTTTCCGCGAAAAAGATCGACGGTGTGCCGCTCTACAAGCTCGCGCGTAAGGGCAAGGAAGTGGAGCGCGAGCCGCGCTTTATCCGCATTTCCCACCTGGACGTGACGGAGATTGCATTGCCGGAAATCACGTTCGACGTGGCTTGTAGCAAGGGCACCTACATCCGCACGCTCGCGCATGACATCGGCGAGAAGCTAGGTTGTGGCGCGCACCTGAAGGAGCTCCGCCGCACACTGAGTGGCAGCTTCACGATTGCTCAGTGCACCGCGCTGGAGAAGTTCGAAGAGCTGACCGCTGTCGAAATTCGCCGCCGATTGATCCCCGTTTACCAAGCCGTGCCAAGTCACGTGCTGTAAACGCAACTTTCGCAAACGCTATGGCCGTGGTCGTCGACTCCTTGCAGCAAGCAGAAAGCAGCGGGCCGCTGCACTTGGCGCTGGGCATGTTTGACGGCGTTCACCTGGGCCACCAGGCGGTGATCGAATCGGCGGTACACTCGGCCCAACGCACGGGCGGGCAGGCCGGGGTGCTGACCTTTGACCCGCATCCGAGCACGCTGTTTCGCCCCGAAAGCCCGACGCGTCTCTTGCAGCCGCGTTCGGTCAAGGAGCGTTTGCTGCGTGAGCGCGGCGTCGATCTGATGATATTTCAACGCTTTGACAAGGCCTTCGCGGGTGTTTTGGCGGAGGACTTCCCCGCGATGTTGCGCGAGCATTTGCCGAGGCTGAAGTCATTGCATATCGGGGAGAATTTCCGTTTTGGTCGTGGGCGTCTTGGCGGCGTGAAGGATTTAATCGAAGCCTGCAAGCCGCTGGAGATCGGTGTGTTTAGCGTCGAACGCATCAAGCACAATGGCGACCCCATCAGCAGCACACGTATCCGCGAATCGTTGACCGCGGGTCGCATTGGCGAAGTGAATGAACTGCTGGGCTATACGTATTTTTCGTTGAGCGAGTGCATCCCCGGTCGACAGCTCGGGCGCACGATCGGCTTTCCGACGCTGAACCTCCGCTGGTCGCCCGAGCTCCAGCCGTGCTTTGGCGTCTATGCCGTGCGGGTGAAGCAAAGCGATTGCCCGGATGCCCGTTGGGAAAATGCGGTAGCCAACTACGGTCTGCGCCCAACGGTCGAGGCCGCGGCACCCGAACCCTTGCTGGAAGTGCACACACTTTGCGATACAAAGTTAACCACTGGCTCCAAGGTGATTGTCGAATGGGTGAAGTTCATTCGACCAGAGCAAAAGTTTGCCTCGCTGGATGCGCTCAAGGAGCAAATTGGCGAAGACAAACAGGCCGCGACTGCATACTTCGCTTAGGCCGATTAGAGTATTAAAAAAATGCGCTGCGCTTGAGCACGCTGAAGTTCAATGCGGCAACTTCCTGCTCGCACGCGCGAGCAAAGGTGGCGACTTCGCGGTAGCGCCGCACCAGGCTCAGGAAATTACCGAGCTGCTCGTTGTTTAAGTTCCTCGTCGCGTGCTCGACGCGGAGGAGTTTGGTCAGGCGTTTTTCCAGATTGATCCGGGCCTCGCGAAGGTTGTCATCGGTGCTGCTATATGCCGTTTGCTGAAAAGCTTCGCCGCAGCGTTGGAAGATGTCGGCCACCGCATGATCCATGGCTTGTAGCTCGGGGCGGAGGTGATCCAGAGAATTACGCTCCAGGTCACGCGCATTGGCCTGAGCCATGCCGCGCAGTGCAAAAGAGATGGCCTGCACTTGCAGGTAAACCTGAGTCAGCGCGTCTTTGTCTTTCTCCTCTCGATTGCGGAAACCAATTTGCCCGAGCCAATCGAACGTCTTCGCGGGCATACCTTCGATGTTGGCCAGATCGTGCTCCTGCGCGCGTTTGGCGGGCTCGGACTGCTGCACGGTGATGCGCTGATCCTGCTCACGCATGAACTGGCTGGCCTGCTGGAAGAAGGCGCTGAGCTGGCGGCAAAACTCCTGCTCCGGCAGCACGGGCCAGATGAGCCGGTGCACCAACGCGGCGACAAACACCCCCAGCAAGATGCCGAGAAAACGGTCCACACCGGCTTCGAGGTCCACGCTTTGCTGCGCGGAAATGGTGGTCATCAGCAGAAAAGCCAATTGCGCCTGAAAGCCCGCATAGGCGTATTTTACAGGTCCGTTGTTGATCCAGGAAAAGAAAGCAAAGATGAAAAACAGCGGCACGCAATAGCCGTAATAGGTGGCAAAGTTGGGCTCGATAAAGGCAAGCGTGAGCGCGCCAAATAACCCACCGAGCATGCAGCCTCCTAGGCGCAGCATGGACTTCTGGTTGCTGGCGACAGCGGAGACCTGCATCACGATCGCGCAGGTCAGGAACGAGGTGACGCCCGACGGCCACTGCAGCCAGAGGTAAAGATAGAGCGCGATCAAGCTCGCGATGCCGACCTTGAGGCAGTGGTGGACGCGTAGTTTGCTCAGTCCCCAGCCGGGTTTTTTCTCTTTGACGCGGGTGGGGAGCTGCTTGACCTCTTTGCCGCCGTAGATGGCGCGGTCGGCCTGCGCCAGGCGAATCAACGAGTCGTGCAGCGAATCGAGGTCGCCCATGTAGGCGTAAAAGTTCGTGGCGTCGTCGACAGGGTAAGTCATCGAGACGCCCTCACGGCGCAGCACGATGACTTTTTCGCGCAGCCGCTCCCGGGCGTCATGCACGCGCTGCAAGCGGCGTGCGGGTTCGTCCCGCTGCAAGTCTTCGACTATTTGCAGCAAGTCTGCCTGAAGCGCACTCACGTAATCCCGCAATTCGTCCTGCAGCTCCTTTTGAAATTCGCGTGGTGTTTCGCTAGCGGAGGCACGCATCACCGTCACGATCGCTACGTAGATTTGCCGAATCTCGCGGATAAATTCCTCCATCGCGTGCTTGTGGTGATGGATGCGGCTGCTGTCCTTGATTGCCGATTGATAGAGGCTCACCAGCGCGGGAAATTGTGTGGCGATTTTTTTGATGCGCTTTTCGAGGTCGGCGGGCAGCTGGGCACCCGCCTGGTAGTGCTCGACCGCGAGCGAGAGCAGGCCCTGGCAATCTTTCAACGTGTCGGAGGCCTTGAAGCGAAAGGCGTTGGACGCGCGCTGGGGGAAGATCAGGTTATTCACCGCTAGCGCGACAACGACGCCCAGGCAGACTTCCAGCGTGCGAAACAGCACGAGATGCCAGAGCTCTCCGGGGTTCACAATCGTCGTGCCCACGATGATACAGAGCGTGATGCCGCCGAGGATGAAAAAATACGGGTAGGTTGTTCCCGTGGCTCCATAGCCAAACAACGACAGGATCACGAACAGCGCGATGCTCATCAACACCTGGTCTTGCTCGAAAAAGCCAGTCAGTAAATACGCCAGGATGCCGGCCGCGAGGGTGCCGAGTATGCGCAGGATGGATTTCTCAATCGCCGCGCCGACGTAGGGCAAAAACGTGATGAAGACCGTGATCCCGGTCCAGTAAGGGCGCTCCCAGTTGAGCTTCATCGCGATGCCGAGAGCGATCACCACCGCGAGCGCCGTTTTAAAGGCAGTCAGCAATCGCAGTTGGTTCGCAGTGAGCATGTTAGAAGGGAATTAAAGAGGATTGTCTTTAGTCGCGAAATCTTTGCAATCATATGGCGTAGATGATTGGAGAGCTGCGAGCATTAAGTGATGTGACGGTCTGCCGCTGGCTGCCAGAAGGCATGTTTGCTCTGCTTGGCGATTGGTCGCTGAATCCGGAGATCGACGCGCTCGGCTTCTACCTGCCGTTTTCAATGATCGTGGTGGTGCTCGGGTTTTCCCTGGCCTGGGTGCTGGCCTGGGCGATGGACCTGGTCGGTTTAACGCGCTTCGTTTGGCACCCGCCGTTGTTTCTCTTTGCGATGATGGTGGGCTGTAGTTCGGGGCTGGCCTTGCTCCTGTTTCCCCGATGATGAAGAAACTGCTGAAAATCTTGATCACGCTGATCGCAGTCGCGGTGGCTACCTACGCCACGTGGCGCTTCTACCAGGAATACGAGAAGCATCCCTGGACACGTGATGGGCAGGTGCGGGCCTACGTTGTGGGAATTGCCGCGCGGGTGGATGGCCCGATGGTCGCCGTGAACGTGAAGGACAACCAATGGGTCGAGGAGGGCGCGCCGCTGTTTCAAATCGACCCGACGGATTATGAGAAAGAAGTCCGCCGCGCCGAGGCTGCCTTGGAGCGCTCTAAAACGGTGGCCGCCAACTTGAAGATGGAGGTCGAGCGTCGGCGTGGACTGGTGTCGCAGGAGTTAATTTCGCAGGAGATTTTTCAGGACTACGAAGCGAAATACCTCGAGGCCGTGGCTGATATCGCCGTGGACGAGGCCGAGCTGGAGTTGGCGCGCCTCAACCTGAGCTATACCAAGGTCAACGCCCCCGTCAGCGGCTACATCACGAATCTGGAGGTCACCGTGGGCTCTTACGTGACCACGGGACAGCCGCTCATGGCGCTGGTCGACGCCGATTCGTTCTGGATCTCCGCCTATTTCCGCGAGACCGATCTGCACGGCATCAAGGAGGGCGACCGTGTGCGCATTGTGATGATGGGCGACTTTTTCGAGCCGTTCCCCGGCGTGGTGGAGAGCATCAGTTGGGGCATTTTCCGCGAGGATGGTGCAATCAACCAAAACACCCAGCTGCCCATGGTAAAGCCGACGGTGGACTGGGTGCGCTTGGCGCAGCGTTTTCCGGTGCGCATTAAGCCGCTCGAGTTACCCGACGATATCCAACTGCGCGTCGGGCAAACGGTGTCCGTTCTGATTGAGCCTATCGATGAGAAATCAGCGCCGCCGCAAGCCGCCCAACCAACTGCCGGCTACCCGAAGACGCTCACCGATGGTCGCGGCGACCGCGTGACGGTTAAGGCGCAGCCGAAACGCGTCATCAGCCTGGCACCGAGCACCACGCAGTGGATGCGCCGCATGGGCCTGGAGTCGGCGTTGATCGGGGTTACCGAGCATTGCGAGGTCAGCGATGAACAAGCGGGCATTCAGCGTTACCCCGTTTATCCGTCCCCGAATTTCGAGAGTGTGCTTGGTGCGAATGCGGACCTGATCATTACGGCCGACATCGCCAAAGACAGCGATGTGCAGCGCCTGCGCGACCTCGGACAAACCGTGCTCGTGCTCAACAATGATGGCTACGATGGCATTTTGCGTGATGGGCAAACGCTGGCCGCAGCAATGGGCAGTGAGGCCGACGCGCAAGAGGTGCTGGCGCAACTTCAGGCCGACCGTGAGGCCGTGCTAGCCTCGGTGCAGAACCGGAACCTCTCGCCTAAGGCCTTGATCGCGCTAAGCCCGAAATTGGACTACGTTGCTGGCCCGGGGAGCTACCCCGATAGCTTGCTTGGCTTGGCCGGTGCGCAAAATGTTGCCGCCGATGCCGGTGCGCCGTGGCCATTGCTCAACCGTGAATCCGTGGTCCAAGCCGATCCGGATGTGATCATCGTGTCGCAGGATTTATCAGACGGCGAGGAGGCGGTTCGCATGCGCGTGCTCGACACCTTGAGCGAGGACCCGGTGTGGCAAAATTTGCGCGCCGTAAAAACGGGCAGGGTGGTCGTCGTAGACTCAAAATTGATGAATGTTCCCGGCCCGCGCATTGGCGAGGCGCTCAAGGCGGTGCATGCGGCCGTGGGCGAAAATTAGCCTTTGGGGTTGTCCACCTCTTTTGACGGGGGGACGGTATCGGACATAAGATAGGCGATGCCTTTGGTCTTTTCGCTGGATTCGAGCGCGACCTTGATCGCCATCGTGAGCGGCACCGATAAGAGCATGCCGACCGGCCCCAGAATCCATGCCCAGAGAAACAGCGTGACGATGATGATCATCGGCGAGAGGCCGAGCCCCTTGCCCATGTAGCGCGGCTCCAGGACGTTGCTCACGCCGACATTGATCGCGACATAGCCCACGGTGACGATTGCCGCATCACCCACGCCATGCAGGACCAGCGCCAGCAGGATGCCGGGAATCGAGGCGATGATCGAGCCGATGCTGGGCACGAAGTTAAACAGAAATGCGAGCACACCGAGCAGGACCGGGTAGTCGACCTTCATAATGAAGAGCAGGATCGAAACCAGGGTGCCGGTCAGCAGGCTCATCACGGCCTTCATGCCCATGTATTGCCGCACGTTGGTCACGATTTCGAGAAGATCGTCCCAGCGGTCATCGGTCATGCCGGGCAGGTGCCGGATTTTGTCTGGCAACCGCGCGGCCTCCATCAGGATAAAAATCGCAATCAGGATGATGATGAAGGCATTGGACAGCAGCACGCTGACGGATTTTAGCAAATTTGCCGTCTGCGCAAAGAGGGCGCGGGTATCGAGCGTTTTGGCCACGAGGTCTTCTTCGACTTCGACGCCGCGATCTTCCAGCCACGCGACGCCATTGTTTATCTGGCTGGATAGCTCGCGCTGATACTTATTCAGGTTGCCCGCAAAATCATTGACCGCGTTGGTAAAGAAGCTGGCGGCAAACATGCCCGTGCCCAGCATGCCCAGGATCAAGACGATCAATGCCGCCCATGAAGGTGCTCCCTTGCGTTGAAGCCAAAAATAGATCGGTGCAATGAGAATCACCACAAACACCGCCAGCAAAAATAGCACCACGATTGAGGCAGCTGCGCGCATGCCAGCGATGATCACCACAATCGCGGCCACTCCCAGGAGCGCATTCAAAGCAGTTGGGCGGATACTCGGCATGACGAGTTAAGCTAGGACCTGCCGCTCACAAATCAATGTGAATCGCTCTCGCTAAAGACGAACGGGCAGCGCTGCCGACGCCAGTGCTTCCTTGGCCTCGCGGATCGTGTAGGTGCCAAAGTGAAAGATCGACGCCGCCAGCACCGCGCTGGCCTTGCCGTCTTGCAGGACATCGACCAAGTGCTCCAAGTTGCCCGCGCCGCCGCTGGCGATGACAGGAATCGTAACGGCCTCGCTGACGGCCCGGGTGAGCTCGCAATCGTAGCCGTCCTTGGTGCCGTCGGCATCCATGCTGGTGAGCAGGATTTCGCCTGCACCGAGCTCGGTGACCTTCTGCGCCCATTCGATGGCGTCAAGGCCGGTGGGGTTGCGGCCGCCGTGGGTAAAGACTTCCCACTTACCGGGGGCCACGCGCTTGGCGTCGATGGCGACGACGATGCACTGGTTACCAAATTTATCCGAGGCTTCCTTGATCAGCTCCGGCGTTTTCACGGCCGAAGTGTTGAGCGAAATCTTGTCCGCGCCGGCATTGAGCATCGCGCGAATGTCGTCGATGGAGCGCAGGCCACCACCCACGGTCAGCGGCATGAAGCACTCGCTCGCCGTGCGCTCGACGACGTCGAGCATGATGTTGCGCTCGTCGCTGGAGGCCGTGATGTCCAAGAAAACCAACTCATCCGCACCTTGCTTTTCGTACGCCTTAGCTTGCTCAACCGGGTCACCCGCATCGATGAGATTGACGAAATTAACGCCTTTAACGACACGCCCGTTGTGGACGTCAAGGCAAGGGATGATGCGAACCGATAGCATTGCGAAAGTGCGGAGTGAGGAGTGCGGATTGCGGAATTAAGTGTTGGATTCAGTACGTTTACCGCCGCGTGCGGTATTGATGGAGGAGACGGTGATTGCGGTGAGCTCACCAGCTTCATCCATGAGTGACTGAAGACGATCAGAAGTCATGGTCTTCGAATCGCGGATCATTTCCAACCAGAAAAGCGTTTCGTCGGCTTCTTCTTCGACAATGCCCAGCTTGGCAATGAAATCTGCCTTTGACTTTGCACGACAAGCTGCCCGGTAGTTGGCCGCAACAGAACAAGCGCTGCGCCCAACTTGATTCGCGAAGATACGTCCAGCTCTGGTATCAGGCAAAGCTTCAACCAAATTCACCACTCGTAGCGCGAACTGCTTTGTACGGTCCTGTAGATTCTGATGACTCATTCCACACTCCGCACTTCGCATTCCGCACTCGACCTACTCGTCTGCCATGGCCAGGTCGGGCTCGAACTCTACCGTGAGGCGGTATTGCTGGCCGGGGCGCATGATGAGCGGATGGTCGCGCTTGAGCGATTGCAGGAAGTGGAGCTTGCCCCAGTAGGTCTTGTAGGCCGGGTCAGCGGTGACCGATTCGGTGTCCCACTCGGCATGGAAGTCGTCCTTAACGACTGCCGGGCGGAGGCCTTCAGCGCCGAGGGTAAACGTCATGCCGTGGCGGTATTGCGTGTGCGGCATGCCCAGGGCAATGACGTAGCGCATCGAATCCATGGTGACCTGCTGCTTCACGGTGAAGACGAACTCGCTGGTCATCTTGCCGCCGGTGAAGGTCCAGGTGACCTTGCAGGAACCGAGACCGCTGACGAATTTTTCGTCCTTGGTGATCAGGTCCGGCTGCTCGTAAGAGAAGGTGAGAGCACCGCGAAGGCCTTGGCGGATGGTGCAACGCTTGCCGTAGAAGGCGGGCAGCACAACCTTGTCGCCAAAGGTGAGCTCGGGCAGAAGAATCGGTGCATACTTGCAGACGGGCCAGTCGATGACGCCGGGTGCATGTGGGAAGGCGAGGGAGTCACTGAACTGCTCGCGGCCCTGGCTGATGAGCGGGATCTGCACGTGCAGACCGCTGTCCGGGTCGTGATACATGAACAGGCCTTGTTCCTTCTTGTGGGACTTGTCGAACACCACAAAGCGGCTGACGCGCTTAGGCTGGCTGGGCTTGGCATCCATGGCACCGCCGATGGAGCGGGCCAGGCGTGCCCATTGGCACAGGTAGCGCGCGGCATCGAAGTTGGCCATGCGCGTGGTGTGGTTGTCACCAGTGGTGCGCTCGTCGTCACGGATGACGAGGAAGCCGTGCTCGCGGTCGACGTATGTCAGGAAGAAGAACTGGAAGAGACGGCGCAGCAGGTCGACGTACTTCGGCTTGTCAGTCTCGGTGATCCAGCCGTCGCGCAGGGCTTGGAGGATCAGGCTGATGCAGTGCATCTGACCATAGGCACCGATGCCGCGGCCATAGGACCAGCCAATGCCGTCCATACGGACGATGTCGGGCAGCATCTTCAAATACTTTTCGGCGTGGGTGCGCAGGCTGGGCAGCTTGCGGTCGCGCAGGTGCATGTTGGCATGCAGTTGCAGGGCCTGGCGGATGAACACGAAGCTCAGGATGCCGTAAATGTCGAAGCAGCCGCCGATGCCTTCGGGCTCGTCGTCCATGAAGCCTGCGGTGCTGTTTTCCTTAATACGCTCAATGAAGCGGTCAACGAGCTTGCCGGTCTCATCCTTCTTGGAGAGTCCCATGGAGAAGCGGGTGACAGCCTTAGCGATGTTGAAGGACTGCAGGTGGTTGTCGTAGTCGCTGCGTTGGAGCAGGCGCTTGTCGAGCGTTTCCTGAGTCTGCTCCAGCAGGCGTTCCCATACCGGGTTACGTTCCTTAGCCGGGCTGAAGGACAGCAGGCCGAGTGCGGCGTAAGCCAGACCATTTTCCGCCTCTTCGTCGGTAAAGGTCTGCGCGGTAATGGTGCGCGCAGTCAGGTCGACCAAATCAAAGTCGCCGAACTTGGTTTCATTGGTGAGTCGGTAATACTCGCCAATGGCAAGCGCGGCATGGCCGGGCTCATCGGTGCGGGAATGTTCGCCCTCAATCGGACGAATGGTTCCATCTTCGTTGATGGCATCGAGATTGTGGCTCAGGATGGCCTGGGCCATATCAAGGCACTGGTCAGCAAAGTTCTGCATGTAAGGTCGGTTGGGTCTCCGCGCAGGGTGCGCTTTCAGAAAAAAGGTAATCAGTTGTGCGCTCCTCCGAACTGCTGTCAACCCCGTTTATGGAAGCGAATTTCATTTGCGGCGGTTTTTCTAATTTCTGACGCCATAATTGCCGCTTGCGCCAACAATCTCGGCCAAATAGCGTTTTCGTTACAGTGGAAATACACTTTTGGAAGATCATGCGCACACTATCGGCTTTGTTACTCACACTTTTTACGACGGTCAGCCTTGCGGGGTTCGACGGCGAATTGCTCGTTTTCAGCTCTGATGGCGGGCAAATCGTGGAATCGACGATGATCGTCAAGGGCAACCAGATGAAGCAGATTTTGCCTGATAGCCGGGGAAAGTTCATCATCGATTATGATGCCGGCACGATGACAAACATCATGGACAAGGCTAAAATGTTTACCGTTCAGGCCTATGATCCGGCCAAATCAGGTTTTAAAATCGATGGTCAGGTGCGGGATACCGGCAAGACCGATATCGTTCTCGGTTACAAGGTGAAAAAGCTCATCCTTGCCGAGAAGAATGGTAATGAAACCGTGTGCTGGGCCACCAACGAACTGGATAACCCTGCGTTGACCCGCCTGCCAGGCGTAAGCCCTCAAATGCGCCAGCAGCTGATTGAAATCTTTGGCGATGATCGCATTTTTGCGATGCAGATGGAGACCTTCGACCGAAATGGCTTACTGCTGCTCAAAATGGCGGTAAAGGAGATCACCGAGCGTGAGGTGTCCGCTGAGGAAATGCAGCCGCCTGCAGACTACCAGGAGGTAGGGTTGCCAGTATTCTCACCAAGCGGGCAGTAGGTTTGGCTGGGGTGAGCTCTCAGTTTACCGGTAGGCATTGCGACAGTTTGGGCATAGGTTTTGTGCCGCGAAAGGAAGAGCTTTCGTGGCACAAAACACCTAGGTAAACTGACAGTTTAGGCATAGGGTACGCGGCAGTTTGCCTACGTGCTTTGTGGCAGTTTGCCTATGCCTGATCAGGCGCGAAAAGCATAGAGGAAGATTTGGCCCGGGCAGCCTGCAATCGGTGGACGTCTTCGATCCAATACTGCGTCAAAACTGCCGCCTATTCGTAGCGCAAGGCGTCGATGACGGGTAGGCGGGCGGCCTTGATCGCCGGGAAGACCCCCGACAAAAAGCCAACGACGACGCTAAACATGAAGCCCCAGCCCATGGCGCGCATCGACAGGGCGACGTGCCCCTTGTCCGCGGGAATAAAGCCGCGCAACAGCTCCACGAGCCCCACGCTGGCAATGATCCCGATAAAACCGCCAATGATGCTGATGATCAACGCCTCGGCGACAAATTGGATGAAAATATCACTGCCTTTGGCACCGACTGCCTTGCGGATGCCGATCTCACGAATGCGCTGCGAAATGGATGCGAGCATGACGTTGGCAATGCCGATACCGCCAACGAGTAGTGTGATCGCCGCCACGCCGCCGAGTGAATAAACAAAGGATCGCTCTAGCTCCTGGAAGTCTTCCAGCTCCTTCTCGCGGGTCTCAACGGCAAAGTCTTGAATACCGCGGTGCGTGCTCAGCAGCGTCCGTTCGATTTGGTCGCTCAGTTCGGGGATGTCCTCCATGGTGGCGGCTTGGACGCCCAAGTCGTTAATCGTGTCGTCATCAGGGTCCGCGAAGTAATGGATGGCCGTCGAAATGGGAATGAACGTCACGCGGGAGCGACTCCACGAATCGGCCTCATCCGGCTCGATGACACCGATGATGGTAAACACGATGCCGCGTGTGGAAACATTTTGACCCACTGCGTCCGCAGGGTTTCCGAAGAGACGGCTGGCAGTGCGCTCGGAGAGCACCATGACGCGGTTTTTCTGAACGACGTCCCAGTCTGAAATGGCGCGGCCGCCTTCCTGAATGTAAAATCGCTCGATTTCAAAGGTCTCCGGTGTGGTGCCGCGAATGCGCGACCACTCGCGCTTGGTTTCGCTTTGCAGGGGGCTCCAGTTGATGTTTTTCTCGGCGGAGATGCGCCGCGCATTGGGCAAGGAGGCCTGCAGCGCGTAATAGTCCTTCATTGTGCGCTTGGGGGAGCGGTGGGCGAAGGGCCGCTGATTGATGGGGGGCTCCGCTTCCTCAATTTCCATTTTCTCGATGCCACCGGTGGCCTCAAAGGTCTTGCGAAAGCCGGACATCATGCCCTCGACGACGCCGACCATCGCCACCAGCGCGGCCACGCCGAGGATGATGCCGATCATCGAGAGCAGGCTGCGGAATTTGTGCGAGCTGATCTCGCGCACCCCGTGGACAATGGCGCTGGCGAGTATCATGATTTCACGCTCCCGGTTTGGTCTTCGTCCTTGGTGGGGCCGTCTTCCGTGCCGACCAAGTGGCCGTCGCGCACGAGGATAATGGACCGCGCGTGCTGGGCGACCTCCAGGTCGTGGGTGACGAGGATCAGTGTTTGCCCTTCATCCACGAGTGAGTCGAAAAGCTTCATGACGCGCTCGACGTTTTTGGTGTCGAGGTTGCCCGTAGGTTCGTCGGCCAGGATGAGCTTGGGCTCGTTGACCAGTGCGCGGGCGATGGCCACGCGCTGACGCTCACCGCCGGAGAGCTGGCCTGGGCGGTGGCCGACGCGGTGAGACATGCCCACGCGGTCGAGCGCATCCTTGGCGCGCGCGTCGCTCTTGCGGTCCTTGCGCGCGTAGTCCAGCGGGAGGCGGACGTTTTCCAGCACACTCAGCCGGGGCAGGAGGTTGAAAGTCTGGAAGACGAAGCCCAGGTGGTTCGCGCGATACCAGGCGCGCTTGGCAGCGCTCAGGCGGGATACGTCCGCGCCGTCGAAAAGCATCTTCCCCGAGGTGGGGAAATCCATGAAGCCGAGCAAGTGCATCAGCGTGGACTTGCCGGAGCCGGAGGGGCCAAGCACCGCGGCGTACGAGCCGGCCTCGATGTCCAGCGTAACGCTGTCGAGCGCCTTCACGGTCTCGTCGCCCATCTTGTAGTGCTTGCTAATTTGCTGGAGTTCGATCAGCGCCATGGTTTCTCAGGAATCCGCGGATGGGCCTTCGCCTTCGGGCATGGTCAAGCTGACGACGTCGCCCACCTTCAGGCCGCTTTTGACCTGCACATGGTGGACATCGCTCAGGCCGGTTTCGACGGGCGTTTTCTCCCACTGGTTCGCGCCCTTTTGCTTGTAGGCGACGAAGCCGTCCTTGGACTTGAAGAGCGCTGTGGGGATGACCACCGGCACGTCGTGGACTTCATCAATCGGCAAGGTGACGGTGGCGCTGATGCCGGGGCGGATGCGTTCGTCACCGGCTTCGAAGGTAACGAGCACGCGGAAAATGCGTTCGTTGCCCTCGGTTTCGGCGTAGCTGAAAATCTGCGAAACAACGCCCGAGAATTCTTCCTCCGGCAAGGCATCAAAGGTGACGCGCGCGGGCATGCCTTCAGATATCTGGTTGATGTCGAGCTCGTTGACTTTGGTGCGCACGTGCAGCTTGAGCAGGTCGTTGATCGTCATGAGCGTGGTGCCCTGGTTGACGGATGTCGCCCCGGTGATGACTTGGCCGGGGTTCAAATCGAAGTTACCCACGACGCCCTCATGCGGTGCGCGGATGGTGGTCTTGGCCAGGTTGTCCTTAGCCTTTTCCAGACGTGCGCGGCGAACTTCCAGCTCGATCTGCATCAGGCCAAGCTCGGTCTTAGCATCGAGGAAGTCTTTTTCGTTGGTGAAGTTTTTGGCGCGCAAATCCTCAAGCCGGGCATAGTCGCGCTTGGCCTGCTCCAGGCGGAGGTCCTGGGCTTCGAAGAGGCGCTCGGCTTCTTCGAGCTCGGTTTGGCGCTCGGTTTTTTCAAGCTCCAGCAGGATCTGGCCAGCTTGCACCTTTTGGCCGTCCTTGATCAGAATATTCTCAATGCGGCCAGTGATCTCGGAGCGCACTTCGGTGGACACCACCGGCTCGACGTAGCCGCCAGCGGTGACGACGTTTTCAATCGAGCCCAGCTCGACCTCGGACGTTTGCGGCGGCTTGGGCTTGGAGTTTTCAGACTCCTGCTCCAGCCGGTCCCAGGTCCACCAACCACCGGCTGCGAGGAGGGCGAAAAAGATTAACGTGGGGATGTGTTTCATTGTTCGGTCAGGGCGCCTTCGTAAGTTTCGGAAAGTGCATTGGGTGATTGGCCGTAGCTCGCGGGCAGCGTCGCCGGCTCATGGTTAAAGGTGTTAAATTCGGGTGCCGGCCAGCGGTCCTGGCTGAGCGGTTTTACGGGATCGGGCGGCGTTTGCGTTTCGTTGTCGATCTCCTGCCAGTCAAACCCATGGCGCGAGAGCAGGCGCCCATCAAGGCGGGCGAGCAGCACCACGGCTTCGCGGAGGTCATACAGTGCGGCGAGGTGGCGGAGCTTGGCGTCGTCGTAGTCACGCTGCGCTTCCAACACATTGCGGAAGTTGGACAAGCCCGCATCGTAGCGTGCGCGCTCTTGCTCAAAGCTTTCCATGTTGAGCCGCAGTGAGGCGCGCGTGGTGGCCAGCCGTTCGCGCCCTGAGGCGATGGAGCGCCAGGCCAGGCGCAGACGGCGCATCAGCTCTTGTTGAATTTCTGCCAACCGGGTTTCGGCTCGATAGATGTTTCGCGTGGATGTACGCAAACGGGCTTCCTCGGCGCGCATGCCCCAGGGCATGGAGAACTCCAGGCCAACGTTCCAGTCGTAGCCGCGCGACTCGAAGGCGCTTTGATAGGAGTCTGTCGCACTTTGTTCGCGGCCCAGCACGCCACCACCGGCAAAGAGATCGAGATCGGGGAGGGTGCTGTTGTTCGCCACGCGGCGGTCGACCTCCAGTTGGTCAATCAGTTCCAACTGGATCTGGCTTTCCATGTCGCTGGCGAGGGCCCCCGTCACGCTGTCGCGAAACTCGGGCAGCATCGGGTCGTTATCGGGTAGGGGCTCGACGTCGATCGGGTTCAGTCTCTCGGAATATAAAATCCCCAGGACTGAGCGGAGCCGGTCTTCGGCATTGTCTGCGGCTTCCTGCGCGAGAATCACATCTTCGCTGCGCGCGGCCAGTGATGCCTCGGCCTGAAGGACTTCCAAGCGGGTCGCCAGGCCCACGCGTTCACGCTCGGTATTCTCCTCTAATAAAGACTTGGCGAGACGCAGGTTGGACAAAAACAAAGCTTGGCGTTGGCGCGCCGCCGCCAGATTCCAATACGCGATCTCCACATCCGCAATCAGGTCCAGCACTTCGCGGCGGACTTCCAGGCGGCTGGCGCGCAGGCCAATTTGTGCCCGGGTAACGGAGGCCAGATTGACCGCCTCGCCAAAGCCCGCGAGCAGCGGCTGGCGCAAGGTGACGCCCAGGCGCGAAGAGAAATCCGGGTTCAACAGGGCGTTGCTGGAGTTGGTCGTGGCGCGGTTCAGGCGTGTGCCGACCGAGACCTCGGTGCCCAGCGAAAAGCGTTTGTCGACGCTGACATTGAACTGCTGGTCGGCGTTCACTGCGCGGCCGGAAATGACGCCAGCCAACGAAGTGGAGGGCGGAAACGCATCCTCGCCCGCTGTGAGTGAGGCGTTGATCGTTGGGTCAAATGATGCCTCGGCAACCGTGATTGCATCAAGCGAAATGCCAGGGGAATAACGGGTAATGCTTAGGCCGAGATTTTTTTCAAGTGCCAGATCCACGGACTGCCGCAGCGTGAGATGCATGGGGGCGATGTCGGCGTCGATATCCATGACCAGCGGGCTTTGTCGTACGAGTTCAAGAATGTCGTAATCCGCCTCCAGGCCTTCGACGTAATCCGGATAAGATTGCGGCGATTCATTCCAGGCATCGAGCGCAGCGCGACCAAAGTCAGATGAAAAATCGGCACCAGTGGTCTCACTCTCCATCGGTGTCTCAGGAAGCGTCTCGGGCTTAAGCGGATCATCGGCAAACGCCGCATTACACGCGCAAAAACTAACAAAAAGTGCAGGCGTGATTTTTATCCAATTTTGCCTTTTGGGGTTATGGTTGGATTGGGCGATGCGCATGGTCGCCATGCTCAAGCCGCTTTGTTGGACACGAATAATCCCCGCGGCCTGATTAACCAGGTAGGATGAAAAGCGCTCAAAGTAGGCAGAGAAAGCTGGCAGGAAAAAACGGGACATCGAAAACAGTGAAACGGTCAAAACAATGCACGTATCACCAGAAAGCCAGCGATTTCACTGATTTTTCATCCCGAAGGATAAAAAAATTGAGCAGTTGCCTCTCCGTTTAGCTCGGAGAGGCTGACTTTTCGCGTTCGATCTCGGACTCAGGCTCGTCGGAAGATCCAGACTCGGTCGATTCTTCGGCAACCTTGGCTTCGGGCTTGTCGGTTGACTCCTCCGTTGCTTCAGGCTTGGGCTCTTCAGCCTTGGTCGATTCCTCGGCAGGCTCAGCTTTAGCTTCAGGCTCAGCCGGTGTTTCCGGCTTGGGCTTTTTCTCGCCAGCAGGCTTGTCAGGCTTGGCGCTACTTTCCTCCATCGGGGGCGGCGCAAAGAGACGGCCGTCGCCGTATTCGGTAACGTAGCCTTCGGTGACGAGCCAACGCAGGTCGAACATCATCTGACGCAGTTGCGGGTCTTCCAAGTGGTCAACCGCGGGCTTGGCCGGGGCGACTGGCTTGGCTTCCTTTGCTGGTTGTGCTTCGACCGGTTCTTCCGACTTTGCTTCAGCCTCGGCCTCCGCTTGCTTGGCGGCGCGCTTTTGTTCGTGGGCTTCCACGATCTTGGCGGCTTCCTCCTCGGGTACCGACTCAATGTCCGGCGCTTTTTCCTGAGGCGGCTCAATCGTTTTGGCGGAAACATCAATGCCCAGATATTCTTCGGGCAGTTTGGTGACCTCGATATTCGGGTGCTTTTCGATGAAGTCCATCAGCTCCTGCAGCGACTCGGCAAGGCGGGTCGAGGAATTGCGGAACTTGCGCTTCACCGCGCAGACGAAGGAGGCACCCTTGGAGCCACGCTTATAGATGGTGAAGTGCATCCGGCGCAAGCGGCCGCGAAGGTTGTTCGCCGTCTCGAGCGGGAAGCGGGTCTGCTGTTCGCGCCAGCCGTCGATGGAGTCCTTCAGCGGGCCACGGGGCAGCAGCTCAGCCTGTTGGCCGGAGAAGCGTGCCTGATGCGTGGTGCGAACGATCTCCGCCTTGCGCTTGCTAAGCAGGTAAAATTTGAGCGACTCCAGATTGTCGAAGCTTTCGACAAGTTCGTCCGCGGTCTTGAGCTTGTAGCGCGTTTCCTTGCGCATCTTTTCCAGCCACTGGTTGACGACTTCTTCGTCGCGGACGGATTCAATGCGCGAGGTAAATTTCTCGAACGGCATGTTGGGCACGTTCATCGCGTGATGCTCGGTGAGCAGCGATTGGTAGCGATGGTAGTTGGGCGGTCCGATGAGCTCACCAGTCACGCCGCACTTGTTAACCACCGGGAAGTTACCGCTGGGCGGCTCGGCCTCGACTTCTTCGAGGTCAACGAACTTGTCGAGGTGGTTCTTTAAAACATGGGCGACGGCTTGGTCTTCACTGGAGAAGGGCAGGCCATCGGGCACGCTGACGTAAAATTCCTGAGGGCCTTCGTCCTTCTTCGGGTGCAGTACGACGACGAAACGGTCGGCCTTTTCCAGGATGAGGCGTGCGATCTCAAACAGCTCGTAGGTGCGGCAGTTGGAGCGCATCGCGTGGCAGAGGGCCTTAAAGGGAGCATCTTCCGGATAGAACGCCACGTCGACAATCGGCTTGAAGGGCGCGCGGGTCTCCTGGCGTCGGTCACCACCACGGGGACCACCGCGACGTTCACCGCGCGGTCCGCCCTGGCGTGGGCCACCGCGGCTGTCGCGTCGCTCGCCACCGGGCTGATCGCCGCCGAAGTCACGCTTGCGGGGCGGACGGTCGGGCCGTCGATCACGGGACGGGCCTTTGCCGGAGCGTGCCGATGGCTGCTGCTTATTCTTGCGGGCCTCCGCCGAACGGGCAGCATCGCTCCAGTCAGGACCTATGGAGAGATCCTGTAGTTGACTTAAATCGAGAGACAAGGAGTTCTCGGGTTTGGACTTATCAGATGTGTCGGACATGCGTAGCGCGGCAGCCGGAATTAGTTTTAGTTCAGGAAGAACGTTAGTAGAGGGGATTGGCGTTTGGCCAATAAAAAAGCGGGTTTCATGCCTGATTCATGCGATTTCATCGCTGAGGGCGAGCAAAAGATGACAACAATATCGAAATTAACTGAAATTTTTTGTTGATCCTTTGTGAAAGTGAGCTTTTCTAGCTCTCTTTCCTAGATTGCTCAGGTGGTGGAATTGGTAGACACGCTATCTTGAGGGGGTAGTGTCCTATGGACGTGCGGGTTCGAGTCCCGCCCTGAGCACCATTAATTTTTTAAGTTTAATGGTTGGGAGATGGCCGAGAGTTTAAGGCTATGCAGCGATCTTCGCCGGAAATGCTCAAGTGCAACTGCCACGCGTGATCCAGCCAATAACTTGGCACCTTTTGCGGCCATTCGATGGCGAGTACCCACGGTTCACGCTGGAGGTCTTCGATCAGCAAGTCTTCGGCGGCATCTGGATTGTCCAGCCGGTAGGCGTCGAGGTGCAGTAGCTGGCGCTTACCTTGATAGACGTTAAGCAGGTTGTACGTCGGGCTGGTAACTGGCTGGGTGATACCCCACGCGCGCGCCAGGCCACGAACGAAGGTGCTTTTGCCCGCCCCCAAGTCACCGGTGAGCGCGATGGTGCTATTGGCGGGGAGCAGCTCGGCCAGTTGGCGCGCGAGGGCCTCGGTGTCTTCCGGCGTGCGGGTGATGACGCCGTTTGATATTTGAGTGAGTAAATCGTCCATCGGTGTTGACTGAGTGCCTAGGAAAAAGATTCAATGCGCGCGTGACGAGACTTTGCTTAATGCTTTGCCTGGGAATGGCGACTGTGTTTGCCGGGGCGGATTCCCGGGTGTGGACGGATCGCAACGGGCGGCAAGTCGAGGCCGGTCTCCTTAGCCAAACAGAAGAAGCCATTACGATTCGCCGCGACAGCGACGGGCTTACTTTCACGCTGCCGATTGCTTCCTTGAGCGATGCGGATCAAGCCTATTTGCTTGAGCTGCAAGCGGCCGTGAAGCCCACCGAGCCCGAGAAACCGTTTGAAGGCCTGGAGTGGCCTCGCCGCGTGAAGCTGCCCGATGATTACGATGTGACCATTGTCAAAGAGGACAACGCGACCAATGAATACATCTATCGCACGCCGAATTTTGAGTTTCACTCCGACGTCAAGCTGGCACGCAAGACGGTGCGCGAATTTGGGAAAATATTTGAGACGACCTACGTGGCCATGCAGGCGTTTCCCCTCGAATGGAAGCCACAACCGCGTGATTCGCATTTCGTGACGCGTCTGTTCGCGGAAAAGGAGGATTACTATGAGGCAGGTGGGATGATCAACTCGGGCGGTGTTTATATACCGAGCCGTGGGGAAATTCTTACGCCTTTATCGAGCCTGGGCGTGGAAAAGGCGTCTAGCTCCTACACGCTCAGCAAGGACGGCGATCACTTGACGTTGATTCACGAAATCACGCATCAGGTGCATCATGACTGGTTGAACAAGCTGCCACCGTGGATCGTGGAGGGCATGGCGGTTTACATGGAAAGCGTGCCGTACGATGACGGCCAGTTCCGCTTCGATCGCCGTGAACTGGAGGATTTCCACCGCCTGCAGCGTGGCGGCGACGTGCTGATGGTGGCCCCCGATGAGCTGATGACGATGACCTACAGCCAGTGGTCGGCAAACTTCAAGGACTCCCCGGATCGATTGGGCGACTATTACCTTTCAGCATTTTTGCTGTGGAATTACTTTTTGCACCTGGATGGCGAGGGTGAGGGGCGCCGTGTTTACCAATACTGCCGCGCGGTGGAAAAAGGCTCCAGTGACGAGGAGGCGCGGGCAATCCTGCTGGGCGATCGCTCCTACGAAGAGCTGGATAAAGACATCATCGCTGCCTACAAGCGCGAGGGCGTTTCCATCGTCATGTTTTAGCGCCGCCGCGAGAATCCCGGCACCATGGCAACGACGAAAACGGGGAAAACGCCGTTGACGGCGAACTAATGGTCGCCAAGGGTGTCCCATTCGACAAATCGCCGATTCCCAATGATTGGATCTATTCTTAAGAAGTTTTCGGGCAGCCACTACCGCAAGTTTTACAAGCGGGCTCAACCCATTGTAGAAAAAATCAACCAGCTGGAGCAGGAATACCAGTCGCTCTCTGAAGAGCAGCTGAAAGCCAAGACTCCAGAGCTGATGGCCCGTTATCAGGACGCCTGGAAGGCGGGCGTGGAAAGACTCGGTGGCGAGAACGCGGAGCCAGACAAGTTGGTCGACCTCAACAAGGCGATCCTTGACGATATCCTGCCCGAGGCGTTTGCCGTGTGTAAAAACGCTGCCCGCCGCCTCTGCGGCACGCCAATTGAATACACTGGCACGCAGGACACCTGGAATATGGTCCACTACGATTGCCAGTTGATCGGCGGTATGGCACTCCACGATAATAAGATCGCGGAAATGGCTACCGGTGAAGGTAAGACACTCGTCTCGACCCTGCCGTTGTATTTGAATGCGCTGACCGGCCGCAATTGCCAGTTGGTGACCGTTAACGAATACCTGGCGCGACGTGACGCCGAGTGGATGGGCCACCTTTTCAAGTATCTCGGCCTGACCATCGGCGTGCTTTACAACCAGCAGCCCAACGAAGAAAAGCGCGCCGCTTACCAGTGTAATTTAACCTATGGCACCGCCTCGGAGTTTGGTTTCGATTACCTGCGCGACAACGGCATGGCTTCCACCAAGGAGCAGCAGGTCCAGAAGGAGCACTATTACTGCATCGTCGACGAAATTGACTCCATCCTGATCGACGAAGCGCGCACACCGCTGATCATTTCCGGCCCGATGGCCGAAGACCGCGAAGCACCGTTTCAGGAGCACAAGGCCGGCATCACCAAGCTCGTTTCCGCGCAGTTCAAGCTTTGCAACAAGCTTATCATCGAGGCCAAGAACGAACTGGAAAAAGAGGACGCCGACCGCAATGACGCCTTCCGCAAAATGCTCCAGGTCAAGCTCGGCATGCCGAAGAACCCGACCTTCATGCGCCTCATGGAAAGGGGCGATGTCCGCATGGCATACGAGAAGTATGACCTCGAGATGCACTCGGACTTCAATAAGGTGCAGCTCCACGCGCTCAAGGAGGAGCTTTACTACACGATTGACGAAAAGCAGCACCAGGCCGACCTCACTGAGGCAGGTCGTTCCACGTTGCGCCCCGGCGACCCCGACGCTTTCGTGATGCCGGACCTGCCGACCGAATTTACTGAAATTGACCGCGACGAGAGCCTCGACGATGAGGCCAAAATGAAGGCCAAGCAGGAAGCGGAGGCCAACTTCGCTCAACGCAGCGAAGACCTGCACTGCATTAGCCAGCTCCTGCGCGCTTATTCGCTCTACGAGCGCGATAAGCAATACGTCGTTACTGACGAGGGCAAGGTGGTCATTATTGACGAAAATACCGGCCGCCCGATGCCTGGCCGCCGTTGGTCCGAAGGGCTCCACCAGGCAGTCGAAGCCAAGGAAAACGTCAAGATCGAGAAGGAAACCAAGACCTACGCGACGATCACGATCCAGAACTATTTCCGCCTCTACGAAAAGCTTGCCGGTATGACGGGCACGGCGGAAACCGAGGTCCAGGAGTTTCATGATATTTACAGCTTGGAGGTCATGATTATCCCGACCAACAAGCCTTGCATTCGTGAGGACGAGAACGATGTCATTTACAAAACCGAGCGCGAAAAGCATGCGGCGGTCGTGGAAGACGTCGCCGCCGCCCACGAGCGCGGCCAGCCGGTCCTGTTGGGCACGGCGTCGGTTATTTCCTCCGAAGACATCAGCAAGCTGCTGACGAAGAAGAAAATTCCGCACTCGGTGCTCAACGCGAAATACCACCAGCAGGAGGCAGAGATCGTCGCCAATGCCGGTCAGCGCGGGTCTGTTACCGTGGCCACCAACATGGCTGGTCGCGGAACCGACATTAAGCTCGGCGAAGGTGTCCGCGAGTTGGGTGGCCTGATGGTCTTGGGCACAGAGCGCAATGAATCGCGCCGTATTGACCGCCAGTTGCGTGGTCGTTGCTCGCGTCAGGGCGACCCCGGCCGCACGAAGTTTTACGTATCGCTGGAAGACGATTTGATGCGCCTCTTTGCGAACGCGGGCCCGATTTCGAAGATTTTGCAAAGCACATTTAACGAAGGCGAAGTGCTCGAACACCCGTTGTTGAACCGTTCCATCGAGTCGGCTCAGAAGAAGGTGGAGCAGCAGCATTATTCGGTGCGCAAGCGCCTGCTGCAGTTCGACGAAGTGCTCAACCGTCAGCGTGAGGTGGTTTACGGCCTGCGGAATGACGCACTGCACAGCGATACACCGCGTGACATCATTTTTGAAATGATCGAGGAAGAGCTCGAAGAGCGCTGGGATGCCATCGCGCCTCCGGGCAAGGAGCCGAGTGCCGATGACTTGGAGAATCTCCTGAGCTGGCTCAATAGCCACTTCCCGATCTCGCTCAAGGCCGAAGACCTCGACGGCAAGGGCCGCTCGGAGGTCGTTCAGTATCTCTCAGCAGCCGTGAACAAGGTCTATGCCGAGAAGGAAGCACTGGAAGACCCGGATCACATCGTAGGCCTGCAGCGTAAGCTGATCACCATTTCGATCGATAATAACTGGCAGGATCACCTGACCGAAATCGAGGACCTGCGTCGCGCGATCTACCTGCGTGGTCACGCGCAGAAGGATCCACTGGTCGAGTTCAAGAACGAAGCTTTCACTTACTTCCAGGAAATGATGGGCCGTGTGCGCAACGAGCTCTGCCGCCGTCTGTTCCGTAGCTCCACTTCGCTGGAGGCTCACGTGCGCTCGCAGCAGATGATGCAGCAAAAGGCGCAAATGAGCGGCCCGGACGAAGGTGCCGTGGCGCAAGGGCAGGGTGTCGGATCAGCCGGTCTCGCCGTTGCCTCCCAGCCTCAGGCCAAGCTGCCGAAGGTCAAGAAGCCGGAGCCGGTCGTCAACTTGCCCAAGATCGGTCGCAATGAAGTGGTGACCATCCGCCGTGGTACGCAAACCGAGACGATGAAGTTCAAGAAGGCCGAGCCGCTCTTGCGGCACGAAGGCTGGGTGCTCGTCGAGCAGGTAAAGCAGTAAACGCGCCGCTAAACTTACCTACAACAAAGCCTGATTCGTAGTGAATCAGGCTTTGTTGCTAAATGGGTGGTTGAAGCGGTGCTTTAGCCGTCGCCGCGTCCGTCCGGGCGTTCGATATCGTCCATCGTTTCAATCAGGCGGAATTTGCCGCCAGTTGCGCCCGCAATACGTCGCATACCGGATGCGGCTTTTGGCTCGCCAAGTGCGATCGTGTGAATGCGCAGGTCGCGATTTTCACGCTTCCACTCATTGACCAAAGACATGGTTTCGACGATGTCTTCATCGCTGGTAGCCCCGTCGGTCAGGAAGTAAATGACCTCTGGTGCCGGTTTCAATGTACGGGCCAGGCGCAGTGGATTACTCCAAACCGTGCCGCCGGACATGTCCTGTTTCTTCAAATAAGTTAGCAGTTCGGAGCGGTATTTTGGGGTCAACCGGTTCCACTCGGGCTTTTTGAGGGCATCGAAATCCTTGGGGCGGTGACTGTGCCAATCACCCTTCTTGCCAGTGTAGAGGTCACGCACTTTGCCTTCGCTTTCTCCCACAGTCCAAGCAGGTCCGGAGAAGAGAATGACCGTAACGATAATATTTTCGTCCATGGCCTCAATGCTCGTTACTAGCTGTTCCTTGAGCAGTTGAAAACGAGTGATGTCGCTGCCCTTAATCGGGTCTTTCATGGACTTGGAGTAGTCCACAATGAAGCACACGCTTTCGGCCCGGTCGCGAATACCGCCAAAGCCGAGGTTGAGCTTGGAGAGATCAATAGCACCACCGCCGAGGCCGGAGCCGCCAAAACCACGGCCCGCTATGTTCGAGCGCTGCTCGATCACGGGCATATCGAAATCCATCTCAACCAAGGGCATCTGCTGATCAATGGCGATCACTTTTGCGGCTGGCGCTGGTGGCTTGGTGTCCGTCAATTGAACGGGAATTTGCTTGGGCGGAGGAATGACTTCCGCCATGGGAGGAGCGACCATTTCCACCTCTTCTTCGGTGATTTGATTAAAGATCGTGATACCTCCGAGGATCAGGAGCCCGACTATATGGATGACCAGGCTAACGATAATGACTTCAACGAGAGGAAGGTTAATTTTCTTCTTTTTCTTGGGCATTTGGGTGGGGGGATACTGTATTCAACGGTTTGCCTTACTATGAGCTTAAGGTGATTTAAGGAAATCATAAGCGCGAGCAATAGGTTGCTTTATCAGTAAATTACCACAAATGCGCGCAGCGTTAACGCTCACCGGCGGTTAAGCTATTAACTGACCGGTTGCGTTAGATTGCGAGGATGGCGGGCGATTAAATCGCGAGCGTGATCTTCGGCTGTACGTTTTCGTCGATGGCCTTTACCGCCATGTCTCCGCTCAAGGCTGCGCCTTCGATGGTGGCAGGTAGCCCGGTCTGTATCCAGTCACCGGCCAACCAAACATTGTCCCACGGTGCTTCATCCGTTCGCGGACGATTGCCGGCAGTAGTCGGGCGGGCGGAGAAGGTGGCATCCTTGCTTTTGTAAACCAATGAACGCTCGACCTTTACGTCGGTTGCGTCCGGGAAAAAACGGTTCAGCTCACCTTGAAGTTTATCCATGATCTCGTTGCTCTTGAGCTTCATCCAACCGTCGGCCGCGCTGACAATAATGGCGTAGAGATGCTTGCCCTGATGCTCGGGCGTTAGGGTGTTGGTGCGGTCAAAAATCCAGTGAATGGAAGAATCAAGCAGGCCGACGAAACCGGTGGGGTGCTTGAAAATTTCCTTATTAGTCAGGATGTGGATGCTGAGAATGGATGCAGACGGGATCGACGAAACGCGGTTTTTGATGGCCGTGCCCGAGGGCAACAGGCCGCGCAAAGCCGTCCAGGGAAGCGCGCAGATATGGATATCCGCCGAGATGCGATCGCCTTTGCTGGTTTCGATGGCGCAGGCCATATCGTCCACGGCGACGACGGACTTCACCTGCGACTTGCGGCGAATACCTCCGCCGATAGCCTGCAAGTAGAGCTCGGTTTCGGGCTCGAAAACTTCAGTGAGGCCAACCTTGGCCAAGTAGATCGCGGAGTCATCCACCGAGCCAAATAGCGAGCGGCGAATCGTTTCGTAAAGCAACTGGGCGCAAGCGGTGCTGAGCGGTTCGTTGAGCGCGGCCACGCAAAATGGCTCCCACAGGGCGCGCATGGAACCCTCTGTCTGGCCATTATCGCGAAGCCATTCGAGGGCAGTCTGCTGGTCGGCTGGCTGCGCGCCGAGGCGCATCTTGGCCCCCAGAGCAGTGATCGCCAGACGATCGTTCTTGGTGAGCGCGCTAAAATTCATCAGCCCGGCCAGCAGATGCAGCGGGGCGGTCACGTCCTTCGCTGCCAGCTCGGACCACTTGCCGCCGTCGCCGACGTAAGGCACGCAAAGGCGGTTCTGGCGCTCGAATTTGTGGCTGATACCGAGCGTATCCAGCAAATCGAGAAAGGCTTTGTAGCAGCCCATCACGATGTGAGCTCCGTTATCCAGCGTGAGGCCGGTGGGCGCATCACTGAGGCTATGGGCGCGGCCGCCGAGGTAGGACTTCGATTCCAGCAGTGTCGGCGTAAAGCCTTCGTAGCCAAGGCGTACTGCGGATGTAATGCCCGCAATGCCGCCACCCCAGACCAGGGCGGTCCCCGGCGCGCGTCGAACCGGCATCGGCTTGTTGATCGACTTCAGCGTGCGCCAGATCAGGTGAATTTTGCGACCTTTTGAAAGGCGTACCCGCTCCTTGGTTAGCCGGAAATCGCGGGCGGCGATCTTATCCAGAATGTCTTCGTATACGGCCCCCATGATGAGGGCGGCCTTGAGGTTGTGCCGCTCGGTAGCGGGTAGGAGGCGGCGCGCCTTGTTGAAGAAGTGCTTGCACCGGTAGTGGCACATGCGGAACAGGCGCTTGCAATTCTCGTTGTCGGCGGGGTGAGCGAGGTCAGCCTCCGTCACGCCAAAGGCCCGCAGCTCGGCTTGCGGCAGGTAAACGCGGCCAATGTCGTTGTAGTCTTCCACGACGTCGCGGAGGATGTTGGTAAACTGGAGCGCGTAGCCGAGTGTCTCGGCGTATTCGTCGATATTCGGGTGGTTGCAGCCAAAGATACGCACCGAAACAAGACCCACGGCCGAGGCCACGCCAAAGCAATATTCGCGCAGCTCTTCAAAGGTTTCGTAGCGCCGGTTGCCGATGTCCATCGATACGCCGTCCACGATCGCCAACAGGTCCTGTTCACGGATATCGAACTCCTTGATGATCGGAGCCAATTCGGCGGCCAGGCGGATCTCACCACGACCGGAATAGCAGGCCTGAATTTCCTGTCGCCAGGCGTTGAGTCCGGCAGCTTTGTCGGCATCGGGCTTGTCCGGATCATCGGCGATATCGTCCACGATGCGGCAGAAGTCGTAGAAGACGTTCATCGCGTCACGGCGTCGGCGCTCCAGCCAAAAGAGCGTCGCGGCGAGGTTGGACGACTTGCGGGCCTGGATGGCTTCAGCGGAGTCTGATGCCGGCGCTGGCGGCAGGGGCGTAGCAGTCACTTCAGCCATTTATCTTGCAAACATACATTCGGGGCAAACGGCGCGGCTACTTGCCATGCTCGCGGCTCAGGGCGTCGACCATGGCGTCGCTAATGTCTTCCTGAGTCAGCTTGAGTTGCTCGGCAATTTCGTGAATGGTGACCGATTCGATGTGGCGAATCACCTGATCGGCGCGGGACACGTCAATCAAAACGCCAAGGGCGTCGATGCGTTCTTTTTGCGTAGTGACTTCGTAAAACTCGCGGGCCAGACGTAGCAGGTCTACGCCTTGCGCCTCCTCGGAGAAAGCGATCTGTGTCAGGAAGGCGGCTTCCTGCTTGGTCAATTTCCAGCGGGAGGCGACGGCCTGTTCGATGACGGCAATTTCTGACGGGGCGACTTCTTCGTCCGCATTGGCCACGCGGGCCAGCAAAGCACCAAAGAGGATTAGACGCTGCTTTTCCTGCTGCGAAATATTCAGGTCGATTTCCTGTTCGGCAAAACGCTCTTCCAGGATCATGAGCAACTGTAAGCGGTCGCCTTGGCCGAGCTTCGTAATTTCGTCGGGGCGCAGCGATTTGCGGATGGCGTTATCGCGGCGTTTCAGGGATTCGTGAATGGCCTCCGAGAGGCCGTCGAGGTCGACTTTGTCCGACTCTTTGCGCAAGACGTAAGAAACTTCGCGAATGGCCTGCTGTTCTTCGGTGGTGATCACGCCGTCGGCCATAAACACACGGTTGGTCGCCTGGGTGATGAAGTCGCGGTCTTCATCGTTTTCCACGAGGTCGTGCAGCTCGGAAAGCAGTTCCTGGCGCTCGTTCTCATTGATCTGAGACTCCATGTACTGCGTGAGTTCCGTCCAGGCGGCATCGTCGACGCCGGGCAGGTGGAAAATGATGTCTTTCAGGCAATCAATCTCCTGTGGCTGAATCTTGCCATCCGCCCAAGCGGCAGCAAAGAGGGTTTTGCCTAAAATCAGGGAGAGTTGCTTATTATGGCTCATGGTTGGCGTTATATTTTTCTAGCCGTATTTGCTTAGAGATAAATAGGCAACACTAACAAGGCCTCTAGTTCTGGTGAAGCCATTTTTTACCTAATTGAAGCATCTAACGCGATGATCCTGAACGGGCTACAGTGGAAAAAATGCACGAAACAGCAAGGCGAACTTGTCCGGCTTGCCAATCTTGGGGCGTTCTTCCAAGGTGTTGTAATCCAACTGTTTAATCTTCTTCAGGATGCGAGTTCCGCCCAGCCAGGTGAGCCGTATTTCCATGTTTAGCGGGAAAGGGAGCTCGGTTGGCAGCGGTTTGCCTTCATTGAAAAGCACCTGAGCTTTTTTGACCTGGTATTCAATGCAAGCGCGCAGTTCCGGTGAGGTTGAATCCTGCTGAAACATTTCCTCAGTGACGCCGTATTCTTCCCAGTCTTCCATCGGAATGTAGATACGGCCGTCCTTGCGGATGTCCACCCCGACGTCCTGCCAGAAGTTCGCCAACTGCAGGGCAGTGCAGATATTGTCCGACCACTCGAAGAGCTGCTCGTCGAAGTGATTATGCAAAATCAGTACGAGACGCCCAACGGGATTGGCGCTCCGGCGGCAATAGTCGAGCACGTCGATAAATGTTTCGTATCGCAGCGTCGTGCAGTCTTGCTTAAAGGCGCTGAGCAGGTCGGTAAAAAGGTCCACGGGTGCCCCTGTGCGCTCGATCGTATCAGCGACTGCGATAAATATCCACTGGGTCTCGGGCTTGAGCGGCTCGCCGTTGACGGCGGCAATTAGCTGCGCTTCGTAGGCATCGAGCTGCTCCACGCGCTCTTCGGGGGTGGGGGCACCGGGCTCGCCCCAGCCCTCGTCGGCCAAGTCGTCAGCGTAGCGCGCAAAGGCGTAAACCGCGGCAACAAAGGGCCGAATGCGCTTGGGCACCAACCGAGCCACCGGAAAATTCTCATAGTGAGTCCGGGTCAGTTCGAGGCAGCGGCCGTAGGCTTCGTTAACAGTCATTGATTCAGTAGATCGGGCACTTAAAGCGGCTATCTTGCAAAGCGCAAAGGCAAAAGTTGGCTGGTTGATTTGAAACTGAGGCCGACTGATGCGTTTTTTACCTTTTCCTAGGCACGAACCTGCCTTACATCTTCCCGCTTATGTTTTTGCTACCGTCGAGCTTCAAGCAGACCTTCTTCGGGCTGCTGGCCCTGTCCGCAACCTTGAGCTTTATTCCGCAGGCCAGCGCTGCGAAGGACGAACACGTCGCTGCACAAGGCCTGATCAAGCCGAAGGGCGACCTGATCCACCTCGCCGCGCCCACTGGTCAAGCCGGCCAAGCCATCGTGCAAAGCCTGGAGGTCAAGCTCGGAGACTCCGTCAAGAAAGGGCAGGTCATCGCGACACTCGCCAATCGCGCCGTGGCCGAGGCCGAGCTAACTGTGGCTCAGCAAAACGCCGCGAGCACGGCTGCCGCACTGGACATTATTGAGGCCCGCTTGAAGGCGTTAGACAGTGAAATTTCCGCGGCGCAGTCCGAGGCCGACGCCATCAAGGCCCAGCTCACGGGCGTGGATGCTGCGGTCAAACAAGCGCAGGCTGGTGTCGACCAAGCACAGAAGGCACGCCGTGAAGCGTTGGAAAAACTGGATGCCGCAATGTCCAAGATCACCGGCACACGCGCGGCTTATCAGAACACGTTGGACGAACTCGATCCGCCGCGCCGCGAAACCGAGGAAATCAAATTTCAGCAAAAATTGCTCGATGAAGAATACCGCGAAGTGTCCGCTTCTCGTCAGGCCACCGTCGCGCGTTTGGATGCTGAGGTCGCAGCTGCCGAAGCTGCGGTTGCCGCTGCGCAATCGAAGACCGACGCGATCAATTCACAGGCCAAGAGCGCCGAAGCTGGTATTGCCACGATTGAGGCCAACAAGGCCGTGCTTGAAGCCGAGCTAAAGCAGGCGCAAGCCGCCACCGAGGCCGCCAATGCCGCCGTCGCACAGGCCAAGGCTTACCTGGCGTTGACTCAAGTGAAGTCACCCATCGACGGCACGGTGTTGCGCATTGGCGCACGGCCCGGCGAGGCGGTTGGCCCGGCGGGAGTCGTTGCGCTGGCCGACATGAGCGAGCTCCACGTGGAGGCCGAAATTTACATCGATGACGCGCGCAAGGTGAAGGCCGGGCAAAGTGTCATGGTCCGCTCCGACGCCTACGAGGGCGAGCTGCCGGGCACGGTGGTTGAAGTCGGCCAATTGGTAAACCCGCAGGGTGTCTTTAACTCCGATCCGCTGGCCTTCAGCGACAAGCGCGTCGTCCTTGCGCGCATCAAGCTGGAGCCGATTTCCGGCTGGGCACCGCCGGTGAACACCCAGGTGATTGCGCGCATCGCGGTGAAAGGCGCGGGAGAGTAGCATGTCACTCATGAACAAACTGATTCCGCTGGGCATCCCGCTGGCCTGGCTGAATCTCATTAAGGAAAAAAAGCGCTTCTTCGCGGCCGTCGCCGGGATCATCTTCGCGGTGACGATGATGCTCTACCAGATGGGCCTCAAAACCGCGATGTTCACGCAAGTCGTCTTCCCGCACCTGATGCTTAACTGCGACGTGGTCATGACGAGCCCGCAATATGAGTATTTTGGCATCAGCCGCGGCTTCACGGAGAAGCGCCTCAACCAGGCCTTTGCGTTGCCAGAGGTGGAGGATGTTGCGCCGCTTTTTTTGGTTAACTTGCCCATCAAAAACCCGAACACTCAGGTCAATCGCGACATCTTTATTATTGGGTTTGACCCGGCGGACAAGCCGTTTGACGACCCGGCGATCGAGGAGCAGCAGGGCATGTTGAAAATCCCCGGCAATGCGCTGTTCGATGAGCGCTCGCACGCGAAGTTTGGCCCGATTGTCGAGATGCTGGAAGAGGGCAGTGTGACCACCGAAACTAATGGACGTGCCACGGAAATCGTTGGTTCATTTGAAATGGGGACCACCTTCGCGGCCGACGGTAATTTGTTGGTCAGCAAGCAGACGTTTTTCGAAATCTTTCCCGGGCAAAACCCGAATCTGCCTGCCGTAGGCCTGATCCAATTGAAGGATGGCGCTGACAGCCAACTTGTTGCAAAGCGTCTTCGCGAGATGGTACCTACCGATGTGAAGGTCATGACGCGCGAGGAATTCATCCAAAACGAAAAGGAATACTGGGGCGAACGCACGCCGATTGGCTTCGTGATTTCGGCCTCGATGACGGTCGCGATTATTGTTGGCGCGGTCATCGTTTACCAGATTCTCTACACCGACGTCACCGACCACCTGGAGGAATATGCCACGCTGAAATCGATTGGTTTCAAGGACAGCTATTTCATCAGCCTGATCCTGCAAGAGTCAGTGATCCTCAGCGTGCTGGGCTTCATTCCCGGGGCGGCATTCACGGCCGGCCTTTACTACGTAACGCGCAATGTGGCCTACATGCCGACGTACTTCCAGTGGGACAATGCCGGCATTGTGCTGGGCCTGACGATTTTTATGTGCATGCTGGCTGGCGCGCTGGCCACCCGCAAGCTGCGCCACGCTAACCCGGCGGATATTTTTTAAGTCATGGCGGTTATTGAGATCAAAGACTTGCGCTATTCGTTTGGCCAGGGCGAGACCCGCCAAGAGGTTTTGCATGGTATCACGGCGGACTTCTCCCGTGGGGAAATTACCATCATTGCCGGGCCCTCGGGTTCGGGCAAAACCACCTTGCTCAAGCTGATCGCCGGTCTGCGCACAATCCAAACCGGCAGCATCGTGATCGACGGGCAGGCGCTGGAGTCATCCACGCAAAAGCAGCTCGTGGCCGTGCGCCGCAAGATCGGCTTCATCTTCCAGAGCCATCACCTGATCGGCTCCCTGGATGTGACGCAAAACGTGATGATGCCGCTGACCTTCGACCCGAAAATGACGGCGTCGAAGGCCAAAGAGCGCGCTCTGGAGATTTTGCACGAAGTCGACCTTAGCGAGCACGTGAACAAGAAGCCTGAGCAGCTTTCCGGAGGGCAAAAGCAACGCGTGGCCATCGCGCGGGCGCTCGTTCACCGGCCGACCATTATTCTGGCCGACGAGCCCACGGCTTCACTGGATGGCCCAACGGGGCGCGAAGTGGTCAACCACCTGCAGCGCCTCTCCAAAGAGTTCGGCAATACCATCGTGATGGTGACGCATGACAACCGCATCCTTGATGTGGCGGACCACCTCGTGACGCTGGTCGACGGCAAGCTTAGCGAGAATGCGCCAGAAGTGGGCTCGGACTTTTAAGCCTGCGGCGACGCCTTAGCTCGAAGTAACCCAGCGCGATCATGAGCGCGCCGCCCATCAGATAGGTCGAGGGCTCGGGCACGGGTGCTGGCACGCAGTTTAGCGGATCCGGCGCGGTCGCGTAGAGGAAGCTGCCGGGTGTCAGCGTGTTTCCATTGAGCGTGGCTTGGTAAAAGCCAAGGCCAGAACCATAGTCGCCATAAAAGCGGATTTGCTGCGCCTTGGAGTTACCGATGTTCAGGACCTCAAAGGTGTCCATGCCTTGCTGCCAGTTCATCACGGTCAGCATTGTGCCACTGGTAAATGTGCCCGCGCCATTGAAGTGCAGGCGGTTGGCACCGCTTGTCGAGCCAAAGTCAAAGGTCGAGTTTTTGCTAAGCGTCAGGCTTTGCAGGTTGGACTCCGAGAAGCCCTGCATATTGAAGATACCGCCCATCGCGTTGATGGTGTTGTCCGTCACATTGGAGCGGCTGAGCAGCAGGGTGCCACACTTGATGTCAATGCCCTGGTTCACGCTAGTATTGCCGTTATTCAGGTAGATTTTCGCGCCGCTGGTCACCTCCAACTTCTGCGTGTTCACCGTGGAATTGAAGATCGCGGTGCTGCCGTTGGACACCGAGGTAAGGCCGTTGCTCACGCTCACGCTGCCATTGAAGGTTGAGACGCTGCCGCCATCGATCAAGAGCTCGACAGCCGAGTTGAGGTTCACGTTGACGGTGTTGGTGCCGCTGTTGGAGAACTGGTAACGCACGCTGTTGACGTTGATCGTGGAATTGAACTCCGTGCTGCCCTGACCCACGAAATGCATGCGCTGGGCTTGAGAGAATTCCGAGGTGGCGTTAAAAACAAGTTTGCCCGTGCCAGTGTGGAAATTGAGGTCGGTGCCGTAGAACTTAACGGTTGAGCCGGACAGGGTCTGCGTGTTGGCGGTGTTGTTGTAGATGGCGTAAGTTTCGCCGCCCACATTGAAGCCAAATACTTCATACACCTGATTGCTGTTGATCGTGTAGCTGCCGCTGCCCGGGCGAAAATGAAAACCCGCCAAGTCCACATTGGGTTGGTTTACGTTCACGTTGTTGGTAACGGGCAGGGCGAAGTTCCAGACCTCAGATGACGACGAAAAAGTTGGCTTATTGCCGCCTACCCAGTTGTTCTGGTTGCTGATTTGGCTGTTTTGGCTGCCGTCCCAGTAGTAATTCTGGGCATGCAGTAGCCCCGTGCTCATGCACATAAAAATGACCCATACGCCTATGTGACGCATAACTTGCTGATAGCTCCTCTTCAATTAATCTAGTTTATCGACGCAATTTTTATAAATTAAGGCCTAATGCCCTAAAAAATACATTGTGCATCAAAGTTCTTGTAGGGCCGTAGGGCACTATTTCAATCAAATAGATTCCGTATTCCCCGCATTTTATTTGGGAATGGGGGCGCGCCGAAATATTCCCTGCATTCTGTACTTTATGCCCTAATCGTCAGGTAAGTCATCGTTGGACTTGTAACACGGTTGGGCAAATGTCATGGTTGCATCATGATTTCAAAATTCGGTGCGGCGTTAAGTTCAGGATTGGTCATTTGTCTGCTGGCAGGTTGCTCAAACAGCATTCCGGTGGCTGATAAATTCGAGCTTGCTGGCGAGCAGACACAGCGCGCAGTCGTTGGCTATGAAGTCACCGACTACGAATACCCAATCCAGGTGCCGAACACCAATCGTTACGTGACCATGAAGACCAAGGAGCCGCTCGACGAGCCGCCCACGTACGACGACTACCTGGCCTGGAAAAATTCTCAAAATTAGCGCATGGACGGCCAAGCGCCTAAACCAGCCGCTGGGCGAGGGCCGCGGCTGTTGCTGTTATTGATCCTTGTGGGCTTTGCCTATGCCGTGGCGCATTGTCTGTGGTATGCTGGTCAGCCAATGGGCGCTCATCCGGTACTGGATGGAAAAGAAAACCTCCAACTGGCTTGGGATATCGCCGACGGCGCATTGCCCAAGGAGCCGTTTTACCGCGCGCCACTTTATCCGCTTGTCATCTCGCTCGGGATGGGGCTGGGCTTACCGGAATCGCTGTGGCCGGACTTCGCGCGGCTGATCAATCTCCTGTCCTGGCTGGCCAGCCTGTGGCTGGTGGCACGCCTGGCGAGAGGCTTGTGGGACGACGATCGCGCCGCGCTTGGGGCCACTGCAATTTGGGCCTTTTATCCAGTGGGGCTCTTCTTCTTGGGCGATCCGCTGGACATCACGTTGAGCATCGCCCTGTTGCTCGGTGGCTTGGATCGCGCCGTCGCGTTTACCAAAACCGCGAGTGCGCAGGCGGCGTTGGCCAGCGGATTCCTCTTAGCGCTGGCGGCACTAACGCGCCCGCAGATGTGGGCTATCGCGCTGTCGATACCAGTATTGTTAATCTTTATCGCCTGCTATTTTGGCGGACGCGCACCGGAGATCGTCGACGAAAAGAATCCGCAAAAGTCGAAACGTCCGCCGCGTTGGACGGTGTTTTTCATTCTGGTTGGCTTGGCAATTCCCGCGCTAATGATGGGTGCCTTTAATCAGAAAATTTCGGGCAAATTTGCGATCATGCCGACGCAGGGGGCATTCAATCTTTGGGCTGCGAATAAGCCCGGGGCCCATGGTAAATACTATGCGCAGGGCATCGAAATCTATCAGCATGATCAGCACATGAACCCGGCGCGCGTGGAGTCGATTCACCAGTACCGCGAGGCGATGGGGCCCGACGCGCCGCTGGGCTGGGAGGAGGTCAACGACTACTGGCGGGCGCAGACTCGGGAGATGATTTCGGATGACCCGATTGGCTGGTTTGGCCGCTTGGCGCGCAAGGGCTATTACCTGCTCAACCACTACGAACAATACAATAACAAGACCTATTCCGTGCACCGGGAGTTGTCGCCGTGGCTGCGTTTCAATTTCCTGGGGTGGGGTATCTTGCTGGTGGCGGCCGCGCCGTTGATTTTCTTTGGGCGGAAAAATCCTTTTGCGCTCGCGGTTATTTTGTTCGCCTTTGCTGCGCTGTCCGCCGGGCTGATTTTAACCTACGTGAGCGCACGTTTCCGCCTGCCGTTGGCACCCCTGCTGGCGATCATCGCGGGCGGTTGGTTTACGCTGCCTTGGCGCGGCTCGAATGGACGCGGGTTAGCGCTGGGCGGTGTGGCATGTTTGCTCGCTGCCGGGCTGGCGTTTACGTCACTCTTTGCCGTGCGCGAGCCGGACACCCGCGTGCAGGATTATCTGCTGCTGGGTTACGCGGCACTCGATGCCGGGCAAGATGAAGTGGCGCTGGATTGGGCCAACACCGCCCTTGAAAACAATCCCTCGCGCCTTGCCGCGAAGGAGCTGCTCGTCGTCGCCCGATTTAATTTGGACCTCGCGCGCCTCATCGAATCTGGCGAGAAGCCCGATAATCTCGCGCTGGCGAGGCGTATCGAAGACGCCATGCCGATCAGCCAAATATCGCCGCGCGTGCGCTACGTTTACGGTGTGTATTTAAACTGGAGCACCATGCCTGATCTAGCGCGGCCGATCTGGGAGGGCCTGCTCGGATATGATGATTCTGTGACGCAAAGCGCGCTGACTGCCTTGATCATGGTCAGCGAGCCGACATCGCGTATGAAGATCGCGCTCGCGCAGTTGCCGCCGGAGGAATGGTCGCCGCCACTGCGCGTCGCGATCATGCATCGCAATGGACAGGCACTTTCCTCCGAGGACGAGGCGCTACTCGATCAACTTCAGTTGATCTACGACTAATCATCGGTTGGAGGCGGCTCGGGAATAGCCAACGCGGTGTCACGATTGGGCCCCAGTGGATTCACCAGAAAATACTCCTGAGATGAGAAATTCTCATCGGCTTTGGTGCGTCGAATCGGGCTATAGGCACCGTTGGCTTTGAGAACTTTTGCCGTGGTATCCTTGAGGTAGGCGGGCAGAATTCCCTTCACCACACGATCCTTCAACTCGGGGTCATAGATCGGAAAAACGCACTCGATGCGACGGAAGAAATTGCGCGACATCCAGTCAGCGCTGCCAACAAACAGCTCGGATTCACCATCTCCGTTTTCAAAGTAATAAATGCGGCTGTGCTCCAGGAAACGACCCACGACGCTGCGCACGCGAATGTTTTCGCTCATCCCGGCCACGCCTGGCACGAGGCTGCAAATGCCGCGAATAATCAAGTCGATCTGCACGCCGGCATTTGAGGCCTCGTAAAGGTTGTTGATCGTTTCTTTTTCAATCAGGCTGTTGCACTTGGCGATGATGCGCGCGGGCTTGCCTGCCTTGGCGTTTCGCGTTTCGCGCTTGATACGTTTTTGGATTTCCGAGTGAAGTGTAAAGGGTGCGACCAGCAGGTTTTTGAACTGCGGAGAGAGCGAGAAACCAGTCAACGTATTGAACAAATCCGCGACCTCGCTGGTGAGCTTTTCGTTGGCCGTAAAGAGGCTCAGGTCAGTATAAATCTTGGCTGTCTTCGGGTTGTAATTCCCGGTGCCCAGATGCGCGTAGCGACGCAGGCCATTGCCTTCTCGGCGGACTACGAGACAGCATTTGCAGTGCGTCTTGAGGTGCACCAAACCATAGACCACATGCACGCCGACTTCTTCCAGTTCACGCGCCCACTGGATGTTGTTAGCCTCGTCGAAGCGGGCCTTTAACTCGACGAGCGCAGTGACTTGTTTTCCATTTTCACAAGCGCGCTTGAGAGCGTCGATGATGGGTGAGTCGCCGCTGGTGCGGTAGAGTGTCTGCTTGATGGCAAAGACCTTGGGGTCTACTACCGCCTGGTTCAGGAAGTCCACCACCGGGGAAAAAGAATCGTATGGATGATGGAGCAGGTGGTCGCGGCTACGGATGTTGGCGAAGAGGTTCGACGTCGCTTTGAGCTCCTCGGGTACGTAGGCTTGGTGCGGTTTGTCCTTGAGGTCGGGGCGCTCAATCATCGAGTAAACGCTCATCAAGCGCAGCAGGTTGATCGGGCCATTGATGCGGAAAACGTAGTCCGACGGAATGTCATTGGCCTTGAGCAGGCTGTCCAACATTTCCTCGTCAACATCGTCCTCAATCTCCAGGCGCACGGGATCGCCCTTGCGCTTTTTGTTGAGCTCTTCCTCGATCTTGGTGAGCAGGTTTTCGACTTCCTCTTCGTCGATGTAGAGATCGCTGTTGCGCGTGATGCGGAAGGCCCAGGCACCCTTCATGCGGTAGCCGGGGAACAGCTCGTCATCAAACATTTTGATGAGGTCACTGAGGAAGATATACGTCTGCTGCTTGGCCCCCTCGACGTCCAGATAGACAACACGTGGCAGGATGCGTGGCACCGGGATGACGGCCATGCGCGGCTCTTTACGACCACGCCCGGGCTCAGTCAGCTTGACGAGGATGTTCAGCGATTTGTTGACCAGTTGCGGGAAAGGGTGGGAGGGGTCGATCGCCATAGGGGTGAGCACAGGGTAAACCTGCTCGGCGAAGTATTGCTTGGCCCAATTCAGCTCTTTGCGGGTCAGTTCCTTGCGCCCCTTGAAAACGATGCCTTCGTTTTTCATCTGTGGCACCAGTTGTGTGTGCCAGCACTTATATTGGTCTTTAACGAGTGAGGAGGTGATCGCGTGAATGCGGCGCAATTGCTCCTTCGGGCCAAGGCCATCGATGCCGACTTCGACTACGCCAGACTCTACTTGCTGCGCCAGACCAGCCACGCGGATTTCAAAAAACTCGTCCAGATTGGACGACACAATCGACAGGAATTTCAGCCGTTCGAGCAGCGGTTGCTGTTCGCTTTGAGCTTGTTCGAGGACTCGACGATTGAATGCGAGCCAACTCAGTTCACGGTTGAAGTAGGCGAGTTTTCGTTTGTTTTTTGCTTTTTTCTGCGTGGCCATTTCCTGTGTGTAAAATCCTCATCAGCAAGCAGTTTCAGGCAAGGCTAAAAGACAACGCCAAGCTGGGTTAATTTTATATTTTCCTGAATTCGACTCGCCTTGGGTCGGAGCCTAAATAGTTTGGTCGCAGTGAAGAGCCTTCTCATTAGCGGGCGTTGCCCGTATAACAACCATCAGGAAAATAGCCTTCAGGAAGCCGGTGTGGACGCCCGTATCTACGAAAACTGGGGCATCCATCTGCCCGAGCATTTGGATGCGATCCTCGACGAGCAACCCGACATCGTACACTTGCAATGGCCGGAGTCTGTTTGCCGCCACCAGGAGATCGCGCCAGAGGAAATCCTGAATGCATTTCCGGATGTTTTGGGTCGACTGCGAACCGCGGGGATCAAGCTCTTTTGGACAATGCATAATCTGCTACCTCATGATCGCGCGAAGGCCGATTTCTGGCGACGATTTTACCAGCTTTTCGCGGACCATTGCGACGTCTGTTGCCACCATTCGGAGTGGGGGAAGTCGGTTGCGCTTGATGCCTATGTCTATCCCCGAGCGCAGCACGTGGTGTTGCGGCATGGTTATTTCCATCAGGATGTTTTCCCTGCAGTGGAGAAAAGCAAGGCGCGGCAGGAGCTTGGCTTGCCGAGCGATGCACGGATTTTCCTGAACGTCGGATCGCTGCGTCCGGATAAGCAGGTCGCCGAAATCATTGACGTTTTCGAGGGGCGGCAAGACGTGTTGCTTCTGGCCGGTAGCGCCAACTCCGACTATGCGAAACAGCAAATTGCGCGCGCCGAATCGTTGAGCAATGTGGTCATCCATCCGGGCTTTATCGACGACCAGCAAGTTTCCCTGATGGCCAACGCGGCGGATTGCTTTCTCTTCATGCAGGGTGATCATCACCTGACATCCGGTGCTCCGCATTTATCGCAGGCTTATCTGTTGCCACAGATCACGCTGGATTTCCCCTACGCGCGGGAGGTGCTGGGCGAAGGCGCGGTTTACATCGAGTCCAGCGAACGCCGCTTCGAGCGCCTCGCAAGCACTCTGGATGCCCTCGATACCTCGCAGTTGAACCACGTAGTGCAATCCGTAAAAAGCAGTCGACGCCTATGGCATTGGAGCGTGATTGCCGAGGAAACCAGGGCCGCATACCTACAAGCATTGCGCTAAATGTTTGGCCGTTTACTATGACTGGATTCATTGGTAACATCTTCGTGACGCCATGAGTCTGCGCTTGTGCTCAGCGGATCCTTTCCCCAAGAACGGCTCATCAACAAGGGCTTATAAACCTTGCAGCCATGTTTGAATTCATTGCACTCATTTTCTTTCTATTCGTGGTGGCGCTGGCCTTTGCCTGGATTGAGATCAACACCGAGGGCACCCAAGGTGCCGGCTGGGCCGAGGATTTGCCAACGTGGAAAATCGACCACCCGCTCGTGGTCATGCTTTGGAGTGGGCGGCCGTTGACGGGATACCATTCCTCCATTCTGATCTTCATGCTCATCATGGTGCATTTTCCGTTCTTTGTAGGGCTGGAGTGGACCGCTGCTGCCGAGCGCAAGGTGATCGGGTTCTACATGCTGTTCTGGGTACTGGAGGACTTCCTGTGGTTCGTGATCAACCCGGCCTACGGAGTAAAGCGCTTCCGTAAAGAGTTGATTTGGTGGCATGCGCCGCGATGGTGGAAAGGCGCGCCGCTGGATTATTGGGTTTTCACGCCGCTCGGAATTATACTACTAGTTAGTGGATACTTTTAAACGCAACCCATCTCCACTCCATCTTTACCCATCTTGGCTAAGCAAAAATTAAAGTTCATGTTCATTGTCCAGGGCGAGGGCCGTGGGCATTTCACGCAGGCGATGGCCCTGCGCAAGCTGCTCGCCAGTCATGGACATGAGGTCGTGCAGGTGCTCGTCGGCAAAAATGACCGCCGCGATATCCCGCAGTTTTTCAAGGACGGTATCTTTGCACCGGTGCGGATGTTTCGTAGCCCGACTTTTGTCGTGGACGCCAACCGCCGCGGCATCCTGATCGGGCCGACTATCTTTAAAAACCTGCTGCGACTGCCGCTCTACATTAAGAGCTTTTTCGTGATCCGTCGCCGCATCCGCCGCGACAAGCCCGACGTGGTGGTCAATTTCTACGAACTGCTGGCCGGGCTGTCCTTCATGGCCTTCCGCCCACGCAAGACGAAGATCATGTGCGTGGGGCACCAGTATTTGCTGCATCATCCGGATTTCGAGTTTCCGCCTGGCAAGGTGGTCGATCGCTACTTGCTGCTGTTTAACAACTGGCTGACGGCTTTTGGCGCGGATAAATTGCTGGCGCTGTCGTTCCGCGAGATGGACGACTTGCCCGACCGAAAAATCTTCGTAATGCCGCCGCTGCTCCGCGATGAAGTTCTCGCGCTCAAACCAAGCAGCGGTGACTTCATTTTGCTCTACATCCTCAATGACGGTTACGCGGAGGAAATTGCCAAGTGGCAGAAGCAAAATCCGCATGTCGTGATCCACGGTTTCTGGGATCGGCCCGGTGCCGAGGAAGTCGAGGAGTTTCAGCCCAACTTGTTTTTCCACAAGCTGTCGGGGACAAAGTTTCTGGAGCGCATGTCGCAGTGTAAGGCCTTTGTGTCGACGGCTGGTTTTGAGTCCATTTGCGAGGCGATGTATCTCGACAAGCCGGTGATGATGCGGCCTACGGGCGGCCACTTCGAGCAGCAGTGCAACGCGATTGACGCCGTCAAGGCAGGTGCCGGTATGGCCGCCGAGGCCTTCCACCTGGACGAGTTCATGACCTTCATTGAGCGCGATCGGCCACCGAATGCCGCGTTTCGCAACTGGGCGCGCCGCGCTGACCAGCGTTTCCTCCAAATGCTGACGGGTGAAGCCTCCATTCAGCAGCCGGGCGAAGAAACTGCTGAAGAGCTAAGACCAGCCTCGCAATAGGGCGGGCCCGTTTGGTAATCTTGGTTTTGCAGTGAGTGACTTTCCTAAAATCATCCTCGCCCGCCATGGCGAAACCGACTGGACCATTAGCCGTCAGCACACCGGGCGCACCGACTTGCCGCTGACCGAAGGTGGCCGCAAGGAGGCCGAACACGTGCGCCAGCGTTTGGCCGACCAATGCGATGGCCACGAGTATTGCCCGATGCCGAAGCATGTCTTCAGCAGTCCGCTCAAACGCGCCAAAGAAACCTGCGAAATTGTCACCGGGAGCCATGGTTTCGGGCTGTGGGACGACCTCATGGAGTGGAACTACGGCGACTACGAAGGGCTGACGACGAAGGAAATCCAAGTCAACAACCCGGGCTGGAACATCTTTAAGGACGGCGCACCGGGCGGCGAAAGCGTGGCCGAAATCAGTGCTCGCGCCGATCGCGTGGTCGCCCGGTTAAGGGAGATCGACTCGCCCGAGCTTTTCGTCTTTTCGCACGGGCATTTCCTGCGCGTGCTCATGGCACGTTGGCTGAACCAACCGGCGGCAGCAGGTGCCTATTTTGTGCTGTCGACGGCGGCCGTTGTCGTTGTCGGCTACGAGCACAATCTCGACGAGCCGTGTATTCGGTTTTAGAGCAATTGTAGAAGCGGCAACATGCCGCATCTACTAGCCCGGCATCGCCACGCCTGCCTGCAAATCAATCGCCGAGGCAAAACCGCGTGAGAAAATAACTTTGGTCAACTCGGCTGAGCGACCGGAATTGCCGATGAACGCGGTGTGAAATTTCACCGGAAAACAGATGAACTGCAGCAGCGCCAGGCGGAGGTCGTAGAGCGCCTCTTGCCAATAATAATCGGTCACGCCTTCTGCGACGAGCGCCGCATACCAGGCGCGCAGGATTTCGATTTCGTGGCCGCGACGTTTTTCGGGCAGTGCGCTGGCAGCCATCAGGCGAGCCACGTCAAACACGCCCATGCTCCGCGTGGCCAACTGCCAATCAAGGATGATTACCTCCGTCTCCGCGCCCGATTCGTCGAAGAGCAGATTGTCCTCGCGCAGGTCATTGTGGACAATGGTCTTGGGCCGGTGCGCGATCTCGTTAAACAACCATGGAATGTGCGCCTTCATCCGGCGGCCCAGCGCCTTGCCTTCCTCGGGAATCAGGTGGCCGAAATGCTGTTCGCAGGAGTCCCAGTTCGCGTCGAAATTAAACTCGATGTCATTCGTTTCGGGCATCCAGTCCAGCGAGGCGAGGGCGTCGTTGTTCCAGTATTTTGCCTGTAGGCGGCCGATGATTGCCGCCGTTGCCAGGACGAGGTCGAGATCCATACCTTGCACTTGGTCGCCGGCCCGGCAGTAGGACAGGTCTTCCATGACGATGGCCATGTTGGGAGGTTCATCACAGGCAAAGTAAATCTTCGGCAGCCGCACGTCGACAGCGGGTGCCACATCTTTATAGAAACGAATCTCGCGCTGAAAGGCCTGCACCTCCTGGCCGATCTCGCGGAGCTTTTCGTGCTGGGTTTCAATCTTGATGACGACGGCCTCCGGTGCGTTGGGCTCTTTGGCGTCGTAGGTGAGCCCCAGGCGCGCCACCACGCTCAAAAAACCGATATCCTGGCCGAGTATGCGGCTCTCGATTTGCGTAATCGATGCCTGCTGGATGGCACCGCCAGAGCGGAGGATTTCAGTAACCCAGGCAGGGGAGATTTCGTCAATACTTCCGGGGACGGGAATATTCATAACGGTAGAGATGTGGCTATCGCTACAGAATCGACCCCAGCGCCGGGCCGCAAACTTTTTCTAAGCCTGGAGCGTTCGTAGTTCGTAAACCGCCGGACTGCGCTCGTCACCAAGGATGATCTCATTGACCGATTTAGTCAGGCGGCACACAAGCGCGCCGTCGTCCTGATGCAGGCGTCGCCCGTTGACCATTGTGCCGCGGCGCGTCTTGCGATCGCGCACCCAGATCGCGCCGTCCTCCTGCTCAATGGAGATGTGGTTTTTCGCGACTTGGCTCGGGTCGACGTTCACGAGCGAAAGGTCGTTTCTCTGGAGTAGGTCCGTGCCATTACCACCGGAGCGACCGATGCGAAAGGGGAATTTGGAGATAGGCACGCGCGGGCTGGCCAGCGTTTTTTGTGCCGAGGCCGACTTGGGGATGAGCACCAGTCCATTGCTAAAGAGTGGCCGTGTGCCGCGCTTGATCAGGGGGCTACGCGATGAGCCGTTTGCTTTCTCTGAAAGCTGTTTCGACAGGTCGAATACTTTCTCGTTCGCCGTGCGCAGGCGGTCGATCAGGCAGGCGAGGTAGGGGGCCAGCACGACAGGATTCGTGAAAAACGTCTCGGTGAAATCGCCCGGTTCCATGACCTCTACATCGCAGTCATCGACCACCGTCACCGTCGCCGAGCGCGGGCTTTCGTCGATCATCGCCATCTCGCCGAACACGTCTTCTTCGCCGAGCGTAGCCAGGACGACGTTGCTGCCGTTGCCCTGATCAATGCCCACTTCAACACGTCCGGAAACAATTCGGTAAACCTCCTGGGAGGTCTCACCTTGTTGGAATATCACCGATCCAGCAGAGTAGCGCCTTCTTTGCATTGAGGCAGGTTCTATCATAAATGAATTGTCGGATTCAATCCCCTGGATAACCCGATTGACCCTAGGGCGCGTCCGTAAAAATGCTTATTGGGAGGGCGATCCATTGGTCATGTTTCCGTGTCACGGCTTGCCTTTGCCGTCATATTAGTATTTATATTTTGGTAATGCCTGAATCGTCTCTCTGGAGTTTTTCGCTCTGCGAAATGCGTGAGCTGGATGAATGCAAATCCCAGTTGGCAGCCTATCTGCACCAATCTGGTGCGCCGGACGAGACGATTGAGGATGCCAAGCTCGTCGCCGAAGAGCTCATCAACAATGTGCTTCAGTATGGTGAATGCCCACAGGCACCGCAGGTAGAGGTATTGTGCGAATTAACACCCGCGATACGCCTGACGATCACGGATAACTGCACCGCCTTCAACCCGCTGGAGGAGATTCCGCCAGCGAATTTATCGGCCGATGACGAGGAGCGCGCCGACGGCGGTTTCGGTTTTCTTATCGTTCAGAAAATTGCGGCCAACTTGAAATATAATCGACGCAACCATCGCAACGTCCTACAAATAACTCTGCCATCCATACCTACTGAAACGTCATGCCATTAGAAATTGACTCTCTTGAATTGTCGAATGGTCGCATTACTTGCTTCCTCAACGGCTCGCTCGATTCAAACACGGCACAGGATTTCGACCAGCGGATTCTGGAGCTCATCGGTCCGAACACGAAAACCGTGGTGCTCGATCTAAAAGACTTGAAATATATTTCCAGCGCGGGCCTCCGTTCGTTCGCCAAGTTGCGCCGCCAATTGACCGGCCGCGGTGGCCAAGCAGTATTTGTCAACTTGTCTCCGCAAGTGGAGAAAGTCTTCGATATCGTGAAAGCGATCCCCCTGCGCGAAGTGTTCAGCAGCACAGCCGAAATGGACAACTATTTGAAAAACGTTCAGGAGAACGTTTAGGAGAGTATTAAAGTGAACAAATTAAAGTGTAGGGTCATCGTACCTTTAGTGACACAAAACGCCTACCTCTTTAATTTTTAATTTGCTCACTTTAATCTCTCGAACCTGCCTAAGCAGGTTCGAGCTCAAATCCATCTTTGCTGTCGAGGACAATCCAACCGGCATTTTGGATTTCAGCGCGGAGGGCGTCGGCTGTGGGCCAGTCCTTGGCTTGCTTGGCTTCCCAGCGTTGCTGGGCGAGCTGCTGCACGTGCTCCGGAGCGTCGGCTTTTTCGGCTTCGGGCTTGGTGAAGAGCTCAATGCCCAGGCAGTAGAGCAGGCCGGCTAGCGACAGAAGCTGCCCGGTGATTGCGCTCTTTTCGTAGCTTGGGTCGTTGAGGTCACCAATGGTACTGAAGATTTCTCCCAGCGCGCCGGGCACATTTAAGTCGTCGCAGAGGCATTCCCATGCGCGCACAAACATACCCGTCGTGGTCAGGGCGCTGGGCTCGCCGCAAAGCGCACGAAACTCCTCGGTGCTCATGCCGACGATTTCCAGGATCGGCTTCACGGCTTTTTCGAGCTTGGCCATTGCGCTGGCGGCGGCCTGCAAGCCGTTAAAGGTAAAGTTGAGCTGCGAGCGGTAGTGCCCGTTGATCAGCACGTAACGAACCTCCATCGGCGTGTGGCCCTTGTCGGCGAGGTCTTGCAGCGTGTAGAGATTGCCCAGGCTCTTGGACATCTTTTTACCCTCGACCATCAGGTGCGCGTTGTGAAACCAGTGGTGGCAGAACGGGCGGTTGCCGTTGGCGGACTCGCTTTGCGCGATCTCGTTTTCGTGGTGCGGGAAGCACAGGTCGACCCCGCCGCCATGCAAGTCAAACGACTCGCCGAGGTAGGCCGTGCTCATCGCCGAGCACTCCAAGTGCCAGCCCGGGCGACCGCTAATCGGCTCGCCAGTCTCGGGATGCTTTGGCCCTGGCCACTGGTTGTCGCCGTCCTCGGGTTTGTGCGCCTTCCACAGGGCAAAATCGCTGACCGACTCGCGGTCGTATTCATCGGCGTCGTTAACCTCGCCCGCGCTGTTTTCGTTCTGCGTTTGCAGCTGATCGCGGTCGAGGTGAGACAACTGTCCGTAGTGTTCGCAGCTTGAGACCTTGAAATAAACCGAGCCATCGCCGCCCACATAGGCATGCCCACCGGCAAGCAGTTTTTCCACGAGCTCGACTTGCTGCGCGATGTGTGCCGTGGCGCGGGGCTCCACATCGGGTGCCAGGCAGTTCAGCGCGGCGCAATCGACGTGAAATTTCTCCGTCCACTTTTCGGTAAAGGCCTTGAGTGTCTCGCCAAGCTCCTGGCTGGTGCGGATTGTCTTGTCGTCGACGTCCGTAATATTGCGGACGTGCTTGAGCTGAGTCGGGGCTTGGTTGGGCTCGGCCGAGGCCAGAAAATCCGTTTCGATCACGCGGCGCAACACGTCCTGCACGACAAACGCGCGGAAGTTGCCGATGTGCGCCGGGCCATAAACCGTGGGCCCACAGCAATAGAACCGATACGTTTCACCGTCCGAGGAGACGAGCGTTTTCCGGCTGCGGGTGAGGGTGTCGTGGAGTTCTATGGCCATTTGAACGGTCTAAGACATGCAATTACCGCCGCGATTCAATCATAAAGCTGTCTGAGCACACTTCGATGGTGCTATTGAAAATACTTGGATGCCATGGCGGCATTAGTAACATACCCACCAATGAGCGATATCGAGCCCAGTTTGAACTTAACCTACCGCCCGCGACGCCTGCGCCGCACCGACGCTATTCGCCGCCTCGTGCGCGAGACGGACGTGCGCGTCGATGACTTGATCCATCCGCTGTTTGTTATCGATGGCGACGGCGAGTGCGAGCCGATTGATTCCATGCCGGGGCAGTCGCGCCTGACTATTCAAGCGCTGGTTGACGAGTGCCTGCAACTGCGCGATCTCGGCATTCCCGGGGTTGCCATTTTTCCGAAGCTCGACAGTTCGCTGAAAACGCCTGAGGGCAAGGAAGCGCTCAATCCGGAAACGCTGGTGCTGCGCGCAGTGCGGGCGGTCAAGGCGGCAGCGCCGGAGCTGGCGATCATTACTGACGTCGCGCTCGACCCCTACACGAGCCACGGGCACGACGGCGTGCTGACCGCCGATGGGCAGGATGTCGCCAACGATGCCACGGTGGAAATCCTTTGTGAGATGGCCAAGCTCAACGCCGAAGCAGGCGCGGACTTCGTCGCACCTTCGGACATGATGGACGGCCGGGTCGGAGCTATTCGCACCGCGCTGGACGATGCCGGGTTGAGCAACACCGCGATTATGGCTTACTCGGCCAAATTTAACTCTGCCTACTATGGGCCGTTCCGCGACGCTGTGGGCAGCGCGAAGGCCGCTGGCACGAACCTGCTCGGCAAGCACACGTATCAATGCGATCCCGCCAACCGCCGCGCCGCAGTCATCGAAACCGAGCTCGACGAAATGGAGGGTGCCGACGTGCTGATGGTCAAGCCGGGCGGCCCGTATTTGGACATCATTCGCGAACTGCGCAACCGCACATCGTTGCCTGTCGCGGCGTATCAGGTGTCGGGCGAGTACTCGCAAATCCACGCCGCCGCCAAGCTTGGCTGGCTGGACTACACCCGCACCCGCGACGAAAGCCTACTGGGCATCAAGCGCGCCGGTGCCGACATGATTTTAACCTACTTCGCCAAGGAAGTAGCAGTTGGTAAGTAGCTTTTCGATCAAGCCTGACAACCTGTATGGAGTGCGGCAGCCCTCTGCCGCTTTAGCATTTTCAGTGCGCGTAAATACTGATGTGTGCAGTGTTGAATACTGTTAACGCGCGTCATTTAAACAGGCGCAAAATTCCAAAGCGGCAGAGGGCTGCCGCACTCCAAAACTTGGCATCCGTATTGCCGGTATGGATAATGTTATGCGGATAGGATTTCTTTCAACCGCTCCTTGAGGCCGGTCAGGCGACGCAGAGAATCTACATTGCGCACGGCCATGGCGTAGGCCGCCGGGTCGCCGACCAGAAACACTTTGCGTCTGCCGCGGGTGATCGCGGTGTAGAGCAAGTTGCGCTGGAGCATGACAAAGTGCTGCTTGAGCAGTGGCACAATGACAATGGGGAATTCGCTGCCTTGGCTCTTGTGGATCGTAATCGCGTATGCCAGGGAGAGATCAAGCAGTTCGGGGCGCTCGTAGTCGACCACGTCGCCGTCGAAGTTTACCGCCACGGTGCCCGCCTCAACATTGACGGCATTTACGCGGCCGAGGTCGCCGTTAAAGACGCCTTTCTCGTAGTTGTTGCGCGTCTGGATAACCTTGTCGCCGATGCGGTATTTATTGGCCCCGTAGGTGATACCGCGGCTCTGGGCATTGAGGGCGTTGGGCAGCTCTTCGTTCATGCGGCCTACACCGCCTGCGCCCTTGTGCATGGGCGCGAGCACCTGCACGTCCATAAATTTATCGGCCCAATTGAACCAGCGCGGCACGTGGTCGCGGATGAGCGACGTGACGAGCTTCAGTGTTTCCTCGGGGTCGTCGACGGACAGGAAATGCAAGTCCTGCTTGGGGTCGACGTCGTTGACATTTGTCAGCACAAACGGCGCTTGCGCGCGGCCCTGTAGTATCGCATGCGCGGTGGAAACGATCGCCGAGCGCTTACCCTGACGGAAGATTTTCTCCAGCCGAGTGACGGACATTTGTGCGCGCTGGCGCTCCTCGATAAAGGCGATGATGTCACTGAGCACGCTGCCAGCACCGACCGAGGGCAGCTGGTGAATGTCGCCCACGAGCAGCAAGTGCGCGGAGTCGGGCAGGGCGCGCAAGAGAGACGACGCCAGCCGCGAATCCAGCATCGAGCTTTCGTCGACGATCATGAAGTCGGTCTTCAGCTTGTTGTCGTCGGTGTGCAGGAAGCCGCCCGCCTCGTGGTCAAACTTCAGCAGGCGGTGAATTGTTTGCGCATAGGCACCCGCACTTTCAGACATGCGCTGGGCGGCGCGGCCAGTTGGCGCAGCGAGGGTCAGGCGAACTTTCTTGGCCTTTAGGATGTCGACCAGCGCGCGGAGAATCGTGGTTTTACCCGTGCCCGGACCACCAGTGAGGATGCTCACCTTGCAACGCAAGCCTGCGGCAACGGCGGCCGACTGTTCGGGGGCAAATTGAAAGCCCGCGCGCTCCTGCGCCCACTCGATGGCCTTGTCGATTTTGATCGGGGGCAGGGTAGATGTCGCCTCCGTCAATTCGGCAATAGCCTGCGCAATGGCGACCTCCGCCCGGCGCATCGCGGGCAACTGAATAAAGTCTTCGCCGTCGGCGGCTGTGGTTTTGACCAGGTGAGAATTCTCGATGAGTGCGCCGACGCGGGGGCCGATCAGGTCCTCGTGGACTTCGAGCATTTCCGAAGCCTTTTTGGTGAGCTCTGAGACGGGGTAGCCAGTGTGCCCGTCGACCTCCAGCTCTTGCAGTGCATAGAGTAAGCCGGCGTCGATGCGCTGGGAACTCTCGTTGGAATACCCAAGGTTTACCGCGATGCGGTCGGCGGTCTTGAAGCCGATTCCAGGCACCTCTCGCGCGACGCGATAGGGCTCGTTTTGCAAGATCGTTTTGGCGGCGTTGCCATACTGGCGGATCAGGCGCAGACAAAGATTCGTGCCGACGCCGTAGGTCTGCAGAAAGGTCATCACGTCACGCAGTGAGGCCTGCTCATCCCAGGCTTTTTTAATCTCCTTCGCTCGCTTGGGGCCGACGCCCGGGATCTCGCGCAGGCGCCCGGACTCTTCCGAGATGACGCGCAGGGTGTCCGCGCCGAACTTGGCGACGATCTTTTTGGCAAACTTCGGGCCGACTTTGGGTATCTGCCCGCTGCCCAGATACTTCTCGATGCCGTAGACCGAGGCGGGCAGCTCCGAGGAAAATTCCTTGATTTTAAACTGCTTGCCGTGGGTGGCGTGGTTGGTCCAGTCACCGGTCAGTTTAAGCGTTTCGCCGCATTGCACGCCGGGCAAATTGCCCAGCACGGTGATCGCGCCACGATGGTCCTTAGCCTTCACTTCGCCGATGATGAAGTGGTTTTCCTCGTTGTGAAAAACGATGCGATCAAGAACGCCTGTCAGGGTATCTGCCATTGGGTTAAGCAGTTACTGAAAACTATTTTTGCCGATTCGCCAACCAGCTTTCCCGTGTAATGCCCAGTTCGTTTTCTTCGACCCATTGGCCGCGTTTCTGGTATCCCTGCGGAATGTATCGGCGGAACTGCATACCGTTCTTTTTCATCACAGCTTCGCTGGCTTTGTTCCAAATGGCATGGCAGGCAATAATATCTTCTGCGCCGAGCTTCTCAAAACCGAGCGCCATGACGCACGGGATAGCCTCGCTCATGTAGCCCATATTTTGTTTTTCCGGGTGCGTGTAGAAGCCAAAGTTCCAAGTGGCTCCTTGCTCATGGCGGATGGAGATACGGCCAATGAACTCAGCGGTTCGTTTGTCTTCAATGGTGAAACAATACGCGGTCCCTGCATCCCAGGCGGCGAGCATATCATTAAAGTGCGGGATGAACTCATCTGGCGAATCCGGTGGCTCCCACAGCATACCATCGGTGAAGCCGGGGTAGCGCGACGCCGAAAATGAATACTGAATATCCGCTAAGGTGGGTTGCCGGTAGCGACAGCGTTCGGATGTGAGTTGGAATGATGATGGCAGTGTTAACATGGCAATAAAAAGGCCGCCCGTTGTTTAACGAGCGGCCTTTAAAGGTGAAAGACTTAGCAAATGACTATTTGCCGCTCGGGAATTGGATTGCGCCGTGATTGGTGGATGTAGCTTCTTCGCTGAGGCTGTTGAAGCGCTCAAGGATGTCGGCTTCCATCTGCTGAGGCGACATGCCGTTTTCGGCACGAAGCTCTTCCAGCGTGCTGCCATGGCCGACGAACTTGTCCGGCCAGCCAATGCGGACCACCGGTGTTTCGAGGCCAGCTTCCTGCAGCTCTTCCAGGACGCCGCTGCCGAAGCCGCCCATAAGGACGTTTTCTTCGATCGTGGCGATCATGCGGCACTTGTTGGCGTGGGCCAAGAGCAGCTCGGTATCGATCGGCTTTGCGAAGCGAGCATTGACCACACCGACTTGGAGACCTTGCTCGGCGGAAATCTTGCTGGCGAGCTTGAGCGCGTCGTGGACCATCGGTCCGAGGGCCCAGATCATGATGTCGTCACCGTCGCGGAGAAGCTCGGCCTTGCCGATTTCCACGGCTTCCGGCTCTTCCTTCATCTTGACGCCGACACCGTTACCGCGCGGATAGCGGATGAAGGTCGCGCCCTTGTGGTCGATACCGGTCTTCATCATGTCGACCAGTTCGTCTTCGTCCTTCGGGGCCATGATGATGGCGCGCGGAACGCAGCGCAGGTAAGACACGTCAAAGAGGCCGTGGTGCGTTGGGCCGTCGTTTGGTGAGAGGCCGGCGCGGTCCATGCAAAACATCACATCGAGGTCCTGCAGGGCGACGTCGTGGATGATGCAGTCGTAAGCGCGCTGGAGGAAGGTCGAGTAAATTGCGACAACCGGCTTCACATCGCTTGTGGCGAGGCCAGCGGCAAAGAGCACGGCGTGCTCCTCGGCAATGCCGACATCAAAGTATTGGCCGGGCAGCTCGTCGCGGAGGAACTTCATGCCCGTGCCGGAGGGCATGGCTCCGGTGATTCCGACGACGCGCTTGTCCTTCTTGGCAAAGTCCACGAGGGCGCGGCCAAAGACGTCTTGATAGACGGGTGGTTTGCCGGGCTTGCTGGGCTTGGACTGGCCGGTGGACGGGCAGAACGGGCTCGTGCCGTGGAACTTCTCAGGGTTGTTGAGCGCTGCTTCAAAGCCCTTACCCTTGGTGGTGAGGACGTGGAGCATGACCGGCTCTTCGCACTCCTTGGCGAATTCCATGTATTGATTGAGCAGCTCTTGGTCGTGGCCATCGATTGGGCCGATGTAACGCAGGCCGTACTTCTCAAAAAGCGATGACTCCTGGTCACTGAAGAAGTCCTTGGTCTCAGCCTTGACCTTCTTGCCGATTTTGCGGAGGCGATTACCTCCGGGAACGGACTCCAGGAAGCTCTCCAGGTCGTTGTGGAGGCGGTTGTAAACCGGATTCGTGATCAGCTCGTTCAAGTAGCTGGGGATCGCGCCGACGTTGGGAGCGATGGACCACTTGTTGTCATTGAGGATGACGATCAGCTTCTTGGTGGAGGTCTTGATGTTGTTCAGGGCCTCCATGGTGATGCCGCAGGTGAGGGCGGCGTCGCCGATCAGGGCAATGACGTGCTCGTCTGAACCGCGCAGGTCGCGGGCGGTCGCCATACCCAGGGCAGCGGAAAGCGCGGTGCCCGCGTGGCCGGCACCGTAGCAGTCGTGCTCGCTCTCTTCGCGGGTCAGGAAGCCGGACAGGCCGCCCGAGGAGCGGATTTTCTTAAATTTATCGCCGTAGCGGCCGGTGAGCAGCTTGTGCACATAGCCCTGGTGCGCGACGTCGAACACGAAGCGGTCCTTGGGCGTCGAAAAGTGCCGGTGCAGGGCGATGGTCAGTTCAACTACGCCGAGGTTGGGCCCGATGTGGCCACCGTTATCGGAAGTGACTTGAATGATTTCCTGACGGATTTCTTCAGCCAATACTGACAGTTGATCCGGAGTGAGCGCTTTGACGTCATCCGGGCCTTTGATACGCGGGAGTAATTCCATGTTTGCAGTCACCTTTACGGGATTATGATTCGGGCGCTTGCTTCGAAAGGTTGGACGAAGCGGCCTCATTTTCTACCCGTAATTGTTCTATTTTCAGTTCAGCGTTAGTTAGTTTGCGATTACAATTTTGAAAAAGTTTACTACCTTCTTCGTATTTTTCGACGAGTTCGGCAAGGGGAATATCGCCTTCTTCCAGGGAGCCGACGAGCACCTCAAGACGCTCCATGGCATTCTCGAATGAAATGTCTTCATCGTTTTCTGCGCTCTTACCCATTTAGTCACTCCTCAGCGATTAGCAAAACACGTGCCCAATGAAAGCCGTTCTTACAAGCTAAAATTGTCAGACGATCGTTTCAATCCTGGTAGTTTTAGCCCTGATTTCGGCCGTAAAGATGGGCCAGTTCGTTCAAATATCCCGCCACGTCGCGGCGCAGGAAGTCGATATTTTCCTGGCTGTAGCGCCACTGCCAGTTGCCTTGGGCGGCTCCGGGCGTGTTCAGCCGCGCATCGCTGCCCAGGTTGAGCATATCCTGCACGGTGACAATGGCCAGACGCGCCGGTGATCGGTAGCAGGCGCGGATAAAGTCCCACTGTGGGGCCTCATCGCCGATACCAAAATAACGGTGCACGTGTTCGCGCACGTGATCTCCCTCACTCCAGAACCAGCCGAGTGTCGTATCGTTGTCGTGGGTGCCAGCGTAGCAGACGCTGTTTTTCTCGTGATTGTGCGGTAGGTAGTCGTTGGCCGCATCGCCGCCAAAGGCAAACTGCAGCACGACCATGCCGGGCAGGCCGGTCTCTTCGCGCAGCACGTGGACGCCGTCGCTCAGGTCACCCAAGTCTTCTGCGATGAGCAGTGCCTCGGGCAGGGCTTCCTTGACCTTATTAAAGAAGTCCAGGCCCGGGCCGGCTTTCCATTCGCCGGTGCGGGCGTCCTCGGCCTTGGCCGGGATCGACCAATAGTCGTGGAAGCCGCGGAAGTGGTCAATGCGCACCACGTCGTAAAGTGTAAAGGTGGCCTTGAGACGCGCGATCCACCAATCGTAGTCCCGTTTTTTAAGGGCGTCCCAATCGAAGAGCGGATTGCCCCAGAGCTGGCCGAGTTCGGAGAAATAGTCTGGCGGCACGCCCGCTACGGCCTTCGGTTTACCGTCCTTGGTCATCTGGAAAATCTCCAGTGACGACCAGGTGTCCGCGCTGTCCATGGCGACGAAAATCGGCACGTCGCCAATGATTTTTACGCCTTTGCTGTTGGCATATTCGCGCAGCAACTTCCACTGGCCAAAGAACAGGTATTGGTAAAATTTCTCCGCCGAAATCGCGGCTTCGAGCTTCTGGGGGAGCTCGGACTCCTGCCAGAGTTCGTAAGTGCGGTATTTTTTGGCCCACTCGAACCAAGGCTTGCCCTTGAAGTGGTCTTTGGTGGCGCGATAAGCAGCATACGGGTCCAGCCAGTCGCTGTTTTCCTTGATGAAGGTCTTGTAGTTGCCGTAGCCGTCGAGGCTCGGTTCGCCGTCTTTGACGAAGCGCTTGGCAGCTTTGGCAAGCAGTGGCCAGAATGCCTCGTAGAGTGCGCCGTAGTCCACCTGATCATGCGGTAGTTCGCGCAGCGGAGCGAGGTCATCCTCTTTGAGCAGCCCGAAAGAAACAACCGGGTCAAGGTCGATCAAGTAAGGGTTGCCGGCGAAGGCCGAGAAGCATTGGTAAGGCGAGTCACCAAAACCGGTTGGCCCCAGTGGGCAAATTTGCCAGTAGCCGAAGCCGCATTCACAGAGAAAATCAACAAATTGGTATGCGCTGGGGCCAAAATTGCCAATGCCATGCGCGGAAGGGAGGGATGTCGGGTGCAGCAGAACCCCAGCGGAACGGGACTTTAACCAATTAAAAAGTGAGTCAGACATGATAGTGGTATCGAAGCCAAGCATATCAACCAAGACCCCCTGCGGCAGCAAGCCGTAAATCGGAACACAGATTAATACTTTACGTGGGGAACTTTTTGGGGACAATAGCGGTTTCTAAGTTTATGACGCGCATCAAGCACAGCTTTTGGTTGTTTTGTTTACTCCCGGCCGCGACGGCTTTTGCCCAAGCATCGCTGGAGGAAGCACGCGAGAGCATGTTGCAGAATTCTCCATTTCAAAAATGGGAAGCGCCGAAGCCGGTGGTTCAGCCGCCACCGCCACCCGTAGCGCCCGCTGGTGCATTAAGTCGGGAAATCGTTTTCAAAGGCGCGATGCGGATTGGCGAAGAGCAGTATTTTAACGTCTTCGACAAAGTTGAAAACCGCAGCATGCTGCTCGGGCTGAATGATAATTCCCGCGGCGCACGTTTTTCGGTAGTCGATTTTAGTGATTCCGGGGATCCCTCCATCACGCTGCAAGCGGGTAACGGAAACCGCGAAAAAATCTATCTGGCCAAGACCGACGGCAAGTCGATTCCCACGGCTTCGGCGGCTCCAATCAATCGCCCGCTTCCTCCGGAGCTGCGCCCGAATCCCGCGCCCACTACAAGTCGAGCGGCATCCACGGTAAACACCGAACGTCGCCGCCGCGTGATTCCTCGCCGCATTAACACCAATAACGGCCAATAATTTACTGGAATTCGGCCAATCGGTGGCCTAAATTTTTTCGTTTCCCACTTTGCGGGGGAGTAGCTCAGTTGGTTAGAGCGCTTGCTTCACACGCAAGAGGTCCCGGGTTCGAGTCCCGGCTCTCCCACCATTAATCCGCCTAACTCTCTGAATCGGACGGTGGGGCGGTATAGAGCGTTTCGACGACGCTGCCGTCACTGTCGACGGTTTCAACGCGGGTTATCAATCGCAACAAGGGCGATTCGACAAAGCCGGTAATGGTTTTCCGGTCATGGTGCGTTTCGGTGTGGCCACCACCTTCGGCGCTGAAGGTGACCTGGTAGCCAGTCTCGCCCGGATCCAGTGTCCTAATGCGGACTCCGCTGGCGCGGGCGGCTTTCTTTTTCGCTTTTGATGGTTTTTTCCCTGGTGTCGCGACATCGACATCCGGGGGTGGCAAGGGATACTCCTCGCCAAAGATTTCATGTATCTTCGCCTCGGTCCGGGCAATGCGCGCATAGAGAGCCTCCCGCTGGAGCAGGAGTTCCTGTAGCTGAATGCGCTGCTGCGTGGTCAATGCCATGCAATTAAATCAAGGGACCGGGCGACGGTTGGCCGCTACTCGGCTTTCGGAGCGTCGGGCTTAGGGGCGTCGGTGGCCGGAGTTTCGTCCGTGGCGGGCGCTTCCTTGGGCTCGGGCTTGGTGGGCGCAGGGGCCGGCTTAGGCGCAGGCTTTTTCTTCGCGGTCTTTTTGGTGACCGGGAATTCCGCAACGGGCTCTTCGGGCGCGGGGAACGGGAATTCCTCGTCTTCGCCAAGCAGCTCGTCGACTTGGGATTCCAGCTCGGCGATCTTGCGGTAGGCTTCGAGGCGCTCGGCCAGCAGCACGTCGATCTGCTCGCGGGCTTCCAGCGCGGCTCGAATGATGTCCGCATCAGCACCGAGGATGATGTCGTTGCGGCTCAGTTCTACGATTTTGGTGTTCTTCTTTGCCATGGGTTACCAGGGGTTCGTTGTTAAATCAGGCGGTTAGTTCGTCCGGCTCTTTACCGGCTAAAAGTTCGTTCAGGCGCTCAAGACAGGCGGCAATGGCGGCATCCTGTGCTTCGTTAACTTCGTCGGGCGCTTCACGGGTCGGCGTGGTTTCGTAGGCGGCGATTTTCACGCGTGGCGACGGATCGTCTTTGAGCAAGTTACGCTTCTCCAGCGAGAGCGCTTCAGCACCGGCGGCCAGGCGGCGCAGCGACGGCGAATGCAGCCCCGCCAAGGCGTCCGCGAGATCGCCGCGCATCCACGGCGTATCCGCATCGCAGGCGGCAAGGTGGAAAACCGCCTCAGCCGACACTCGGTCGTTGACCAGATATTGCATGACCTCGACCGGCGTCTGCTCGTTGCTCGCAAGGGCGGCGATGATGTTGGGTTTATTTTGCCAAGCCAGCTCCACGTAGAGCGCTTCGGGCATGGAGGGATTGTTGATGAGCGCCAGGCAGGCGGCCTCGTCTTCCCCGGTGACGAAGAACTCCGCCACTTCCGGCCAGAGCGAGGTATTGCGCGCCAAAGCCTCACGGACTTCAACCGCGTCATCCACCGCCAAATGGTGCTGCAACGCGGCGGGTAGCTCGGGGTGGGCGGCCATGGCCACGCGCTCTTCCACGTTTTTCACCTGGCACAGACGGAGCATTTCCACATGGCCCAGCTTCATGCGCTCCGCCGCGGCTTGGCGAACGGCCGCATGCGGCGAAAGTAACAACGACTTGACCAGCTTGTCCTTGAGCGAAGAGCGGCTCAGCAGCGCGAGTTGAATCTCCTCACGGTCGCTGTCGGCCCAGAATGGCAACAGGTCATCCGGTGCATGGCTGGCGGCAGCCAGCGCGTAGCGAACCATGGGGCTTGGGTCCGAGGACAAGGCGACCCACAAATCCGGGTGCAGCGACTTGTTCTGCGTCAGCGCGAGGCGGGAAGCCGGTTTGCCGTGCGCGGCGATGCGCGCTTGCGCGTTTAGCTTGAGCGCTGGATTGCCGGCCAAGGCTTGGACCACCTGTGTATCGCCGTCTTCAAGCAGCGTCTGCATGTCTCGCGCGGGCAAATTGGGATTGCAGGCCACGGCGGCTAGCACCTCGGCATCTGGATGCTTCAGCAAGGCACCCAGCTCAGTTGGCGGGGTGCGTGGGTTTTGCGCAAGTTCGACCAGGACCGGTGTGGTAAATTCCGTGTAACGCCGCACCATGCCTTCGAGCACGCTGCTGGGGGTGAGGTGATAGCGGGCCAGGAACACGCACATCGCCTCATCCGGCTGCGACTCGCTGGCGGTCCGGAGAATGGTGCTCGGGATCGGCGGTTTGCGAAAACGCTTGGCCACAGCCTCGGCCCCGTGCTTTTCCACCAGCGCAACCAAATCATCGACGTCTTCGGGCAATTTCATGTCAGCAGGCGTTCGGGGTTAGCGCGGCAGCTCTGCCGGGGTGATGAAAACTTCGCGCGGTGCCGTGCCGACCTGCGGGCCGATGTGGCCGCGCACTTCCAGCTCTTCGACGAGGGTGGCAGCGCGATTGTAGCCGATCTTGAGCTTACGCTGTAGGAAGCTCGTGCTGGCCTTGCCGGTGGTGGCGACGACCGTCAATGCATCGATCAGCAGGTTGTCCGCACCTTCTTCGAATAGCTCACCTTGCTCGCCTTCGGGCAGATCGTCGTCGTGGAGTTCGACGCGGTAGCGCGGCGGGGCCTGCTCGCGCAGGTAGTCGGTGATGCGGTTAATTTCGTCGTCGTCGACGAACGGGCTCTGCAGGCGCATCAGGCGGGACTGCCCAGGGGGTGTGAAGAGCATATCGCCCTTGCCTTGAAGCGTCTCAGCACCCTTGCCGTCAAGGATCGTCCGGCTGTCTATTTGCGACGACACCTTGAACGCAATGCGTGTCGGGAAGTTGGCTTTGATGACGCCGGTAATGACGTTTACGCTCGGGCGCTGGGTCGCCAAAATCGTGTGGATGCCGACCGCGCGGGACATCTGTGCGAGGCGCGCAACTGGCGTTTCGACGTCGTCCTTGGCCGTCATCATGAGGTCCGCCATCTCGTCGATCACCAGCACGATGTAAGGCAGCGGGTCAAAGCCTTCGTTCTTGGCCTTCTCGTTGTAGCCCATGATGTTGCGAACGCGCTTGGTCGCCATGCGCTCGTAGCGGGATTCCATTTCGCGGACGAGCCATTTAAGCGCCTGGCAGGCCTGCTTTGCGTCGTCCACCACTGGGTGGATCAGGTGCGGCAGGTCCTTGTACATCGCGAACTCGACACGCTTTGGGTCGACGAGGACCATCTCCAGCTCGCCGGGTTTGAAGCGGTAGAGCAGGGACAGAATTAAATTGTTGATACAGACGGATTTACCCGCGCCAGTGGAACCCGCAATGAGCAGGTGCGGGGCCTTGGCCAAGTCGAACACCTGGATGCGGCCATTGATGTCCATGCCGAGCACAACGGGCAGTTGATGCTGATTTTCGGTCCAGGCGTTGGCGTGCAGCGCCTCCTTGAGCATGACGGTGCGGGCGCGCGGGTTAGGTGCCTCAATGCCGACAAACGGCTCGCCCGGAATCGGGGCCTGGACGCGGACCGCGTTGGCTTTGAGCGCCAGGGCGATGTTGTTGTCGAGGTTGGCGATGGTCTCCACACGCACGCCATAGCCGGGCTTAACGCGATACTGCGTCACACGGGGCCCCACGGTCGCATCGCAGACGAGTGCGTCGATGGCGAAATTATCAAAAGTAGTCTGGAGTGCATCGCGTTGTTCGGCGAGCTCGGCATCGTCGAGTGAGGGCGTGGCATCGCCGCTTGGGTCGGCCAAAAAGTCCAGGCTTGGCGGCGTGTAGTCCTCCAGGTCTTCCTCGCGGTAGCCCTCGACCGGCTCCGGCTTGGGCGCAGCCTGAGGCGCGGGCATGGTTTCGGCGACGGCTTCCTGATCTTCCTCAACGTCTTCCACGACTTCCGCCTTGGCGTTGAGAATGGCTTCCACGCGAAAATGACATTCTGCCATCCGCTTGGCGTGCAGCTGTTTACGCTGCTTGCGAGCGGCCATCAGCTCGTCCAGTTCGGCGGCCCATTCGGCATGTTTGTCCCACTCGGCATGCCAGATGGCTTCACGATCTTCGGCGGGCTCTTCGACGACTTCCGGCTCTGCTTCGGCCAGCTTTTCCGTGGGGACGTAGGCGTCCGCAGGAAGGTTTTCCCCATCGATGCTTTCGTCGGTTTCCAGGGCTTCAGTCTCGTCTTCGCCGGCGTCCTGATCATCAGGCGCGAAGGAGGTTACCCACTGCTTGAGGCGGTCAGTGAGTCGGGATTGCGTTATGGATCCAGTCAGCGAACGAAACATTCCGATAAGTCAAAGCGGTCGAGAAAGCCGATTTTTGTGGTCCGCTTCAAGGGCATAGTTGCGGATTTTTTGCAACGGGTGCAGCAAAAGTTCAGATTTAATATTTACCTGAAGGAACGGGCGGCTAAACCATGATCCTTTACGATCCCCTTTATGTCTGAGATTTACAAAGATTCCTCCAAGCCGATCAATGAACGCGTGGCCGACCTGTTGGGCCGCATGACCATCGAAGAAAAAATTGGTCAGCTCATGCAGCTCGACGGCGGTCGTGGTGACCTCAACGAGCTCATCAACGAGAAACAAGTCGGCTCGCTGCTGCACATTCAAAACGAGCACGCGGCCAAGGCAATGGATATGGCCGGCCAAACGCGACTCGGCATTCCAATTTTGTTCGGTGATGATTGCATTCACGGCCACTCGTTTCACGCCGGGGCGACCATTTTCCCGACGCAACTTGCGATGGCTTGCAGTTGGAATCCGACGCTGATTGAGGAAGCCGCTCGCGTGACCGCCAAGGAAGTCCGCCTGACCGGCCTTAAGTGGACCTTTTCGCCGGTGCTTTGCCTGACGCGAGATCTGCGCTGGGGCCGGGTAGGGGAAACCTTTGGCGAGGACCCGTTCCTGATTGGGGAGTTTGGCTGCGCGATGATTCGTGGCTACCAAGGCAAGGGGCTCGACGACCCCGAGGCGATTCTGGCCTGCGCCAAGCACTACGCCGGCTACTCCGAAACGCAAGGTGGCCGCGACGCCTCCGAGGCCGATTTATCGACCCGCAAAATGCGCTCGTATTTCCTGCCACCCTTTGAGCGGGCCGCGCGCGAAGGCTGCCTGTCATTCATGACCGGCTACCAGTCGATTGATGGCCTGCCGTCGACCGCCAACCGCTGGCTCCTCAACGACGTGCTTCGTGGGGAATGGGGCTTCGAGGGCATTCTGGTGACCGACTGGGACAACGTCGGCCGCATGCATTGGGAGCAAAAAATTGTCCCAACCATGAAGGATGCGGCTGCGCTCGCGATCAAGAGTGGCAACGACCTGATGATGTCCACACCCGGATTCTACGATGGGGCACTGGAAGCCATCCGCGAAGGCCTCGTCAGCGAATCAGACGTCGATCCGATCGTGGAGCGCCTGCTCGCGCTAAAATTCCGCCTCGGCCTGTTTGAGGACCCGGGCAAGCCTGACATCGCGCGCCAAAGCGTTGTGATCGGCTGTGAAGAGCACCGCCGTGTCAACGAGGAGATCGCTCGCCGCTCCGTCGTCCTACTGCAAAACGACGGCCTGCTGCCGCTCAAGTCCGGTGGCTTGAAGCGCATTGCCGTGGTCGGCCCCAATGCGGACGACGCGCAAGTCCAAATGGGCGACTGGGCTGGGGCTAGCGGCCAAGTCGGCTGGATGCCCGATGGCCATCCGCGTGAACGCTCCGTGACTGTGCTGGAAGGGGTTCGCGCACTGGCAGGCGAGGGCTGTGAGGTTATTTACGCCAAGGGCGCGAAGCTGACTGAGCTTGTTGACGCCATCGACGATGGCTATGACGACGGCCAGGAGAAGCGCCAGGTGCAGGAGATTGCCGAGCCGGACGACGCCTTGATCGATGAAGCAGTCCAGGCGGCAAGTGGCGCGGATGTCGTTGTGACGGTCGTTGGCGACAATGTCCGCCTCTGTGGTGAGTGCCGCTCCACGGCAACCCTCGAAATGCAGGGTGGCCAATTGGAGCTTCTGGATGCGCTGGCCAAGACTGGCAAGCCGATGGTGGTGGTCCTCATTAACACCAAGCCGCTGGTCCTGCCGAAGTCCGTGCAGAAGTCGGCCGCCATTATCGAGGCGTTTAGCCCGGGTATGATGGGCGGTAAGGCGATTGCCGAGGCATTGTTTGGCGCGATCAACCCATCCGGGCGTCTCACCGTTTCGATTCCGTATCACGTTGGCCAGCAGCCGGTTTACTACAGCCAGGTGCGCGGTCAACATGGCGACCGCTACGCCGACCTGACGCAAAATCCGCACTTCGCGTTTGGTTACGGGCTGAGCTACACGACCTTTGAGTATACGGGCCTGAAGTTGGCAAACGGCGATGCGGCCTTGTCGCAAAAAGACACCGTGCAGGCGACCATCACCGTGAAAAATACGGGCGCCGTCGCCGGCCGTGAAACCGTGCAAGCTTACGTCTCGGATCTCGTCACCTCGGCAACCTGGGTGAACAAGGAACTGAAGGCCTACCGCCAAATCGATCTGGAGCCCGGTGAAAGCAAAACGGTGACGCTGACCATTCCGGTATCGGCCTGCAGCATTGTCAATTTCGCTGGTGAACGCGTTGTCGAGCCCGGTGAGTTCGAGCTACAAGTCGGCAGCAGCAGCCGTGACCAGGACCTGCAGAAGGTGCGATTCGTCGTGGCCTAAGACGGTGCATTTCGCCACGGGCAGTCGATTGTAAAGAACAGAACTTTCACGACGCCAACACTTTGCAGGCATGCATCGTGTTGGCGTTTTTTGTGGGCATTGCGAAGCTGGCGAGCTTGTAGTGGATGTGGGGTAGTGGGAATTAACGCAAATAATTTGCAACTTCACCAAAAATGAGCAGTTTATTTCAAACGACCGTTTACTCTTGAAGAATTAGTGATATTCTTTATAAATAACAGGAACAAAATCACCTGAGGTAACTCTAACCCTCAAAGACTATGGCTGAAAGAAACGAACAAGCGCAAGTTGACGCTATCCTGCTCGAAAGATACCGGAGTGGAGATGCAGCCGCATTCAATGAAGTTGTCACCAAGTATTGGGACCGCATTTTCGCCCGCGCCTTTCATTTGCTGAAAAATCGGGAAGACGCCGAAGAGATCGCCCAGGACACCTTTGTCCGTGCACAAAAGGGTCTGGAAAATTTCCGTGGTGATTCATCTTTCTCCACCTGGCTTTACCAGATAGCGACCAACCTTTCTCACAACCGTTATTGGTACTGGTTTCGCCGCAAGCGCAGCGCGTCCATTTCCCTGGACATGACGCTCGGCGACGACACGACCTCCACCCTGGAAGACATCCTGCCGGCAGAAGGCGAGGACCCGGGTGAGGCTACCCTGACCAACGAATTTGTGCAGGAAGTCTCCGCACGCATGAAGGACTTGAACCCGAAACACCGGGAGATTCTGGAGCTGCGGAACGTATACAACCTTTCCTATGAGGAGATTGCGGAAGAGTTGAACATTAGCGTTGGCACCGTCAAAAGTCGCATTGCGCGCGCTCGCGATAGCCTTCGTGAAAAACTGGGTCGTGATTTCGAATGACAGAAGGACGTTTTAACGAATTAGTTAACCTTTATTTGGATCACGAGATTAGCCCTCGTGACTTCCAACTCCTCCGCAAAGAATTGGCGGTTGGTGAGCGCAAGCAACAGTTTGAAGCGCTGCGCCGCATTCACAGTGCCGAAAAGCAGGTGCTGGCACAGCTCTGTGGCAACGCCTCGAGCGAACAGCGTCGCTGTAGCCTGGCCAAGCGTGCCACCCGTGCAATCAATGATGCGCGCGTCCAATTTGAAGAGCGCCGCAAAGGCTTGGTGCTTCTCGTACAATTTTCCGCGGCAACTGCCGCGGTAGCCGTGACGGTCAGTGTGCTCTATCAGGATTCGGTCCAAGCGCTCGACGTCGAGGTCAATGATGCCCAATTGGCCGAGGCACCCTCGGCGGAAGTTCGCGAGCTTTTCCTGGCCAATATGAATTCACCTAATGCGAATTCCCGTTTGGTGGTCGATCGGCAGGGACGCGCCTTGGCGTTGATTTCCTATCAAGACCAAGGCGAGGTGCAAATCCAGCCGCTACAAGCTGTCCCAGAGAGTAATATCTTCAGCCTCGGCAAAGTGCTTGAGTCCGCACGTCCGCAGATGCCCGATCCATCCGAGCTTTTGGAAAACCGCAGCCCGACGATTCCCGTGCGTCAATTGCCCGGCACGGCAGCACCCATCGTTTTGGTTGAGGAAACTCAAGGTGCTGGCGCAGTAGTTGGCTTTGCTTACTAATCCTTCTTGGACCGGGCCAATGGGCCTTCTGATAAGCTGCGAGTCTGTGATTGCGGAAATGTGTTTACCTAACTAACTTAAACATCATTTCACTTGGCTTTACGTGCAACTTTCTCAAACTGAGGCGGTTTAAGTAGATGACCAATCCGCAGTCTCAGCTCTAAATGTCAGATCCAAAGAAGCACCCCGGAAAATTTAACGCCACCGTGGCGGTCGCAATGGTGGCAGTCGTAGCCGCCATCATCATAGTTCTCGTATTGGTGTTGCAGGGCAACTCCAGATCACGCTTGGAGCCTTTTCCCACCGCCGAGTATTTGACCTCGCCGCAGAACTTTCTGGGCAACTCATACCGTATCGATGCACAGGTGGATTCTATGTTGTCCTACCGCCCGGGTCTGGGTCGCTTGCTCGTGATTAAAAGCGAAGGCAAGTCCATCCCGGTCTTTTTGGCCGACGGCCTTGCGGACAGCATTCACACCGGCCAGCGCTACCACATGGATGTGAGCGTCGGGGATGGTGGCCTTCTCTACGTACAAACACTTCAGAAATACTAAATTTTCAGCCAACGTATATTACTCCAGGAGCCAAGCCATGAAACCGATTTTCGCAGTCATCACATTCCTGACCACCGCATCGTTGGCCCTCGGGCAGGCTTATGATCAGTCCGGTGCCGCATCGCCCAACTTTTTCGGCGGCGGTGGCGGTGGAGGCGAATCCGCCGCAACCGGCAGTGGCGCAGGGGCTCAATCTCCCGGCAACCAAAACAACGTCATGAACCTTGGTTCTGGCGGTAGTATTTTTGAAAGCCAGACCTCGGAGAATATGGTCGATCGCGTGTTCAACGTCGACAGTGATTCCGTGAATTTTGAGGACGGCTCGTTCAACTGGAAAGGGCGTACGTTTAACATTGGTAACAGCCGCGTCGCCCGAGCGCGCTTTGAACGCTATCTTGCCACACCAGACCTGACGCAAAACGAAGAGATTTACCTGGGTATTCTCGAGCGGATCGCACAACTACTCTCACTCGTCGGCGAAAATAACATCAAGGACACTGAGACGCTGAACAACGAAGTCTTTACCGCCTGGCAGATGCTCTTCAAGGCAGGTCGCTATGAGATGGATCAGGGCATCTCGCTTACCGTTGCCAATCAGGTTTATAATATTTGGCGCATTCGCGACGAAAACAATAACATCACCCGTGCGCGCCAATTGATGAACGAAGAGCGCGAGACGACACAGGGTGACTTGCTGTCCTACTCGAGGCAGGATGAAAGCGAGTTTGAATACAAGCAGAAGATGAAGGCCGAGGGTCGCCACACCGGTGCCGAGTTTGACGGCGTCACCGATACCAGCACCACCGCCCAGAAGCTCTTGTCGATCGAAGCCCAGATTGCCGCCATGGACACCATGAAGGTGGCCAACGGACAAGTGGCGAAGTTACAGTTTCAGTCGCAATTGGTAAATCTGCTCCTCTCACGCCGCTTTGAGCATTGCCAGATTGCTGCGCAGTTTTACCGCTACGCCTTTAAAGGGTCGCACCAGACCATCACCGTGGGCAGTGAGCAGTTGGCTGGCTTTGTGCCGATTTCGGACTTCACCCCCACGGTGGAGACGGTTGAGCTGATGGCCCGCGAGGCGGAGTCGGACGTCAAGACCGGCATGAAGACCGTTGAGAGCCTCTACGAAAGTAATGAGCTTTACGGTGCTTTGGAGCGCTTACAGGAGACGTTTTTTCTCGGCGAATATCAGCCTGAAGTGCTGCAATTCCCTGCCGAGAAGAAGCGCAAATTACTGGAGCTCTACCGCATCACGCGTGAGCTTCAGGTGCTCCTCGATCACAAGGACTACGAGGGCATCGAGCGCGTTACCGAGCAGGCAAAACTGCTCGCCTACGATTTCCCTGCATCGCAGGTGCTGTCCGGCGTGCAATCCGTACAGCGCATGAGTAACTTGTCCCTGATGGCCGCCCGCCAAGCCGTGGGGCAGGGCGACTACGCCAAGGCGGAGTCCATGCTCGAGCGCGCCACCGGTCTTTGGCCGCAAAATCCCGCCATCAAATCCTACATGGGCGAAATGGCGAACAAGGCCGACATCGGCACACAGGCCTCCATGATGTTCGACGAAATGTTCAATCGCCAGGACTACCGCGCCATCTACGAAGAGAGTGCCAAGTTTAGCGGAGCGCTGATCAATGACCCCGTTCGCCGTGAGCAGTTGAAGGAAGCCGTGGATAAAATTGCCCGCGTGGACTTCCTGATTGTCGGCGCACAGGAGCTGGACGGGCAGGGGCACTCCTATGCGGCTTGGGAAACACTCGCGGATGCCGAAAAAATTTACTCGGATGACCACGTTCTCGCGCGCGCTCAAGCCAAACTTGCCCCACGCGTGGCAGACTTTGTCGGCGCGATCGACCGCGCCGAGCAAGCCGAGAACAGCGACCAGTTTGCCCTCGCTTTGACCCGCTACCTGGAGGCCAAGGAAATCTATCCGACTTCCAAAATCAGCCATCACGGCATTGAGCGCGTTAGCGAAGAAATCATGGACAGCATTCGTCTGCCCGCCAAGGCAAGCAGCGATAGTTAGGCCGTTTGAGAGCCTAAATCTACGCGGATCGAATCGGGAGCCCTTGCCCGTGAAATCGATAATTTTTCAGGAAATAAAGTTTTTTGCCGATCAGGGCTTGACGGCATGGTGACCGATCAGCATACACATCCCTTTTGATTTATTTGGCCCGCACGGAGAGGTGACAGAGTGGCCGATTGTGCATCACTGGAAATGATGTGTCGTGGAAACGCGACCGAGGGTTCGAATCCCTCCCTCTCCGCCACTTGGACGAAAATACGAACTTTTACCGGCCTTTTTGTAAACGTCTCTAAATAAGGATTTTATACAAAAATCGATATCAATTCGATACCAAGAAGTTCGTATTTGAGTGATGAAAGTCTCAGGATCGCACTGCGAACTATCTTTTTCGGGATCAAAAGCGGTAATTCGAATCCGCTCGATTAAGAGGTCCATCAGCTTGGTTTGGTCGTCGAAATTCAGGTGTCCGAATACTTCGGAAAAATTTGTCAGGGCTTGAGCAATCATGTTCTCGTCGGCGACAAAACCCTCCCGTTGCTGGATTTTAACCTGGAGCATGTTTTGCTGAAGCTCGACCTCTTCTCTTTCCTTGGCGATCTTGTCTGCTTCGGCCATCAGCGCCTTGCCAATGGAGGCGCCCGATTTTTTCACCGTGTCAGTGACGGCCTTAATTTCTTTGCTGAGCTCCCGATATCGCTTGTTGAGTTCCTTCAACTCGGATTTCAGGGGGCGGGTTGATTTCTTTAATTCTTTTTGCGAACCCTCAAGGGTGGCGCGGATAATGTCAGGATGCTTGCCGAATTCACTGATGATCGTGATAATGAAATCATCAAAGGTCTTGCCGGGCAGGTTGCGGACTGTGCACTCAGAATCCTTTCCGTAATTGTTGACATGCTGACACGTGTAGTAATTTCTCGGATTGCCCTCGTTATCACGTTTGCCCCCGGGCTTGGGTGACATCGCCTGATTACAATGGCCGCACTCCAGTTTTCCTTTAAGGAGCATTTCATGCTTATTGGCCCTGGGCGCGTGGATCTTGATGTCACGACTGCTGAGGGCTTCCTGTGCTTGTTTCCAAGTTTTATCCGTCACGATGCCTTTCCACCGTGCCGTGTATTCATTGCCGCCGGCATCGGTGGTGATGCCTCGATAGTGATTCTTGATCAGCAGTCGTTGAACTTTATCGGCAGTCCATTTCACGCCACCGATCCGCACGGTCTGCTTTTTGCGTATTTGCTCACGCACTTTGGTGCGGTAGCCACGTTTGTTCAATTCCTTGGCGACATGGGCAGGACTTTTGAGCTCAATGATGAGCTCATAAATTTCTTTGACGATCTTGGCCTCTTCAGGGATCGGGATTAGTGATCGGTTACCCGGGTCATTTTCGAAACCGAATGGTGCAACGCCAGGATGCTTCATGCCATCTTTGGCCTCACCGGCAAATTTTTCCTTAAGCCGGTCCGAAGTCAGTTCTCGCTCAAACTGGGCAAAGGTTAGGATAATGTTGAGAAAGGCCTTACCGATGCTCGTTGTGGTATCGATGTTTTCATAGCAGGATACTAAGTTTACGTTGTGCGCCTGCATGGTATCCCAGAGGTCGTAAAAATCACAGATCGAGCGGGTCAAGCGGTCGATGTGACTAACAATTACCTGGTCCACCTGCTCGCTCTTGATCAAGTGTAAGAGCTCTTTAATTCCAGGGCGTTTGAGGTCGCCTCCACTGAATCCGGCATCTTGCACTCGTTGGGTGATGACCCAATTGTCCTGAGCGTGAAATGAGCACAAACCTTCGGCCATCCTCAACTGCGATTCAATACTGGTCGTCTTGGCGGTCATCTGGTCCAGCGTGCTCACACGCGCATAGGCGATGCAACGGACGATCCTGTTGTCATCGGATTGTTGGGATTTCGATTTCTTCATTTTGTCTGAATGTTGTTAGTTCGTAAATTCGTTCTTATAAAATGTGTATCAATGCGAACTTCTTTCGGCAAGCCACACTTACGTAGACAAAAGCAGCATTTCGATTCGTATTATATGATATTTCGTGATTTTTTGTTCGCATTTGGTATCTAATGTTTTGCGGAGTGAAAACTGACCCTTCCGCACAAGAATTCTTTGGCGATGACATCGCCGAATGCGGTCTTGATCAAAATGGGCTTACCGGGATTCAAAAACGTCGCGCCTCTTTGCTGATTTTGGTAGTCATACCAAATCCGATCGAGGGTCTGCCGTGGAATACCGCCGAGCGATTTAATCCAGGCTGCTATGTCGTCAGTAATCAGCAATCGGTCGTAGGGATTTTGATTGGGTATGTCCCAGAAATCCTGAACAGATTTCGTGGACGCTTCGATGACGGGGTTCTGTGCAACCGGCATACGAAAGGAAAACGATTCCTCGCTGGAATTAAAGCAGAAGGCGTCCCCGGACGCCAAGTAGAGGCGAATTTCAAAACGCGCATTTTCAAGCCGCTCGGGAGCCATGCTCATGAGGTGCCTGGTTGATAAAAATTCAACATCAAGCACCTCACATTTGAAGGTGTTGATCAACGAGGAGAATTTTTCGGAAATGAATGCCGTATAGATTTTGGGTGGGTCCATGCTGAGCACGACGTATTTGTCCAATTGCATTCGCAGGATTTGGCGTGGACTTTGATCCGAGGTCACCCGCAGGGAGTTCTGGAGATTGATAGCTTGGAGAGGGATGAATTGCATTGTTGGAATAGGTTGGGGATGAACTAGGGCTTGGCGTTCGGATGCCAGTGCGCGGACACAAAAAAACGAGCCGTCGCGGCTCGCATGGAATATGGGTTAATGTTGGGTGGGGTATCGTTGTGACTCAGTGACCAGCAGAGACATTAAATCGGCAAGCCCACTACCGGAATACTGTCAATTAATGTCACCGGTCGGAGCTCTCTCTGTGAGGTGCATGGCCTCACCGTTGCAAGCGTTAAGACAAGAAGAGTATAGGAACTATTCTGCTCGATCAAAACTCAGCGGAACGTATATCTACCTTTATGTGGGGGCGTAAGCATTTAGGTTCATGCTACGAGGCGATAAGAGGTGCTCGGCCCCCTTCCGCGTTTGATTACGGCGCCATTGTCCAAATGAGGCTTCAAACGCCGTCGGACCGTGGAAGCATCAATCAGCATAGCATCGGCGATGCAGGCTGCCGTTGCTTCGCCATGGGTGGCGAGGACGCTTAAGACGTCCTCCTCACCGTCTACGTTTTTTCGAACCGCCTTTCGTCTTGCTTTCACAGGCAAATTCGGTTGACTAGTAATCGCTGAAGCAATTCCTCGGGCCAGAATTTCTCCAATTTCTTTTAACTTTTCTTCACGCTGGTGCATGAAAAGTGTAACTGAGAACTCTCGTTGAGAAAAGTAGTAAATTCGGACGGCCATCGCTAAGTATTAGAGAGGCTAATTCATGGGGGCCTTGAATTAATTCAACGAGCGAAGCTATAATAAGCCGAGATTAAGCAAAATTCGCCGAGTTACCTCGAAACCGACCACTGAGGATTGCCCAGGAATCGGTTTCTTCGGCTGGGGGATACTGGGATACCAATGAAATATGCCTAATTTTGTTTAAGGTTCATCAAGGACGATGATGCCGTCGAATGGGTTGATCACGTAGATGTCGCCTCTTTTCGTATAAAGACGAACTTCGATCTCTTGGGTGCCGACTCTCGCGTGATCTCGGCACAATAGAGGACGTATCGTGCTCAGTTCGACATCAACAATGTCACTACGCAGATCGCCGATGACGCTGCTTAGATCAGGCGAATCGACGCCGAGCATGACGTTTGTGGCATCGTAACTGACGACCAAGTATTGGTCGCCGCCTAGGCGGAACAGACGCCTGGGGGCTTTGGCGGAGCTAAGCAGCTTGGCCTGGGAAAAATCGATTTGGGCTGGAGTAAGTAACTTCATGAATAACTAACTTTGGTGGTTTGAAAAGTACGTTGTTGAGGCGCCTTTTGACGACCTGTGGAAGGAGGTCGTGGCGCTATAAAGAGCAAAGCCGAGCCCCGATATGGGACTCGGCTGAATTAATGAAATGCTGGCGGAATGTCGGCGTTGCGTTGGAGCAGACACTGACGGTAATTCCCGCCGACTATGGCAGGTCGAATAGCACCGTCCGATCAGGTTGAGGGGTGGCTAAAAAACAGGTAAACTCACCGTGGATCATGTATGGTGGTGCATCCGAAAAATCATTCTTGGGATTGCCGAGTGCCGTCTGGTAGTCGGTCCAGAAACGGAGAAGCATTTTGCTTTGATCGATTCCGCCGCTGTATTGCTCGATTGCGTTGACAAAGCGGTTGGACATTTTCATCGACTCTAGATATCCCTGATTTGTGATGCCCCAGATGTCTTCGGCCGTATACATCTTCTGATTCTTACATGAATCGCCGGTGAATGGATTAAGCAAAAAAATCTCGTCCCTCTCATTGAGCAAAACATTTTCGCGGTGCGATAGTCTGAGCCGCAATTCCCTGTGGGATGCGCCAGCGCCTTCAATGACCTGGAGTTTGACGAATTGAATTTCGACAACCTGAATGTTAGGCCGCAAGTCGAAATAATCACCGAGGATTTTTGACTTGAATGCAAAGATGATGGCAGTGGAAATACTATCGTGGAGCGTGAATTGGTATGTGCGGATTCGCGTCAGGACAATCGGACAGTTGGGGGTCGTAAGGACGGCGTGTGAATCCAGGAAGGATGGCTTGTATGGAATTTCTTTCATTGGTTTGTGTGTGGGTTAAAAAAATGGCGGAGCCATAGACTGGCTCCGCCGTGGATGTTCGCATTTAATTACTTGTTGGGGATGCTCATACGCCTTGGCGCTTAATGCTTGGTGCACATCTGAAGGATGCACGCATCAAGCTCTCATTCCATTCCCGTCATAATTCGAGTATACTGCTCCAGAAGCCGAGTTGGTTGGCCTTTCTGAAAAAAACAGCCTCCCAGAATGGCCCAGGATTCGCTTTAAGCGAACGATGCAGGTAATGGTATACCCCTAAACGGAGCATTTTCTCGTAGATGGTTGGGTTTGCGATGGCACTGACTCGGGAGGATCAGGCACGACAGCTCTTCTCTGCGAAGAGAACTTGCTGCCTAGTTTATCCTTTGCTGTCCGAAGTCCATATTAAAACCCATTGCCGACTATGAGGGGGAAGCCAACGGGTCATTATGGGCATGGCGTTGAGAGCTGAGATCGATTCTCTGGTTAAGAATTCTCGTAATTGATAAGAACGAAAGGCTAGCAGGGCATCGTTCCTATTTGAGCAAGAATAAAAGCCAAAGGCCGAGTCGCCAAAATCGATGACGTAAGCGCTGCCGACTGGTGTGATTCCTTCTGCCTCATCGGGTTGAAACAACTTTAGCATATAAAATTTTGGAATTAGCATAGATCAAATACAAATTGGTTGTTCACGATTTGACGGACGGAGAAATTAAACCACTCCCCAGAGATGATTACATTGTCCCCAAAAACTAGAGGAAAACGGCTCGCGTTAATCTTCGCCTCAAAATCACGCCACAGAATGTGCAAGATGTGTTCTTGTTGTTCACCGTCGGCTATTTCCACGATTTTCGTGATCAATCGCTCCGTTAATGCCATGTTGAGATACGGACTTCGATTGGGTACAGCCAGGATTTCAGTGGCGAGGTACTCATGGCACTGTAAGGTTAGTGGTGAAATTGCCCAGATACTAATGAATATCTCATCACAGTGAGTCAGGGTGATGAATCTACGATCATCCAGGCTGAGGCGAAGCTCCCGCTTTGCATCAAATTCCCCTGCACCGACTGAAATTGTTTGGATGATTTCGACCTGGGGGATCTTCAGGTCCGGATATTTCTCCAGGAAATTTTCAAGCGCATGACTTTCAAAGACGAGAATGACCTCGTCCCGGAATGTCTTGCTAAGAACATATACGCTTCCGCGCACATGAGAAAGCGTGATGGGTGAAGTAGGTTCGGTGAGTGGTGTTCGGTTCTTGATCGAATTGGGTTTTAGACTAATTTCTTTCATAATGGATATTGGTTAAAAAATAAGCGGAGTCACATGGGTGACTCCGCTTTTCAGATTCGGGTTTTATGGTTTCGCTAGGCCGATTCGGCTTCCATGAAGGGAAGCAGTGGTTCATGGACCGTAGCACTTATCTGGGAAATCCAGAGGTCAACAATCGCGTAGATCTGAGCCAGGTGTGGCATCAGAATGTAGGTGTCGACAAGCAAGGCCGCATTATACGCAGTCAACTGGGGCAGGTTCTCAGGATCGGTATGTAGGATTTCAGCAACCTTTTTAACTTGAGGTTTCGTTGCCGGGTAGTGATACCACTTTTTATTATCATGCTGGTAACGCTTGGGGAGCAGGCCAGAAATACTGGAAGCGGACGTCGAGGATTTCCGACTCCATTTTCCTTGAGCGTAGGCGAGCGTCAGGCACTCGCCGCATTCGTGATGGAGTATGTGCAGGGTGATTTTCCTCCCGAAGTCTTCCGCCGCAACGATATGCGGGTATGGCAGTTCGGGAAATTTCGCATTCCACCGGTAACGCTTGCCATCAGGCGTCGGCAGGTCCACGGCGAAGCTGGTGGTCTGGCTCGGAAGTGTGGTGTGATTATACAAGCCGTTGATGCGAGCCAGTATTTTCTTGGGCAGTCTTGGGCAGTTCTTGCCCGATAGGGTGTGTTTTTGGTTCATTTATTCTTTTATTATTGGGTTTAGATGACGCAGCGCGTCATTGGCTTACGAAGCCAACACCAATCCCCTTAAGAGGTCTCGAAGGGCGGGAACCAAACCGACATGAGACCTAATTTCCATGCCCCGCAGGCATGGTCCTTCTTGGCAGAATCCAAAGCGAAGCGTCCTCTTTTCTCACTTGCGGCACCCGTGATGGATGCGCCTTCGGAGCGAATCCTCACTGCAAAAAAGAATTCTGAAGCGAGTTCATGTTGATCAGCTTCAGCAAATAAACCAAATGTTATTCTTGTAATTGTTGGGTTATTTTGCTTGTACTACCATTATAAATCAGCTACAAGAGTATCCCTAATATGAAAAAAGAATCTACACCCATCAACGTTACCCAATTTTCTAAATCACTTGCCACTGAATATCTACCATGGACCCAGTGGCCCAAGCGCCTGCCTGATATTTTGCTGGATTATAAGGCAAACTATCCCATGGCCCATCTCCCCTCCTTGCAAATTGGCGAAGAACTCCACGAGCATTTATCGCGTTTCCTAAAATATGGAAAATGGATACCTCCTGAATATTACTTTCCATGCGTGACAATCGCAGACGCCTTATTGGCAATCGGGTTTCGACTTGAAGATATCAACTCGGAACTCAGCGTTCAGTGCGGGCCTGTGGCGGGCCAAGTCGATGTGTGCGGCGTGTTAGGAAATGGCCGTCCTTGCGTAGTTGAGGTCAAAGCCACGCAGGGCAAATATGTTTTGCCGCCTCGAGCGTCTGAAGTTGTCCAAATGGCCACTTATGCCTATGGCTTAGGCTATAGTGAGCCCGTATTGGCCTGCTTACGCGTGGCAGTGAGAAAATGCTGCGTCAGTGCATTTATCGTTGATGACGGAAGCGCCATGGTTACAGGTGCCCAGCAAGCGCTAGTCGCCTAGGATTGGCCAAGCTTTTTACGGATGCTTTGCAGTTTGGTGATTTCCTCATCCAACGTCTGACGATGCTTAGAGAGCATCGTTTCCGGCACTGCATCAAAAAAGGAACTGAAGGCTGAAATACGGCTTATCGCCGAATCAATAAAGAGCTGCTTATCCGCTTCGCTTTTCTTGTTGAAACGCATCATCGCTTTATCGGATTCTAGCTTGAGCAGCGAAGTGAAATCAACGGTCGCTTGCGACTTCGGTGGTCTTGAATCCCTCAATGTAAGCGCATGATCAATGCATGCTGGGATGAGTCCGACGGTTCGTTCGTAGAACTTCCTGAGAGCTACTCGGTCTTTGATGGAAGGGACCTTCAAGCTTTTATACTGAGCCATGCATTGGCAGTATTGAAGAGTGAGGCGTTGCTCCAAGGATTTTAAAGCCGAGGCTCCTTTACCAAGCACCTGGCCTAAATCATTCGTAAATTGCTTTTTGGCAGACCTGACGCTCACTTTGTCCATTAACGAAAATTGAATTTTCGCGTGGATTAGTGCAGCGCCCAGGTAAAGCGATACTTCAAGATATTGACGACTGCTTTGGCTATAAAGCGCCAGGCCTTGGGCGATTGATTGAATCATGCCAGTAATCTGTTCCATTGAAGTATTTTTGCTTAGCGCCGGCATGCCTGGTAGGATCTCGCTCCCCGTGGAAATGACCAATTCAATTTCGGCGGGCACTGCCGGAGGGTTGTCCTCATCGTCATCGGGCAATGTTTGAACACCCTGTTCCACCGGAAGGGCCGCGATATCCACTTTCCACATTTCCTTGGCGAGGTATTTGATGGGTTCTTTATTCTGGTGATTTTCGGCAATTGATCGAATTTCCTTTCGCGCCTCTTCCTTGATGGTAAATACACCTTCGGTCTCGGTTTCGATCAAAGCCTTATGTATCTTTTTGAGTGGAGCAGTATAGTTTGAGACAGCCGTATCTCCATTCACTTTCAAGTCATCGAGCGTCAACTTAGGGGCCCCCTTCGGCTTTTCAATGTACTGCTGGAGCTTCTTAACGAAGCCTTCATTCATGTATTTGGGATCAGACATAACCTAAAAGATGATTCAAATTGAATCTAAAATTGGGTGATTTTAAATATGATTTATGCTTATTCGGCCAGTTTTTCCAACTCGGTGGCGATAAAATTCGAGCGATTGCGATTTTGCGCGGTGGCAAGGACGTCAATGCGCAGGACAAGCTCAGCTGGCAGGCTGATCGAAATCTGAGTTTTTCCAGGGGCGCGTCTTATGGCTGCAGCCTTTTTCTTGTTGGCTGATTTCTTGGTCGGCTTCTTCGATGATTTCTTCCTGGGCATGGCAATCTACTTGTTATCCAGAGCGTTAAAGCATGTGACACTGAATGGAATTTCCGCGGAAGGCAAGTCGCCACTCCTGCCTGACAAGGCCATTTGATCCAGCACCAGATTGGACTATTTCTCTTCAGGATCGGCTACTTTTCGGACCTTCTTAATCCCGCCCTTTTTCGTTGGATTCTTGTTGGGGTTGGGAGTGGTCGTGAATCGTTTACAGTGGTTATTCATCCAGCTGCGGTTGTATTTGCAGATGTCTTCGAAGATGACCGCAGTCAAATAAACCATTTCATCAGGGCTGCATTCGGGATCTTTGCCAACCAAGAAGAAGGCGCTACGGGCTAAATCTTTCGCTGCTTTCGCGAGTTGGCTCTTCCAGAGGGCATAGTGGGGCAATTCGTCGTCGGGGAGGGCCTTCTGGCGATCAGGTGGTCCAGGGAGCTGACAGAGGGACTGAGTCTGCTTCGATTTCGTGGAGTCAGGCCTTTTGTCGACGTCGGAAGACGTAGCTGGGCGCTGTTGTTCAGGACCAGCCTCTTTAGCAGCAGATGCTTGAGCCTTCTGATATTCAGATGAATGACCACCTTCGATATGTGTATATTTGTTTATGTTATTCTGACTGGAGTTGGGCTCCTCAAATTCACCTGTGCTCTTTTTCGGCGTGGATACCGAGGTAGCTGTGGTCGTTGCTTCAGAGGCTTTGGCCTCCGATGGTAAGTCCTTTTGACCCGGCACAGGGGGCTTGCTGGTAGCAGAAGTCTTCTCTTGCTGAGACGTATTGGAGGCTACGGTCTGCTGGGACTTGGTTGGTTCAGTCGTCCCTGCTTCCACCCTCTGACTTTGCGCAGCGCGCTGTTGCTGATCATTGGACGACGCCTGGGAGTCAGGTGCGGCCTTGACTCCCGGCGAAGACTGGGGAACGCCACTGGGTCTTGACGTCTCGTGTTCAGTCCTCGCCGCGTCCGGTTTTCTTTCTGCAAGTCTCTGGGAAGCACCTTGCCCGGCCTGATTCTCCGTTGTTGGCTGAACCGGCTTTGACTGAGTGGCAGCCGTATGCTGAACGGCTTGAGCGGGAGTTGACGCCTGCCCACCTGCCGTTTGCCTGGTCACGTTGGCTAGCCGATCAGCGCCAGCTAAAGACTGTGCCTGTTGAGGCCCAGTCGCGTTATTGTCGTTTCGTTCGGCTGAAACCGAGTTCGAAGGTTTTTGAGTATCATTATTATTGTCCACAAGGATTCTAGTGGAACTATTTGAAGATAAAAAAAGAAAATAATGACTTTTTTTCTGAATTGATTGGCGGTGACTTCCGGCGCGGGACTGTTGGACACGAACCGTCTGCTGGTTTGGACTGAGCCCGCGAATCGCCGGTCAGAACTTCGCGGCGTTATGTCGTCGCTGGGATGTCGCCAGATAGTGGTTTGGGCCCATGAGGTGGGTTCACTGTCAAGATACGTTCATCCAGCATGTAGCTTAAGGCTTGGGTAGTTGATGTTTACTTGAGGCAATTCTGGCGGCTTCTTGTCGCGTTCATGGTTGGCCGAACCATGGTGCTTATCAGCAACTGTGGCTCGTTACGAGGCACAGTCGTCTGTTTCTACCTTGTGGCGCTCCGAATTGCACGGCGACTTCTACATGGTATAGGCAAGTAACATTGAAGTAACTTGCGAATTACTTGCTTCACGCGCTGAAGATTCATCGAGCGCACTTGTGCGCTACTTTCGATCTTCTTTATGGGCGCACTCGCAAAGCAGATCCACTACTTTGCTCATTCTTAAACGTCCGCACGAAGTAAGGACCGAGTGAAATTTGTAGATGTTCTCGGTTACATCCGAGAAACACAAATTTCTATACTCGCCTCCAATTTTCGACTAAAATTGGAGGATTTTTGATGGTTTCCTGACCATCGGCGCTGATCGGTTGATGGCGGATCAGCGACTGCTTGTAGCCAAAAGAAAAGCGCAGCCAAATAGATTCGTGTATCCAGGCACCAGAATTTCTAGCGCCGGATACACGGCCCGAGTGATCCCATCCACGGCGTCGTGCCAACACAGCGCCTTCCAGGCCTCGGGGACCTCGGGTATGCCATCGGGTTCTTACTGTTCAGGGAGCAGACAATAGTTCTAAACGGCGTCACCATAATAATGTGCGATTTTTGGAAAAACTAATGTCGCTATCGCCTTTTTTAACTATAGAATAAGATATGTCGCTTCCAGTTTTAGAACCAGTCGAGGTCGGAGAGGTCGCACACCTTTCGAAACATTTGATTCAAAAGTCGAAACGTCACATCCGTGACGCCGAATTCCTCGACCCCTGGTCGGAGCGGATGACGCTGCTGGATATGCCCACCATTAACGAATTCCGGGGCGGCGCTCGCGATCGTGATCACTTCCTGGAGCTCAATCAATTGGCCGTTGGCCGTCGAAACCGGAAATTCACGGCTTATCGGTTGACGGTTTCTCCGCCTGACATCGTCCAGGCTTTGCTCATGGTACTTCAACCAGATCAGCGAAATGAATTCATTGGGCTTTGGCTCAAAATGGTTGATGAGTTTTTTGTCGAACGATGCGGAGACGTGCCAAGGCAGTTCGCTTTCCATACGGACAAGATCCGTCTTCATGTTGAGATACTCTTTTTGCGCGCTAACGAAAAAGGCAAGGCCTATCCAATGCCCAATGGGCTTGGGGACACCCGCCGGCGAGACCTAATCTCGCTTGCAGTTTATGCCGGGCTCTATTGCATGCCAATGGCGGAGGACTACCATACGCCTGAATTGGCCTATTGGGCCTACGAGTTGACCACGATCACCAAAGAGTTCTTGCGGCAGAAAGTGGATGGCTGGAGTGCAGAGTCGGAAGTTCGACTAATGAGCTTGGCGGCTGAGGCATTATCGATTCTTGAAGTGTGTACATCCGATCCAACCTTGGACAATCGGCCCAAGTTTTGTGGGCAATTACGCAAAGCTTTCGGTCCCACATTCCCGGTGCCGGGATCGCATCCGAGTCAGCAATTGAAACAATTCTTAGACCGCCCGGCACCAGAGCTAATACCGGTCGCAGACGATATTCCTCGCTGGCTTGAAACTGGACGTCTTCGTCGACTCGAGGTTGAGGCGCGGCGGAAGGAGGATCAGGATATGTTCAAAGAGAGACCCAAAAGGCAAAGGACATACCTCAAGCAAGCGGCCTGCGAGAAGCGGGAGAAGTCAAAAGCAGGCCAAGCATCCCAGGTCGGTGGAGGGGCAACATCTGCTTCTGGAGAACAGAGCACTGATTTGGAGGATGTCATTGTTCCGCATGAGAAGTTGAGCACTTCGGAGGAAGTCTTGGCCCCAGTAGGGCCATTCATGCCACGCCAAAGCAAGCTGGATGAACACGCAAATAAAGATGAAGCCAATGAATATGCTTCAACCAACCTCGAAGCCTCCGGGCACGAGCCAGAATCTGAATTGGGTGAGGGTGACGCCGACGAGCCCGAAGCGTTCCCGCAGGAGGACCCAGATGAAGCCAAGACAGCCATCTCACCCGAGAAATTGATGAGCGTATCCGTTGCAGGCTTAGTTTTCGAACTCTACCGAGCTCCTCAGGTTAAAGTCTGGCGCGTTCACCACAGCGAAGAGCCAGACGAGAGCGAAATGTCCGACGAAGAATTGGAAGGATTTCAAGCCTGGATTCAACAAATGGATTTACGGATCGATGTGATGTTTGGAGAAGATGTCGAAAGACGCTTGCGCTACATGATAATGTGGTATCAAAAAGAGCGCAAGGCGATGGTAAAGCCAAGCCAGCCAGGTCGAGAACCGGAAAGTCCTGTCGAGCAACCGGAAGAGTTGACGGGGGGTAATTCAACGCCGCCCACGCTTGGAATTCACGAACCCAAAACCACCGAGTCAAATGGGGATGACATACCCGATGATGAACGAAAGGCCTTTGCTGAATGGGTGGAGAAGCAGGATATGAGACGCTTTATTCAACTAACATGGGACTCAAGCATCGATCCGGTGCTGTTGCAAACAGAGATGTATAACGCGTATTTGAAGGAAAAACGTGAGCAGAGTAAATTGCCCGAATCCCCGGAGAAGCCAAAGTTCGGGTCGCCGTAATTGCCTGCCCATGTGTTTGCAGGGCGCATGAAGAGATATCCTATATCCTCAGCGAAAAATGGTATTTACCATTTACCCAAGCAACCTTCAGATTAAATATTCATCATTCATGTCAGGATGCGGCTCAAAGCATGGGTATGAAACATAAATCAGGCCGTTTTCATCGCGGTATTTTGTGTGGCGGGCAAAGAGCTGATTTGCCATTTCGCATAGCGAGTCGGAGAGGTAGAATTGGTGTTTCCTCAGCCATTCAAGAATTGCGCACGCCCGGTCGTCGTCCAATGCGGAAAGACTTAACACCGCATTTACTTCCTTCTCTGCATTCTCAAGCTCGCTGCGCTTCAGTTGCGGCTTCAGGTTGGGTATCCATTCGGCGTTCCCATCTTCAGAAACTATGATTGCCATGCATTCATTTTTATCGGCGATGTAGCGAACGCTTGAATTGTAACGGGCTCCTCGGCCCGGATCGCCCAATTGCGTAGCCATACCGTCTAAAATGACACCAATTGCATAGCAAATGCCCGTGGGGTCGATCAATAGCGCCCCATCAATTGAAGTTAAACGACCAACCAGATCAGTTGTCAGCGATATCGGCTCAATCGGCGTGGCTTGGTTGGCCAAACGCTTTGCCTCGGATTCTGCGTCCTGAATAACAATCAATAGTGTTCCCTTTTTCTGGGCGTAGGCTGCTTGAGAAAGACCGACAAGCCGGTCTACATCCTTAGTGGCAATGTCAGGGAAAATCCTGCGAATGTCATCAGCAAGCTTGATCAGGTCAATTGGTGTCAGGGGCAATTCAGGAGTACCATACCGGACTCGCATTAATGCGTGCCCATCGTGGCGCAGTTCCCATAAATAATGTCCATAAAACCGCACCTCAAAGAGATCTGCGCTGGTCTGATCATATTTTCCCCGAACGTGGCCAAAGCCCAATATAGCACGCCCGTCACAAATAAGACGTTCTGCGTGCCCAACCATTTCCAGCAACTTGCGAACTTGGCGATATGAAGTTAGCGGTACGGGCTCCAAGAGGGTCAATGCAAACTCAATATTGGGATGGTTTCGATTGACGATAAGCATCCCTCCCGAAATTGCCGCCTTCTCATAGGTGAGTGAAGCGATGACATTACACGACCGGAAAAGGCCGTACAGGCCTTCAATTTTCTTTACCGCCCAAATGGGCGTGTCCATCAGTCTGGCCCCAGCCGCTCGCAAGGTCTCTGCTGGTGAGCGTTCACTAAAGATAGCAATGAACTCGGGCTCAGGTTTATACAGAGACCTACGACAATCCGTAAGAAATTCGGCGATTACCGCATCTAGAAATGACTTGGACGGACCGTAGCGTCTTTCCGCATGCACTTTGGCAAGGTTTAAAGCGCCATGTCCTTTCGGGTCATGAACATAGAGGACGACTCCAACATCATAATTCAGCACAGGCAATAAGCCTGAGAAATGGTAGGTTCCTGGGCGTTGATTTCTCCAGCCATTGAGAACGGATGATACCGCGTCGTGCATCGCATGTGCCCGCACCCTTCGCTGGATGGAGTCATAGTGCGATTGAACTGTCGTGATGATATCCCGCTCAGGGGCCAAGGCATACCGGTGCTCAGCATCTTCTCTGACTCCGGAAAAGTCCTCGGGCTTAAATCCACAGTTTTCAGGTTCGAGGCAGACTGGGTGCGAATTCTCCTCCTCTTCGCGGCGTAATCCCAGCAAGAAAACCTCGGTTTCAAAGTCGGGACTGAGTTCTTTAAACAGATTAGCAGCGGCATTCTTGACTGAAATCTGAAAGGTACGTTGATAGCCCCACATGAATAAACGTATAGTCTGCATGTTTGATTACTGCCTATCGGCATCCCCCTTCATGGTTTCCATCATTCGTGTGAACACCGCCACGCTGAATTGACCTGAAGACATCATGGTTCCGGTTTTCGGAGTGCCACCGAGAGTCGGATGCATGCCCGTCAACATTTCACACACCCAGCCGCCGATCGCGGGATGCGCTGCACGAGTTAAGTATTCATCAATGGACTCTCCCTTAAAGGCGCGTTTCGTATACTCACGCACTGCGGCAATCATGCAATCTGCCCCCCGGATCAGTGGTTGAATTTCTGAAGAGGCAAAAGTGAGGGATGTGATGTTTTCCAAGCCATAATTTATTCTCCTGCCGTCCTTAAATAGAATAGCCCCTGGCTTAGCATTTTTGTATAAACCAAAGACTTTTTCAAAGCATTGGGAAAACTCCTTGATTGAGTCATGCACAAGGTCAATCGATACTGGAAAATGATTTTCAATGTCTTGGAACATTCCTACGAATAAGGGCATATTTAAACTGCTCCAACCGGTGATTTGTTCGTTGATCGCTGCGGATTCTGAGCCCACATCCTCTCCGATGGTGGATTCAATCCCTTCCAGGCGACGTAAGCTTTCTTCGTCGTTAGTTTGCCTGAAGTATTCGATCCACGCCTGGTAGTTCGCCGTGATGGCACCGGCCTCGCCATCCTGATAGGCTTTTGCGAATTCCTCGATTAGCTGGTCTGGACCTTCATAAAATTTCTGCGCCCAGCTTTGGCGTGCGTCGGGATCAAGCAGCTCAGAATTTTCAATGTTGGCGTTATAGGCAGGGTCGTAGAATGATTCGACGATCTTTGCACATACGGCAAAACGCTTTTCGGCTAAGTAAAAATAGGGAATGGCTTTCTGCGCCATGAGTTGTATCAAGGATGCTATGTATTGGCGGCCTCTTTGAGATTTGATGAGTTGAGCTCCCTTCACTTCCTTGCCGGAATCAAAGCCATTATCACGCTCAAAATCCTCGATCGCCCTCATTAAGGATGGGCGATCTTCGTGTTTTACGAGCCACCCGCCATAAACGAAAATGGGTTGTTGCGGATCGATGAAATTTCTTCCGCTATTTCCTGTTTCGTCGCAGAAGAACGAATGGTCTGATCGGTTTATGGCATCCATTCTATCGGGTAGAATCTGAATAATTGTGTATGAGACCCTCCGCACGATCAACGTAAGTCGTAATCGTGGTTTCCCGCTCATTGGGACTAATCGGCCAGATCGGTTCACTGGCATGCTGATCAATCCTGGAACGAACTTCCTCTAAATCGATGGCCAATCCAAGTGCGTCGTAAACCTCGCCTATGGCATAGTCGAAGCGATCAAGGTCGATGGGGTGGAATGTGTTCCAAGTCGGTGTTTTGGCCCATTCTTCAATGGGGAAGTAGGGATCTGAGTCCATTCAAGCATCATGGGATGTTCGACTGCTAAATTCAATTAATTTTGGTTAGATCATTGTTCTTTGTATACTACATCTTTGTCGCCGGACTCCTGACCTCCAATATCCATTGCGATTTTAATGATCTTCGGCATAACTAACTTGATTTGATTTTTGATCTGCTTGCGATCGGCATCGTTAATTTTCAAATTCGGCTTTTGAAGAGATTTGCGCACATGCCAGCGAGTCCGTGCGCTACAGCGCCATGCCAACCAGCGTATGGTGTCATCCAATTCATCAAGCTGCTGAACGACATTTCCTTGATGGGCTTCTACTTTGTACTCCTGTATAGCTGGATGGAACATCAGTTCTTCGAATATGGACTCCGCTTCCCTCTGGTAGCTTTCCAGCGAGCTGATGAGAATTTTAATGTTCGTGGAGCCACTAAGCTTATAGGCAGCAACGGGATCTCGTTCCGATAACTGATCCAGCGCGCTATAGAAAGATGACTGAAATGCCTCTGGAAGCATCCCGAACTGCCGAAATATGCTGCTTAGCATTTGGTTTATCAGTCCGCTAATTTTTTGGAAAGCCTGATCAAACTCTTCATCGCTCTCAATCCCGTGCTCTCGAAATGAATCCTTAAAAATTTGCAGAAACTCATCCAAAAAGCTCTGAGGAATCGGTGTGTTTGAAATTCGTAGAGAATACCGTAGTTCCAAGAGGTAAAACAGAACGCGCTTAGCCATTCGCTTCTCTTCTGCTCGGGTGCGAAAATAGTAGGTGCCGGTCGCAGTTAGTATCGATATGGGAATCGCCAGATCATTGATCCAGGGCAAAATATCGGCTTTGAAGTCCATAGTTAAATGATCGCCTAGTAGGATCTTGCCTCGCAAAGGTTCAGATCGCCTATTCAATGAGGCCTCTGGCCTTGAGCCCTTCCATGAGTAGCTTTCGAGCCATTGCAGCTGTTGGACGTTCATCCTCCTTGGCGAGTTTTTTTATTATTTTTAAGACGTCGTCATCCACTCTTACGCCAATCGTGGTATTCTTTTTGTCCTTCATGCTAGCGAAGTTAGCTTTTTGGGCTTGCCGGCACGAATGTTTGCGCGCTTATTGTGTGCGCGTATGCTAGCAAAATAATAAACTCTACTATATATTCCTATGCGCTTAACATTAATTCGCCCCGTCTGTCTCGTCTTTCTATCCCTGCCTCTGCTTCCCTGCATTTGTGAGGCGGTTTTTGCTATCAATGATACCCTTGCTATAGATTTTTCTAAGCTGGACACGACAACAGGGCCAGCGGAAGACCCAAGTGGAGCATGGAACAATATCACTGGACCAAGCTTGGGTTTCGGCGTAAATGCAGATCCGATCCCAACAGCTACAAATCTCGTGCGGTACGCCGACGGGGCATCAACGGGTGTTTCCTTAAGCCTACTATTACCTGCGACATCGCAAGTTGGTATTAGCAGTTCTACCATACTGGTGGATCCCAGCGCCAGCTTTACTGCGACTGGGGCTATCCCTAGCAGTGCTCAAAGTGATGCCGTAGTCGGAGCGAAAATTCTGGACGCTCACTCAGAAACAACGGTTACCTTTCGTTTTAACAATTTGAATGATGGGTTGCTCTATAACCTTGAATTTCAGTCATGGAGCAATGCATACGATTATAACGTAAAAGACTATATCATTCAATTAGGCCTACTAAGCGAGCAAACGATTTCTGTCGACCCGAATAGCCTACCGTCTGTCTACGGTTTTAACAACATTGCGACCAATGGCTCAGGGCAGATCACTCTTACTATTCAGGGCCTTGAGAAAGGAGCGGATACAGCGGTTATCAATGCGATGGCCCTGACCGCGATTCCCGAACCAGCCACATATGCCTTAGTACTTAGCACGCTAAGCCTCCTTGGAATTCTCATCCGTTCAAACAACAAGCGGATGTAGGGTAAATTTCAACAACTGACGCTTCAGTTGTATACGAAAAATATCATATATTACTACATGTCACTGATCCCTCTGGCTTGGGCAATCCTGGGTGCATTATATTTCATATGGGATACGCTTGAAAATGAAACTCGCTGGACTCGGGAGGGAGGCGAGTTGACACCATACGTCCTAGCAGGACCATTAATCTGGCTACTGCTGGCTTGTGTCTATTTTATGGCGGTGGTGAGAGTATGCTGGGTACGGTCGAAATGACGTTTGCATTGTTTTCTTCTCGGAAGGGTAGCTGATCCTGAAAAAAAAGGTTCGGCGACAAGGGAGTTCTCTGCTTTAGATAAACGCAGCGGGTCAAAAAATGCAAGAATCTAGCACTCACGCTGGACCGATGATTGGGAGCACGTCACATAGTATTGAGGGAGAAGGATACAGTGTCATGCTCTTCTGTGATCTAAAGCCCATATCCGAGAATCGGGAGTAAGAATATGAGTTGACCGTTTATGCTTTCTTCAAGCTAAGGCTGTATGTGCCAGGGCTATATTCAGCTTCGGAGGCGGTGAATCCCTCCGGTATTTCTAGGCTGGCATGGGAACCTTCCGGAATCGTGATCTCTAGTTTGAGCTCTGATTCGGACAGTTGCCAGTTGATGGACACTAGCCCCTGCGGCGTCTTTAGAGAGGCCTTAGCCCATGTGATGGAACCACCGGGTCTTGGTCGAAAAATGATATGCCTATATCCGGGCTCATTTGGATCGAGCTCTAGGCCAGCCACTGTTTGATACATCCAGGCACCAACTGCACCGTAAGCGTAGTGATTGAAAGAATTCATGCTGATGTCCTGAAAGCCTTTTTCGGGAGTCCAACCATCCCAGCGCTCCCAGATAGTAGTAGCACCATTCTTGACTGGAAAGAGCCATGAGGGGAAGCTTTCTTGTTCCAGAAGTTGGTATGCAACATCCAAGTACCCAGCATTTTCGAGCACCTCCAGAACGTATGGGGTGCCGACAAATCCAGTGCCAATGTGCATTTCCTTGTTTTTGATATTGCGCACGAGCTCTTGCGCCGCAATAGGACGCAAATGCTCCGGTAGGAGATCGAAATGCAGTGCAAGCACGTAGGCTGTTTGAGTCGCTGAAACCAGCAGTCCATCCGGCGTTACAAATCGCCGCTGAAATGCAGAAACAACCTGCGCTCGAAGCGCATGAAATTTGTCTGCGTCTTCGGTGCGCCCGAGGATCGATGCTATCTTGGCCATCAACTCTGCGTCATAGGCATAAAACGCGGTGCCAATTAAATCGTATGCGGTTAGACCTTGAACGGTGGCACCACCATCCAGTGCCAGCCAATCCCCGAAGCCAGGGAAAAAGTCTAGGTCCGGGTGCGATGGAATGCAGTCCTTGCTCGCATGCTCCTTGAGATAATTCATGTAACGACACATACTCTCATAGTGGTCCATTAGGATTTGATTGTCGCCGTAACAGAGATAGATTGTCCAAGGGCATATGATCGTGGCATCGGACCATGCCGGTCCACCATTCTTGATCTCATTGAACATGTTAAAGTGAGGCACGACCGGTGGTATATTGCCAATTTCGCCTTGGGAGTCACGGTGGTCTTGCATCCATTTGTGAAAGAAGCGCTGCACGTCCATGTTGAAGCAAGCAGTACGGATAAATACTTGAGCGTCTCCGGTCCAGCCAAGGCGTTCGTCTCGCTGTGGACAATCTGTCGGCGCTTCCAAGAAATTACTTTTCTGCCCCCAGAGAATATTGTGCTGCAGTTGATTAAGCAGTGGATTGGAACATTCAAACTGCCCCGTAACCTCCATATCGTTGTGTAATACGACGCCGGTTATTTCGAAACTGTCTGATACGTTAAGTTCGGTTATGTCGACTTCAACATATCGGAACCCATGAAAAGTGAACTTAGGCTCCCAAGTCTCCGAGCCATTACCATTACATATGTAGTAATCGGTGGATTTAGCGGTACGCAGATTCTCGGTATATAAAGTTTTCTCCTGAGTTACCATTTCACCGTAGCGAAAGCGCAACTGGGTGCCTTTCGCCGCTAAGATGTGCAGTTTGATCCGACCAGCGAAATTCTGTCCGAAGTCAAAAATCCGATAGCGACGACCATCGGCGTACAGGTCCCACGCATTCTGAGCGGGCATCGTCTGTATCCGTCGAACAGGTTGCACGAGAGGTTCGCAAAGCTCAGGTTCCAATACTGGTGACGCCTTCTTTGCAGACTGCCAACCCGAATCATTGTAGCCGGATTGCGACCAGCCTACGAGTGCCTTGCGCGCATCAAAGATTTCGCCCATGAGGAGGTCATTGCCCACGATTGGGCCAGTGTTTTCTTTCCATGTGGCGTCAGTAGAAATGACTTCTTGGCTTCCGTCAGCATTATCGATGACCAGTGCAGCACGGAGGCAGCTTTGAGGACCGTAGATCCCACGTCCCATCCAAGCAACATGCCCACAATACCATCCATCACCTAGGGTGACGCCGATAACGTTCTCTCCCACGCTTAGCAACGCGAGGACGTCATATCGCTGGAAGGGAACGCGTTTCTCGTAGCAGGTCCAACCAGGCGCGAAGACTTGATCGCCAACTGTGGCAGCATTAATTTCTGCGTCATATAATCCCAGAGCGGTAATGACCAAATAAGCTGAGCTTGGCATATTTTTGATAATAAAACTTTTCCGAAAATAAGTTGCCGGGCTTGGCATATCATTTTGCGGTGCTGCTTGGCTGGATATCCAGGAGGTTGCTTCAAGTAGGGTTTTCATGGCACATAGTGTACACGATCCAAGTGATAGAATCCTTGAATTTTGCGTCAAACTTTAGCATTTTTACGCCATGTCAAATCAGCCCGTTCTCAAAGCCGACACCTACTACAGTCGAAATGCAGCGATTGGCATCTTCCGAATGCCTGACCAAAATACGATACCGGAACATGAACATGAGTTTGTTGAGATCGCGCTGGTCATCGGAGGAAAGGGGGTTCACGTAACGGGGCAATATCGGCATAATATCGGCCGGGGGGATGTACTCGTCATACGTGGACAGCGGAGCCACTTCTATGAGCAAACCCGCAAGCTAAGTCTGATCAATATCATGTTTGCTGAAGATCTGCTCCGCGAGTCGACACTACGTATTGGTGCATTAGACGGCTTTCACCCGCTCTTTACCTTTGAGTTCACACGTTGGGAACAGCGGGAATACACTGGACATTTCCGCTTGGGAGAATCAGATCTTCGTGCGTCTGTTGACTGTATCAATGGTATTGAGACCGAACTGAACTTAGGCGGCATCGAGTCAGACTATCTTGCTCGCTGCCGACTTCAGATATTGTTGGGCATGTTAGCCCGCTGCTATGGCCGGTCGGAGCAGTCACCGTCCAATCTTGATCGGCGATTGGGTGAGGTGCTCACTCGCATCGACAAATATCCCCATGTCCCCTACACGGTTACGGACATGGCTCTGGATGCTGGCATGTCCAAGCGATCGCTCTTGCGCTATTTCAAAAAGGCAACGGATCAATCGCCTACGGCCTATGTATTGAAAAAGCGCATACAGTTAGCTGAAATCCTCCTTAAAGAGGCTCGAGCTGATACGATGACGGACATTGCATTCCACTGTGGTTTTTCAGATAGTAATTACTTTAGCCGTCTGTTCAAACAACACACCGGGATGTCGCCCAGGCAGTATCGTCAGCTCGAGTGAAGTTCACTAAGCGGCCTTAAATCGCAATGGATCACGCATGGGGGGGGGAACAACTACCCAACCATTGCAAACCTGTACATGAGAATTGGCAGTTAGTTATAACTCTTCAACTCCCCGCTCCCAGATTACCTGGTCCTTGATGATTTAAGCTACTGGGCGTCAGGCGACATGGTGGGTATACTCATGCTCCCTCTCAATCCTATCCCAAATACGCTTCTCATATGATGTCATCATAAAAAGGCCCATTTGCAGACGTGTCGCCAAAACGCCAACCTGCTTTTCATTTAGGACACTCCCCGGTCGGAGCACAGTTTGACTATCAGTGTGTTGCTTACGATGTCGATCTATGGCAACACAAGCTTCATCGCGGCTTTTATAATGTGGGAATTTTACTATTCAGATTCGGCGAATTAGAACTAAGGCGATCATTGAAGCCTTTGTGATGCATGTGCGGATACCATCGGAGTCACAACCGTTATTTGCGATCACGACTTAAGCTTGTTGTCCTTCGAGCAAGGCTTAGGCTTGCGTGTAGTCAGTGTCATTACCGCCAACTAGCGAGAGTTTACCTACAATCGGAAATTCATAAAAGTCTTGGACTAGTCCAAGAAGGAAAGCTTGGTGGTCTACCTTCGACTTAGACATGATTAATCCATGTTCAGAATATCAAGCTGCCTTTTTTGCTCTCTAGCAATACTCGCTGCCATAACAGCTGCACAGGCGACCCAGGCCATTGCCAATTGGGATGTCGTCCCCTACCAACGTATTAGCGAACCCTTCAAGGCCGGTGTCGTCGCCTTTCATGAGAGCGGTGTCAATGTGCAGTTTCATATCAATGGGGAAGCTACCGCGCTGATCGAAGAACCTACTTTGAATCCGCGCACGAATGTCTGGGAATACTGGATCGAGATCGATCCGGCTAAATATCCGGATGGCCCATTGCGTGTATCCGCAACAGCGATACCCGACGACCACGGCCACGAAGCACGCGACTTGGAAACGATCACCCTCTACGCCAACAGCCAAGGCTCACTGAATTATAGCGAACCGGTCTGGGCCGACGCCGCCAAGGGTAGCGACGAGACCGGCAACGGCTCGGAGGCCAGTCCCTTTGCCAGTATCAAGAAAGCGGTCGAGTCTACTCAAAGTGGCGGTACGGTATATCTTAAGGCCGGCGACTACAAGTTGCAGGGCATGTGGGGCTTTAATGGCGACTACTGGACGACCATTAGTGCCGCTCCAGGACTCAGTCGTGAAGATGTCACCGTGCTGACGGCAGGCAAGGTCCCCGAGAGCAGCACGGCGCGTTATGCCGCCAATAAAATACGCTGGCAGAACCTGAGTCTCTACTGCGACCGCAATCCGGGTCCAGGCTACATTTTCTATATCAACAATGGCCAGCACGTCTGGTTTGATGGGGTGGACATCAGCGATAAGCAAGGACGTTGTGCGGGAACCGATTTTGCCAATCCACATGGGGGTAAAATCGTATATCTCACCGACAGCATAGTGCGTGACGTAGCCAATGTGCAGATCAACTTCCAGCGCAACTGCGAATATCTGCACATTCTGGGCGACGTTTTTCGCGGAGCCAGCAACCTGACTGCGATCAATATTAAGATTGTCGATATCAATCGTGAAGACAGCCAGGCGCACCCGGACTTCATTCAATTCTACAACCCAAATCAAGCGATTGAGAACGTCATCATCTACAATGTGAGTGCTTACGACATGAGCAGCCAGGGTTTCTTCGGAGGCGGGAACACTAGCGATGTTGCTTTCGTCAATATTCTGATCGAGAAGGATCCGGTCGATAAACCTTACTTCAGCCAAGTCGGTGGAATGACCCATGTATTGTTTTGGAACATCACCATGGTGGACCAGATTTTCAATTTTCGAGGAGCCGACAGTATGGATCAAATCTACGTAAAGAACGGAGCTTACACCGCACTCGCTTCGAAGGTTCCGGAAAAAGAAGGCTTCTTTATCGACGCCTGCCATTCATCCCAGAAGGTTTTCTCGATGAGAAAGCTGCTCGGCGTTCACGCGACGACGGGCGAGATGATATTTGCTGATGTCGAAAAAGACGATTACCGTCAAGCTCCGGACTCCCCCGCCTACGGCAATGGAATCCTGCCTCCCGGCGTGCCTGCCGACATGGATGGGATACCCTACGACACAACAGCTCCAAACCGGGGCGCTTTTGCCAAAAAGAATCCTGGTGGCCGAAAAGCCGTCGCACTTTATTAAAAGAAACATTCAAAAACAAACGGATTTATGAAATTCCCCAATTTTGATTCCAAACTTTCAGTAGCATTGCTTTTGTGTCTCTGCCTTTCCGTCGAAGCAGAAGAACCCATCTCAACTGGCCTGCCTCAAACCAAACCATATGTGCCCAGTGATCCGAATCAATTGATGACTCTGGGAGCTCCCGAAGGCGTTCGCTTCGAAGTGCCCCAGAACCTCATCTGGCCCGAAACCCCAGGCGAGGCGGATATCTGCCTCTGGAAAGACGATAAATTTGCGGCCGCAAGTATCACGATCGACGATAACTGTAAGCCCGACCACAAATACTGGCTCGAACTCTGTGATGAGCTTGGCATCAAGATCACCTGGTTCATGATTACCGGCGGCGAGAATCGGGGGAATCTGAGTTTCAACGGCACTTGGGAGGACTGGCAGAAACTCGTCGATGCAGGCCACGCGGTCGAAAGCCATACAACCGACCACAGGGCGGCAAACAAGTGGATCAAAGAAGAAAAACGCTTCGAGCCCCTTTTGACTGAAGAGGAAATACGCGAGGGCTACGGTGCTTCCCAATATCTGCTGAATAATGAAATGATGAATAGCCGCTGCCTGACCATCGCCTACCCGTATGGTGCGGGTAATGCCGAGATCGCCGCCCAGTATTTCATCGCGGCTCGGGGAACGAGCGGGAAGATCAACGAAGCCAATCGTATCAACTATATATATACCACAAAAGGTGGACTTCGACAGGCCTATATCGATGTTCTGCTGACTGGTCAGACCGAAAATGAACCGAGATGGCTAAACATGAGGAATAAGGAAAACATGCGTGGTTGGATAGCCCCCCTCTATCACTATATTTCTAGTGGCGGGACTGCTGAAGAAAAGGCGGCATCTCGCGAACGGGTTTTTGCAGATGTGCGCAACTTAGCCTCCTACAAGGATCGTATCTGGATCGACACCTTCCCTGCCGTCGCCAAGTATGGCCAAGAACGCGACAGCGCCACTCTAAAGGTAATTTCGTCCAACACGGACCAAATCAGCATAACGCTCATAGACCGAATGAAGGACGACATCTTCGATATGCCGCTCACCGTGAAGGTTCGCTTGCCTGATAGCTGGTCTGCCGTCACCGCAACCCAGAACGGCAAGCCTATCGAGGTGTCCTACCTCAAGCACGAAGGCAATCCATACGCCTTGGTGCAGGCTGTTCCAGATCGCGGCGAGATCTTACTTGTGCCCTAAATGTCTTTATCAAATTGATGTGGCGGTATGATTCAGCGCTGTTTTGCAGAACTGACAAGATTACGAGCCCTCACCGACTCGGCAGCGTCTCGCCTTCATGCCAGCCGCAATCTATGGTTTGCGTACAAGGAATTTCAGGTGGGCCCCAGCGCCCGCATTCAACTAGCATGGATAATTGGTCGATCGCCAGTCTGCCAATGATGTAGTTGGGCTGGCTAATTGCGGTAGTAGTATTAGGGTGTTCATCGTCATTGGCAACGAATCCAACATCTTCAGGGATAAGAACGCCATGTTGGCGCAATTCCTCCAATAAGCCGCTGGGCCCCATGATTACTGGCGCCTTGGATTTTGATAGTTGGCCAAGGATGTAGCCAGGAAGGTTGCGATAATCATCGACTTTGAATTTTATCTTTTGCCGGCCATGAATCGCCTGCAGAGCGCTAGCGGCACTAAGCCAACGCCGTTCAGCCCGCTTGTCAGTGTCTTGCTCAAAGGCAAAGATAATGGTTTGATATTTACGAGCGAAAGCGCGGTCCGCGAAGTCCAATATTGCTTTCTGATAATTGGAGTTGAATCGGCTCAATTCTGGTTTCACCACACTATGGCCGTAGGCAATGGCTGCGACAGAAGACCAATCGAGATCTAGTTTGGTATATGCTTGTCCACTGGGCCCGATGAGGAGGCCTCGAATGCCGCGGGAGAAAATGATCTGGCTAAGGCGTGCTCGGCTCATCTGCCCGGGATCGCATATGATGACCTCAAACGGATAGCCAAGCTTTTCCGCTTCGAACGATGCGCCCGCAATGATGTCTTGCTCGAAAAGATATTTGACGTGCCTTGGCTTGCCGCTAATTGGATCGAGACTGGACAGGTAGCATAGCGAATACTGGCGAGATTTCTCCACCTTACCTTTGCGCATTTCCTGCATATAAGCCTTAACCAGCGGATTCGGGTTGTAGCCGTTTACCTTTGCCAGCGCCTGAATCCGTTGCCGTACTGACTCGCTGATGCGTTGGTCGTTCTTCACGGCATAAGCTGCCGTGGTTTTGCTGACACCCGCCAAACGGGCAAGTTCTCGAATATTCATAGGATATTGTTCTAATAGACTGTCACAGGCAAGCCAAGTGGACTAGTCCAACGTGGAGGATATTGTTTTAAATTTCGCTGCCTACATACTGAATCCTGTTTTGCCTATTATTACGGCGAACAATCCCAATTCACACTTAACAAACACCTCTAAGACTTATGAAATTACCATCAACATTGTTTACACTCACCTTGGCATTGTCCAGCTTTTCGGCCTCCGCCACGGTCTTCACACTTATCTCGGATACAGCGGACACCTATATAGGCCTCAATTCTTCGGACGAGCCAGTCATTGGTGATGTTAACGGCGGACTTTTGCTGAACGGTGACAACAACTCTGCCTTTAACAATTTGGATGGTGCGTCGATCCTAGTTTTTGAACTCCCGGACCTGGCCGGCGAAACGCTCGCCGACGCTACTTTGGAGTTCACCATTACTGGCGGTAGTTATCTGGCACTCGGTGGATCGGGGACACTGCCCAAGGGAATTGACTTATATGGCCTGCGCTATAATTCGGCGTCTACCGTGCAGATATCTGATTATGGCTTTGGCGATAATCCCGGCAATGGCACAGAGCTCCAGCAGGATGTTTTTGAAATTACGACGAATGATAATGGGAGCGGCTGGCCCTCGACAATTAGCTCCGACATCCCAGGCGGCGCGAACATCGCCTCCTGGATACAGTCACTCTACGATTCAGGCGCTGTCGCTGGTGACTACGCATTCCTCCGCTTGAATCTAGACGATGGCACGAATAACGCGCTTTTCATTGCCTCGGGCAATTCTACTGACATCAGCGTTCGTCCGAACTTGACACTTACCACTGTGCCAGAGCCGTCGATTTACACTGCGTTGTTTGGCCTGTTGACTTTGGGTTTCGTACTGCAGCGTCGGCGCCGCTAAAGAATTCCCAGTTTGCGCCAAACAACTTAGACAAAAGCTCGTCCATTGGTCGAGCTTACGTAATTGAGTCCGCTTGAATCGTTAGTTTGGCGCTTTAGTGACCCGCTCCCAATCTTCATGCCATAGGCAGTGCTAGGGTTTTCCGCTTCGATTGGGTTGTTGTTGTCTTGGATGCAGCTTGCTGGGCGTATTCGGCCGGAGGCCGATAGCCCAGCGAGCAACTGTGTTTTCATGCAAGTGTTAATTGCTGTGTTTTTATTACCGACTGTATGTGGATGAGCAGCTTTCTCATGGCTGCGACGATGGCGCATTTATAGGGTTTGCCACGCTTACGCAGACCTTCCACGTACTTTTTGATTACGGGATTGTGAACTGCAGCGCAGGTTGCAGCCATATAGAGGCACTTTCGGACCTTGGCTCTCCCAGCATAGATGGAGCGCTTTCCTTGCCGCAAACCACTATCACGATTAAATGGTGCCAATCCGGCGAGGGCAACGAGTTGGTTGCGTCCTATTGAACCGACCTCCCCCAGGTAACCGAGTATGGTCCAAGCCGTGGTTTCTCCGATACCTTTGATTGCCTGCATGCACTGCGCTTGTTGGCTCATCTCTGGATGATTCTGTAAAAGTTTGCGTATATGGTCCTCGATTGCTTTCAGGCGAGTTTCGATGTAGTCGACCATGGCTCTGATGTCATCACGCAACTCGGAAACACACTTGGCCATACGATTCTTCTCTCGAGCCAGTTGCTCGGTGAGTTGGCTACGTCTGTCCAACCAGGCAGTTAATTGGGCTCGGCCTGGTGCAGGAGGAGGTGTTCCCAGCGGCTTCTTTTCCTGCGCATAGTTCAGGAGTATTTCTGCATCGATAGGATCCGTCTTGGCATTGATGCCTTCGCTTCGGGCAAAGGCACGTACACGTGCTGGATTAACGAGAGCGACAGCAATGGAACGTTCATGCAGGAAGTCCAATAATGTGCGTTCGTAACCACCTGTAGCCTCACAGACTACCAATGGAGCATGGTATTTCAGGGCGATATCCCGTAAACGAGCAAGCCCAGGTTCGGAGTAAGGTAAGCACGTCGTTTCAGAGATGCTTTTGACTTGCAGACTATCCTTGGAGATATCAATGGCGATGTAATTTACTGAGTTCATGGCTTATATCGGGCTTGTAGAGGGGAGCTCAAAAGCCTTACGGCTTATTGGCTCAGACAACTGTTTGATATTAAGCCAGGAAGCTTCGAAGGATCCCGGCTCACTGATGTACTCGGCAAAAGCCCGTACTCGCTGTGTGTGGATCTCATTCGAAGCCTTGCTGCTATGGCCGTCACCGCAGTAGCAAGCCCTGGCTCCCTTGATGCTTAAACATTCAAGGGTATTTTTCGAGTCCTTCCTCCGACGAGTTTCATTGACCCATTCTCGGAAGGACTCGAAAAAGCGTAACGCCGTATAACCTACAAGCTGTGTGGTCTATAGGTATTATAATCGAGGCGATATTCTTCAAGCTTTTCCCTGGCCTCGGACAGGGAAAAGAAAATCTCAGTGTTTAACAGCTCATCGCGTAGCTTGCCATTGAAGGACTCGATATAGCCATTTTCGGTAGGTTTGCCTGGTCGGATAAAATCAAGCTGGACCTCATTGGCATAAGCCCAGGCATCGAGCACTTTGCCAGCAAACTCAGGTCCATTGTCAACGGTGATTGCTTGTGGCAGCGCACCGGAAGTGCGGGCAGCCAGATCCAGGGCATCAGCAACTTTGGATGCGGTGATGGACCGGTCTGCGTAGAGCACTGGGCATGTACGGTCATACTGATCCACGACGGTCAGCACGCGAAAACGCCTGCCATCGTTGAGCTGGTCCGTAATAAAGTCCATCGACCAGCGTTGACCGGAAGCATCCGCCTGAGCTAATGGAGCGCGAACGCGGGAACCGCGCTTTTTGCACTTTTTACGCTTCAGATCCAGTCCTTCAGCCTTGTAGATGCGGTAAACCCGCTTGGGGCCAACTTGCCAGCCCTCACGCTTGAGCAGAACCGTTAGGCGGCGATAGCCATAGCGCACGCGTACAGATGCCAAATCAAGAATACGCAACCGCAAGGCGCCTTCATCCGGCGGCTCCACATGTCGATACGCGAAAGTCGAGCGGTTCAACTCCAGCAGCCTGCACCCGCGACGGTCGCTGATCCCATACGCATCAGATGCCCAGTGAATCAACTCCGCCTTGAGCGCAGGCTTCAGAGCTTTTTTGACACGATCTCCTGCAGGATATGTTTATCCAAACTCAAGTCAGCAACCAGCTTGCGCAAACTCTGGTTCTCATCTTCAAGCTTCTTCAGGCGGCGCAGCTCGCTCACACCCATCCCAGCATACTGACGCTTCCAGCGGTGAAAGCTCTGCTCGGTTACGCCAAGCTCTCGGCAGACATCAGCGATCTTCCGACCGCCTTCAACTTGCCGAAGTGCATAAATTATCTGTTCCTCTTTGAATCGTTTGCCGTTCTTTTTCATCTATTGAATTCCTTTCTGGTGGAACCCAATCTAGGCAGCAAATCATAACACTAGCGTGGCTCAGTTTCAGGGGAGCAGGTCAGATCTAAAGGACGGCATGCAAATAGCGTGGTATGAGAGTTGAGTTAACTTTGCCTTGAAAAGTGAGTTGACAGGACTGCGGTGATGCTTGGGATGTGGAGGCATGCCCACTGCCGAAGCCCAGTTTGAAGCGCTCGGCGGGTGTTTCGTGCTTGCCCGCCTTCAGAGCCCGACGCTCGTAAGCAATGCTTTGCGATGCAGAGTCTTCCAGTTTCCGCTCCAGCGCATTGAGCTGCAGGCGCAACTGCGCGGCATCCAGTCGTTCGCTTTTGCCCGAGCCAAAGAGCTGCTGCTTGAGCCAGCCAATCTGCTCCTTGAGTAGATTATTTTCCAGCTTTAGTTGCTGGTTCTCCTCAAGAATGACCTCGGCGCCGGACATGCGACCATGCCAATGATGGGCGCATTAATGTCAACTCACTTTGCATCGCAAAGTCGGATTAAGTTTCATGCCAGGCCTTCTGCATGCCGTCCTTCAGGTCGATCCCGTTAATCAACATCTTCAGTGCCGCGGGCTTGATCGTGAGCTTCTTGCTATCGCTGCCCAGCGGCCAGGTCAACCGACCTTGCTCGATACGCTTGAGTCCTGACACACACTACCCCTTAACTTCATATTGTTCATAAACAAGGGATTAGGATTTGGGATTCGTGCTCATGCGGGGCCTTTTGGCCCGCAATATGGGCGTTGACTTAGTTTTGGACTGCTGGTCGCTTAAGATCTTCGGCTTCGATGAGCCATGGAGCGCCTTTGGTTACTTGGTTTGCTGGCAACATGCGATGCCTTACCATGGTTCTAATAACGCATTCGCTAACACCAACCATGCAACCCAGTCCAACTTCCTTCAATTGTAAGCGTCACGCCAAGCACCTTCAGATAAGACTCCCGAGCAAGCTTAAGTCGTCATATTCATCGTATTATGTCCGCTACGACGAATACGATCCAGCTGCGTCAAGTACACGTCATAGGCGCTTCGCGTGACGCTTACCTTCAATTGGCATTATCCACTATTTCATCAGCGTCAAAAATAATAAGGAAGCTTAATAGAGGTGGCTGATTCATTGAAAATTAATCGGCACCCGTAATTGCCCCTCGGAGGGGGCAATTTTTAGCAGCCTTGAGAATTCGAGGCTTCCTTTAAACTGGTTGGCGATTCCCGCCACATGAGTGAATGAACCTTTGAATGCCCAAGGGGGGCATATAGCTAGCAGCTATGACTCCTGCATAACACGAGGGAACTCAAGGTAGGAATTCTCTGCTTGTCTTGTGTCTCAGATGTCTAGCTCCAGTGATCCCAAAGGATCACCAAGTGCGCTAGCGCTTAGAAGGTTATTATGCTTATTATATATAGGCATGTACTATATTTTAGCAACTAACTATGTAATGGGTGGCGATGATAGTAGCGTTTGGGGGCAGGCCGATCAGTTTAACTCTTCAAAGATACGCTCGTAGAAGTAACCATGGCGATTGGCTGCGATTAGCTGTCTTCAGGCCGGAGGCCCTATGGGAATTAGTGCAAAAGCATATTTTCTAATTGGATAAATTAGTTGAATGCGGTGGACTAGTCCACTTCCAACTCGCTTGTGAATACTTTTTATGTGCTTCATGGTTCTCATCGTAACTCCCAGTCAATTATTCGAACTCAAACCCCTAAATCGAAATAATAATGATAGCTTTTGCTCGTATTCTATTATGTTACTGTACTACCTCAATGTTGCTTGCTTCCACGTTCTACCTTGATCCAGTGAGTGGAAGCATGAGTGGTGATGGTAGCCAACAAGACCCTTGGGGGTCTTTGGAGGATGTTTTCTCTAGTGCTTTAATTGAATCCCAAAAGCCAGCTAGTTACCCCTATTCTGAAGGTGCGCCGCTTGTCGCTCGCAATCCCGGAGCTCCTGTTCAGCCGGGGGATACACTTATATTAATGAGTGGTGACCATGGAACAATTGATATTCTGGCATGGTACAATGAAACTCCTATTACAATTGAAGCAGCTCCTAATGAGACTCCAGTATTGGGCTCTTGGCGTTTGCGTGGAGGTAAGAACTGGGTGTTAAGGGGATTAACTATTTCTCCAGATGTTTATGATGGTACAGGACAAACAAATCTACTAGGCATAGAATCCCACGGTTGGCAAGGACCTGCAAGTGAGTGTGTAATTGATCGCTGCGAGATTTTTAGTGTAGATGATTCATCGTTATGGTCTGCTGAAGATTGGGCTAGTGCTGAGAGCGGAGTCTATATTAGTGGTAATGACTGCATCATTCAAAATTGTAATATCCGAAATGTTCGTTTTGGGATTGTTGTTTATGGAGACGATTGTCTTATTGAATACTGTGAGATAAATGGATTCTCCGGTGACGCACTGCGCGGTTTAGGGGATTTTGGCACATATCAGTACAATCTCATCATGAATAGCTACGATGTAGACTGGAATCATGATGATGCTTTTCAGTCATGGGGAAATAATGGTAACGGTCCAGGCAGTGGAACTGTCGAAGGCGTTGTGATCCGTGGTAATGTCATTTTGCAGACGGATGACCCAAATCGTCAATTCAACGGACCACTTCAAGGAATTGGCTGCTTTGATGGTAATTACGATGGATGGTTGATCGAGAATAACCTCATCATAATTGATCAGTGGCACGCCATTGCACTAGGTAGCCCAACTGAATGTATAATTAGAAATAATACTATTGTTGATCTAGAGGAAGGTGGAGCTTCGCCATGGATTAATATTGGAGTTGCAGGCAGTGGCGTCACGCCCGAGGGAAATATTGTTGCCAATAACATTGCCTGCTCATTTCCGCTCTATGAAGGAACTATCGACGAATCAAACTACATCATATTTCCCAGCGAATATATAGAGAATTTCCGAGATCCGGATAACTTTAACTTTCAGTTACTTTCAACTAGCTACGCTGTTGATCAGGCCGATATGTTATATGCTTCAAATATTGATTTACTTGGTACCCCTAGGCCGCAAGGTTCTGGTTTTGACATTGGGGCATACGAATATTTGACACCAATTGAAATTCTTGGATCTGAAGCAGATAATCATATTAATGACGACGGTACAGAGACATGGTCTGGGAATGTATCGTCTCGGATAGGGGGATCAAGTGGGACGACCGAAGGAGCAGTTGTATATGTATTTCAGCTCCCTGAATTATTAGATGGTCAAATGATTGCGAATGCGAATATTAGATTTAGTTTAATTACAATAGCAAACGGGCCATTCATTGGTAATGCTGATTTGTATGGCTTACCATGGCGTGAATCTCCTGTGGTTTCTGCAGCTACAGATTTTTACAATGGAGCGTTTGGAAATGATTATTATTCTACTCCAATTCAACAGGCAATAATGGTCAATTCGGAATCGATTGGTTCAATCTCTAGCAATGCGGACGGTAACTTTCACTTAGCACAATATTTAAATGCGCAATACGCCGATGGAGCAGAAGGTGGAGATTACGTTTTTCTACGCGTAAATTCAGATCAAATTGATCATTTACCTTACCGATATTGGTCTGTTGCGACCGCAGATCATACTGACCCTGATTTTCGTCCGGTACTAACTGTGGAAATCGGACTCAAATAAAGAGCCAGTGTTGTTTGAAGGAAAATCACTCCATCAGCAATGGATCACTTTTCGGGGGCCCAACCAATATGTCACTGATATTCAGTCAGATACGGCGTTTTTTAGGGGCGACTTTAATACTGGATTCAAAAAGCCAATCAAAATGCTTAGCTAGGTAAGCATTTTGATTTTTCGTGGTAATCATAGTTGCGTGTCTAGATGTTCTTGAAAAATCTGCGATTCGAGGTCAGCGTAGCTCTATGAATATCAGGGATTTGGCCACGATAATTGGAGTGAGCAAGTCAACTGTCGCTTACGCTCTTAAAAATGATCCGCGAATCTGCCAGGCTACCCGTATAATGGTTCAAGAAATGGCTAAAATTCACGGTTATAGAGCAAGCCCTGTCGTCAATCGCTTCATGAATGAAGTTAGAGGTGGTAGATTGAAAAATCGATCTATTAATATGGCATATATTGCTGGAGGGTCTGAATTAATAGCTCGTAAGCGTGGTTTACATGAGCGTCTGTTAATTGAGGGGGCCAAGTCAAAAGCTAAGCAATTGGGTTATCACTTAGATATAATTTCTTGGGAGGCGGAGCAGCTTACCGAGGGGCGACTAAATCAAGTTCTTAAAACGCGGGGAATTAGGGGAATTTTAATTGGTCCTGCTAATTCCACGCATGCTAGCATGAAGCTCAATTGGGATGAATTTTATTCCTTGGCAAGTGGATATACGCTAGAAGACCCTCAGCTTGATCGTATTGCTGCTAACTTATACCAATCCTCTTTTGATGTTGTTGATAAGGCATTCGGGCGCGGTTATCCCAAGGTTGTTTTGGCTGTCAATACAGTCTCAGATCAGCGAGTAGGGCATCGCTGGTTGTCGGGAACACTAGTTCAGCAATGGATATATGGAAAGGGGCGAGTGCAGATTCTATTTGGTGATTGGAATAGCCCATGTAAGCGGTTACTAGGTGCCATAGCGAAAAGCAGAGGGAGTGCAATAGTGGGGCACGACATTGTATATCGCGCATTGATGGAATATGGGTATCGAATTCCGGGGGATTTTGGATTTGTTGCACTTGATAGTTGCCCTGATACTAATTTTATATCTGCTGTGCAGCAGCCTCATAGAGGTTTGGGAGAGAAGGCAGTCGAGCGGATAGCTAGTATGATAGAGAGAGACGTGACTGGCCTGCCAATGGCCCCCCTTCGCTTGACTGTAGACTGCGGCTGGCATGAAGGCAGCACGCTTCCTTCAATTACATGTTAGTTTTCTTATTTGTTAGAGTTAAATTTTAATTTTTATGAAATGAAAGGAAAATGTATAAAGCCGCTTATTGATTAAAAATAAGCGACTTGGTTGGACCCCCATTAGGTGATCCATTGCTGATGGAGTGATTTTCCTGCAAGACAGGAGAATCAAATGAAGAAGAGCAGACGCACGACCGAACAAATCATCGGCATATTGCGTGTGGTCGACACAGGGCTGAGCGCCGAAGAGCTATGTCGCAAGCACGGTATCAGCTAGCAGACGTTTTACCGTTGGCGCGACAAGTACGGCGGCATGGACCTAAAGGAGGCGCAGCGTTTGCGGGACCTTGAGAAGGAGAACGCCACCGCTCCGGGCGGGCTATCAGCCGCTGGCTGGGCTTTAGTCGTTCCAGCCTCAGGTATCAAGCGAAGCCCCTGACCTCGAAGCAACGATTGCTAGAAGCGCAGATCGTCAAGGTGTCACGTGAGCATCCGACGTTGGGCTACAAGAAGGTCGCCGGGCTGCTGCGTACTCAAGGCCTCCATGTAAACAAGTAGCTCGTGCAACGGATGCGACGGGAGGAAGGCTTGCAAGTGCCGCTTCCGAGACCGCGTCTGCGCCGCTAGTGCCTGTCAACGGGGCTGCCACAGTAGGCGATGCACCGCAACCACGTCTGGGCTTGGGACTTCGTATCCGACTACACCCAGCGTAGCGGTAAGTTGCGCTACTTAAGTCTCATCGACGAGTTTACACGGGAGTGTCACTGCATCCACGCGTACCGAGCCATCCGCGCCGCCGATGTCCTGGAGGTCCTGCAGGACTCCATCTCTGAACATGGGGTGCCGCAGTATATTCGCTCTGATAACGGACCGGAGTTTATCGCCAAGGCCATCCAGAACTGGCTCGCCGAAAACGACATCAAAACACTCTACATCGACCCCGGCTGTCCCTGGCAAAAGGGCTATGCCGAGTCCTTCAACTCACGCTTCCGTACCGAGTGCCTCGACCGCGAGCTGCTTTACACACTCAGCGAATCTCGCGTCGTCTTCGCCGACTGGCGCGAGTATTACAATCACGTCCGACCGCATCGCTCTCTGGGCGTGCTCTGCCCAAGCGACTTTGCCAAAACTCTCACTCAACAAGGCCACGGCTACGGTCGTCCTACGAACTCCCTCCGCCTGGGCCTAAACACAACCCCAAAACAATCCAAGGAAGATACCCATCAAGACTGGATTAACTTAAGGGGGCCAACCAGGCTTTTTCATAAAAAACGAAACTGAATGTCATGTTAGCGAATCTCAAGAAATGTTTTTAAATTTTGATACGACGCCTGGAGTTTAGTGCTGTGAGCATTATGCTTAGGCCTATGAATATAGAATATAATTTAGGTTCTGGGATTGCAACGGTCGATACGTTGAAATTGTCGAAATTATCTGAGATACTCGAACTTACACCGCGGTTTGAAAAAACTAGATAATTCTTGCCGCCATCCCAAGTGCTGGTCAAACTTGTTGATGGGGTATCAGGGTCTAAGTCAATAGTGCTGCCTGCAACTGTCATAGATATTGTGAAGCTCGTACTGGCGTTGAAATTTTCTGTTAGTATTGTTAACTCCACGAAATCAAGTGAGCCTCCACCTGTCCAAGTGATCGCGCCATTTTGATCGCTAACATTTGTTCCGTTGGCGAAGATCGCCAGTCGACCATCGTCCTCCATCAGGAGTCCAATATCTGTATTGCTGCTGATGACTGGGCGGGTTGCAATAGGCGATGATGCACCTATGCTGAATGCCGAATAGCTTCCATCTGTTGGTGTCATATCGAAACTAACCGTAAAACCTTTTGCAGCTATAATATCGGAGTTAGTAGCAAAATCATAATCTAGAGATGCACCTGAATCTACCGGACTAGTTACTTCAGCATCCAACCTTCCGTTGATTATTCCGTAAATCCCATTTGAGTTGGTGATCCATGAGGTGCCTGCTTGGGTGCCAGCCTGACGCGTGTTGAGACTGGCGTTGATATCTGAGGTATCGTCTATATTGAAATCATCTGAGATGATGAGTTGAGCCGAGGTGGTGCTCGCAAGCAATATGCCTGTTAGGCTGATTTGGAGTATACTATTTATTTTCATAATGAGGATGGTTTGCATTCCACAATATTGATTCCAAAAGGTAAATTTAATTCAAGTTGGACACGTCCAAAATATTAGGGCTAACGGACATTCAACCGTCTTCATTTTAGGCTGTACATACTTTCGATTATTTGCCTTAAAGTCTTGATGGCCAATCGATAAGAACTGAGCAATGAACAATACGACTTAATCAAGGACCTGCTGCCAGGTAAGGCTAGCAATCCTGGGCGAACAACCGCAGACAACCATCGCTTCCTAAACGGTGTGATGTGGGTGCTGCGCAGCAGCGCCTTTTGGCGAGACATGCCAGCGCGCTACGGCAACTACGAAACCACCTACAAGTGTTTCAGTCGATGGGCCAAGAAAGGAGTCTGGGAGCAGGTTTTTGATCGATTACTTAAAGACCCCAAAAACGATTACGTGATGATCGACTCGACCCTCGTGAAGGCCCACGAAAACGCTACGACGGGAAAAAGGGGGCGGCCCATCAGGCTCTGGGGCGATCCCGCGGAGGACTGACCACCAAGGTGCACATGCTCTGCGACGCGCTCGGCAGGCCGCTTAAAATCAAGCTAACCGGCGGCAATCGCAATGACTGCACGCAAGCTCAAACCTTGCTCGAAGGGCAACAAGCCAAAGGCGTGATCGCCGATAAAGGCTATGACTCCGATGATATCCGCACCTTCATTACGAAGGCTAAAATGATCGCGGTCATCCCAACTCGCCGAAACAGAAAAGTCCAAATCCCTCACGATAAGAAGCGATACAAAGAGCGTAACCGCATCGAGCGCCTCTTCGGTAAACTAAAGCAAAACAGAAGAATCGCCACACGCTTTGACCGCAACGACGCAAACTACTTGGCCTTCATATACCTCGCATGCTCAATCCTATGGCTAAGCTGAATGTCCGTTGGCCCTAGTGCCTTTATCGCTATCACCGAAGTACAATGCTTGTGTGCTTATTAACCCGCTGAAAATATAGATGACATTTCCTAGCGCATACTTCATGCTTTGGTGCATGGAAAAACGGGATGCTCGGATGTTAGGGCAGCAGGCACAGGAGGAGGTGCGACGCCAAGCGGTTAAATTGTTGAAGTCTGGCTATACGCATGTCGCTGTTGCTGAGCGGTTGGATGTTTCTCGGCAGCATGTTTCTGAGTGGTGGAGTCGTTATCAGGAGGGCGACTGGGCGGCATTGAAGAAGCGCAAGCGCGGAGTGCCCAAAGGGGCTTCGCGCAAGCTTACGGCGGAGCAGAAGGTCGAAGTTCAGCGTCTGATTACGGACCAGATGCCCGACCAGCTCAAACTCTCCTTCGCGCTGTGGACGCGGGAAGCGGTTCGTCAACTGATCAAAGAGTGCTGCGGAGTAGACTTTGCGCTGCAAAGTATGAGCGTGGTTTTGAAGCGCTGGGGCTTTACGTCGCAACGACCGGTCAAGCGCGCCTACGAGCAGCGTCCGGCTGAAGTCAAACAGTGGCTCGATGAGACCTGCCCTCAAGTCAAGGCCCGCGCTGCTGCCGAGGGCGCGGTGATTTATTGGGGCGACGAGACCTCGGTAAAACCGAAGGCCACACGCGCCGTAGCTACGCGCCTAAAGGGCAAACGCCGGTAGTGCGCCAGAGTGCCAAGCGCTTCCACGCCAGCGTTATCAGCGCTATCAACAATCAGGGAAAAATGCGGTGGATGGCCCTGAAGAAGGCGCTCAATGCCGAGACCTTCATCGACTTTCTCAAGCGGCTCATCAAGCATCGAAAACGCAAAATATTCCTCATTGTGGACAACCTCCGCGTCCACCACAGCAAACGCGTCAAGCAGTGGCTCGTGAAGCACAAGGAGTGCATCGAATTGTTATTCTTGCCCAGTTACAGCCCCGAAATGAACCCAGACGAATACCTCAATCAGACACTCAAGCATGAGACCTTCAAGGCCGGACCAGCACACGATGAAATTACACTAAAAGCAAACGTCAAGGTCGCTATGTTCATGCTCTCAATCCAACCACATAAGGTCGCATCGTGCTTCCGGCACCCACTCACCAAATACGCCGCATAATGTCAGCTTTTGTATTAGCGGAATAATAATTCATGTTTTATATACACACCTATCGCAAGTTCTAGGTTTGAGCCTCAACTATAATTTACCACCGATGGGTATTCGCGTATCTGCTGGCTCGATTTACGCTCAAATTTCTCAACTTGACGCAATTGCCGCGATATTTGCAGCCATTATCCACGTTTTGTTAGTGTCGGGGATTGTAGAATTGAATCAATAGACCTGATTTGTTCCATAGCAGGAAGCTGTGAAAGCTTCCGAATTAAAGTCTCTGGAAAGGCGGATTTCGCCTTACTTGGTTCTATTTTCAGAATCTTATCAATGACTTCCTGCCTGAGGTTCGCTAGGCGTGTGATCTGCCTCACACGGCCAGAACTAAGGCCAGTTTCTCTGGCAATAGTTGAGCTGCTAACATATTTACTATCAACTATTTGCTTTTTCCACCTGATTGCCGTGAAGAGGATGTGCTTCGAGGTATCGATGGAGTATGTTGTTGATGCATTGGTGTCATTCAGGAGATCTAGGCCAAAGCTAAATGGGGTAACAATGGCTACGCCTGCTTGCCAATCGTCTGAAATTACTCCAACATTAAACGATTTCGTTATAGAGGTTCGTAATCCACGCTCCTGCTCTCCGCCATCTATTTAAGCGGGTTCCGGCTTGCCATTCAGTAGCATTCAGTGCAGAATAGCGCTCAAATGCCACTAAAACCCAAGCGCAAGGCTCTACGTGAGCCCTCAGTCTTCAAGAACGAGACCACGAATCAGTGGGTCTGTGAGTTCGAGGAATTTGATGAAGCGGGGAAGATCGTTACGCGCCGCAGATCATTCCGGCAATCGCTGATTAAGGACGGAAAAGAGGGTTCCTTGCCTGAACAGCGGGCAGCGGCGCTTACCTTCAAGAAGGAATTGATTCAAAAGCACGAGAAAGAGTATAACCTCAGCCGTGCCGAACGGCAACAAAAGATATTGAGCCCGAAACAGCTTGAGCAGGCTAAGACAGCATTTGGCCTTCTGGAACAGCTCCCGAAGAAGCAGCAGGACATTATCAAGGCAGTTACTGAGTATGTCAGCGCCTGTAAGCCAATTGATGCTTCACCCTCCCTGGAGATGTGTCTGCAAATCTTTTTGGCAAACTATGATCATAAGGATCCCCAATGCACCTATTCCGTGAATACGATCAACACGGTGCATCGTCACCTGCGACCGTTCCAAAAATACATGTTGGCGGTCGATCAGAAGATAAGAATCGGTGAAGTGACCAGTCAGCACATCATTGATTTCGTCAAGTCACGTGAAGTCAGTGGCAATACCCGGGGGAACTACTTAAATTACGTGAGCCAGTTTTTCAGGCGCTTTTCTGATCCCAAGGACAAACACCGATTCCTCAACGAGAATCCTGCAGATGCTGCGAAGCATCACTTTATCTATAAAGAAAAACATGTGTTGAAATCGTCTAGAAAGGGAAAGGTAAGGCTTGTTCGTATTCTTCAATATCCCGAAGCCAAAGACGCACTTAAGTTGGCTTACCAGGCTCGGAAGCATGGCATTTTAGGCTATGCCGTCCTGGCAATGCTGGTGGGCATGCGACCCAGCGAGATTTACGACCTGGCAAAGTTGCCAGATGTTTGGGAATCTTACATCAAGCTTGAGGAAGGCGTTCTCAATGTTGATGGCTTCGGCAAACAAATGGACCAACGGTCTGTTGATCTTCAACCGGTGGCCGTCGAATGGCTCAAATTGATCCACCGTGAAGGTTGGCCAATTTGCTACGACCACAACCCTGAAGGCCGGAATATCCGATACTCCAATTTTCGGGCGCTTAGTTTATTGCCAAAAGATGAGGGCGAGCGCTATGTGCGGATTCGACGGCTTGTCGACCAACAGAAGCCGATTTCGGCCGATGAGGAAGCGTTCCTCCAGTCACGCCGGCCACTACTATCGGGTAAGAGTGTGGACGTATTTCGCCACACCTACGGAACGAATTTATACTACCACTGTGGGAAAAAATTGGATTATGTCACCTCGCAGATGGGTAACAGCGAAGCGGTCTACTACAAACACTACAAGGGTAAGCTTGACCACCCGAAGGATTACGAGAAATTCTTCCAGCTCGGGCCAGCGGCAATCATGGAGCAGGATACTGGGTAATTTGATAATAAGCCCTTGAAGGGTAATCCTTCAGGCTTCCTGCAATCTTATTGAGATAATGCCTCAAACGTATCGCACCGTCTTGAATTCTGATCATTGACCTGCCAGAAAGCGCGCCGCTGGGCATTGACTGCACTCAACCATCCTCGTCCATTCGTGCCGAGTGTATCAATGCAGATGCCGCTCCCCCAAAACCTGGGCAATCCACTGCTTTGTTCTGTGTGTCCACATATGACAAACTTGCCTGATTGGTGAATGGGCGGATCTTCCAGAAACCGCCAGAGTAGGTCTGATTCGGACTGGGATGCCATGGGTATATCTGGGTCTAGATTAGCATGAACATAAATATCCCGTTCAGTCTCATGGTAGAGATGGCTGGATTGCAGGAGTGCCCAATCAGCTTCAGGAATATCGTCAAAGGTATTCGCCCGATAAGACTCCAGAGTGGCGTCTCCACCGCAATCTATCCAATGGGCAATCGCAGAACGATTGTTGCGGGCCTTCAGGGCCATTGCCTCGTGGTTGCCTCGCAGGTAGATAACCTTGTGCGTACGCTGCAACTGGTGAACCAGCGCAAGAACCCCAGCAGAATCTGGCCCGCGATCAATTAGGTCGCCCATGAATATGATTGTGTCCTCCCTGTGCAGGGGGAGGTAATCGAGCAGTGTCTTGAGCAGTTCTGCTTGTCCATGCACGTCGCCGATTGCCCAGGTTGTTGCCATCTTACCCTTGAGAAAATTATATAATGCAACTGAACCCTATGCCGCCAGTCTCAAGATGGCTGAGTCGAAAAGTTGCATTGCCAGTTTACTAAGATGAGCCACATCCACTTCCAGGCTGCAGCCTTGAATCGCGAAACCATAATATGACGACTGAACTTGTTTCTCTGGTAAGATTACAACAGGTCACTGCCAGCGAAGATTACTCTCGGAGCAGCGACAAGAGGGAATCGACATAACCGTGAGCGTCGGCCTGAATTGCTTCATCTGGCTGCCCCATGAGAAATTCTGCGGTGCGCATCGGACCGATGCTGTCGATGCTAGTGAAGTCATCTTTGAGAAAGGAAAGCGCCTGACCAGTAATCGGGTCATCCAGCAAGGATTGTATCTCCATGGCCACATCGTTGGGGCTACTGCCATAGTTACGGAGCAAATAGAATAAATCGTAGGCGTCCTTGTTTTCTCCCCGGTAATGGAAAGCCAGCGCCTTGAGGATGGTGAAAGCTCCGGCTCCGCAGACCCGGATGTCCCGCCTTGCCCGTTCCCCAAAAATCGTTTTTTCGTCAAGGGTAATGGTCTTAAAATTGCGGAAAGCCAGATGCAACCCGGGTGCAATTATGGCAGCCCAATCTTCGCTTAGGTGAAATAATTTACCTGCCTGCTTGGGGTCGTCTGATCGTGGGTCGATGAGAAAGTCGACTGTTATACGGGGCACACGGATGCGCCACCGCTGCTGGGTCTTGTTCCCCTCTCGGTTGGTGTCCGGTTCGAAGCCCGCGCTGGCCAGACGTTCGACCACCTCAGTGTAACGCTCCTCGTTGACTAGAGCGAAGGCGAGGCCTAGGTCAAGATCCATAGTGCCGGCATGTGGATCGGTGTCATGAGGAAGGTTTGCTTGGTCGATGAGCAGCGAGGGTACGAGGCCACCAACAACCACGATCTCCTCCATCAAGTCCCCCAGCTTTGTGGCCAAGTAAAGGCAGGCGCCACGTACTAGTTCGACCATTTCCGGGGCGTATCCACTAGCGGTTTTGGGTTTTTCACTCATAAATTACTTTCCATTCTTGCCTGATCGTGAGGAAAAAGCATCTCCAGCAACGCCTCCGACGCCTCATCCGCTCGCTCAGGATGCTGCTTCAAGTCGACGTAAACTTGGACGGGATGGACACACTGCACCTTGCTGCGCTCTTGGCTCCCTTGAAAAACTCCGCTGTCATTGGGCCGAACGAGCCATAGGTTGGCCCCCCTTGACTCCTCACGGAAATTCAGTTCCTTAATAAGCTTATCCGGTAGAGATTCGTCATGGTAGAGGATTGCCAGTCGGTAGCCAGCAAATGGATTGATGAGCCAGGCACCTGCTAGACCGGTTGCCGCATAAATGAGCCCGTGTGCTTCCATCTGCCGTGCAACCGTATTGATCAATTCCGTTCCGGAACGTGCGGCGACATGCCCCTTGGTGATTTGGTGCTTATTGAAATCATAGGCTTCCCGCCATGCTTCGAGTAGAAGCCTGGGATTGCTTGCCCGAACCGCGCCCTTATGATCGCGGATCAGCAAATCCTGGGATTCCATTTCCCGCACAATGCGACTGGTAAACCCCTCGTCCAGTCCGCTCTGCTCCGCCAGTTCGCGTTGTGTGAGTGCGGTGTCAGGCGACATCAGAAGACGGCGAGTGATGCGGGCGCTCTTCGGAGCAAACAGATTCTGGGGCCTTCCGGGTGATTTGAATCGGTTCGGCTTCCCTTCGATTTGGATGCGTAAACCAGGACGACCACTCAGTGACGCGTTGCCGGACAGGTCCAGCCAACTGACGCGGGCTTCGCCACAAAGTTTGCGGCCCACGTCCCCCATATAAGGAACAACCACCAGAGGAAGCGCTTTCGAACCCAGGGCGTCCGCACCACTCAGTACATGACGGATCGCCTGCCCGACCGAAGCCGCATCCCCTTTCTTTTTGATCTCAACGACAAATACCAGCCCGCCAAAGTCCACTACCATATCGGCCTCCGAGCTCCCCAGTTTGGCATTAGACCGAACCGTTGCAGCCTCGGTGCCCACGTCTAGTAAATCAGCTAGATGCACCAGCACCTTGCGACTGTCGGACTCTAGGGAAAGCTCTTTCATGTTGCAAATATGAACTAACTTGATTGCGCAATCAAGTGAATTAATTTAAGCAAGCTTGATTTTGCGTATCTATGCCTTCGGGCAAAGTTGAGACGTAACTATAGAATGAAAGCGTAATATAACGACTGAACTTGTTTCAGTCATTAGAGTCCAACTTCGCTTATTGCCTCACGTTGCAAGCTATATCCCTAAGTTCGTTCAACATTGTGGCGCATCAAGAAAGTGAAATGGCATTATGTGCACTACGTGATAGTGTACCCAAAGTAAGAGTGTATGACGATGATGTCGCCGCGCTTGAGGTGTAAACGAACCTCAAGTTCTTGGCCACCTACACGCTCTGATTCGCGACAGATCACAGGTCGTAATGTTGTCAGTTCGACATCAATAATTTCGCAGTTCAGATCGCTGATAATTGCATCCATATCCACTGATTCTATTGCGAGCATGGCCTTTGTGTTATTGCTACATTTAATAAGGAATTGGATACCGCCCAAGCGATAAAGCTGGCGCGGTGAACTGGATGAACTGATCAAGGTTGCTTTGGAAAAATCAATAAACCTTGGTGGTAGTAATTTCATGCTAGTGCCTAGAAATTTTTGGGGTCGGATAAAGAATCTGGAGAGGCACCTTGGGTCGACCCAATGAAGGAGGTCGGGCACCGTTTAAAAGGTAAAGCCGAGCCCGAGGTGGGCTCGGCCAAAACAAGACGTGACTAACTCGTACTACACTACGTGGCACAGTGAAAGCTGACACGGCCGCAGAGATATTCCGCTGCATAGAATTGGCCAAATTCGCCAATGATCAAAATTGGCTTGCCCGGTTTAAGCAGCTCCCGGTTTTTTGCGTGGCATTTAAAGTCGCGCCAGAATGCCTCAATGACCTGTTGGCAATTTCCTGATAATGTCAGCGTGCTAATCCACTTGGCAAATTCGTCGGTAACCAATATGCGATTAAACGGTCTTTGATTCGGCAATGAAAGTGCCTCAGTTGCCGGCTTTCTGCTTTCTTCTAGCAGGCTTTTCGCACTTTGCCCCTGAAGAGTGAATGATTCCTCCTCAGAAGTGAAAATGATGCTTTGGCCATTCTCGAGGTGTAACCGGATTTCAAAGCCGGTCGTTTGAGGGGCGATAGTGCGTGAGGTATGGATGTAGCGCGTTGCGATCACCTCAATATCGATAATTGCGCACCGCAGTGTATTAATAAGCTCAGAGAGCTTTTCCGATTCAAAGGCCGTGACCATTCTGGCCCTCTCCATGTCAACGATTACATATGTATCGAGATCAATTCGGAGGATTTGTCGGGGTGTTTGATCCGCGGTGACTCTGATGGAATGGTCGAGGCTAACCTCGCTATGTGGGATGAATTTCATAAGTATTGGATTTTAATGGTGGTTGTGAACAGCAATTTAATGCCCCGTGACGATCGACCTTTGGGGGTAGCGATAGGGCAGTAACAAGAATGCCGTCCCTTTTTAGTGTGGGACGGCTGCGGAAATAAACGAAAGTGCTGTCGGGTTATGTTCTGGCAAAAAGTGCAACCCAATGGCGGCGTGTTTTATCAGGCTGCCTTAAGAGCCAGATGGGGTAGGAGTCTATTCGGTGAACATCAGGAAGAATTTTCAGGATCTCACGTGTGACACTGCCATCATTCACTATCATTCCAGGATGACAGTCTCCTCTACAGCAGTTTAGTCCAATTAGGTGATTGCAAATTTTGAGTACCCAGACATCTCCGATTTTTACTTTATCTCCCGCTTGTTCGGGTTCGATCGTGTAGATGACTAGGTGTGTATATAGAAATACCTTCATGAGTTAGATGGAGTTTGGGGGTTGCTTCTCTGGGGGCACATCGAAAATGATTTTTCCATCATCAAGCGGTGTGACGAGGAAGGTGGTAAATTCGCCGCAAATTAGATGTGGCGGTTTACCATCAAGCTTTTTGCGCGGATTGAGACTGGCGGCGCGGTAATCCAGCCAGAAGCGTAGTAGCGTTTGTTTTTGGTTCAGCCCTCTACTGTAATGTTCGATGATATGTGCAAAACGATTGCTCATGAGTATTAGGCCCAGGAAGCCCTCGTTGGGCAGTCCCCAAATACATTCAGGCGTATAAGTGGCTTCATTGTTGCCACTAGTCCCCTTGAAACGCTGCAATATGAAAATCTCATCTCTCTCATTGAGAATGATCTTCTCCTGATGACTTAGCATGAGGCGCAGTTCCTTCTTCGAGGAAATTACTCCTTCACTTGCATGCAACTGGATAAACTGAAGATCGACCGCTTTTACGTTTGGGTTTAGGTCGAAGTAATCCCCCAAGGCTTTAGACGAGAATGCGTAGATCAGCGCGGTGGATACCTGTTCGCGGAGAATGAATCGGAAGGGTCGAATGCGGACTAATAAACAAGGACAGGATGGTTTTGTAAGGACTGCATTGGAGTCTTTAATAGACGGTTTGTATTTGATTTCTTTCATGAGATTTTGGGAAAAAAAAATTAGGCGGAGCCATATTGATGGCTCCGCTTGTTAGGGTGTGGATTGATGAGAATCTATGCTGATTCCAGCTCAGTAAATGGGAGCAATGGTGCTCTAGGACTGTGACCCAGCTCTGCGAGCCAAAGGTCGATCATGCCACGAATTCGCCGCATGTGTGGCATCAGGCGGTGAGTGTTGATGATCATATTGGCGTTGTATGCGGTGAGGGGAGGCAGAGAATTCGATGTATCTTTCAGGATTTTACGCATCATTTGGAGTTGGGCGGTGGTCGCCGGTTTTCGGAACCATCGTTTTGATCCATGCTTATGGCGGTTGGGGACATCCTTTTCTGCCACATTCAGTGTCTTCAAGGAACTGCGTCGCCACTCTCCATTTTCATAGCAAAGCGAGAGCACTTTGCACGATTCTTCATGAAGTAGGTGAAGTGACATGACCTCGCCACGATCATTGGAATCAATGATGTGTGGCAGCGTAAGCTGTTTCAGCTTACGGTTCCAGCGGAGTCGCTTTCCATTGCCGCAGGGTAAGTCGACAGAAAATGTCATCGTTTGCTGCGGTAGTGTCGTGTGTTGATGAAGGCTTTCCAGCCGGTCGATAATTTCAGGTGGCAGAGTACGGTCACCGTCTGAGTTCTTTTGGGTATGCATATTGAGTTTGGGTTATGTATTTCTTAAAAGACGCCTCGGCGTCTACTATTTGCCTAGTTGCAAACAACATTCATTTCATTAAGGACCTCGTGTGCGTAGGGAACCGACAGCACAGGACGGTCAATAAAATTGCGGTGATTACTCCTCGCCTGAAGATTACAGAATCCAGACGCTTTTGGGGGCATGATCACTCTAGCTCGGGGATAGTAAAAGGCGGAACCGCGATGCAGTTCCGCCTCATACTATTATTTTGAGCGCTTGATACAATTTATGCAGTCCTCTGAAGCTGCTGCTCTGAGTGCCAAATTCTGCAAAGTAGGTTGACGCGTCTCCAGTGCTTCATCATGAGCGCTGCGTCAATGACAAGAGCGGCATTGTATGCGCTTAGCAGTGGAAGCTCCTCAGTTGGAATAGACAGCAATTTGGCAATGTGGCTTTTCTGACCTGCAGTTGCAGACATTGGAACCCATGCGGCATTGGTGTAGTAGGTCTTTTGTTCCGAGGCGAATAGCTTCAAGGTGATGGTTTTGACTTTATGCCAGGCGCCGCAATTACACTGCAAAGTTAGGACGCTAGTTAGGTCCTTGGATAGGATATCCAGTGTGATCAGTTTTGACTGACTTTCTGAATCAATGCAGTGGTGATAAGGTAGGCACAGCATGGGTTTGTTCCAGCGTAACGCCTTTTTTCTCGAAACCGGCAGAAGCTCAGAGAACACATCTATCTGATCTTCGATTTCTTTGAAACTGTAGAGGCAGTCTAAGCGGGCGAAAACTTCGGGAGGTAGTTGGGGCATACATTGAAATGCCATTTTATTCTTTGGATACATTATTTGGGTTTATGGATGTTACACGCCAACGGCGTGACTGAATACGAAACATCAGCATTACCCAGTCTTAATACCGGTTTGTGTCACTGAAAGGGGCAACAGACTACCGGTACACCCAATGATCATCCTGTTAGCATTGACCTACTAATGCTTTTTCCTCGGCTTACCTGGCTCTTCGACAACCACTTTTAGATGATCCTTACGGGGCCAGTCATATGCCCCGATTTCATCCCGATGTTTGACGAGTCCTTCTACCCCTTCCACGACGAGTCGACGCATGATGGTCGATCTCTCAACTTCAAATCCATCAACCAGTTCATCGATCAGATCAGCGATGGTTTGAGGAATGCGAAATGAAACGGTAGTCATGACAGTCTTATTATCAGCCATGACCATATTCACGTAATAAATTATTGCATGGTCAAGGTTATTGGAGTAGCTTGTTGAAAATGCGAAATGTAAAATCCAGATCGGAGAGCCTAGCCAAGTCTCCACCAAGTTGGTCAATTTGGCCAAGACGGTTGAGCAACATGATTTACCGATATAGGTCTGATATGTTGCCTAAAGGGGATGCGCTGTGGGTTGGAGAGCGACTCCATCAGTGCCTAGAGGCTTGTATCAATGGCCAATGGGTGCGGTCTGATTATTACTTTCCTTGTCTGGCGATCCTGCATGCACTGGAGGAGTTGGATATGGTGCGAAGCTCGCTTCGATCCGAACTGTGTGTCAGTAAGCTTGGCTATCGTGGGCGCATTGATATTCATGGCCTCTTAGCAGATGGGCGCGTCTGTATCGTTGAAATTAAGGCAACGGTTGGACCTTATTTAAGGCGTCCCAAACCAGCCGAAGTGATACAGATGGGTTGCTATGCTGCTCTCAGCGATGCCCAAGCGCCTCGCCTTGCTTGTGTGAGAATTTCTCTCCCAAGTCGCCGTTTAGGCGTATTCATCATGGATATTTCCCCCAAGACCATGCAGCAAATTCGTCGCGACGTTGCATGATGAATTGTAAAAGAGGTGGGCCGCATTCTGTGCGACCCACCCCTTGTAATGGTTGCTACTTATGCTGCGAATTCAGGCCGTTTGACTTGATTGTCCCAGGGGGTATCCAGTGTAGACAGTCGATCTGAGACTTTTGCGATTACATCAGACTGGCCCCAGTGCTGTGTCATGGCTGCAGCTGCGCTTTTGGCGCCGCGAACCTTGGTGCCGTCGAAGATGCCATTCAGCATTTTCTCGAGTTCATCGATGGCCATTTCGATGCCAATGGCGGCACGTTCGATCGAAACCGCTGGCGGGACGGCGACAAAAATCCGCCGCCAGGTAGCTGTTGGCTTTTCATTCTCTTTGACCTCGCGGACAAAGCGGAAGCCTTCCGTCTTCAGTCTGTCGCGGATGATGTATGCCCCTCGGACATCGACGATGAGTTCGACGAATCCATCGGTGGCAATGTTCGCGGTGATCAGTAGGTTGGTGGTTACCTTGACGTTATTCTTTTCTAGATGAGTATTCATTTTATATTGTTTGTTGTTATTACTTTTTCGGGGTCACGAAAAAGGGCACAGCCATTCGGCCATGCCCTTGAATAATGAATCTGCGATAAACGACAGATCGAAATCCGGATGCGGCTATGATCCAGACCTTAATCCCTAATCTTAAGTGCTCGTAAGCCAACTCGAAGAGTAGGCTCATAGAGCTCATCATCGATTATTACAGGATCTACCTTCAGGAATTATACGTTGGCAAGCGGAGCAGAAAGCAACCGCAGCCTACTCATCCTACCCCCCATTTTCATCCGTGGCACCACGCCATCACCAAGGGAATTTTCAACCAGCGGCAATCAAGATGCGAGCGAATCAAGCGCTACGCTCGTGAAAGAAAGAATTAGTCCTAAGAATATAGGACCATTTATTATCCTCAACGTTCAAGATCTTCAGGCAAGCGTCCCCACGGTTTAGTCCTCGTCTAATGAGAGATGCTAATGCCGTTGCCTTCCTGCCACCTCCGTGCAGGTCCTTAGGTAGCGTTGAAAGATTTCATTGGCCTGGGATTTAAACGGGAACGATAATACCACGCATCCAGTGCCTGTACTACAGCGCGGCTATCAGACTTATCCTTGACGCTGACCGTCAGATATCATCCTCGGAGTTTAGCAAACCTCGCGTACCCAGCTTCGACCTTCTAGCGGTATTGTAGCTATCGCATATGTGATCGGGGCATGTGCTACATGGCTCAATCGCAGTCAAGGCTGTCACAGTAGTGCTGCATGTAACACTTACGCTGTAATGCTTGGTCGGCGTTATGTTTTTCATCTTTCATCACTCGGATTCTTTAGTCGGAATCCGGTACCGGCCAACTTTTTAAGCAAAGCTAAAGCCGTCTCATCAGGAACATCCTCCTATGGGTGACTGTGATTTGGTTGCATTACGTTGCGAGATCGTTAGATTATGTTCGCCGGGCGACGGGCGATTGAAAACATGATATCACGGCAATCTTCATTCTGGTCAAATAGGTCAATCCCCCTGCCAATTTGCAACCATCGTGCTTCGGCGTTTAGAAATCTTTCGTGTGGAAAGTCGTCGCCCCCCGGATAGTATTTAAGTTCTATGGAGTAGCCTACGTCTGCCCTCAGTTGATTGATGAATGCTTCTACTCGAAGTTGCTGATTATCTAATGTGTGGATTTTCAAGCGTGCCACTGTAGGATCCGAGAAGTTGTCGTTCAGCCAATGAATCCATTTTTTTAAATTAAATTTATGGTTTTCGCCGAAGTACTTACCGATCGAATAATCGACGATTTGCACGCTATCTGTGTGTTTGATCAGCTTGCGGAAATAGGTATTCCAGATGCCATGCGCATTGTCGTGACCTGGTTTTTTAATAACACAGGGACGATACTTTTGTCGAACCTCCTCGAATCGTGTGGCGTATACCAGTTGAAGATTGCATGCTTCCCACTTACACTCGGTTTGAATGATTGAATCGCTCGGGGTCAAAATAAAGTCGATTTCAGCGGTCTCTGCTTTTGATTTGGCGAGTTCCAATAGTGAACTGATCCCGTCATCACCTTCAATGAAGACAAACGGTCCATTGGAATAGATTGCAACTGCCAATTCGATCAGGAGTTTTCTTTCATGCTGAAATTCAATGGCTTGAATTTTCTCTTTAAGTTCTTCACCCAAACGCCATGAGTCAGTCTCGGAGAAAATGCAGTCATAGCGATGTTCGCGCAGAAAATTGATCAACTGCCCTAGGCCAGCTTCCCCCGTTTGGCTAGCGTCAGTGACTACCTCGGGGTCAATAAAAATGTAGGAATACATCGGGCTCGCGGTTAAAAGAGTTCTTCTAGGCGTTCTTCAAAGAATCCGTTGGGCCAGTCATCGACGAAGCGTCCTCGTTTGTCGATTTCCAGAGTGGTAAATTTGGAGCCTTTGGATCCACCTTGCACCCAGACGACTGAAATATCTTCAGGCGTCAGCTTCTTTTGCTCTTGGCGATTTGGCCAGTTCGATTCCCTAATACGTCTCATCAGCCGCAGGATGATATGTTCACTGTGCGTTTCCATGATGAGGGATTTGTAGTCCTCTGTTCCAATAAGCTTCTTGTAATAAGATTTACCAAACAAGGATTCAATAATGACATCGGCTAGATCACTCTGCATCTTCGGATGCAAATGCACTTCCGGCTGTTCGATGCATATCACACCATCTTGAACTTTCATGAGTTCTGCGATCAGCGGTAATACCTGACTAATGCCGAAGCCCACGTCGCAAAAGTCCACTTCTGCCCCATTTCGAGTATCGACGAGATATACCCCGGCTTTGGTCCTACCTTCAGACATTCGGGTAAGCGTTTCCCGTATGAAATTCTGGTTCCCTTGCGATCTCTCGCGTTCGTTGGAACGTTGAAGTTCCTCCTCCAGTTGCCGAATGTCTAGCGAGGGTGCAATCAGTCGTGCCTCCAGGCGGTAAGGACTGTTCAGGATATCCTGGAAGACATTGGTGATTTCCCGGACAAGGGCTGGGTCGGATGCTATCCGCCTTAAGGTTTGGTAACCTTGGTCAACTTCGTCTGATTCTGAATCTTTAGAGATTTGAAAGAATCGTTCCGGGATCGAACGATAGGGGCCGATATATTCTGTCCTACCGAGCCAATGAGCCATCCCGTTCAAACAGGCATCTATAACCAACTCTAAATCGAATCGCATTGCCTTGGCCAAGGCTTCAACGGGACTCTGTCCTTCAGCATCTGGCATGGTCAGGAAGAAATGCACGGGGTCGGCGATGGCTTCGGTTTCTTGAGTTCCACGCATTGAGGTGCCCGTGTCTTCTATTTCACCGCCTACAATTGAAACCAGTGGATCATACCGGGTTGAAGGGCCGCGTTTCTTGGGATCATTTACTAGCTGTAAACCCTGTCCAGCAATCCGAAGCTTGCGAACCGGTTGCTTAAGTTCGTCTTGTAGGGCTTCTAGTAATGGCTTTGCGCATCGTGCGAAGAGGTCCGAGTCCTCAAATAACTTGATGACTTTGTTCAACGCAATTGAATCCTCTGAGTCATGGTGATGAGGATCATTAGCACTTGGTTCGTTAAACAACTTGTCCTCGATTGTTTCACGCAGACGCTCTAGCTGCTCGCTGATGGATCGAAGGTCGCTGTCGAAGGCTTCGCTCCCATCCAATGCCAAGCCTTCAAGAAGCTCCCCAGGAGTATCGTCATTTTTTTCGCCCTCATGTTGAAGGTAGCTATGCAATAGATATGCCAGGCCTAAGTAAACAGCGGGGTTAGATTCATTGAGAGAGGCAAGCTCGAGGCCGTCCTTGTTGTCGTCAATAAAGGAAAGTAGCTTTTCTCCATCGGCATGTAGTTCAGCGCTGATCACCCGGTAATTTTCCTTGGAGCGGGTATTCTTTTGGGTGCGCCCGACTTCAAACCGAACCTCCAACAGGTCAATCTGATTAAGGAAGGAGAAACTCCAGCGCAACTTGCCCATACTTGTCCTTTCAAACAGGGCATCCTGAGGGGTGTTTTGTTTGTCTGCAGTATCCCGGCGAAAGCTGAAACCAAGCTGGAGCTTCCTATCCACCTCATGCTTGTGGATATACTGTCGAAAGCCGCCAAGATCAATTCGCTGCCCCCAGCGTTTGATCGATGAAAAGTCAAAGCTTCCACGATTCAGAGCATGCTGGCAGAGCAACAATGATTGTATTATGCTGGATTTGCCGGCACTGTTCTGGCCAAAGATCAAGGTGATCGGACGAATCGGTAATGTCTGCGGTTCACTAATCGCCTTGAAGTTCCCAATCGTGTAGGCCGTAGGTGTCATGATCTGAGGCTAGTAATGATGCTATAACAGTTGCAATATAATGTTTCAGCTGGCTAGAAGTTGAATGTCATTTGACGTCAGCGGACTATAAATAGCGACGTTTATCGTGTATAAATCATTTTATGACCGCAGAACAGAAGCATGTAGTTCTCCTCAGTCTTGTCGGCACCGCTCCTGCAGTGCTCACCGAGACCGTTTGGGCGCTCGCCCACGACTCCGAGCCAGTCATCCCCAATCGCATTATTGCGATGACGACGGCCACCGGTGCAGCCCGCCTCCGAGAAAAGCTTTTTGATGGAGGGCATTGGGAGCAACTCCAAGCGGATTTGAAAGCAGACGGTATCGAAATTGTGGGAAAGTTACGCTTTGGACCAATATCAGAGTCGATTCGGGTTTTCCCGGACGCAAGCCGATCCAGGGAGTTGGATGACATTCGTTCTGCCGAGGACAATGAAGCGGTCGCCGAGTTTTTCATGGAGATTATCCGCTCGTTCGTCGAAAACGACTCGATTAGGTTGATCGTCTCGATTGCCGGGGGTCGTAAAACGACCAGCGCTTTACTTTATTCGGTGATGAGCCTCTTGGGCCGAGCAGAAGATCAGATTCAGCACATCCTGGTTGATGACCAGTGGGTATTGCAGCCCGATTTCATGTATCCTGGTTGCAAGGGGCAGTTTATTGACCGTGACAGCGGGAATTCTCTCTGCAGTAAGGATGTGAACCTGCAACTGGTCGATGTGCCGTTTGTGCCTTTACGTTACCTCTTTGAACGTGATCTGCAGCATTCTGCAGGGAGTTTTGTCGCCCTGATCAATCAGGTTCGGAACCGTTCCATCAATGTGTCCGAGGATCTGGCCATCCAGTTGGGCACCCTGGCCGGACGTTTGCTCATCTCAGGGCAAGAGATCGCATTATCCGCAAATGAGTTTCTACTCTATCTCTACTTTGCACGTCGGGTATGTGAAGGGCGTGGTCCCATCGCCAGCTACGGGGTCATCACCGAGGACGAACTCTCGGATCTGGCCGAAGAATTCAAGGTATCCGACAACTTCAACCACTGGAGCCACAATGCCCTGAGTAATACTTTTGATTCCAATGAGGACCCCCGCAAGTGGCTTTCCAGCATCCGGGGCAAGCTACGGAAGGCAGGCTTTGAAGGGTATCAAGTTGACCGGCTCGTTCCCCGCGCCGGGCACATCGCTATCGAATTACCCCAAGAGAGCGTTAGCATCGAGGCGTGACGCACGGGCTGACAGCGTCAGCCGAAACGCAGACGTCAGATGACCGTCAGAAAGTCAGCAATTTTCGGGACTCCCGCTATGATGGGCATCATGAAAAATTTAACTAATCCAAATCCGTTCGCCACGAGTGAGTCCATCCGCGTCAAATGTCCCAATTGCGGGCACGAATTCCCCCTGAGCGAAGGTGTTTTGAGTGGACTCCGCGATACCCTGAGCCGCGAACTTCAAGGCGACATCAGTGCCCGTGAGCAGCAACTGACAGCCAGTAAGAAGGCGCTTGCAGCAGAACAGGCGAAAATGAAGCAGCAGCAAGAAGAGCTGAACGATAAGGTTCAGGCTCTTGTTGATCAGCAACTATCGAAAAGGGAGGCAGAAATCCGCGCCAAAGCTGAAGAGCGTGCTGCGAAGAAGGCAACTGAAGCATCGGAGACGCGATTGAAGGAACTTTCGGAAGATTTGGAATCCAAATCAGCTGCCCTCAAGAAGGCCCAGGATGCCGAACTCGAACTGCAACGCGAGAAACGCAAGCTGGCCGAGGAGAAGGAAGCCATGGCTCTAGAGGTCGAGCGCAAGCTCAATGCCGAGCGCGAGCAGATTCGTGACGCAGTTCAGAAACAGGCCGATGAAAGCAACCGCCTGAAATTCGCGGAGAAGGAAAAGCTGGTTGAGGATCTGAAGAAGCAGCTTCAGGAAGCTCAGCGTAAGGCCGAGCAAGGCTCCATGCAGGCGCAGGGCGATGTGCTTGAGGTCGATTTCGAGCAACAGCTCAAGCAGACCTTCCCTCTCGACAAGGTCGAACCAGTCTCCACCGGTGTTCGTGGTGCGGATGTTACCCAGGAGGTCATCAGCAATACAGGCCGCTCCTGCGGTAAAATCATCTTCGAGACGAAGCGCACCAAGAACTGGAGCAATGACTGGCCTGCCAAGCTTAAGGGTGACATGCGTGATGCCCGGGCAGATATTGCCATGATTGTTACCCAGGCACTCCCGGCGGACATTGAGCACTTTGGCCAGAAAGATGGTGTTTGGGTTGCCGATTACGCCTCAGCCATTCCGCTGGTTCACGCCCTCCGTTCGACCCTCCATGAAGTGATGATCGTCAAAGGCCACCAACAGGGCGCCAAGGAAAAGCAGGAACTGCTCTATGACTACTTGACAGGCAATGACTTCCGCCAGCGCGTGCAGGCGGTAATTGAAGCCTTTAGCTCGATGCGCGAGGATTTGGATAAGGAAAAACGCGCCCTCACCAAATACTGGGGCAAGCGCGAGAAGCAACTGGGCTTGGTGCTCGATAACATGGCGGGCATGTTCGGTGACGTTCAGGCACTGTCCGGAGGGGCAATAAAAAGCATCGACTCACTAGAGCTGGATGGTGATATCGAATAAATTTCCCAACGAACATGAATAGGCAATCAATCCCGAAGCTTTCGTGAACGTTTAACAAGTGCTTAATAATGACAATATACAAAAGAATACTAGGAGTCGGCCTATTGATTTTCGTTATGTTTGTCATCGATCTTCGGTTTTTGAACGAGCGTATGATTCAATATTCGGAGGACTATCTGGAAGAAAGTATTGGACTTGCTGCGACCACGTATGCCGTTAGCCGGGTAGTGAACGGCGGGGTTTCAATGCTTCAAGAATCTAGTGTTGCAATCACCCCGTTCGGCCTAGGGTTGGAAACCGAACCCGGGCAACTGCTGGACCCTATCAACGACGCGACTGAGCGCTTATCCGATCTATGCGTCTACTCAATCGGGCTTATGGGAGTCCAGAGAATTGCACTCGAAGTTGTCAACGAGTATACCATAATACTGTTTTATGGCGCAGTCGCTCTGGGATTTATGGTCATTTGCTTCACCAGATGGAATAATTTATCCGTATTTTTAAATAAGCTCATCATACTTTTCGTCCTTTTAAGAATCTCCACCCCTTTCATGTGCTTTATTGGACAGTTTGCAGACAATAAATACTTCCAGCCACAGATCGAAGAGAGTATCGACGGACTCAGCAAAGTTCAGGAAATCTTAGCCGAGGACTACGTATTCGAAGAAACGGAGTTCGATATCGATTTCAATTCAGATGGGGAGACCAGCGCACTAGAAGCAGTCAAACTCTTCTTTTTGGAAATGACTACAGCTGCAAAGAGACAGTTTAAAAAGATTCAGTTTATAGGAGAAAAAACTGGTGATTCAATCAACTACATACGAACAAATGAGGGCAGCATAGCACTGAACCTAACGGAATTATTCGCAGCAATATTCGGGAAAATTGTAGTTCAAGTCTTCCTTATCCCACTAGCAACACTGGTGATTATCCGCTGGGTGTTCAAGCAAGTATCCGGGGCCTCCTTGAATGCATTAATTCTCAATTGTAGAAAGTATTTAACGAAAGAAAATGACCAACGAAATATTTCAAATGCTTGAGTTTTTCGTGCAGAAATCCAAATGAGAGTTTTCAATAATTGAGAATATTACCACGAATATAACCTTAGAATTCTTATGATTACCGGAGCCGTGAAAAACCAAGTAGACCAGATATGGGACGCATTTTGGGCAGGTGGAATTGCCAGTCCGATTAGCGTCATTGAGCAGATGACCTATCTGCTCTTTATTAAGGGTCTTGATGAGGCGCAGAGCCGGAAAGAGAAGCAGGCCCAGTTACTCGGCGGTGAAATCGAGAACCCCATTTTCCCAAAAGGTGACTTCAACAACCCGGTGACCAAGGAAAAAGTGCCCTTCGAGCAGCTCCGCTGGTCGCGCTTCAAGAATCTTGAGCCCCGTGCAATGCACAAGATCGTCTCGCAGGACGTCTTTCCATTCATCAAGAACCTGGGGGACAAGGAGTCGGCATTCGTCCACCACATGCGTGACGCCATTTTCCTCATCCCGCCGGAAAAAGCCGGGCTGTTGGCTCGCGTGGTGGATATGCTCGATGAGATCCCGATGCAGGATCGCGACACCAAGGGCGACCTCTACGAATACATGCTGGGTAAGCTGAGCACTGCCGGTGACAGCGGACAGTTCCGCACGCCGCGTCACATCATCAAGCTGATGGTGGACATGGTCCAGCCGCAGACCACCGATATCATCTGCGACCCGGCTTGTGGCACCGCAGGTTTCCTTGTGGCTGCGGTCGAGTATTTTAATACCGAGGACAAGCTGAAGCTCTTTAACAACGAGGCCTTCAAACAGCATTACCACAAGGACATGTTCAACGGTTTCGACTTCGACAGCACTATGCTGCGCATCGCCGCCATGAACATGATGCTACACGGCGTCACCGAGCCACAGATTGTGAATCGCGACTCGCTGGCGGAGGACCACGCAACCGAGGAAGATAAATACAGCCTCATCCTCGCCAATCCTCCATTTGCGGGAAGCCTCGATTACGAGAGCACGGCTAAAGACCTTTTGCAGGTGGTGAAAACCAAGAAGACTGAGCTGCTTTTCCTCGCGCTCTTCCTGCGCCTGCTCAAGCCCGGTGGCCGCGCTGCCGTAATCGTGCCCGATGGTGTGCTCTTTGGCTCGTCCAATGCGCACCGGGAACTGCGTCGCATGTTGGTTGAAGACCATAAGCTTGACGGTATCGTCAGTATGCCCAGCGGTGTGTTCAAGCCCTACGCAGGGGTATCGACTGCCATCGTTTTCTTCCACCGCACCGACTCCGGGGGCACTGACAATGTCTGGTTCTACGATATGAAGGCCGACGGCTTGTCATTAGACGACAAGCGAACGGAATTGCTATCCTTTGACAAACTGGGATCACGCCCGAAGAATCCCCTTTCAGAGGACGAGCACCTGAAGAATAATTTACCCGATATCCTCAAGCGTTGGCAGAATATTGACACCGAGGTCGATCGAACCCGCACCGATCAAAGCTTCTTTGTGCCCAAGGATGAGATTGCCGAGAATGACTACGACCTCTCAATCAATCGCTACAAGGAAGTGGTTTACGATGCCATTGAATATGATGATCCGAAGGTCATCCTGAAGCGCATCATTGATATCGAAAAGGCTATCAATGAAGGAAGTCGAGAATTGGAGGGAATGCTGTGAAGCAGTGTGAATTCCACAAAAAGTTAGAAGGTTAGCTATAAATGAAAAGCAAATCTATCAAACTGGTAGCCTTGAAAGAACATGCTAAATTTCTTCGTGGTTTAACTTTCAAACCGACGGATAAAGTTGATTTTCTTTCGCCCGATTCTGTTGCGTGCATGCGAACCAAAAATGTGCAAGCTGAGCTAGACGAAAGCGATATCATTGCGATACCAAAAAGATTAGTTAAAAATTCCGAAAAGTTGCTCTGCGAAGGGGATATTTTAGTCTCCAGTGCCAACAGCTGGAATTTAGTAGGTAAATGTTGTTGGGTTCCGAAGTTGTCATATGAAAGCACTGCTGGCGGATTTATTTCAGTGCTGAGACCCAAAGACGAAAAGCTTAATAAGCGGTATCTCTATCAATGGTTCTCATCTGAAGTTATACAGCATCAAGTTAGGTCATTTGGGAACCAAACAACAAATATCTCTAACTTAGATCATAAAAGAACTCTTAATCTGGAAATCCCGCTTCCACCGCTGGAAGAGCAAAAGCGCATCGCAAAGATTTTGGATGCGGCAGACGGCCTCCGGCAGCAGCGCCGCGAAGCCCTCACCGAACTCGACACCTTCCTCCAGTCCACCTTCCTCGACCTCTTCGGCGACCCGGTTACCAACCCGAAGGGATGGGATGTTATCTCGTTTGATAAAATTGGAAAATTTATCAGTGGTGCAACTCCAAGCAAACAAAGGGCCGACTTTTGGGATGGCGAATTTCCTTGGGTAAGCCCCAAGGATATGAAAGTGAACCGAATCGTCGACTCCATCGACCATATAAGTGATTCGGCATTTAAAGAAACGAACCTTAAACGTATCTCACCAAGTCATGTGCTTATTGTTGTGCGAGGGATGATTTTGGCGCACTCGTTTCCAGTAGCAGTTAACGAAGTTGAAATCGCCATAAACCAAGACATGAAGGCGATTTCCCCCGATGAGTCGTTTGATACAATTTTTCTATCGGAGTGTATACGAGGCCTGAAAACAAAAATACTTTCCGAGGTGTCAACTGCTGGTCACGGAACAAAACGTTTCGATGCCATTGCTATGGCAAAGATTAATGTTCCTGTCCCCCCCCTCGACCTCCAGCAGCATTTCGCAAAGATTGTCACCAAGGTCGAAGAACAAAAGACCCGGATGCGCGAACAACTGACCGAACTCGACGACCTCTTCGCCGCCCTCCAACAACGCGCCTTCAACGGAGAACTGTAGGTATGTCTGATAATGCAGAGCAGATGACCCTTGAAATCGAACACCTGAGCCTTCCGGCTTTGGTGTTTGAGAAGGTTGTGCTCGGCTTGGGCAGGATTCTGCATCAGTTGCATGCACCTCAGCAAATTCAGTGTTCACCGGGGGTGAAGCTAAAGGGACGACGTAAAAACGAAGCGTGGGAGTATCGCTGCACGGATGGCGCTAGATACCTCGTCACCTCAACCACCTCAGACAAGAAACGCGAGGGATATACCGGAATTCTCCTCCGTGATGAACGTAGGCTAACATGGCTCAAACACTCCACACTTGAAAACGGTAAACTCGACTTTGACGAAGGTACCCGGAATCAGATAAGTCTTTCGTGGGCGAACCGATTTACTTATCGGAAAGAATCCAAGGAGCCCGAGCAAAAGGGCCTTCGACCTCCTCAAATTGGTGCCCTTCATGCCATCGCGGCCCATTGGTCCCTCTCTAACGAAGCTGCGACCATCGTGATGCCAACGGGAACCGGCAAGACCGAGACCGTGCTATCTGTGCTAATCACGGCTCAGCCCAAGTGTATGCTGGTGGTTGTGCCCAGTAAGGCGCTCAAGGATCAAACAGTTAGGAAGTTCCAAACCCTCGGAATTCTTCCCGATCTGGGTGCGGTGCCTCATGAAATTGTTCGACCAGTAGTTGGCGTCTTGGATCATCAGTTGAAGACAGATGAGCACCTTGAAATATTTGAACAGTGCAATGTGGTTGTCGCTGTCGTCAATTCGCTCACCAGCGGCAGCTCCGTTTCGTATATTCAGGAAATTGCAAAACGGTGCAGCCACCTTGTCCTGGATGAGGCACACCACGTCGCAGCACGTTCATGGAGTCGCCTTAAGGATGCCTTCGCCAAAGAAGAAAAACCAATTCTTCAGTTCACTGCGACTCCATTTCGAGAGGACCGCTCTCCACTGGGAGGCAAGGTCCTCTACAACTATCCGCTCAGCCGAGCACAAAGCGAGGGCTACTTCCTCCCAATTAACTTTGAGGGCGTATTTGAAGTTGAACAAAGGACAGCTGATCAAAAGATCGCGGAGAAGGCGGTGGAACGTCTTCGAGCCGATATCGAAGAAGGATTCGACCATCGCTTGTTGGCACGCTGTCAGAAGATTAACCGAGCAAAGGAAGTATTGCAGATCTACGAAGCGATCGCCCCGGACCTCAATCCTGTGCTGGTGCATAGCCAACTTGGCAATGTCGATAAGCAGATCGAGGCGCTGATTAGTGGAGAGAGCAAGATTGTCGTCACCGTTAATATGCTCTCGGAAGGTTTTGACCTCCCCAGTCTCAAAGTGGCGGCTATACATGATACTTTTAAAAGTTTGGCAGTCACATTGCAGTTCGCTGGTCGGTTTCCGCGAGTCGGTTCAGGTAACTATGGTAAGCCAACGATCATTGCTAATACTGGATCGGAGGATGTTTCCCGAGCACTTCAAGGATTATACGATGAAGATGCAAATTGGGACAATCTACTGAACGAGCTTCAATTTGAAAAAGTAGCCGAACGATTGAGGTTCGAGGAATTTAACCGGCAATGTCAGGATCTGGGTGATGGGGAAATTTCAGAAGAATCGATCGCGGCTAACTTGAACGCCAAAAATCTGAATTTCCGTTTTAATACGGTAGTCTATCGAAATGCCCGAGACTTTAACCAGTTTGGTATCCGTCATGGCATCGAGCAAAATCATCACCTGGTTAGATCATGGGAGGTTCAAGATCAGAAAGTCGTCTTCTTCGTTACTCGACTTGTCGAGAAACCTCGATTTACCGATAACCGGTTGGTTGAAGATTCGACCTTCAACCTATACGTCGTCTATCACGATGAAGACAATCATCTGCTTCACATTGGTTCGTCGACAACCAGTATGAACTGCCACGAGAAACTGGCAAAAGCCGTTTCGGGTGACAGTGTGGAACGGATTCAGGGCGAAGGGCCATACCGGGTGTTCTGCAAGATTGAGTCATTGATGCTCCAACAGGTTGGGTTGTTCAGTGGAGGTGGTGCTCGGAACCACCGCTATTCCATGTTTGCTGGCGCAGACGTCACAGAGGCGATTGACCGTATTACGAACGACAATGCCATGAAATCGAACTTTTTTGGCAACGGTTTCAAAGAAGGAGGACCAATCGGTATCGGTTGCTCATCTAAAGGAAAGATATGGGGACGTGACACCGGTTCCTTAAGTGAATGGATCGACTGGTGTGACGGTGTCGCTGTTGATCTGCTGGATACCACTCTGGACACGAGGCAGCTACTAGAAAACGTTCTGTTGCTAGAAGTCATCAAAGAACTTCCCAATCGGGAGTGTTGGTTTGTTGAATGGCCTGAGCGTTTTAACAGTATGAGAGAGAGGGCTCTCTCCTTCCTTTCAGATCAGCACGACGAACCGTTTTACCGATGGGAAATTTCAATCAAGGAATACAGTCACGAAGAGAATTCCTACAAAATCGAGGTGACTCACGTTGACGGTCAAATCCCTACCTCAACCTATATCTTTAAACTCACTGATGGAGAGGGATCAGGTTACAATGCAACACTTGATAGTGGGCCAAATCTTCGCATCAAGGGCGTCAAAGGGGAACCTCTTCTTCATGAATATTTCAACGAGTATCCTCCAATCTTGAGTTTCACTGACCATGCCTCTTTGGAAGGAGCTAACTTTGTCGACCCAAAGTCAACCCCGCCCTCATTCCCGGAGGGGCAGTTGGAGGTCAAGAACTGGAGTGGCGTAGACATCCTTAAAGAGTCACGCTGGAAGGACGGAGCAATGCGGGGAGATTCAATTCAGGCGATTGCCATGGAATGGTGCGTCCAAGAAGGGTTCGACGTAGTCGTAGATGATGACGGCGCGAATGAGGTTGCTGACATCGTTGCAGTCAAAGAGGAAGGAAATGGTCTGTGCCTTCGACTTCTGCATTGTAAGTATTCGGCTGGAGAAGATCCCGGGGCTAGGATAAAGGATGTTGTAGAAGTCTCTTCTCAAGCGGTTAAAAATGTTCCCTGGATGTGGTCTCTGAGCGACCTCCAGTCTAGACTGAATAAGCGGGATCAAGATCGCATGAAGAAGGGAGCGTCACGCTTCTTTCATGGAGATCGTCCCTCCCTTAAGAAAATTGCACGCATATCACAAATACGTCCTAAATATACCAAAGAGATTATCATTGTTCAGCCAGGGATTTCAGCAGCCAGTTTGACGCCAGAAATGAGCTCAGTCCTTGGTTCTGCGGACTCATATATCAGAACTCGTTTGGGATGTTGTCTCAAGGTCTGGTGCTCTGCATAGCAGTGTTCTTGTTATGAAAAATGCCTACCTCGATTACTATATCCCCTTGGTCCAGCAGTTTTGTCAGCAGATGCAGGATGGTTCATTTGAGGCTTTGGAACACCTCCCCCAGCCATTCCTTCCCCTATTCGGAACCGGCTACGAACAATCGGCCTTCAAGCTGCTCTTTGTCGGTCAGGACACAAAAGGATGGGGATCGACAAGTGATTTCATTGAACGAGAGCTCAAAAGCCCGGGGGAATGCTTGGAAGCCATGTTTGGAAACATTGAAGGGCGACCTTTCACTGGCTGGGGAAAAAGCACCAATTCGTTTTTTGGCTTCGTTATGGCTCTCCTTGCTTCTGTTCATGGCATCGAAAACTGGAATGTGCTCAAATGGGGCGGTCATGAAGCTGTGCTGTCATCATTCGGATGGGCGAATGCAAATGCAGTCGAGCTATGGCCGTCGCTTAAAAAGCATGAAAGCCGGGTGCCAAAGGCTACTTTAGATGCAGCCCGGCATGCGGCGGCACATCTCAACCGCCTAAAGCACATGCTCGTGACTTTAAAACCCAGGGTTGTGCTCATTACCTTCATGGGCCTGAGCAAGTCGGAATTCTTCGAAGACCTAGATGTGCAGGAGCTCGATACGACAAATGAGAGGTTTCACCATTACAGAATCGATGATTACGATGTGGACATATTCCACACCTGCCATCCTGGTTACATGCGGAATTACGGAGGGCCATGGGGATTCCTTAATGAGCTGCGAGAGATTCTCAGAGCAAATGGCTTTGCCCCGGATTTCCCTGAGTTCGTCTCCACAGGTAGCGAGAGTGAGTCGGTGCTTGCACACCTCTTTAAATCTGCACCGACCCCGAATGGAGACAGTCAAAGAAAATATGAATTAGTTGCATGGGTTGCCAAGGAATTGAATAAGCATGGAGCTTTCATGTCCGTTCCGAGCTTCGTGCAAATGGCCAACGAGCTTGGGTATCGAACTGACTATGGGACGGAATACTCCGGCGGTCGGGGGTCCTACCGATTGATTCGCGGGGCCTACTGGCGCTATTTCGAGCGCGAACCGAATACCGCTCGTGCCATTGCAGAAGCCTTCCGCAAGCCAGATTTTACCTACGCATATTAGCCCGTTTTTTGTGGAAAATTGCATGCGACAATGCTCGCATGCGAACAATCCAGCTAACCCAATCTGAAACCAGGCGTTTGAATTATATCATTGAGTCGGTCGTGTCCGGCTCACGACATCCGGCGACCTTCAAGGGCAAGGCTCTCCAGCGGATGAAAAACACTGTTTCTGTGCCTCTCGGGCGCAACAAACGGATACTTTTTGAGCGGTCAGAAAATAAATACAGGTTTCTGCAAGTCGTTACACACGAACGATATAATCAGATAATTGCCCGGACCTGAAGCGCGTTCCGATTTTTTTGTGGAAAATTCCGTGGTCAAATGTGGGCACCGGAACGAACCGGAAAACGATAACAACCCAACAAAGGTAATAACATGTCCAAATCAGATAAAAGCAATCCTATGACCAGTAGCCGGGCCGCAGCAATTCAATCCGCATCGGCTAAAAGCGGGGGAGGCCAGGTGTCCAAGGGCTCCTTTGCAGCGCGTGCCCAAAGTGCTGTTTCCCGGAACGCCGGTGCGGGCGGACGCGGCGGTAAATCGAAGTAAGGCACAGTCACCAAACGGGGTTGCGGAGAAATATCCGCAACCCCTAAACTTTCAACAAATTTGAATACCATGAGCCGACCTAAAGAACTGGACAGTGCCTCCGCCATCGTCGAGGCCATTTTTGGAGAAACCATTACCGCTGAGGCGAAAGCACATTACGAGGAGCGGTTGCGATCCAATTATTTGCATAAAAAGAATGAGGACAAAATTCCCGGTCACTACCGTTGGCGATCCAACTATGGTGAGCGACGCCGCAGCCACCTTACCACAGAAGCCCGACATTACTTTGAGAACCTGCTATTGTTGGACAGCATTTTCCTGATGCCGAAGAAGGTGTTCGAAGTCTTGGGGGATGAAGATAAACGAACTGTTGAGGAGCGCGTTCGCTATGCGAAACATATGATACGGCAGCGTCGAGCGGAGCTGGCCCCAATTCAAGCCCAACGACAAGCTGTGCTCAACCAATCGGCATCTTGGGAAAATCTTCCGGATGACTTTGATCTATACCGGGATAGCTTGGGGAGTTTGCTGATTCAGGGCGGTCGAGTGAATTCACCGAAAGAAAACGGTGAGTCTTGGAAGTTCCCTCTGGCAGACAAAATCCGTCGGATCGAAGAGAGTCCAGAGTGGCAGGCCGGAGACCTTTCGAAGGCAGCAGAGCGAGCTATGTGCTTTCACGACCTAGGGAATACGGAATTGGCGCATGTGCAGATAGATGAACTGCTGGCTGAAAACCCCATGGAACCAGTGCTTTACTATGTCAAAGCGGTGCTTCTGATTGAAGGTGCCGCTTATCACTGGAAGCAATCGTTTTTACATCGCCAGTTCGGAGCAACGGGTATTCCACTGACTGCTGAGGAGCGTTGGCATGATGAGCAGGCTTCGGACCAAGCGATGGATGCGATGACTAAGGAGCAGCACGCGCTGGAGCAGTTGCTATGCTGTTATCAGCATTGGGATGAGAATAAGTTTCCAAATTGGGCACGTTTTGGCCGACGTCATGATGCCGAACTTCTCTTGATTCAGAAGATTATTGCCAAGGCATGTCTGCATCTAGATACGACCGTTTATATTGATTACAGCCGTGAGAATTCGGTTTTAACTAAGATCAGGGCATTTATTGAGCGTGTTCACTCAAGTTCACGTTTCGAGCATAATTTCTACAACCCTGCCCAGTTTGCTTCTTTGCTGGGTTTCTGGAAGCTCTGTCGCTTTTTAAACTCAGAGTTGCATGGGGCTTCAGTGAAGCAATGGCACGTAGCAGTAACGGATTGTTTCAATGAAACGCAGGAGGGTATCTGGCGCACAAGGGATTGGTTTGAACCGCCGCTCGATGGGCATATGAAGTTTGAGCATCCGTTTACCAACCGGTGGCCAGAGTTAATCGTTCGGGTCTGTGGCAATGCGGAGTTTATGCATGCATTGGATATAGCCAAGATCCCTCAGGATTTCTTGTCATTGATCGATAGGGCGCATGCATCTCAAACCGCAGATGGGCATTTGTGGAGCCGTATTCAGCTTGAATGGTCCCGGCTGGTTACAGAGTCCTGCGATACGCCGTTGAAACGGATTCAAGTATGTCGGTGCGCTCTTGAACATCTGCTTTGGACGGAGTCGGACTTTGGTAAACGCTGGCGGACGCACTGGGAGTATGCGGAAGTGCGCTGTCATTTTGATGCAGCGATGCTCCTGGCCGATCAGGATAAGCAGCTTGCACGTGACCACCTTGGCATTATGGAGGCACGGCTAGATCAGTGCCCGGACATCCAGAAAAAGGCGATGACGCTTTTTACCTTGGATCAATCCTACGACGATCTTGATGTCGAGAGAGATTCCGATCTCATCGGGAATGATATTAACATATTTATGCACGAAGTGGAGCCAGCAACGGAAGCCGCCGATGGATGGTCCAGGGCTCCTAAATCGGAAACCTTTGATAGGCTAATCTTAAATATTCCTGGAGCAGACTTCATGACACCCTCCGAAATGGTCGACCGCTTTGATTCAGTCCGCCAGAAGCTTCAGGATTTGAAAGGAAGTCCATTTGAACGGCTGAAAGCCTATTTGGAAGGCTGAAAAATCATGTCGGGCGGACCGTCGTCTGACGTCAGAAAAGCTGACTTCTCACATCAGGTGTTTACTTTATGGTGTATTCCTAATTTAAATTACGAGACTGATGCCAGAGAATGCTACAGATTCCGAACCACCTTTCGTAGCCGATGATTGGGTGATCGACACCGCCAATGGCCAGAAGGCGCAGTTCACAGGACGTTCCCGGAAAGTGGGATCGCATGTGATGGTCGAATTGCGTTACCCGGATGGTTCAGTTGCACGGAGGCCCCTGGGGGCGATCAGGACTATAAGCGCGGAGACCGGCACCACCGTCGTCGATCAGTTACGCAATGGTGCTTTTGGTAAATTGCGGGACATCCAGCGCCTCATTACCTTTCAGAAGCTCAAAGGGACGCTGCACGAGGTGGTTTACTCCATGGAGGCGGCGCAGATTGATTTCTACCCCTATCAGTTCAAACCGGTGCTGAAGTTCATTAACTCGCCCACCGAAAGATTGATTCTGGCCGATGAAGTGGGTCTGGGTAAGACGATTGAGTCCGCGCTCGTCTGGACGGAGTTGCAGGCCCGGAAACAGGCCAAGCGTTTGCTGGTGGTCTGTCCGAAGATTTTGACCGAGAAGTGGCGCGATGAGTTACGTTCTAAATTTCTCTTTGATGCCCGCATCGTGGACTTTCGCAATCTTCAGCAGGAAATAGCGGAACTGAAAAAAGCGGGACCGGTGCATCCCTTTGTTTTGATCGCTTCTTATTCCGGGTTGAGACCTCCCAAAGACGAAATTACGCTGCTGGACCAACCTGTGGATGCGGATCAGGCCGGGTCTGCAAAGACACGCTTTTTGCGTGATATCCGGCACTGGGACTATTCGTTCGCTCCTTTTGACTTGGTGATCTACGACGAAGCCCACTATATGCGTAACGCCGCGACCTCGACATTCAATCTTGGTGAGAGCCTGGCGGCACATGATGACACGGCGGTCTTATGCGTATCTGCGACTCCGATCAATAACAGCAACAATGATCTTCACAGTCTGTTGCGCCTGATTGACCGGGACTTCTTCGAGACTCAGGGCATGTTCGAAGAATTGCTTGATGCAAATCGCCCGACCGTGCGCGCCATCAATACGCTCTCAAGGCCAATACTCGATATGCAGGCCCTGGAACAGGAAGTCGACGGCATGTCGAGAAGTAGCTTCATTAACGATTCCCCCTTGTTCAAGCAGCTCTTGGAGCAACTGGATGCACTTGAGTCGAATCCATCAAATAAGGCCTTACTGGCGCGTGCGCAAGATACAGCGGAAAAGCTGAATCTGCTTGGTAATTACGTGAACCGGACGCGACGTGTGCAAGTCGAGGGCAAGCGTCCTGTGCGTGAAGTTAAAGTGCTCCCGGTAGAATATACGGATGAGGAAATGAAGCTTTACAGCACCATACTTGAATTGGTGCGCCGCCTCTGCGAGCGGGATATGAAACCTTTCCATGTGTTCCGGGTATTGGGCCTACAACTGAGGGCGGCGAGTTGCCTGCCAGTAATTGCCCAGGACATTCGGAATGGCCGTCTGGGCGGCTTGAGCGCCACAGTCGATGAAATGAACGAACTCTTAGCTGAGGGCGTTGGCGATGAAGTGTTCGAAGAATTCTTTGGTGGAGTGCAACCCGACGAAGAATATGAAGCTCCCGACTTAGCCGAATTGGTTGATTACGATTTTGAAAAACATGACACTAAATTCAAATCCCTGGCCGACCTGCTATCAAAAACGGCTGCGAAGGGAGAGAAGATAGTCATCTTTGCCTACTACCGACCGACACTCGCTTACCTTCGGCGTCGCTTACAGGATGAAGACTACGAGGTGGCTGTGATACATGGTGGCGTTGAGCATGAACAGCGCTGGGCAGAGTTGGATCGCTTCAAAGATCCGAATGGTCCACGCATTCTGCTTTCATCCGAAGTCGGTAGCGAAGGTATCGACCTGCAGTTCTGTAGCCGCTTGGTGAACTACGACCTGCCTTGGAACCCGATGAAGGTCGAACAGCGAATCGGTCGTATAGACCGTGTGGGTCAAAAGTCGGAAAAACTCTCGATCTTCAATTTTAAAGTAAAAGACACCATCGAGGAGCGACTCTATGACCGTTTGCACGCAAAACTGCTAAGATTTTCGAATAGCCTGGGTGACTTGGAGAAAGTTATTGGTGAAGAAGTCCAGAAACTGACCATCAAACTGTTGAGTCAAAAGCTCACACCGGAACAGGAGCGGGACCGCATGGAACTTGCAGCCAACGTAATTGAGAACCAATTGCTCGCGATTCAGGATCTGGAGGATTCCGGTGAAGCTTTAGTCGCACTTTCAGATTACGTGCAAAAGAAGATCAAGGAGGACCATGAAAAGGGTCGCTTCCTACAGGCGTATGAACTGGAGGACTACCTGTCTGACTTTTTCGAACGCAATTTTCCCGGGACGGAGCTTAACTTTAATACCCCTGCGGATGGGTGTATGCGCTTGAGGCTGAGCTACGATGCCCAAAGCTCCTTGTCTGAATACATCCGTAACGACCACACCTTGAGCGCGCGACCACTACGCCAGCGTGAATTTTCAATTAGCTTCCAGCGCGAAGCGATGGCGAGAATGTCAGCGGCACAACGCAAAGGAGTGACTTTCATCAATCACCTTTCTCCTTTGATCCGTTGGGTCACGCAACTCAACGAGCAGAGCGACCATGATTTCCACAAAGTGTCTGCTCTCAAACTGGAGTCGGGACAATTCCCGGTCGGCTCATACTTGTATCGCGTAGAGCGCTGGCTGTTCAAGGGACTGGCAACCCGTGATTCGCTAAGTTATGCGGTTATCGATTTGGACACCGGCAAGGTGCTCTCAGAAGATGAAAGTGAGCTCTTGGTCCAGGAGGCCATGCGTAGTGGGATCGACTGGGACTATGCGAAGTGGAACAGTGAAGCGATCATGGAGGCGTATGATCGGGTCACTGATGTTCAAGGTGAGTGGATCGGTGAGGCGTTTACCCGCTACGAGGCCGAGAACGATACTAATATTCAAATTCGTGTTCGACGAGCCTCCAACCACTGGGACCGCCTGATCCGCCAGAGTGAGCAAGCAATTAGCACAATGAAGGCGCTCGGGCGTAAAGAAAGCCAAATTCGTGGGCGTGAGACTCGGTTGAAAAACGAGCGTGAAAACAAGGCGCAACGGATTTCCGAATTAGAGCGAGGCGGTGAGACAGAGCCGAATCAATCTGAGATCGCTGCTGGTATCATTCAAATAACCAAATCTTAGAAATAGCAAAGGAGGAAGCAATGGCGGGATTCTTCAAAAAGCTCAAACAGCGCATCTTTTATGAAAAATCAGACCAGAAGCCTTCGATCCGTCCCGGCGACATTCCTGATGGAAACGCCGCAATACCCAAGTTTACGTTACCACCTCGGGACGAAGCACCTCAGCAAGCCGAACGGGATGCTTATTTCGTTCAGATCGGATTGGATTTCGGCACCTCCTTTACCAAAGTGGTTTGCCGAGACATCATGATCGATAAGCCATGGGTTTACATGCCGGACTATCCCTGCGATCCTGAACTGCCTTTTCTGATATCCAGCACAGTGTGTTTCAATGATGGGCGCTTTTCCCACCCGAAACGCCTGGATGGAGCCTATACCTCGACATCGCTCGTTCATGTGAAGATGGCACTGCAATGTGTGGGAGCGGCTGACACGACGAACAAGCATCTAGACGGTTATCGGGCACTTGTTCCAGAGGGCCTCGATCTGTCTACTTTTGTGGAGGCTTCTTGCATCTATTTACTTGCAGGAATCATGGGCGAGGTAAAGGGCGCTATTCGTAGCCGTTTCACCGGCTCGGTCGAGGGGGACCAGATACATGTGAATATGGCTGTTCCGGTGGCTTCCGCCGATGATGATCGGGTCGGAGAGCTTTTCGAGCGAGTCCTACGTTTATCCTGGTCAATGGCCGATGAAATGACGGGGCATCCGGAGTGCCTACTGCAGGAGGTCATTGATTCAATAGCAAGACATGAAGCAAACGCGGCTTCAGAGTCCGTGAAGGAGATTTGCTTTATTTACCCGGAAGTCAGTGCAAATGTTCAAGGCTTTATCCGCTCCCGCTCATCGCAACCGGGCTTGTATTTGTTTTGTGACACAGGAGCTGGCACCGTCGATCAAAGCCTGTTCCAGTTCAGCCGTAAAAACAGTGGTGACGAATATCTAATCTATCTATCGGCACAGGTTTTACCTATCGGTTCGTGTCGCATCGAAGAACTGGCGCTGGAATATTCGCCCGAACAAGGATGGAAGGCACTTGAGGAGTTTCGTAGGTTCAAAGAATCCGGAGCAAATGATCCACACCTGCAGAAAGCAAGATATGCCATCGGTAATGAATTGGAAAAGCGAACCAACCAGACCATTGCACTTGGAAAAAAGAAGCTAACCTCACCCAAAAGCATCAACGAACTGCGTGTAATCTTCGGTGGAGGTGGGCACTGCACCGACCCTTATAAAATTGGGGTGATGAAGCAGTTTGACAGCACGATATTTCGGAACGAGTTGATTGCACAACGTCGACGTGCCGAGCCCAATTTTGATCGAGGAATGCCCGATTTGCGCACCGAGTTCAATCTGAAGCCCGGCCAGGAACGCTGGTCCCGCCGACTGTCTGTCGCCTATGGTCTAAGTTTTGCGAAGATTGATCTGGCAGCATTCCGCTTACCCAAGGATGTTAGCACTCCATCCGAGGATGAGATTGTTAAAAAACGTGCAGTTACTGCACATGCGCCGACAAAGGATGATTGCTAATCATTAATCGTCTTAACTAGGCTACATGACACATGTCCAACTTCACTTTCCTGCGAGATGAGTTTCCGAAGCTTTGGGAGTCCACCCGAAGCCTCGAATCGTTGGCCCTGAATGATCCCCGTGCCAGTTGCTTCTACGCTCGCCGAACCACTGAACTGCTTTTGCACTGGCTCTATGAACATGAGTCGGCGCTGCATTTCCCATACTCTAGAAAGTTGGCGGCACTTTTAGAGGAGCCATCATTGCGGAATGTCGTTCCTCCTGAAGTCTTAACCAAATTACAGTATGTGCGCCAACTCGGTAATCTCGCGGTTCACAGCGGGAAGCGAATCCGTCAGTATGACGCGGTCCAAGCAACGAAGGAGGTTTATCATTGTTGCTTCTGGCTCGTTCGCACCTACACCCGCTTTGACCCCAAAATACTGGATGGCATCACCTTTGAACAGACCAGGCTCCCGGATCATGGTCGTGCCGAGAATAAAGTCACTACGGAGAAGCTTAAGGCGCTTGAAATCGAGCTGGCACAAAAAGACAAGGAATTGCTCGATAAGAATGAAGCCCTGAAGGGTTACGATGCCCAGATCAAGCAACTCCGAGCTGAGATTGCAGAAGCTAAGAAGCGAAACCTTAGCCGGGCGGTGGCTCACGATTACGGTGAAGCTGAGACTCGGGATAAGTTCATCGATCTGCTTTTGAAAGAGGCCGGTTGGGACCCAGGCTTCAAAGACGGCTCCATAAGGACTGCCGAATATGAAGTATCCGGAATGCAAAATACGAAGGGAATTGGTTTCGTCGATTATGTTTTATGGAGTGATGAAGGTAAGCCCTTGGCAGTAGTAGAAGCCAAGCGAACTCGCAAGGACGCACGGCTGGGACAAACTCAGGCTAAACTCTACGCTGATTGCTTGGAGCAGATGCACGGGCAACGTCCTATTATATTTTACACCAATGGCTATGAGCATTGGCTTTGGGATGATGAACGTTTTCCGCCGCGCCGGATTCAAGGATTTCTAAAACAGGATGAATTGAAGCTCATGATTGAGCGTCGCCAAAGCGCGAGCGATCTTGGTAAAGCTTACGTGGACAAGGACATCGCTGGACGCTATTATCAAGAGCAGGCGATCCGTCACATCACTGAGAGCATGATGCAATGCCAGCGCAAATCGCTGGTAGTGATGGCAACTGGCTCTGGAAAGACTCGAACAGTCGTCGCACTCTGCGATCTACTCCAGCGGTGCAACTGGATAAAACGAGTTTTGTTTCTTGCTGATCGGGTAGCACTGGTGAACCAAGCGGTGAATGCGTTCAAAACGCACCTACCACACTGCAATCCCGTTAATTTGGTTACGGATCGGGAGCAAACTTCGTCCCGCGCCTATGTATCGACTTACCCCACGATGATGGGCTTAATTGATGATACGGATGATGGACTCAAGCGTTTCGGCGCCGGGCACTTCGATTTGATCATTATAGACGAAGCCCATCGCTCTGTTTATCAAAAATATCGAGCAATCTTTGAATACTTCGATTCTTATCTTGTCGGATTGACGGCAACACCCCGCGATGAAGTTGACCGGGATACTTACGCTCTCTTTGAATTGAATCGGGGAGTGCCAACCTATGCCTACGAACTCGAACAAGCCGTTGCAGATGGCTATCTGACGCCACCAAAGCTTGTATCGGTGCCCATACGGATACCGCGCCAAGGGCTTAGCTATAATCAACTGGACGATGATGAGAAAGAACAGTGGGACATGACTGAGTGGGATGACGAGGGCAACATCCCGACTGATGTGGAAGCTCCTGCGATCAATGAATGGCTGTTTAATATTGATACTGTTGACAAGGTTCTGGAGCACTTGATGCAAAACGGTCTAAAAGTCGACGCTGGTCAACAGATCGGAAAAACGATCATATTCGCTAAGAATCACAACCATGCGATGTTTATTCAGGAGCGGTTTGATGCGAACTACCCCCACCTGAAAGGTCAATTTGCGAGGGTGATCGACAATAAAGAAAGTTATGCGCAAAACCTGATCGATAAGTTTTCTTCAACGAAACCCATCAAAGACGCCCCCCGCATTGCAATCTCGGTAGACATGTTGGATACCGGCATCGACGTGCCAGATGTGGTCAATCTTGTATTCTTCAAAATCGTCCGATCTAAAACAAAGTTCTGGCAGATGATTGGTCGAGGAACGCGCCTTTGTCCGGATCTCTACGGAGTCGGGGAAGATAAAAACGAATTTTTCGTATTTGATTTCTGTGGAAACTTTGAGTTTTTCAACGAACACCCCGAAGGTGTTGATGGGAGCACACAAGAGTCAATCGGAACCAAAATCTTTCGACAAAGACTAGAGCTTCTCGATGCCGTTCGTAAGCTTGAACCCAAACAGGATGAAGTGGTTATGATGGTAGCGGAGCCTGGTGGTAATGAAACCGGTTTTGAATCTTCTCTTGTTGATATGCTTCACGGTGAGGTTGCGTCGATGCCACTGGAGAATTTTATGGTTCGTGCGAAACGTAAGCATGTGGTAACCTTTCAACACAGAAAGCGATGGTTCGATTTATCAGAAGAGGACTTGGGTATCCTTCACCGTGAAGTAGCCGGTCTACCAACAAAGCTACTGCCTGAAGACCCAACCGCCAAGTATTTCGATCTTTTGATTCTTCGGATACAGATTGGGAAACTAAAAAGTGATCCGGCAATAGCTAAGTTAATCGAGACAGTGAAGACGATTGCTTCAGACCTTGAACAGGTGCAAAGTATCCCGGCGGTCAGAAAGCAACTTGTCTTGATTGAGGCGCTTCAGTCGGATGATTACTGGCAAGATATTACTTTACCAATACTGGAAGTCGTCCGCCTACGTTTGCGTGATTTGATCCGTCATATCGAAAAGCGCAAAAGAAAGATCGTAACTACCGATTTCGATGATGAAATCGGAGAATCGGTAGAGGTTAAAATCGCCGGGCTTGGAGCCGCCATTGATAAAGCACAATACAAGAAGAAGTTTCTCTCGTTCATTGAGGGCCACGAAAACGATTTGGCCCTTCAAAAGGTGAAGCACAATCATTCGCTGACTCGCCTTGATCTTCAGGAGTTGGAGAAAATTCTATTTGAGTCCGGCGGACTCGGGGACCGCGAGCAATTTGAAGCTTGCTATGGTAAGCAGGAAAATCTCGGTCTGTTCATTCGCAAATTAATCGGACTGGACCGAGGTGCGGCAAAGAAAGCTTTTGACCAGTATCTTGACAACAGCCGTTTTAATTCAAAGCAGCTGGCATTTGTAAATCAGATCATCGATTACCTGACGCAAAATGGCATCATGGAGCCGAAGCTGCTTTTCGAGCATCCATTCACAAATATCGCGCCAGAAGGACCAATGTCGGTATTTGATGAAGGCGATGCCTCCAATATCATCCAAATCATTAAGGTGGTAAACCTGAATGCCGAGGGCACTGTATAAGTCAGTCCGAGAATGGTTCTCTTCGCTATTTCGTTAGCATGAGTTACGAATACACATAAACAATTAGCTATAAATAGAATAGAGTGACTCGACTCAAACCTCAAACACTTTCAAGGGGTTTTATTCCCATGTGATCGAGGTACTTCACGACGCTTAGTAGCTGTAATTTTTCATCGTCTGAATTTGACGATTCAGCAATGGCCTCGATTTTAGCCAGGCCTGAGCAAATCATATGGATGTTGATGCCAGGAATCTTGGCTACTGATAATGCATGCTTAAGAATCTCCTCGCGATTAGAGTCAATAATTTGAATTGAAGATTTTAGTTTGTCTCGGATATGGCTCTCACTCTCTGTTAGCTTTGCAAGAGCATCTTCGTCCATGTAACTGAGATTAAAAGGTTCTATCGTTGCTACGATGATTTGTCTGAGTTCTTTTAGATAAGCTTCGATTTTGCTCAGATCTTGGGCACATACAGATTCTGTGTGCAGATTCACCAGCGTATAGCTTCCATTCTTTCTAAGTTGATGCAAGATATCAAATGCATCGTTAATCCCCTTATTGATGCTTGTATCCCTGGGGGCTTCATTGAAGAAACTAAGATAGGGCTCCCATTCACTATTTTTGGGGGTCGACTGGAGTGACTGCGGGACTCCTTCCTTCTGTTTTTTTTGTTTCTCTTTGATTATTTCGTAGGCGCTTTTTTTCATCATATTGCGTCGGTTGAACTTGTTTCGATTGCTTTACTAAGCGGTGCATGCCTTGGGCAAGTTCACGCTTTTCTTGTTCTTTTTTCCGGTTTCGAATCCTATCGAATTCGTAGATTTCGATTAGATTCCATCTCAATTGATGGCATAGTCCAAAGTCTCTTTGACAACGATCTAATAGTGCTTCTTTGGCGTCTTTTGAGCGGCCATAATATAGGTTCGCGTCTCGGCAGTATAGACGTTTCACGTGGAGATGCTCTAGGACTCGGGCTTGAGTTCTACTGTTTAGTCGCTTCCACGCTTCGAAAAGCTCCTCGTTGGTATAGTTTTTCAACACATCGGCGGATGTCAGGTCGACTATTGGATCTGGAATAAGATTGTCTTCACGCTTGTAGTTGAAAACGGTCAACATCTTCCGAAGAAAATAGTGGATTGACCTGTAGTTGGGTAGAGCGCGTGGAGATGCGTCCAGAAGGCCTCCATTGCCGCCATAATTCGCTACGATGAAATTGAACTCGATTGCCCCATCTGTATGTATGTGCTGGTTGAAAAACAAAGGGTAGTTATAAAAGTACTCCATGATGAGAGCTCGGTAGATGATTTTTATTTCATTGCTTTCTAGCTTGGTTGCAGATGGAAATCTCATTACATGCCAGTGAAAGAGTGCGTGTGCGGGGTTTGAATTGGGTCTTATAAGGTTTCGCAGGGCATTTACTTTTTTTGTTCTAAAGGTGAAATCTTCCAAACTATTACAAAAGAATGGAATCAATTTAGTAACCTTGATGTCCTTATGGTTGGCGTGCCGCTGGTCGTTTAGATAGGCATACCCTCCGAGTAATTGAGGTATTGTTGAAATTGAAATTCGATTGCAGTAGGGTGCTGGCATGACTGTTTGTTCAATGGTTTTTTGTTTTGTTCATGCTGAATTGTTTCTATTATGCGCCCTGATTATCCTGCGCTAGTTCTGGGTCTATTTCTAAGATATATTTATAGACGTTAAGTCGAATTTCCGGATATTCCTCAAGGATTTCCCAAAGGCCTTCCAGCGAGTAATCGGGCTCGCGCTCAAAATTCCTGATTATCGCATTCTTTGTTCTATTGGCGCATTTACTCTCCAAATTAACCGAATCTGAATCATCAACTTTACTATCGATTACTCGCGATTTAATGCGCTTATAAGTTTCCTCGGTAATTGCAGCTCCATCGCCAATTTCAAGGGTCGCTTTGCGATGGATTTCCAGTATCTCATCAGGCTCAAGGCCTTCAATCGGACGTACCGCTGAATGCGATTCTGGTGGTGTCTCGCCATTGGCAGTCAAAAAAATAACAATGCAACCGTAATTGACCCAATAGCGGACACTGGCATATCCCCCCTTAAAACCTGGAAAGCGCGTTAAGACTGGAACAACATCTTTGATCTTGCTATATCCGCGAGCGAGGAACAGTTCTGCTGCAAATAGTCCTTTTTTGATCTCGCTAAAGTCAATGATGTCTGGATTCCGCAGTATTTCTTCGAGATTATCCTGATCGACCACGTGCCCATTGGTCATTAGGGCCTGCCAAGTGGATGACTCATGCTTTGGGTTGAGAGGCAGAGATTTTACTGGTTTATTAGCAGCTGGCTCATTTTCCTTTAAACCCTCGTCAACGTGCTTAGCTATTCTGGATTTTATGCTTTGGGATTTGTGACTCTTAGCCTTCACAATCGGCGATTTTCGTGGGAGCGGGTCGACTTCTATGATTTGCGTTAAATCACCATCAAACGGATGAGAAAGTACGATGCGGAATACTTTGATTTTAGTTAAATCAAGATCCCGGTGAACTGAAATGCGGGGTGTGCCATCGGTTCTGAGGACCCCCGGGGAGATGCCGGTGGCTATTATTTCTTGCACTGGAATAGCACAGGGTAAATCGGCCACTAGGCCGACAGTCGTAACTTTCGCTGTACGAAGCACTCCGATACGGCTGAGATCGAGTTCGAGACGGTGTCGATTGATTCTTCTAGATGTCGGTTTGTCACCCAAGATGCCTTTTCGCATATCACGGATCATTTTGGAAAGATCGCTCTGATCGATACAATAGATCTCGCTCATCTGCTTTTCCGAAGCCAAAATCGGTTGTTCGACTGAATAGAAATCTAGGCTTTGTATCGGCAAAAACTTGACCAACTCTTCTACCGTATAGGTTTTGTCGCCATCGAATTTGATTCTGTACGCTGCGCGGACCTGTGCTCGTCTCTCCTTTTCTTCTTTTGTCATTTTGAGTAGTCGGCTATGGGTTTGATGTTTAACGATTCGTTAAATTTTTCCCTAGAGTTGATTCATCGTTTACTTGGTAAAGTTCGATTCCAGATCCTCGATCAATTGTGCTGCTAGGAAGTAATAGCACTGCCGACGTTTACCATTCGGAACGGCATAAGCTCTAAGGTGGCCATCTTTGACCCATTTTAGTACCAGAGCTGGTTTTCGTTGAAAAAATCTCTCGGCGGCAACCTCAAGGGGAATGATTGGTGGTAGAGTGCGGTCATCAGCCAACAACGCTGTCAGCTCCTTCATGTAGACCATGATCTCATCGATTTTCTCCTCTAAATGTCCGCTACTTTCATCCATTGGGGTGAATATTTATTTGGTTAATATGAAAACGTCAAGAATCTAATTCGCCTTTGTGAAATTTTCATCTGGACAATTTCATGGTCGGGCCATGCAATCTTCGGCTCGAATGAAAAAAATAGTTAACATTCTGGAAATGAGCCCTGAAAAATTGGCGCCGCGAGTAAAGCAAGCCCGTGAACAACTAGGGTTATCGACGGCAGAACTGGCCCGCCAAGCCAATGTCGAGTTTTACAGCGTCACTAGAGTGGAAAATGAAAATGAGGACCCTGGCATTTTAACCTCACTAGCCGTTGCCGAAGCGGCAAAAATCATCAATTTTGATTCGCACGTTGTTGATCAGGACGCCACGCGCTTCGCCGAATTACTGGCCTCTGATAAGAGAGCCGCAGGGGTATTGTTTGATGAAATCACCACTAATTATCTTTCACCATCGATAGCAGGTGAGTGTCCGACAGGCATTTTTAGCCTTAATACGTCTACCAGAGCACGTGGTCGCTTTCAAATTGTCGAGACTGTGGCTCTAGAAGATCAGATCCGTAAATTCAAAGGCGATTTATTTTTAATCCTACCACGTGACCTTGGAAACATTTCGAAGAATTGCCTCAAGCTATCTAGACGAATGGGCCTAGAACAGGCAGATCAAAACCAAGACCAATTGTACTGGAACCACCTTGCCACCGGACGTGCCGTCAATGTTAGTTCACGACGTCTAGCTCATTCGGTAGAGGCGGTCACTGCGCTTTGCAAAGAATCTGGGTTTATGAGCCCTTCTTCTTACTTGGATATTGTATGGGCGGCTTTTATGAATCACTTTCATCTTGAAAGGACGCATCGTAGTGAATGCAAAAAGCATAATGTCGATGAGGTGGGTGGATTTTGGCAATTAATTTATGACTATATTCGCATGCTAAGGATGGTTCATTTGGATGATTCGCGCTCTGGCCGACCGCGGAGACAATTCACATAGCTTTCAGTCAGATTCAGAGCATTTGTAGGTTGGAAAGCGCCTATTATTGACGTAAAATCCAAATAATCAATTTCATAAACTTTTCATCAACAGGGATATACGTAAAAGTCACGGATGTTTCGAATCCCTCCCTCTCCGCCATTGCTTTGCCATCTTCACTGCGTTCCGTCGACGCGCTCCGCTTGCTCATGGCAGGCCGAGTAGATTGATTGGAGATTAGAAGGTTTGAAGCGCGTCGAATGCCCTGAGCCTGTCGAAGGGCTTTATTGGATTTATATCCTTTTGATGCGCAATGGTATGTTTTACGTCGGTCAAACGCAAAATGTTGCGAGTCGAATGCAGAGGCACTCTGATGGCACAGGTTCGAGGCAGGCGATGCAGTTGAAGGAATTCGTCTTAGTTTGCGTCGAAGGTCCAATGGAGGCAGACATCGTCACCAAGAGAGAGCGCCAGCTCAAAAAGTGGACTCGTGCTAAGAAGCTTCGCGCTGATTAGCGGCGATTTTAAAGCCCTAAAAAACCTTAGCAAGTCACATGAATCTTGAGTAGGGCGTGCTCTGTCTGAAATTTGCGATAAAACCACACCGACTTTCCGTTCAGTTGGATTCAAAAACTTTTCCCAGTCCTTGATTTCTGGCCCAATCATAGCTCTATTGTAGGCATTCGATTACGTTACACTACTTGAGAATCGGTCTCGTGGTATTTTCGTTTGCGTCCTGCCGAGAACACATCTTTAACCACCTAAGAATATGGCTACGGAGAACAATTACGCCTACAACAGCAAGATCGAGGGAGACCTCGTGGTGACGAAGCTGGACACGGCGATCAACTGGATTCGCAAGCACTCGGTTTGGCCGATGCCGATGGGGTTGGCCTGCTGCGCTATTGAGCTGATGGCCGTTGGCGCATCCCGTTTTGATATCAGCCGCTTCGGCATGGAAGTGATGCGTTTTTCCCCGCGTCAGGCTGACTGCATGATCGTCTCGGGCACCGTCACTTACAAGATGGCTGAGGTGGTCCGCCGCATTTACGACCAGATGGCCGAGCCAAAGTGGGTCGTCGCAATGGGTGCCTGCGCATCGACCGGTGGCATGTATCGCTCCTATGCTGTGTTGCAAGGGGTGGACCGTATCGTGCCAGTAGATGTTTACATCAGCGGTTGCCCGCCACGCCCTGAAGCGCTGCTCGACGGCATGATGAAAATTCAGGACAAAATTGAACGCGAACCATCAGTGAAAAATCTGATGAACCGGGACATGCACAAAGCGCCCGAAAAGAAATGCAAGCCCGCGCCGGCTCACGCTTAAGCGCTCGCGAATATAACCTGCTGACTGCGATATGGAATCTGCGTTAGTCGAAGAAATTACCAAAAAATTTGATGGGGCGACTCCCCGTGAGTCCATCGATCACCCGGCGGTAAATATCCCGGTCGACCTGCTGCTCAGCGTTGTTGAGTGGCTGCGCGACGAGAAGTCGTTCGACCTGCTCATGGACGTGACCGCGATCGATTGGTCGGAGGACGCCTCTCCGCGTTTCACCGGGATATATCACTTGGCCAGCACGACCAAACATGAATACATCCGCCTGGCTTCCAATTGCGAGGACGATGTCGAGCCCGAGCTGCCTACCTTATCCAAGCTTTTCCCGGCGGCAAACTGGCATGAGCGCGAGACCTACGACATGCTCGGCATTCGCTACAAGGGGCACCCGGATCTGCGCCGCATCCTGATGTGGGACGACTATCCTTACCATCCGCTGCGCAAGGAGTTCCCGTTGGCGGGTATCGACACGGATCTGCCCGCTGCCGACGTTGCTGAAGCGACCGGTGCTAAAGTCATTCCTGCGCCCATGATGGGCGGCCCATTCCACGCACCACAAACCGGTGCCATGTCCAAGCGCGAACCACGCGCCGCCGACCAGAGCTGGAACGAAGCGAAACCCAAGCCAAGCACCAACTAAAATGGCTAGCGAAACCGAAATTTCCTACGGCGACATCGCCGGACGTGCGGCACAGTTCGAATCCGACGACTTGCACGGCGAAGAAATGCTGCTCAACATGGGGCCGTCGCACCCGGCGACCCACGGTGTGCTCCGCCTCAAGCTCAAGCTCGATGGTGACGTCATTTCCGGCTGCGATCCGGTCATCGGCTACCTGCATCGCGGTGACGAGAAGATTGCCGAGAACATGACCTACAATCAGTTCGTGCCTTACACGGACCGGTTGGACTACCTGGCCCCGCTTGCGAACAACGTTGCCTACGCCATTGCCGTTGAGCGCCTCGCCGGCATCGAAGTCCCGGCACGTTGCCAGGCGATCCGTGTGATTTGCTGTGAGCTGGCCCGCATTTCATCTCACTTGTTGGGCCTCGGTGTTTACGGTATGGACACCGGCGCGTTGACCACGTTCATGTATACCTTCACCGAGCGCGAAAAACTTTACACGCTCTTTGAAGAACTGACCGGCGCTCGCTTCACCACCAGCTACACGCGCATTGGCGGCCTGACCCGCGATATGCCCGATGGCTGGATGGGCCGTGTGAATAATTTCTGCAATCAGTTGGTGCCGATCATCGATGAGCTCGACAAGCTGCTGACCCGCAACCGCATTTTCGTGGACCGCACGCGCGACGTCGGCACGATCACCAAAGAAGACGCGATCGCCTGGGGCCTGACCGGTGCCAACCTTCGCGCTTCCGGTGTAGAGCTCGATATCCGCAAGGCTCAGCCCTACAGTGGTTACGAAAACTACGATTTCGATGTGCCGATTGGCTCGGCTGGCGACGCCTACGACCGCTACCTGGTCCGCATGGAAGAGCTACGCGAGAGTATCCGCATCGTCCAGCAGGCGATCAGCAAAATGCCCGACGGCTTGTTCTACAACGACGAAGCCAAGAAGATTTTTGCCCCGCGCAAGGACAAGGTGCTTACGAGCATGGAAGAGTTGATCCAGAACTTCATGATCGTCACCGAAGGCCCGCAAATTCCCGCCGGTGAAGTTTATTTTGAAGCCGAAAACCCGAAAGGTGTCCTGGCGTTCTTCATTCACAGCAAGGGTGGGGGCGTGCCGTACCGCCTGAAGATTCGCGGCCCGTCCTTCTGCTCGCTGAGCATCCTGGAGCACATTTGCCCGGGCCACTACATGAGCGACGTGCCTGTCATCCTAGGCAGTCTCGACTTCGTGATGGGGGAGTGCGACCGATAAGCAAACGTTACTGACTCGATTCAAAATACTTAAATACCTGACACGGAAATATTTACTTTTGAATTTTGCCAGCTACACCCTGAACCTTGATTTTTGAGCATGGAACTTTCCGCTGAACTGACTGAAAAAATCGACAAGCTGATTCCGCGATACCCGGACAAGCGGAGCTGCACGCTGCCGCTTTGCCACCTCATCCAGGAAGAAAAGGGCTACCTGTCCAAGGAATCGGTCGAATGGATCGCCAAGCGCCTGGACCTTCAGCCGATGCAAGTCTGGGAAGTGGTCACGTTTTACCCGATGTTTCGCCGCGAGCCCATTGGCAAGGTGCACGTAAAAGTCTGCCGCACGCTTTCCTGCGCACTGCGCGGCTCTTACAAAACCTGCGAAAAGCTCGAAGAAGCCCTCGGCTGCAAACGTGGCGAAACTTCGCATGACGGAAAGTTTACCATCGAATTCGTCGAGTGCATCGCAGACTGCGGCTACGCGCCGGTGGTCCAGGTCGATGACAAGCTCTACGAAAACGTCACGCCAGACGGCGCTGCTGACCAATTGATCGAGAAAATCAAAAGCATGGCCGACGGCGAAGCTGTCGATGCCACCGCAGAAGGCGTTGCCCACCCGGCATTCAAGGGCTAACTATTACCTTCGAACTTATCCACTTTTCGAACCTCCGAACTTTACTCAATGGCCATCACTGAACGCAGAATGATTTACAAGCATGTCGACGAGGAAGGCTACTCGAACGACATCGACTGCTACATCAAAAACGGCGGCTACGAGGTGCTGAAAAAGGCCGTGCAAGCCAAGCCCGAAGACCTGCGCCAGGAAGTGCTCGACAGCGGCATCCGTGGCCGCGGTGGTGCCGGTTTCCCGACCGGCATGAAGTGGAAGTTCCTCGACTTTAAATCAGGCAAGCCGATTTACCTCGTTTGCAACGCAGACGAGTCCGAGCCTGGTACCTATAAGGACCGTCAGATCATTTACCAAGACCCGCATCAACTGGTCGAGGGTATGATGATTTCGGCCTTCGCCATTGGCGCGAAGTGCGCCTTCATTTACATTCGTGGCGAGTTCATTAACGGCGCTCGCATTCTCGAAAAGGCCATTGAAGATGCCCGGGCGAAGAATCTGCTCGGCGAAGACATTCTGGGCTCCGGCTACTCTTGCGACCTGATCGTCCACCGTGGCGGTGGTGCCTACATTTGCGGCGAAGAAACCGGCCTGATCGAATCTCTCGAAGGCAAGCGGGGCTATCCGCGCATTAAGCCGCCTTACTTCCCGGCCGCGCTGGGGCTCTACATGTGCCCGACGATTGTCAACAACGTCGAAACGCTTTGCTGGGTAAAGCATATCATCGAAATCGGCGGCAAAGAGTTTGCCAATATCGGTGTTAAGGGCGACAGCGGTACGCACATTATCGGTGTCAGCGGCCTGGTGCAAAAGCCCGGCTATTTCGAAATCGAAGCCGGTGCACATACCCTTGGCGAAGTGCTTTACGACGGCTGCGGCGGCCCATTACCCGGGCGCAAGTTCAAGGCAGTCATCCCTGGCGGCCTCTCGATGAAAATTCTGAAATGGGGCGAGCGCTGGAAGGGCAAGCACCCGAACACCGGCGAAGATTACGACTGGGGCGTGGAAGACATTCCGCTGGACTCCGTTAGTATGGGCCTGACAGGCTCGGCGCTTTCCACCGGCGGTGCGATGATCATGGATGACTCCACGGATATGTTGGAGGCCATGGCGAACATAAACGCCTTCTACGCACACGAATCCTGCGGACAATGCACGCCTTGCCGCGAAGGTTCGCTCTGGATGCACAAGCTTTCCAAGCGCATGACCGACGGCCAGGCCCGCGAAGAAGATGTGCCGCTCCTGCTCGACATTGCCGATCAAATCGCCGGTCGCACCATTTGCGCCCACGGCGAAGCGGCTGCATGGCCCGTCCAGAGCGCGGTTCCGAAGTTTAAAGACGAATATCTCGACAAGATTAAGAAACAGGCCAACGGTGAGCGTTATAACCCGGTGGGCTATCCTCTGATCTGACTTTCTCATGGCTGACAGCGAAACCAATTTGGTGACGATCAACATCGACGGCGTCGAACATAGCGTGCCAGGCGGGATGAATCTCGTCGACGCGTGTGAAAGCGTTGGCGTGGAGGTCCCACACTACTGCTACCACCCGAAGCTTTCCGTGGCAGGCAACTGCCGCATGTGCCTCGTGGAAATGGGCATGCCCATGCGCGACCGCGCGACCGGTGAGCCCGTGCTGGATGACGACGGCGTGCAAAAAATCGGCTGGATGCCGAAGCCCGCCATTGCGTGTGCATCCAAGACGATGCCCGGGCTGCACATCAAGACGAAGTCCGACCTGACCAAGGAATGCCGCGAAGGCGTCATGGAATTCCTTTTGGTCAACCACCCGCTGGATTGCCCGATTTGCGACCAGGCCGGGGAGTGTCGTTTGCAGGAGTTTGCCACCGATTACGGCCGTGGCTTTAGCCGCTTCGTCGAGGAGAAAAACGTCAAGCCGAAGCGCACGGTTCTCGGCCCACGCGTAACACTCGACGACGAGCGCTGCATCCTCTGCTCGCGCTGTGTGCGCTTCTGCGAAGAGATCGATGAAAACCCGGTTTTGGGCTTCACCGAGCGTGGCAGCTATAACACATTGACCTGCTTCCCCGGCACTCAGCTGGACAGCAATTATTCGCTCAACACGGTCGATATTTGCCCGGTTGGCGCGCTGACCAGCACGGATTTCCGCTTCAAGATGCGCGTGTGGTTCCTCAAGCCGACACCCAGCATTTGCACCGAGTCCAGCGTTGGCGTGAACACGGAAGTCTGGTCGCGCGAAGGCGTCATTTACCGCGTGACACCGCGCCGCAATGACTCCGTCAACGACACTTGGATGGCTGATACCGGCCGTGCGCTTTACCACCAAGTCGAGGCCAAAAGCCGCATGAAAAGCTTCCGCGTGGATGGCAACAAAGCCAGCCTCGGCGAGGCGATTCAGCGCGTTCGCGAGCTGATGACCGTTGGCCCGATCGCCTACGTCGGCTCCGGCCAAATGAGCGTGGAAGATCAGTGGATGCTGCGCAAGCTAGTGGAAACCGAGCCGGGTCCGATTCACTTTGTTTACCATCAAGGGGAGGGCGATGGTCGCCTGATTTCCAAGGACAAAACGCCCAACCTCCGCGGCGGATTGCTCACTGGCCTCATCAAGGACCTGCCCGATGCCCACCTGCACGCGCTGCGTGACCAGTTGGAGAAGGGCGAGATCAAGACGATCGTCGCATTTGGCGAGGATTTGGTAAAGGCTGGCATCGCGCCTGAACTGCTCAAGAAGGCCAACGTCATTTACTTCGGCGACCAACGCAACGACACCACGGATTTCGTGAAAGTGCTGCTGCCGACGTTGACCGTTTTCGAGCGCTCTGGCTCGTTTATTAACCAGCAGTTCCGCTTGCAGAAGTTTGCCCAATGCGTGCCCGGACCCGCTGGCCTGATGCCGACCACCGCACTGATCTCCCGCCTCATTGGTGAGATCAAGGGCGAGTCCAGCCTACCGCCCAGTAATCCGCAACTTTGGCGGGACATGGCAGTGGCCATTGAACAATTTGCCGGCATTGAATTTGCCAAGATACCGGCTACCGGCCTTGAACTCGACAGCTCTGCTTTCGCCCAGCTTCACTTTGTGGAAGAAAAGGGTTGGCATTATGAGCCCGTCGCCGAACCTGCTGGGGCTGAAAGCTCGCACCACTAAGCCATGACTGACTCACTTGTATTGGACATCGTTCTCAAGGTCGTCTTCGCCCTGATCTTCGTCGTGGTGATCATGACGCTGGCGGCGTATTCGGTGCTCGCAGAGCGCAAGGTCGCTTCGTGGATTCAAGGGCGTGTTGGGCCGAATCGCACTGCCTTGCCTGGCCTGTCTGCGATCCCGGTCATCGGTCCACATCTCGTTAAAATGGGCATGTGGCAGCCGCTGGCTGACGGCGTGAAGTTCCTCTTTAAGGAAGACCCGATTCCGGGCCATGTAAACAAGCTTTACTACGTGCTCGCGCCCTGTATCGCGCTGGTGCCTGCATTGACCACGATGGTCGTGCTGCCAGTCGGCCAGTATCTGGACGGCGACATCGTAAAGCCCATCGTGCTGGCCAATGTCGATATCGGCATCCTGTTCATCTTGGCGTTCAGCTCACTCGGTGTTTACGGCATCGTGATTGGTGGCTGGGCAGCGAACTCCAAGTATCCGTATTTCGGCGGCATCCGCTCTTCGGCGCAGATGATTTCCTACGAGCTCGCCATGGGCATGAGCATCCTGCCCGTTTTCATCTGGGCCAATGGTCCGGGCGCTGGCATCGGTGGCTTGTCGTTGTTCAATGTCGTGGAGTCGCAACAAGCGATGTGGCTTGGTGTTTGGATGCCGATTCCGGCCTTCATTTTTCTCACTTCACTCTACGCGGAAACGAACCGTTTGCCGTTCGACATGCCGGAGAGTGAAACCGAGCTCGTGGGCGGTTTCCACACGGAGTACGGCTCATTTAAGTTCGGCCTGTTCTTCGTGGGCGAATACGCGCACATGGTCATCGGCTCGGCGGTCTTCACGATCCTGTTCCTCGGCGGCTGGAACTTCCTCCCGACCTTCGGTGTACTGCCGGACTGGGTTGCCGATCCATGGTCACTCATGCCAAACTGGCTGGGCTCGACGCTGAGTGTAATCTACTTCATCGGCAAGACGCTGTTCTTCGTCTTCCTGTTCATGTGGGTCCGCTGGACGCTTCCGCGCTTCCGCTACGACCAGGTCATGACCCTCGGTTGGAAATACCTCGTGCCCGGCGCGCTGATCTGCGTGGTGGCCTACGCCATCATCATTGGCCTGTGGGATATCGCGTTCACCATCGAAGAAACCCCGGCAATCGTCGAATAAACAAGGAATTACCATGGCTGTAAAAGTTGTCGATCGATCACCGCTGAATTTCTGGGAAAAGACCTACATGCCGCAGGTTTTAGGCGGCTTGAAGATTACTCTGGATAATATGCTGCGCCCCAAAGTGACGCTGCAGTATCCTGAGGAGCGTCCCACGATTCCCGATAATTACCGTGGCGTGCCCACGCTCGTGCGCGACCCCAATGGCCGCGAAAAGTGCGTTTCCTGCCAACTCTGCGAGTTTGTTTGCCCGCCCAAGGCCATCCGGATCACCCCGGGTGAGATTGAAGACGGCGACGAACACGAACACGTGGAGAAGCGCCCCAAGGATTTTGAAATCAACATGCTGCGCTGCATCTACTGCGGCATGTGCCAGGAAGTCTGCCCGGAAGAGGCGATTTTCCTGCAAGACACCTACTCGGTTTCCGGCTACTCCCGCGAGGAGCTGGTTTACCACAAGGCCAAGCTGTATGAGCTTGGTGGCACGCTGCCTGACCAACACTACAAGTGGGACAGGAAAAAAGATGCGGAAGAAAAAGCCGCGGCTGGGGGGCACCACTAGAAAAGCGCTATTTTCGCTTTTCATGACTTGGCGCTTCAACTTAGCTTCACCTTCTTGCAAATGGCTGACTTTTTATTCTACCTGTTTTCCGCGCTCACGGTGCTGTCCGCATTGCTGGTCACCGTAAGCCGCAACGCCGTCAATGGCGCGATGTTCATGATCATGAGCTTCGTCGGTATGGCTGCGCTGTTTCTGCTGCTGGAGGCCTACTTCCTGGCGGCGCTGCAGATCCTGGTCTATGCGGGCGCAGTGATGGTGCTCTTCCTGTTCATCATCATGCTGCTCGATGCAGACAAAGGGCGCTCCGTGCGCCCGGACCGCCTGACGACGTTTGCCGCTGGTATTGGCGCGCTGTTGCTCGTTCTGGGCTTGGCTTACATCACTTTCGGCGAGAGTGCTTCTCCGTCCACGCCGCTGCCCGAAATCACGGAAATGCCGCAAAATGCATCCGCTGACGACATCCCGTTCACCACGGCGTCGCGCTCATTCGGCTACGGCCTTTTTACGAAATACATGCTGCCATTCCAGGTGACCGGCTTCTTGCTGCTGATCGCCATGGTTGGCGTGATTGTCCTGAGTAAAAAGATCGATGCTTCCGGTGAGGAGTCAACCAAACCGAGGATCGCCAAGTCATGACCATTTCGCTCAACGCTTTCCTGTTCGTTTCCGGCCTGCTGTTTGCCATCGGGTTCTTTGGTGTGCTGTTTCGCCGGAATACACTGGTCATCTACATGTGCCTGGAGTTGATGCTCAACGCGGTCAACTTGGCACTGGTCGCATTTTCGCGTTACCACAATTCGATGGACGGAAACTTGTTCGTTTTCTTCATCATTGCGGTGGCCGCGGCCGAGGTGGCCGTTGGCCTGGCGATCATTGTCGCACTTTACCGTAAACGCCAGACTGTCATGGTCGAAGAACTCGCCGAGCTGAGGAACTGACTGAATTACGCTGCAAATGGATACGCTCGCACTATTTAATGTTTTGATGTTTATCCCGCTGATCTCGGCGGGGCTCATCGCGCTGTTCCTTCGTCGTGGCGGATATGTGGCAGCCGCGGTCTCCGTGCTATCCGCACTGGGCATTGCCGTGGTGTCGTTTATCATCCTCTTTGGCTGGGATGGCCAGGATCTTGGTGGCCCGGAATACAGCTATACCTGGCTGAAATTCGGTAGCTACCAAATCGACCTTGGCTACTACTTCACCCACGAAAGCGCGACCATGCTCGCGGTGGTCGGCTTTATTGGTTTTTTCATCCACGTCTTCAGCGTGGGTTACATGGATGACGATAAAAACAAGGGCCGCTTCTTCGGAGGCCTGTCGATCTTCATGTTCTCGATGCTCGGTATCGTGCTTTCGAGTAACCTGTTCATGATCTTCATCTTCTGGGAGTTGGTCGGCTTCAGCTCATACATGCTGATCGCCCACTACTGGGACAAAGATTTTGCCGCTGCTGCCTCGAAGAAAGCATTCATCGTCAACCGCATTGGTGACTTCGGATTCCTCGTCGGTATCGCCTGGGCTTACCATTATTTCGGCACGGCGGATTTCCAAGAGATCAATGCACTCATCGCCAGCGGCGAGAAGCATGCGGTGACGGGCATTGGCCTGTTGCTCATGTGCGGCTTCCTCGGTAAGAGTGCGCAATTCCCGCTGCAAGTCTGGCTCACCGACGCGATGGCGGGCCCGACTCCGGTCTCTGCGCTCATTCACGCGGCGACGATGGTCGCGGCCGGTGTTTACTTCATGGTTCGCATCTTCTTCTTGCTCACTCCGGAAGTGCTGGAAGTGGTCATGTGGATCTGCGCCGCCATGTCGATGCTCGCTGGTTTCTGGGCACTGGGTCAGCGCGACATTAAGAAGTCGCTGGCTTATTCGACGCTTTCACACTTGGGCTACATGGGCACCGCACTGGGCCTTGGTTTCCCCGGCCTCGCCATCATGCACATGGCGATGCATGCCTGCTTTAAAGCCACACTTTTCCTTTGCTCCGGTTCGGTCATCCACGCCTGCCACCACGAGCAGGACATGTTCAAGATGGGGGGCCTCTGGAAGAAAATGAAGATCACGGGCACGGCATTCCTGATTGCCGCACTGTCGATTTCCGCCGTTCCGTTCTTTGCCGGTTATTATTCGAAGGACACCATTATCAACGCCGCTTACGGGCTTGGTGCCGAGACCGGCCACACCACTTATTACTGGGTTTATGGCCTAACACTGGTCGCCGCACTGACGACCGCGCTCTACATGGGCCGCATGTTCTTTGTCGTCTTCCTCGGCAAGCCGAACAGTGAGAAGGCCGAACACGCGCACGAATCCAGCCTGTGGATGACGGTTCCGCTGATCGTGCTCGGTATTTTCCTGTCGCTGGGAGCCGGTTGGTTTGCCAGCAAGTCAGAGTTTCTAAATTTCACTTGGGCAGGCGGTGAAATGACGTCCATGCTGCCGACGGACACCACTACCTTCATGATGGAAGGCTACGGTACCCAAGCTGCGGCTGAAGACCACGGACACCCGCCGCATCACGGTTACGGTGGCGGTTGGGAAGCTGCCCACCACGCGATCGAAGCAACCGGTAAGGTGACCATGCTGGAAGGCATTACGCTCGCCGCGATGCTGCTCGGATTCGTATTTACTTTCTTCTTCTACGGTCGTGGACCCAAGGAGGACAAACTGCAGGTCAAGGCTCCGGCGCTCTACGGCGCATTGGAGAAGCACGGCTGGTTTGATGACATCTACGACTGGTATGTCGCCGAGGTGCAGGAGCGTTTTGCCAACATTTTGGCCGCCCTGGACAACTGGCTCATTTCCGGATTCCTCGTCCGCGGGACTGCAGGCGTTGCCGGCCTGTTTGGCATGGTGTCCCGTTCCCTTCACGTAGGCAACATTCACGGTTACGTTTACTGGTTTCTGGCCGGCGTACTTTTCTTCGGCGCATTCGCCCTCGGACTGCTGTAAGTCATGTTTACCGATTTTAATTTGCTGCTTCTTTCGATCTTCATCCCGCTGTCTGCGGCGGTGGTGCTTTTCTTTGGAAAGGCGCTGGGCATTGCCGGCGTCCGGTTAATATCCGCCATCGGCTTCATGTTGCCGGCGGTTATTTCCGTGTATCTCTGGATTAAGTTCGATTCACAAACGGAGCTTCTTAATGGCTTTGCCTATGTTGGCGGGTGCGATCTCGGCCTACGCGATAGTGTGGGCATCACGCTGCTCCTCGGTTTGAACGGCATTTCGATGCCACTGTATCTGCTTGCGGGTATCGTGGGCCTCGCGGCTGGCATTCATGCGATGTATTCGCAGGCCGAACGCCTTAATCTCTACATGGGGCTACTCCTAGTGATGCAGGCCGGTCTGATGGGCGTCTTTTGCTCGATCGACATTTTCTTCTTCTATTTCTTCCACGAACTCGCGCTGATCCCGACGTTTATCATGATCGGCATCTGGGGCGGGGAAGGGCGCCGCGCCGCCGCGATGGAAATGACCATTTACCTGACCCTTGGTGCAATGCTTTCGCTCCTGGGCCTGATCTACCTATATGGTCAAACCGGCTGGGATCCGGCCACCGGCTTTAGTCTGATCGGCCTCAAGGAATACCTGACCGCCAACGGCGTCGCCAAGGTGGCGCAAAGCAATATCTTCGCATTGCTGCTCTTCGGCTTTGGTATTCTGGTGTCGCTCTTTCCGTTCCACTCCTGGGCACCCCGCGGTTACGCCAACGCGCCAACCGCCAACGCCATGCTTCATGCCGGCGTGCTGAAGAAATTCGGTCTCTATGGCTTGGTGCAGATTGCCGCGCCGTTGGTTCCGTTTGGCGCATTGGCCTGGAATGACTGGTTGGTCTGGCTCGCACTAGGCAACATCCTGGTCATCGGCTTCGTCACCATCGCCCAGCGCGACCTGAAGCTGATGATTGGTTACAGCTCAGTGATGCACATGGGCTACATTTTCCTCGGCATCGCGACGATGTCCGTTGTGGGCATTGGCGGCGCAGTCATGCTGATGTTCGCGCACGGGGTATCCGTCGCGCTGATGTTTGTGCTGGCGACTGCCGTTTACAACCGCACTGGCACTTATGACATGAAGGCGATTGGCGGGCTCGGGCCGAAAGCGCCGGTATTGGCCGCTTTCTTTGTTGCCGCGAGCATGGCCTCGATCGGCCTGCCTGGTTTCGCCAACTTCTGGGGCGAATTTACGATCTTCATCGCACTGTGGGAAAACCATGCTTGGGCCGTCGCGCCTGCGGTGTTGGGTGTGGTGATTTCCGCCATCTACGGCCTCCGCGCCGCCGCGAACATTTTCTTCGGCCCGCACACCAAGGAATTCAGCACTGCGCTCGGTGAACGCGAAATCGGCGACATTACGCCGGCTGAACGCGCGCCTGCCACCATCCTGTTGGTAACGCTGGCCTTCATCGGTCTGTGGCCGATGGGCATCTCGCAATCCATCGAGCGGGCAGTGGAGGCCGAACCCGTTTACGTGCACATGCCCAAGGAATTGAAGAAGGCTAATTTGAATAAGGCAGAATTGGAATCAGACTCCACTGATGGCGTTAAGCTCGCCGAGGCTCAGCCACAGGAAGGAGGGCAATCGCTATGAATTATAACGGTTTCCAGGAACTAGCATCCACCAACCAATGGGGTGCCATTTGGCCGGAACTGGTCATGGCGGGCATCGCGCTTGCCGTGCTCTGCCTCGACTTGTTTTTGCCATCCACACGTAAGCGTATTATTGCGACTTTCGCCATTGCTGCGCAATTCGGTTTGCTCGGATTCATGGTGATCGGCTGCGGATGTGGTGACGCGGTTTCCAGCGGTCCGCTTTTCGGTGGAATGATCGAAGCGGGGCCTTATTTGCCCTACATGCGGGCGTTCTTCGTGCTGAGCTCCGCGCTGGTGTGCTACCTTGGCGTTGCATATTTATCGAAGCAAAACCTGCCGCGCTCAGAGTTTTTCCTGATCACGATTCTGGTCAGTGCATCAATGATGCTGCTGGTGCAATCGAGCAATTTTGTGATGCTCTTTGTGGCGCTGGAAACGGTGACCATCGGCTTCTATATATTGGTGGCGTATTGCCGCTACAGTGCGTTCTCGCTGGAGGCTGGCCTGAAATACCTCATCCTGGGCGCGCTTAGCTCGGCGATCCTGCTTTTTGGTATCGTGCTGCTCTACGGCGCGGCCAGCAATCCGGCCCTCGAAGCAACCAGCAAGGATGCTATGAACTTTGGCGAGTTGGCCAAGTTCATTGCCGCCAATCCGCACGAACCGCTCGTAATGATCGGCACCGTGCTCGTTCTTTGCGGCATTTGCTTTAAGATTGGCGCGGTTCCATTTCAGATCTGGGTGCCAGATGTTTATCAAGGTGCACCTACTCCGGTTACTGCGTTCCTGGCGGTATCCTCCAAGGCAGCCGGTTTCTTTGTGCTGATGAATCTGATCACCGGTCCGTTTGCCGCGCTTAAAGACCTGACCCAGCCGCTACTGTCGGCCATTGCGATCATCACCATTCTCTTCGGCAACCTGACCGCCATTGGGCAAAACAACGTGAAGCGCGTGATTGGCCTGTCTGGCATTGCGCACGCGGGTTATCTGCTGATCGCGATTGTGGCTCTGGCCAGCTTGGGTGATGGCGCAGCATTAGCCCCGTGGGCGATTATTTTCTACCTGTTTTCCTACCTGTTTGCTTCGTTTGCGATCTTTGGCGTCATGGTGCACTTGGCTGGACCTGCCGACGAGTCGCAGGAGCTGGTGCATTACCAGAAGCTGGCTGAGCGTCAGCCATTCCTGGCCGGTGTGCTGGCGATTGGTCTGGGCTCACTGGCAGGGATTCCGCCCTTGGCTGGCTTTATCGGAAAGCTGCTCATCTTCATCGCAGCCTTCCAAGCCGGTCTCTATACCTTGCTCGGTGCGGCGATTATCGGGGTCGTGATCTCGATTTATTACTACTTCGGCTGGATGCGCGTGGCATTCTTTGTTAAGTCGCCCTTGCCCGGTGATGAAGCCAAGCAAGCTTACCCGATGCCCGGCGCGGTTAGCGTCATGCACAAGGTGATGCTGAGTCTGCTTGTCATCGTTACGGTGATCCTCGGCCTGTTCCAGCGCGGTCTGATTGGAGGCTAGCGCAATGGCGCAGGGCAGGGCGCTGACACCCGATTTCTTCGCGCGCGATACCGTTGTGGTCGCGCGCGAATTGCTTGGGCAGTATCTTTGCCGTCGGTTGCCATCCGGCGAAATCCTGCGTTGGCCATTGACTGAAGTCGAAGCCTACGATGGCCCGGAAGACAAGGCCTGCCATGCGCATCGTGGCAAAACACCGCGCAACGCCGTGATGTTTGGCCCGCCAGGGCGTTTTTATGTGTATCTCTGCTACGGGGTGCACTGGATGCTCAATATCGTGACTGGCCCCGAAGATTTCCCTGCCGCGGTTTTGATACGCGGTGCGGGTCCCATGAGTGGCCCCGGGCGCTTAACCAAAGCTATGGTAATTAGCAAAGAGCTCGATGCGCAGTTAGTGGCCGCTACAAGTGGCCTCTGGGTTGAGTCTGCTGATCCCGTTGCCGAGAGCGATATCGAGCGCACGCCACGCATCGGTATTAACTATGCGCCAGAGCCCTGGCTTTCCGCGCCTTATCGCTTTGTGAAAAAATAATTCGACGATTCGTTGGACAAAAAGTTGGCCCTGGGTTTGTCAAACGGCGCTGAGTCAGTAGGTTGTGGTATGAGCGATCATATCTACAAGAAAATCGAGTTAACCGGTTCCTCCGAATTATCCACCGATGACGCCATCAAGAACGCAATCGCGCGCGCATCGAAATCTGTCCGCAACATGCGCTGGTTTGAAGTCGTTGAAACGCGTGGCCACATCGAAAACAATGCTGTCATGCATTGGCAGGTGACGATCAAGGTCGGATTTACTTTGGACGAATAAGCTTCGGCCAATCGCAGGGAATTTTGGAAACAACGTGCGCTTGCGCGTTTCCTATTTCTCACTATGATTTTCTCTGTGAAATTCATTCTTACCTGTTTGCTCGCGTTGGCGTGGCTCCCGGCATTCGGCGAGCGCGCGACCATCAATCTTGGCGAAGGCAATACTGTCAGCGGCTCCGTCGTCTACGAAAGGCCCAATAGCATATTCGTCGATCTGGGATTTACCGTGCTGGAAATCCCTCGAGACAACATCATCGGGATTGACCTGGAGAACGTCACGCAGGTGGCGGTCGCGAACGCAACGACCAAGCAGGGCCTGTTTCAAGTATTGTCCGAACGTAATAGTCAAAGCGTCGGTGATTGGGTGGATGAGTACGGCGAAGCAGTCGTGTTGATTCGCACGCAAACGGGGCTTGGCAGCGGCTTCGTCATTAACCCGGATGGCTACCTGATCACCAATGATCACGTCATTGCCGGTGAACACGAAATTTCCGTAACGGTTTTCAAGGACGACAACGACTCGCTCTCCCGCGAGCAATATAGCAACGTGAAAATCGTCGCCAGTAACCCCAGTGCCGACTTGGCCTTGTTGAAGATTGATCTGGCCGACGGCGAACAGCTGACAGCGGTGCCGTTAGGCGAGTCGAACGACATCAAGCAAGGGCAGTCCGTGTTTGCCATTGGGGCACCGCTGGGACTGGACCGGACGGTTTCACAGGGCATCGTGAGCAATCGCAACCGCCCCATCAATGGCCGCGTTTACATCCAGACGACAACCGAGATTAGCCCCGGCAATTCCGGCGGACCGCTCTTCAACATGAATGGCGAAGTCATTGGTGTAAACAACATGAAGGTGGTCGCCATGGGGGCCGAGGGGCTGGCTTTCGCCATTCCCGCCAACGTGCTGAAGTTTTTCCTCGAGAACCGCGACGCATTTGCCTTCGATCCCAGAAACCCGAATACCGGATTTCGTTACAACACGCCACCTACCGCCGCTGGCAACTAAAGCCGCATGCTAAAATATTTATTGCCCATTTCCATTGCCTTGGTGAGTGCCTCGGCATTCGCTAAAGATTATCTCGAAGAGTATCTCCCGGAAAGCGCTGTCGTCAGCATATCGCTGGACGACTTTAAAGCCGTGATGGCGCATGCCGAAGATGGCAAGCTCAGCGAGTTCTTTTCCGCCAGCCAAAAAGAGAAATGGGACGCCGAGCTGAGCGAACCGTTTGAAACCGAGGACGGCGAACGCTTTGTGTTGCAAAGTGGCGATGAGCTTTCCCTGGCGAATCTCTCAGAGCTGCTCAACGGCCGCCTCTGCGCTTCCATCGTTGGCTTTGACCAGGCAAACGACATGGAGCCGAGCATCGTGATCATGGCAGACTTTGCCGGAGAGGTTGACGCTTTGCGCTACCTTCAAGTGCTGGACCGTGAGATGCCCACCGACCAAGTCGTGCTAATCGAAGAGCCGTATGCTGGCGTGACTCTCTACACAGAAGAGATCGCCGACGAGCCAGAAGAAGATTGGATGGCTGAGTATTGGACGCTCGTTGATGGCATTGCCATTGAGGCTACCTCCCTGGAACTATTGAAAAACGTGGTCGACTCCATCATCGATTCACGCAGCGACGGTCTGGGTAGCTCTCGTGGTTTTCTCCGCTCCATGGACATTGCCGGCGACTCGCAGATTCGGTTTTACGCCAACGCGGCCGAGGCGATCTCGTTGATCCAGGAAGCCATTGCCGCCGAGCAAGAGGAACTGCCGATGAATCCTTTGGGGCTGACCATGGAATCCATCTGGGACAGCCTGGGTCTGGATTCCTTCAAATCGTTTTTCTTCACGCTGAATCTCGACGGCGATAACCCGGAGTCGGTGCTAGGCGTGCTGTATGACGAACGGCGCGGCGTCCTCGATGTGTTGGCCTACACCTCGGATCCCATCAACTATCCGCACTGGGTGCCCAGTGACGCCGTCGACGCGAATATCGCGATGATCGATTTCAGCGAGGCATTTGCGTCCTTCGAGGCCCTGATGAATGACATGAGCCCCAACTTTGGCGGAATGTTCCAACTGCAGTTGGACAATATGCGAGAGCAGACCGGCATCGATTTGCGTGAATCGCTCATGAAGAATTTCGGCAAGCAATTCACCTCCTACACCATGTGGGACACTTCCGAAACCTCGGACATCATGGAGCCCACCGAGCACATGGTTGCCGCGGTGCCACTCCGCGACCCGCAGGCATTCCAAAACGCCGTCAAGGGCCTGACGGAGACCTTTGCTCCGGGGGTTGCCGTTTTCTCTGAGCGTGAGTTTCTGGACTACAAGATCGTGACGCCGGCCAACCTGAATGTCGCCGATGCGCCTTTCGGCTACTCGCTTGCCAACGGGCATTTATTCATCGCCGTTGGCTCGGTGGATTTGCTGGAGCGCACGCTTTATCGTCTGCAAGAGTCCGAGGGTGGTCTTTGGAGCCAACCGCACATTGTTGATGCGCTAACTGAGTTTCCACCCAACCCAGTTGAAAATGCCTACCTGAATCTCGGGCCATTGATCGACCAGATGGTGAGCCTCTACAACTCAGAGCTTCAAAGCAGTTTGGGCAGCGATATGGATTTTGAGTTGCCGGAAATTAACAGCGATGATCTGCCATATTTCGTTCTTTCCGCGGGCTATGTGTTGGAGGATGCCCAGATTACTCGCATTAAAATCCTCCCCAAAGACGAACAGTAGCCATGCGTTTCATCCTTCCTTTTCTATTGATCGGCAGCGGGCTGATCGCTGACTCCGCCGACACCGCGCCCATTCAGATCACCGGGCCGGAAATTACCAAGATTGACTGGAGCGTCCGCGGATTGGCGCAGGGAGATGTTGACCAAGATGGCCGCACGGACATCGCCATCATCAACAATGACCGAGCGCGGGTGGAGATCTACTACCAGCGTGAACCGGGGGAGATTGACAACAGCAGCCGCAGCATTCGGCGAAACCGGTGGGAGCCAGTTTTGGAAGATGCACGATTCGAGCTCGAAGGCGTGGCTAGCGGCATCGCGATGTTTGACCTCGAGCTGGGGGACGTAACCGGTGATGGCTTGGTCGATGTGGTTTTCACCAGCAAGGATGAGCCCTTGGTCGCAGTCGCGCAGTTGGAAAAGGGTGACTGGGCTGAAAAGCGTGAGTATGACGGCATTGAGGCGCTCCCGTGGAACTCGACGCTTAAGCTGATCGAACTGACCGAAGATTACCCAGGCCTTGAGTTGGTGGCTTTGACCAAAAACCGTCTGGTTGTCTTTGCTTTCGACGAAAAAGCGAACCCGATCAAGCTTCACGAAACTTTCCGAATGGAGTCCAATGGGATGGACCTCGAAAGCCTGCCCGGCGAAGGCAATGAGCCACTGCGCTTTAGTTATCGGGTGCCGGGGTCTCCCCGCGCACTGCGGGTAATCGAGTGGGACCCCGAACTCGGTCTTGGTGCCGAACTCGCCTACGGACTGGACGCCACCACGCCAAGCATTGCCTGGCTGGATACCGAAGCAGCCAAGCCGCAATTGGTTTTAATCGAACCGCGGACCGGTCGTTTGCGCGTGGAACAACTCCAAGCGGACAGCCTCGAAAAGGGTGGTGACTGGCCCATGGAATATTACTCAAGTGGGTCTGAAGCGACTGCTCGCGACGCCTACGCCTCGGGAGATTTTAACGGAGATGGCGCGCTGGATGTAGTCGTGGCAGACTCTGCCAATGCGCAAGTTTGGCTTTTGCTTGGGCGGGAGAATGGTGGCTGGAAGGCACCACAATCTTTCCCGTCTTTTCAGGGGGTTGAATCGCTCGCCGCTGCGGATATCGACGCCGATGGGCAGCATGAATTATTCGTCCTCAGCCAAAGTGAATCCATCATCGGCCTGAGCCAATGGAATGGTGAGCGCCTAACGTTTCCCCGCGCGATTGGCGTTAGCGGAGAGCCGGAAAAAATCGTCTGGCTGCCAGAGCGAAAGCAGCTGGCCTTGATATCGGGCAAAAACGGTAAACAACTGCTGTCATTTTTGTCGCAAAACCAAGATGGGTGGATGGTTGATAAGCAATTTGAGCTGGAGGGCGTCCGGCGTTCACCCGATGGCATCATGTATGCCGACCTCGACCAGAATGACTCGAAGGATTTATTGATCGCGGTGCCCCGCGACGCCGCTCGCTATGTGGACATGGCACTCGTGGATGCCTTGCCCGAAGACCAGACCAGCGAGGCTGTTTTTGAAATCGATGGCTTGCGGGAAATCGATTTAGCCAATGTCGGTATGGGCGACATCAATGACGATGGGCGGGAAGAGATGCTGATCGCTTCCAATGGATTTGTGCGCGCCATTTACCTGGATGCTGACAAGCGCCGCATCGTCATGGATCAGTTCAATTCGCGCGCGGGCAATGATCACTTGTCGATCCCGCATTTGCGCGACGTGGATGGTGATGGCGTGGCGGAAATGCTAATCTTCGATACCCGCGAGAAGGAGTTTCAAATTCTCAACCGCGACGAAGCCGGGATCTACCGCTATTCGCGCTCGGTGGAATACGGCGACTTCAGTCCGATGGGGGTTCTACAGTCAGAGGGCGACAGCAAAGATCTCGTCCTGCTCGGCAAAAATGCCCTGGTTCGTTCTGCGCTGGATTCTCAATGGGAGTCATTGCAAAACGTATCCAGCTATGAGTCCGATCTGGATAGCATTGTCTATAATCAAATCGTTGTGGGTGAGTTGAACAACGACGATGAGCCCGAATTTATCATCATTGATGGCCAGAACAACGTACTGGAAATCATCAAGTACAGCTCGCCGGATTCCTGGCAAAGCGCGCTGCACTTCAGCGTGTTTGAGGAAGACTTACACTATGGCGGTCGCAAAGGCGCTCCACTGGAGCCACGCGAAGTGATGATCGGCGATTTTACCAACGACGGCCGACAAGACATCGTGCTGCTGGTTCACGACCGGTTGCTGCTTTACCCGCAGGCTGATCCGGATCAGCCTACGGACAAGGCAGTGAATTAACCGCGTTTCTCCGGCCAGGGCCCGGTCACCGCAATGGTCATACCCGGGTGATTCTGAACGTTGAAGAATAGCGTCTGTCCATCGGGAGAGAAGCAGGCACCCGCCAACTCACTACTATTATAAACGCACTTGGCCAGATGGTAGATCTCGCCTTGGGGCGTTACGCCGACGAGGCGCTTGTGTGGCGCGTTGGAATCCTCGCAGATGATGACATCGCCCCATGGCGCGACGACGAGATTGTCCGCGTTTTGCATGAGGTCGGAATCGTGCGATTCGATAAATAGCTCCAGCGTGTCCGGCTTTCCCTTGCGACCGGGCTTGAGGCGGAATATCTGCCCGAACATCTGCGGGCCACCCGTTGTGCAGGCAAAATACATTTCGTCCTCACCCATCCAGATGCCTTCGGTCCGCGCAAAGATGGCTGCTCCTTTTCGCTGTGCTTGCAAACGGAGGTCGTTGTTGGGGGACTCGACATCCTCCAGGTCCACCCAGTCCACGGTGAAGGATTGACCAATGGGGAAGTTGCCGGTGGCACCGGGATTATTTCGCGTATCAGCCGGGCCGTTCTTAATGACGAGTGCTTGAAGCTTTCCAGAGTCCAGCTTGTCCGGCTTGTCAGGGATAAAACGGTAGAAACTGGAGTCGCCAATGTCTTCGGTTTGGTAAACAATGCCGGTCTCGGGATCGACCGCGATGGCCTCGTGGCGAAAGCGCCCCATTGCTTTCAATGGCTTAGCTGGCTCAAGTTCCGGAGTCAGGGTAGGGGTCACTTCAAAATTGTAACCATGGTCCTGACTATATCCGTCCTTAGTGGTCACCTGAGTCTCTTCACAGGTGATCCAAGTGCCCCATGGCGTGGGCCCGCCCGCACAATTACGCTCGGTGCCCAGCAAGCGCATGAATTCCTTTTCCACGCGGCCGGTTTTGGGATTGTAGATTAAAACAGTACACCCGCCAATGCAGGGCATGTTCCCTTGGCGCGCATCATAAAGCTTTTTGGGGTCCACTTCGGCGTAGCGCTCGTTGAGCATACCGAATGGGCCTAAGGGGCGCCATGGGTATTCATTTTCGTGGTTGCGAATGAGGATCACGCGGCCCTCTGGTCCCGGAAAAGCCGCCATTCCATCCTGACGCCCCGGGGAGAGTAAACCATCGGCCATGGGCTTGCCGGTTTGAGAAATAATCCGATAAGAGAAGCCCTTGGGGAGTTCCAAAACAGAGTCTGAATCCGGGAGGAGGGGGCCGAAGCCCACTGTCGAAGGTCCTTGGTCCGATGCCAGTAACTTTTGTAACCCACCAAAGCCGAGGCTCAAGGCGGCCCCAGAAACCCCTATAGTCTGAATAAAACTGCGTCGATGTAACATAATATTATAGATATTATATAAAAATTTAGCTAAAGCTTTCCTGCAAAAGACCGATAACTTAGGCCAATTGCTATAAATTTCCACCCCAGAAAGCTGACCTGCACTACGCAGTCCCTGTATATTCCATGAGTACCAGTCAAGAGCCGACGCTGAATATCTACTTCGCTGGAGACCTTTTCACGCATAAAGACTTGATTGGCAACGCGATGCTTGCTGAGGCGATTTCTGATATCTCCGATCAACGCTATTGCAGTGTGCTCCCGCAGAATTTCCCTGCCCGCGACAAATCTGCCCGCCGCATTCGCGACGAGAAGTTGCTCAATCTGCTACAATGCGATCTGGCGCTCTTTAATTTCGATGGGGGTATAATTGAAGCCGGCGCTGTGGTGGAGTTTATGACGGCAAAATTTGCTGATATCCCGACCGTTATTTTACGAACGGATTCGCGTGGATTGGACGAAACGCCCGAAGACATTCACCCTTGGACACTCATGGCACACTTCTTTCCGCGCACGGAAGTGGAGTCACTGAATGCGGCAGCGATTTATCAGAACATTTTTGAAGAATTTCCCATGACTGATGCGGCCGACGTGCTCATTGAGGAGCGAAGTTCTGAGGTTTCGCGCACGATGGTTCGAGTCATTGCGCAAGCGGTGGTGGATGCATTTGACCGTGTACGCGAACAGCCCAGCCGCATGCACGAAATGGAGCCAAAAATCGTTTACAGCTGGCTTTCGCGTTTCTTTGGAGCAGAGGTATCGGCAGAAGAATGCCTCTATACCTTGGAGCGCGCACTTGAGCGCAAGCGCAGTCGAGGATTGTTACCGAAAGAGCCGACAACAAAGACTGCCCGTCACCAAGAGCAGGTGAGCTAGCGCTCAACCCAGCATATCAGCAAGTTAAGCTGACTAAACTTGCCGCCAATGGATTGTTGGCGGCTATTTTGTGCGTAAATTTCTGTAAGGCCGGATCATGGCCGCTGGATGCGGGGCCGGCAACAAGCCAGCCGCCGTCTAGCTGCGTGGCTTGATGCCCAAGCGCTTATCTTGGGGTGACGTCGCATGCATGGTTTGTGCGTCTCGAGCCCAGCGAAGCTCCAACCACAGGTCCAAAGCGAGTGCAGATATGATGATTGCACCCATTACGTAAACCACGACGTTAATGCTGTTTGTTAATTCCATGTCACGAATGTCACACAAACGAAACATAAGGTCAAGTTGAAAGCGACGCCTTTAGTTTAAGCATTCTTAATATTATCGCGGTCGATAGAATTAAACATGCTGATGGCTTGAGGAAAAACCATACGTTTCGTTCTGCAGCCTGACTAAATGAACCCGTCTTGTTTTAACTGTTTCTGCCACCATCTCGGGCGTTGCGCCCTTTGTTTGACCTAAAATGCTGAAAGTTTTGATTGCCTTTCAGGGCAGGGGTGTTTTTCTGGCTCGTTTCCACTCATCCGAGTGGGAACCAAACAAGAACCATTAGAATAGTTAAACATGAGCGAACACCTCCTGTCCGTACAAAAACGTGAGGGCATCGGCCGTGGTAATTCACGCCGCCTGCGCGCACAGGGCTTGATCCCTGCAGTCATCTACGGTAAGAGCGGCAACCGCAATCTTGCGGTTGCCGAACGAGATTTCCAGATGCTGCTGCGCGAAGTCGCCGGGTCCACTGCCGTGATCACCCTCAAAGACGACGCAGATCAGACCATCGATGCGCTGATCCACGAAACCCAGCGCGATCCGCTCACGGACCGCTTCCGCCATATTGACTTCTTGGAAGTCGTTGCCGGTCAACTCATTCACGCGCACATCCCAGTTCACGTGACTGGCGAATCCATCGGCGTCAAGAACGGTGGCGTGCTCGACACTCCAGTCCACGAACTGGAAATCCACTGCATGCCGCGCAACTTGCCGGAATACGTTGAAATCAACGTTTCCGACCTCAAGATCGGCGACGCGATCCACCTGGAAGATCTGCCCGCAATCGAAGGCGTTACCTTCGACGGCGAGCCCGACATGGTGATCGTAGCCGTTGCTGAACCGGCCAAGGTCGAAAGCAGCGAAACCGAGGAAGCCGAAGAGGGCGAAGCCAAAGAAAAGGCTGAAGCCGAGTAATGTCTTTAATCCGTGGAATCAGCGTCACCCGGCGCTGATTCCATTTTCTGTTCTTTGCCAAAATGGCCGTAACCGTCATCGCCGGACTGGGAAACCCCGGACTGGAGTATCGTGACACTCGTCATAATGTCGGATTCCAGGTCGTGGATCAATTAGCCGCCGATTGCCGTGGCGAGTGGAAGCTGCAGAAGAAGCTGCATGCCCAAACTGCCAAGGTAAATTTTGCCGGCGAATCAATTGTCCTCGTTAAGCCTGAAACTTACATGAATGAGAGCGGTGTCGCGGTTGGTGCCATGATGCGCTACCTGAAGGCCCCAGTCGATTCCGTTGTGGTAATCTACGACGAGATAAATCTCGATCTGGGGCGCTGCAAGGTATCTATCCGCGGCAGTAATGGCGGGCATAATGGCGTGGCAAGCCTGCTCCAACATTTGGGCAACGGCTTCGTCCGCTATCGGATCGGCATTGGTAGCAACCCCCACAAAGGGAAGCTTACCAATTGGGTCCTTGGCAAATTCAACAGCGAAGAAAAAACACTTATTGAATCGCGTATCCCCGAGTATATCAACGGCTTGCGACTGCTAGTCGAGCAGGGGACCACCGTCGCGATGAATCAGATTAACACCCGAATTCCCACACAGTCGAACAATGAGCCAGACAGCAACGAATAAGCGCTACCGCGCAACCTTTATCCTCGATACCCGCAACTACAGCGAGTCCATCGAAACCCTGATCGATTCCATCAAGGAAAACATCAACGGCCTTGGAGCCAACGTGACCAACGTGAAGAACAACGGCACCAAGGAGTTCATTCGCGTGACCGATCGCCGCATGCCCAGTGGCATCTACCTCGAAATTGACATCGAGGCCGGCAGCGATCTGCCTGCGCAAATCCAGGAGCGTTTCCGCCTCGATAAGACGGTGAACCGCATCCTCGTCCAGAGCGCCTAACCAATTTCAGTTCAGCCCGGCCAGAGCAAATCTTGACTCTGGCCGGGCAACGACTGATTCTGGCCCTATGGCATCTTTCAATAAAGTCATCCTCATGGGCAACCTCGTTGCGGAACCCGAAATGCGGGTCACGCCAGGGGGCATGTCCATTTGCAAATTCACCATCGCGGTGAATCGCCAATTTACCACGAAAGAGGGCGAGCAGCGCGAGGAAGTGGCTTACGTCGACATTGATTCCTTTGGCCGCAGCGCCGAAGTGATCTCCAAATACCTCGGCAAAGGCAGCCCAATTTTAGTGGAAGGCCGTTTGCGTCAAGATAAGTGGGAAACACCGCAAGGCGAAAAGCGCAGCAAGCTAATGGTCGTCTGTGAGTCGTTTAAGTTCGTTGGTGGCCGCGATGGCGAGTCCAACGGCGGAGGAGGTAACGAAGGCTACGAGCGCTCGGCACCGCCACCACGTCAAACCAAGGCCGCGCCAACCCAGGAAGACGACTTCGACGAAGACGTTCCGTTCTGATCAAACTAGAGTGGCATCCAGCCAGTCAAACGCATGTTGCCACTAGGCCATGCGTTTTTTAATGCCTGAAGGTCAATGTAAACGCACCGTGATCTTTTTGGTTTTTGCGATGTCCGATGTCTATAAAAACGCGGGCAGCAGGAAATCCCCGCCCAAAGGCGAGGTTTTGAAAAATATGACTGAAAGTGTTTAGCCTACGGCTTGAGGGTCGAGCTTGGGTGATGCGACTCGGTCCGGCGCAAAATTTGCCGGAGAATCATTGAACTTTTCACGGGTGCTTAAAGCTGGTTTCAATGGCTTTGCAGTAGGCTTAAAATCTGATTGTTCGCGTGGCGTCGGTTTCTTGGTTGTGCGCTTTGTCTTTGCCTCCGGGAATTCCTGTGCGCAGACATTGTCGACGCCCATACTACGAGAGATGGCCTCTCCTATCTTGGTTTCCCATTGCACGCCTGTTTTGGCGGCCAAACGTTTCGCTTCGCCAACGGCGCGGCGGATCCCCTGAAAGTAGAACGTTGAAATCTTACCGTAGGCGGCCAGAGCCTTTTTGAACTCTGGCGTGGCATTGGGGGCAAGTGATTCAGCTACGGCGTGGTAGTCTTCCACCTTGGGTGATTCCGGCAGCTTCACAAAGTTGTTCAGGCGACCTTTGAATTGATCGATGTTGAAGCCAGACTCCGCGCCGCCCTGGTTGAGTCGCTGATTGAATTGCGGAGTCGATAAGAGGACGACAGGCACGTCGCGATTTAGCAATGCCGTGCGCAACCACTCAATGCGAGCCAAGTTCGCTTTGCGACCCGAGCCCATCAACAGGTGAGCTTCGTCAATAATCAGCATTACATCACCCGAGCGTAGTGTGTCAGCAATCGCCTGCTTCGTCCGAGCCAGTGATGTAGTCTGCCCAATTTGGCAGCCTAGGGCCAAGGCAATCTCTCGGTAAAATTGAGCATCCCCGCTGCCAGCTTCAAGGGTCAGGTATCGAGCTTTGTCCAGGTTGAGATTTACCCATGACTTTGCGGCGGTTGTTTTGCCAATACGAGAATTGCCGTGGACGATGGTCAGGCCGCCGGTTGCTTGGGCTTCATCCATTGCATTCCATACTTTTTGCAAGATACTGGTTTGGGCGATCTCTGATATTGAGCTTGGGCGATAGTGGCGGCGGTGATCATGCAGACAATTGAGCAAATCCGGAAACCAATCCAATGCCGAGGGTGCTGATTGATAGACACGGCGAGCGAGAGCGGCGCGGCCTGAAATACAGAGTTTGTGTAATACGTTTGGCAGATGGCTAGCTGCCAATTTGAGTGCCGAGTCTCGCAGCCTTACAAATTGGACGCCCGGTTGTTCAGCATCTTTGACAGAGCAACCATTCATAGCCTCAGCGTATTCCCGCTCTGCATTGGCGCGGTGGGCTAGAATTTCCTCGGGGGATAATTCATGATCAAGTAACTCTCGCGGGTTTATTGAAACCGGGCGAGGGTCACCATAGGGGAAGTGATTTAACTTCCTGCAGGCGTTGTCGTATTCCTCAGCGGTGAGACGTGTGCGGCCTTCGCGTTGAGCATTCAAAACTTCAATCGGGCATATCTGGTCCGCATATCTGTTCATCAGCTCTTGCGCCAGGTTACGGCAACCGCCTGACTCTTCAGCCCGCGCCTGGATAAAATAAAGGGATGCTCTCAAGTCATGATCACCAATCGATGATGCCACACGAGCAACACCTTCGGCGTCTAGTTTCCCAGTATCGACAAAATCACAAATTTGATGGGTCATAGTTCGTCCAGGTCTGCGGCAGGGATGCCTAGATTTTCTAGTTCAGCCAGTCCCTCGCGATGCAAGTCTTCACGACCTGGCGCGGCGGTTGTTCGGACGCCAATTTTCCGTGCGGTGCGCTGGCTACGTTTCTTTTTGCGGGTTTCTTTCTGCGATTCCTCGCGAAGCCGCTCCATGGCTTCCGATGTTTCTCGGGTAGCCAGATCAACCCAATTCTTGCGGTATTGGCGTTGGTGGAATTCTTCAGGGAATTGATGGGTCAAATCACGGTAGCGGATACGGGCATGGCGTGCATGTGCCTTGGCTTGTGCGCTGGCGGCGGCCAACTCTTCATCGCTGGCATTGAATGCAGATACTTCGGCAGCGCGCTCGACAATTTCAATATTCTTGTTGTCGAGGTCGCTAATGAAAATCGAATCCATGTTTTCAGGGTCGAACCAGGCCAAGACCTTTTCACCTTCACGCCGCCCAGTGGCCTCGCCACGATAAACGAACTTCTGGCGACCAATCGCAATCGTGGCACCTTGGCTATTGATGGTGATCTCCCTACGGTGAGTTGAGAGGATATGGCGGGCCTCGTCTCTCAACTTGGTGAGTGGATGCTGAGGGGATAAGTTTGCCATGAAAGTTTCCCACGGTGTCTTACCCTGGCACTGCTTACCCTCGCGGGGAGTTTGATTATATCGCTCGCAGTACTCTTTGAGTTTAGTCAGCCACTCTTCATAATGGTAGAAGCATTCGCTTGGGTCGCGCTTGCCGGTTTGCACTTCTCGAATCCAGCGCTGTATGTGTTCTGGGCAATCTTCGCGCTCGTTGCGACCTGCATAGCCGCGATCTCGCTCCATGTAGTTTTGGAGGCTTCCAAGCACGCGCTCCACAACCTTGGCCGATGGGTCGAGGGCGTGTTTAATGCGAACGATGCTTTCCAGTCCGTAAACGGTATCTTGGATGCCGCGCTCATCGCGGCGGCCTTTAATGAGTAAAGATTTTTCCCAAATGCCGCGCTCGAAATAAAATTCTTCGGGCAAGCCCACCACGTCATGAACGCGAATGATGCCACGCAGAATATCTAAAGATGAATACGCCTTTTCGGGAATGAGTTGAAAATCAATGATGAAAGTTGAACGTGTATCAATCCAGGGGAAGAACTGGCCTCGGGTTACCCGGACGCCGGATTTTTCAGTTTCATCCTCAATCCAAAAATACACTGGCGGCGTCAGGTCATCGCTTTGGAACTGGCAGCCGCTCGGCATGCTCTCCCAATTGCGAACAAGCTTAGGGCCGTCGAGCTTAGCTTTCTTCGGGCCCTGGTGCCACTTTTGCATGCGCATCACTTCATGAGTGACAGCTTTGCGAACTTTGGCGGGCACGCGGTCGCCATTACTACTGGCATAAAATTCGTAAACGGCTGGGGGTAGTTCACCTTCATCCCATAGCTCGCGCCAGGCTTGCTGAATACGACCGCCACAGCTTAGCGCCCGCGAGCATAATTTTCCGATGGTATGCTCGCTTAGCTTGGGGAAGCGGTGTGCGCCGCTATTGCCTTTTCTCGCATCGGCTAAGGCAGAGCTAATACGCCCGGCCTCAATCCATAGTTTGTTCTTGGTGCGAAATTGTTGCTCCAGAGAAAGGCGGCTCTTTGATATGCAAACCTCTTGGCCGTCGAGGTAATCTATGATTTCGCGCTTAGCGCGGCGCGGCTTCTTGCCTTGAGAGATTAAAAAGTCGAGCGCCTCAAAACTTTTGGCCCAGATGTATTGCAACTCGCGAGGGGTAGGCTTCTCTTTTATCTCGACCAAGTCGAGCGCAGGGCGAATGAGGCCGGCATCGAATGCTGAAGGCTTGGGCACCGTGATCTTGGGGGAGAGGTTGTCATCGAGATATAACTCTAGGCGGTTAAATTCGTAACGTCCGCCGTCACGCTCCAGAATGCGCTCGAAAATGCGCTCCCATTGCTTGCTTGATACGCTGTGGCCAAAAACGCGTTTATATTCAACCAGGCCAAGCGAGCGAAGGTCATACCATGGCCGTTGGTCGATCAGGCCGAGCACTTCATTAAATGCCGCCATCGTGCGCTGAGCTTTATTGATATGATGGGGCGCAATGCGAGATAGTGCCAACTTGGGCTCCCAGCGCTCAGTGCCGTGCTGCAAAAGCGTTTCTGGCGACTTGAAAGAGCGTTTATCGCATATCTCCCAAAGTTGCCTGCGATGCTTCTCGGGTAAGCTGGCAACATCCCAGGCGTCAGCCTCGCGACCACTAACAATTACCTTACTGGACGGTGTAGCCTGGCGAAGTTCACGGTAAACCGCACCGCGCTTACGACCAAGTGCGGCAGCGATTTGTGAAGCGGTGAACTGTGGCGCGTCGGTCATTAGCGATTTCTGATGTCGGCAAGAATCTCTTTGCCCACTTCGGAACCAGCAGCCTGATTCCAAGCTTGTAGATAGTTGCCGCCGTTGATCTCCATTTTGGTTTCCACCATGAGAGAGAATCGAATTTCCTGGAGTGATTTGCCTTGAACCTGTTTCCAGGCTTCGGAGTAGTCGACGCCACGCTTGACCATCTTGGCTATAAGCATGTCGCGAACTTCTGTTTCGGTGAGGGTGATGGTCTTCATTGCATGAAAAAATTAGTTTTGATCGGGTGCGTCACTGGAGAGGCGTTTTACCTTTTTAGATGTGATAATGGCGTTCATGTTTGGGTGTAAGTTTGCGGTTTCCTGAACAAGAGCCTCAAAGTTCTCTAGAATGCACAGAGTTGCGTCATCGAAGTCTTGCTCGCTTTCCAGTAGCACCTTAACGGGCACGCCTTTTTGGCCTTTGTGTCGCCGCCGATGATTGTTCACCTGCTCCAAGGTTTTGCAGAAGACCTTATTACCAACAAGCTCGGGGTCTTTGCGGTGAGCAAGAAGAAGGTGCATGAGGGCGAGCGATAGATTGGCTTCGGCTGATAGTTGGTTGTCGTTCATGATGTTGTGATGGTTGGGTCTGATGTTGCGTTGGTGATTGTAAGGTTAAATTGAAGTTTATTGACGTTCGATGAGTCGTGTTATTTCGGCGCGCAAGAAAACAAGGTCTGCGCGCTTGAAGCTGCGAAGCGCTTCGCAGAGGTGCTCACGCTTGGTGATCGTATCTATTGTAGACTTGCGGCTGAGATAAAATTGTAGGTGTTCACGAAGAACCGTTGTTTTTCCACGCGAACCATCTCCCTTGATGCGGTTATGCTGTATTGCGCCGAGCTCCCCTTCATCGACTAGGGCTTGCACGCTTTGCCGAGAGAGATTTATCACACGCCCAGCCTCAAGTAACGTATAGTGCTGCTTTGTAATTGGGCCAAGTAGACTGTCAAAGCCATGCTGATCGGTTATGCTCGGGTGGGTGTTCATTTCCTTGCACCTCCAGGCATTTGAGAAATCCTATCTGCCAAGTAGGAGTAAATCGTTTTGATCGACTTGCGGCACTGGATGGTGTCCAGCGCCCGGCAAAGCATCTCGACCTTCATTTCTTCATCGTGGTCTGCGGTTTTGCCCAAATAGCAAAGAATACTATCGCGCGTGATCGCATAGCTGCGACGTTGGCCACTTCCACGCATTGACTCATGGCAGATACCCCACAGCTCGCCCTGGTCGATAAGCCGTTGCACAGAGTCCGGGGACAGGCAAAGCAGCTTGCCAACTTCGCCGCGCTTAAATGTGCGCTTCCCTGGGTTTGCAATCAACCAGTCGAAAGTGTTGCTGTGTGGTAATTTGGGGCTAAGCATAAATATTTAACGTTAGCTGGCCTTTGCTTGGGATTGTTCTGGAATTTGAATCTGAGAGAATAGGCTCATTTCATTGATTTGAAATCGCTCCAGGGCATCGGTGAATTGTTTCACCGAGTGGCGAAGTTCATCGTTGCGCGTAATGTAGTCGCGCTTATCGCACAAGGTAAGGCAAAGCTCATGCAGCCATTCACCAAAGTGACGCACCGGAGTATTTTCGGCTCCTCTTAAAAAATCAGTATCACTCGAAAGCCCAAAATCGCTATGAACATCATAGACCGCCATCAGGATGTTGTCCCAAGCTTGGCCAATTTGATTGACCAGCAGTTGAGAAGAGTCAGAAGGGGCGATTCTTTCCGCACCTGCCACTAACGGTATCAAAGCCCCAGCGGGCGCGTCGATTAGTGAGCGAATGGCGAAGGTAAGAAAATCATCCCAGCGTTCGTGGTCGCGGAACTTCAGCGGTCTTTTGTCCCAGCGCTCGTGGGGCGGCAGATGGGGTGTTGATGGCATAGAGGGGAATTGAGCGGTTTTCGGTGCGTTTGACATGATATTTAGGGCCACAGGGTTACAGTTGGAGATTGATCAGCATCCATTGAAATAGAACTGCTTTGAAAAACGGTGTAATGCCGTTGCAAAATCGCTTTCAAAGAAAAGAGGCAACATGACACCAACCGGTCCGCCAAAGGCCGCTGAGCGCGAATTTTTACGACTGGAGCGACTTGAAACATATTAATTGGAATTTGCCTGCTTTCGCTGGCGGCGGATTAATCGGCTAAGGCGCTTGCGGGCTGAAAAGTAGAGTTCCAACTCAATGATAGCCTCATTGGACAAAACGCGGCGCCAACTGCTCGCGTGCATGGGTGGTTTACCATTGCCTGGATCGCGGCGGGGAAGGCCTGGGATTGCAAAGCCTGCTTCCCAATCAGCCTTTAGTGAGGCAATCGCATCGTCGAGACTGTCTGAGTTCAATGCTCGCTCCATAAGTGCCAAGGCGCTATCATTGGTAATTGGGCATTTGGCATGAACATAACCCGGTAGGAATGCCTCGGGAGCCTGGCATTCGCGCCAGTCGTCATAGTGACGGCGAAGGCTGCGCTCAGACAGGCGAACGCAGCGGGATGGTTCAGCACGATAAACGGCAGGAATGGCTGAGCGTTGATACACTTGGTGGATCGCATCGCGAACCGGCATCTGCTTTTCCACCCGACGTTCGATACTGGAGCAAAGGCGATGCAGTAGGGCAGCGCGTTCCTGCATCCAGGCGGGGGCCTCTTGTAAACTGTGGTATCGTGTGAGTGCTTTCATTGAAATTGTTGGCAGTTGGCGGGGAACTGTTGGACTAGACCCGCCAACTGCCTTGCCGTCGCGTCAATGGATCAGACCAATCACCCATTGATGAAATTAGGCCGCGTCCTTCTTGTCGAAGGGAAGGGTAATGCCCAGCAAAGCCTTGGGCAGATTCGGGTTTTCGTCAGCCAAAGTCTGAATGACCAGAATCCACTTACGGTATCGAGCGATGTCCGGCATGGTATTTTTATCGGTATAGTAATCTCCGCCGATGTCCTGGATCACATGTGACAACTTCCAGGTGATCTGTTGTATGATGGGAGTTCTACCGATGAAGTTCAGAATTCCACCCATGTCATCGAGATACAAAAAGTCGATATACGACCTTATATCGTCTTTGAGTTTCCCCATCAACGGCGTGCAAAGCTGCTGGATGGCTTTACTCATCGTCTCCGCATGTGGACGCGGCAAATCAGAGAGCGCGGTTTGATATGCTGATTCCGCATCCTTATGCGCTTTGCGCAATGTGGCCAATTGTTGGCGGGGTTCCTCCAACTCAGTCTCGGCTGTGGCATGCTCAGTTTTCGCGCAATCGCATTGCTCTGAGACATCTTTTAACCGCTTCTTCGCTTCCTTTAAGCGATCCTCATAGCCCTTGCAGATTTCAGTGGGGGTGCCTTCGGGCAGATTGTTAAAATCGTGTTGGGCAGTGGAAAGCGCCTCTTCTGCCGCTTCCAGCCGAGCCTGGGCACGTTCGAGATTTGATTGCGTTTCCTCGGTGCGGTCTTGAGGCATGCTGTTGAGGAAATCCGCGACAGCTTGTCGCGCCTCCTGCTCAGCATTTTCAGCCTCTTCAAATTGAAGCCAAAATGGACTAAGTTCATCCCAATAGCGGCGTAATACCAGATAATAGCCCAAGATTTCAGGCCCGAACGATGCCCAAACAGATGGTGGGTTTTTAGTTTTCTTCTTAGTTGTCATGGTGCGGTGAGTTGATGATTGATTACTAGAATTTTGTTAGGATAGTTCTGTGATTCGTTGCCGGAATGCCTCATTTATCGGATCAAGCTTTATCGTATCCTGCGAATTGACCGTTACACTGGGAGCAGGGGCACGAGAGCAGATGATGTGGTTGATCGCTCTGCTTTCGGCGGCGATTGGTGGAAAGCAAAGCTCAAGAAATTGTTGGCGATGGCGAGTGAATGAATTGTATTCAAGTTCGCTAAGCACGTAGCTTTCAGCTGAGCCGTCCGGGTGATTTACTAGAATTTTGATGCTTTCTATTTGCATACTACATGCGCTTTCGGATTAAGGCGTCAGCTTGGCGAATGGTGACGAAACCACTCCGGTCGGCGGCGGCTTCCAGGGCGTCGGCCATGCTGCCAACAATGATGATCTCTGTCGCGCCGCCTGAACCCGTGGATGGTGATCCACCAACCAAGCCCCCTTCAGCAAAGCCAGGGAAGCGACCAGCGCGCATCTGCTCCAGTATGGGCAAATAAGCGCGGGTCTTGTCGGCGGGCATCACGAACTCCATGTTAGACAATCGGGCGAGGATGGCGTCATCTTTGGGGCCTCCAGGGCCAGTAATCAGGCCACCTTCAGCAAAGCCCGGAATCCCGCCGCCGATAACGCCAGCCGCGCCGACGCCGAAGCCAGCGGATACCGATTGTGTGGTGCCAAGAGCCAGCGCAATGGATGCGGGAGCGATAGCGGCTGCACCGCCGTAACTGGCGATAGATGCAAGCGTGGCGGGAGTTGCCCAAATGGCAGAAAGGCTAGCGGCTTCTACGGCAGCGGTCGCCATCATGGATTTCCCAAAAATCGCCCGCATTGCCAGCATGATCATCTGTTGGGCAATGAACTGAACCACCAGTTGAACAAGGGTGCTGACGATTTGGCTACCAACGTTTTGGAAGGCGTCGCCCCAGGTCATTGTTCCTTGGATCAAGCCGTCGACCGAAGTAGCCACGCTATCTATGGCGCTCTGCAGGGTGCCAGTCAGTATGCCTGCGACTTGCTCACCAGTAGTGCCAAAGCCGTTGATCCAGTCGTTAAAGGATGATTGGAATGCATCGCCAAAGCTATCAAGCCGGGCCAGCATGTTTTCCAGCTCGGCAAGGTTGAGGCCTTCCTCGTTAAATTGCTCAATGAGTTTAATGCGCGTATCGTCATCAACTTCCGGGCTGTTGATCATTGCCTCGCGAAAGCCTTGGCTGATCTCACGTAATTCAATTTCGCGCTCCAGTAGGGCGACCAATTCCTCCTGCTTACGAACAAGTGGAGTCAATGGATCGTCGCCAACACGCGAGCGGAGCGCCGATGCTTGCCCGGTGCGTGTGCCCCAGTATCCAAGCATTGAAGAGTTGAACTTCAGCGCATCGGCTGCTATGCGGCGGCGAGGGTCAGCGCTCCCCACGATGTCACTAACTGGCGCAATACCCAAGTCTTCAGAGGAAAGTAGGCCGGTCCCTGATTCATTTGCCATAGGCCCATACTTGGCCAGTGCATCATCGAGGGCGCGCTGGTATGATATTGGAGCCTCGGGGCCGTTAATCGGGGCAGTCAATTGACCCCAGACATTTCGGTAGCTCTCCAAGGCAACAGCGGCAGTGCGGGCAATCGTTGGGAGTTCGGAAACAAGCTTGATGGCGGCCTCGGATGCGGTCTTAAGACCGTCGGCAATCATGATGACACCATTTTGAAATTCCGGGTCTTTCATTTGTTCGATCAGCTCTCCGATACCATCGGTCAGGTTGTCGATGAATCCTGTATCGCCCAGGCTTAGCTTTAGCTCGAACCATTCATTATTCAGGCGATTAAGTTGGCCTTGCAGTTTGCCTGCGCGCTCCGCAACCAACGGATCGAAAGTCTCATGCAGTGCCCTGGCCAAGCGGGGTAAAAACTCTTCTGCGCCGAGCTTGCCGGTCTCCAAGAGCTTGCTCAACTGTTCGGTCGTAAGGTCCATCGCCTCAGCAGCCAAATTGAAGGCACCCCACAAGCGTTCGCCGAGCTGCTGCTTTAGCTCTTCAGCGGAAACGGTATTTTTGGAGATTATCTGCTCAACGGCAGTTAGAGCGCCTTCCGTGCGATCTGCGCTCAAGGAAAGGGCAGTCGACGCCGCCAGGAGCCCGTCGAATAAATACTCTGTCTCTTGCTGCGTAAGGTTACTCTTGGCCGCGCCTGCCTGAATGCGACCATAGCCCGCTGCAACGGTTTGCAGGGATTGGCCATAATGATCGGCCTTGGCGCGCATTTTCTCCATCTCGGCTTGAGCGCGGGGGCCAAAAACGTAGTCAAATGGAGCTTCGAGCGCATCCATCTCCAGCTTAGCGTCAACTAGAGCGCGAGTCATGTTTCCAATCAAGTGCGGCATGCGGCTGATCTGCTGAACCGCGAAATTACCCAGGCCAACAGCGAAACCATCACGTAGCGAACGGCCAAGACTGTCGGCCTTCTTGCGCCCTTCATCCAGGGCGCGTAGGGTCTCATCCATGCCTTCCAGGCGTTTCTTTACTTGGATCAGTATCTCGTATTTATCTTTAGCGGTCATTCATCGTTGATGGTGGAGTAGTTGACCGGGGTTGAAATGGTTTGCTGCCGCGCATCGGCGACGAGTGCCTGAACATCAGCATCCTCAGCCAGGCGCGGGTTTTCCCTGGCGGCGGCCTGCACGGCGTCCGGATAGGCCAGGCCGTGTAGTGATTGCTTTTCCATGGCCAAGCGCGAAAATATCTCTGCATCCGTCGCAAAGCGCAGCGGTTCGACTACCAAGCGCTCAAATGCCTCATAGTAATCCTTGGCAGGCGCATCCACTGGCAGATTCAGCATGCGGAACAACCAGGCGGGTGGAGGATATGCAGGCGTGCGCCAGTCGAGTTTAGTTGTCATGGCAAAATGCTACGAGGTTATCGAAAATGGGTTCCTCCGGCAGGATCAAGGCCCGGTCACAAGGGCCGAGCTTGCCGTATTCGTCGCAAAAGTCCTTAAGTGAACACTGCGAGCAAGAGATCGGATAAATCACATTGCCGTATTTTACGTAAGTCGGCTGAGGGATCGCTGTCTGGGTGTTGGTCATGACTTGGGAGTTCCGTCTGGGTTTACATCGAGCGGGATATTTTCCCAAAATTGAGCACCAAGCGCATTTTGAACACGGCGCCGGGCGATGGGGGATTTGTTGGCTCCACAAATAACACGATTCATCGTCTGCGGAGCCATCAGGCACAACTGAGCCAACTCTGCGTTGGTTTCTATGCCTTGGCTTAGCATAGCTAAACGTATTGCTTTGGATTCAATGCCCATAATTCTAAAATTCTAAGATATGTATTAAATTTAGAATTATATAATGTCAACACGTTTCCTTGCCTTATTTGCCATACATCTAGTTGAATTGATGAATGTCAGTCTCGGTAGAAAACAAGATCATCTCGGTGCGTTACCGAACCGTGCGTGAAATGCGCAAAATAAGCAGGACTGAGCTTGCTGGCTTACTAAAAATCCCAAGCCCTAGACTCCAATCTTATGAGGTCGGAAGGGCTCCATTGCCTGCGGAAATTGGTCTGCGAACCTGCCAAATTCTTGAAATAGATCAATTTTGGCTAGGCGGTGGTGGACGTCATTTTGGCGGATTCATTATCATGTCATTTGAAGGTATTGAACCTAAAGAGAAAGAGACATACTTAGAATTCTATCATCGGATTCTGAAACCGAGGGAAAAGGAGATACTACACAATCCAGAAAATTCCGCACATCAAGATGAGGCGATATGGAACGTCGAGTGGCTTAATATTACTAAAAAAAATCTCAATAAGGCCATTGATACTTTGATAGCAATCGAAGAAGGAGGAGCGCTGGATAAGCTGGACTCTGTTACAACAGAAATCTTAAAGCAAACTAACGAAGTGAAGCGCCACCTCAGAAGTTCGATAGATCGACTATCGGTAGCTTCGCGGGTGGAGAAACGAATCAAGGAATTGCTTGATTCGAGGTCCTAAGAGTTGAATTTACAGCTTAGCTATGGCCTTTCAGATGGCCCCGACGATTTCGAAGTGACCTTGAGCGTATGCGGCAAAAGTTGCACGAACTAGACCAGAGCGACAGCGAAGCAAGCTAGAGGTAACAATGTTACCTCTTAGCTCTCTGGCTATCCTTTCTGCTTTGGTGACATTGTCACCATTTCGTGCGAAGGCTTTTCCTCTGTTAGTGCGTTGCAACAAAGCACCAACAGTAGAGCAACACTATGACATTCAGCTTGACTGTAATAAGTTATGCCTGCATTAATGGGCGATCTTAGTCTACTAAGCCAGTCGCCTCTAAATACAAAAGCCTCACAGTGATTCAACTAATCGGCCTAATCATCGCAGTTCTAGGCATTGTGATTTGCCTATACGTCATCATGCGGGCGGCAGCGCTCCCGGAAGAATCCGGCGCGATCGCCAAGGGATTTTCCGTAATCGTTGCCCTGGCGGCCATCGCCGCGATTCCATTTATTGGTTTCTGCGGCTGGCTACTCATCGCCCAGGACTTCGCCGAGGCAACCAAGGCATTCTGAGATGGCGCACGCACTCACTGAGCAAGAGCTGCTGAAATTCAGCACGGGGGAACTCGATTCACTGGAGTTTAAAAGCTCTCGGATTTTCAGGGCAGATATGAAGCCCGGCGAAGTCAACCAGAGCCTGGAAACCGTCGCCAAGGCAGTCTCAGCAATGGCCAATAGCGGCGGAGGCCGCATCATTATTGGCGCCAGTGATGAAACCGAGCCCGGCCAAGTTGTGATCGATGGCGGCGTCCCTTGGGCTTTCAAGGGCGCTACGATCAAAGAGTGGCTAACCAACGTCATTCCGCCCTTGGTCGACCCCGAGCTGCACGGCCTGAATGTGTTCCCAGTGACGCCAGCGGAAGTCGGCAGCGAAATTGGCGAGGGCAGGGCGGTTATCGTAATCGAAATCCCCGACAGCGAAGACGCCCCACATCAAGCCCGCGACAACCGGTATTATATACGCGTTGGCGCCAAGTCCAAGCCCATCGGCAACCGCATCGTCATGGACATTGCCAACCGGCGTAAGCATCCACGAATAAAAATGATGCTCCGAAGGACTACTGAGGCACTTGAAATTTGTTTACTCAATGACAGCAAAATTGCCGCAAGCGACATCGCTATCCAGCTCGTTTTCACATCCATGAAATCGAAGGGTCTATCTCATGGGCCTATGCCATTCTCAACCTTGACTTGGGCTCTGAATTCATGTCACACAGTTGAAATATTCAATGATGCCAATAAAGATGTCTTAAATCAAAGGCCTCTCGACAACTATCGTCCGCTGCTGCCTAATCGCCAAATGCACAAAACAATCCCAGTGGAATGGGATGAAGATGTATCAAGCAGCTCAACCTGCGAGTGGGAAATTTCAGCAGATAGCGCAGCAACTAGAAGCGGAATAATTATGATGGGTGACATATCAAAGCTTGGCACTTGGCTATGATTTTTGAGGTGATGACAGAAGCCGACATCGACAATTTAACCGAAGGGGAAAGTAACTCCTTAGAGTTCAAGGGTTCACGATTGTTTGAGCGCTCAATTGATGACATTTGCAAGGCATTGGCCAAGGCCGTCTCAGCATTCGCCAACACAGGTGGCGGGCGACTGATACTTGGTGTCCATGATGGCAACAAGACCGGCGACCGTTTCATTGACGGTGGCATCCCATTGGACTTCAAGCGCCCTAACACCTTCGAATGGCTCAATAATCAAATTTCCGCTCTGGTTGACCCGCCACTGCAGGATTTCAGCATCCAGGTAATCGAGCGCAAAGACGAAACCAGCAAAATTGAACCGGGCAGGGCGGTTATTGTCATCGACATCGGAGACAGCGAGCAGGCCCCGCATCAATCTACAAAGGATTTACTGTTCTATGGCCGACTCGGTGGTAAATCGCAGCCGCTCTCTCATCGCTTCATCATGGACATCGCCAACCGGCGAAAGCACCCGGTGATTGACGTCAGGATCGCGATAGATAAAGACGACAAACCGCCGACTTTGAGATATTTGGTTTCAAATGTAGGCAAAATCATGGCGCACTACGTTATAGGCAGACTCGCAGTGCCTAATGAATTTCACTGCCTAGAGGACACAGCCAGGGATATGATGGTCGAAAGTGGGCAAGTTCGTAAGGGGATATATTTTGAATTTAAGAACATTGCACCAGGTCGCAGCAAGGTCGGCTTCGTTAAGGTAGTTATACCATTTAAACTGCCCGAAAATAGACTAAATGAACTTTGCTTTTACTGGGATGTAAGTGCTGATGATGCCCCCTTGTTGAAGAAAAAGAGTCTCTTCGGTGATTTGGAATTGGTAACCTAATGATGCTCGCTCTGGTCGACCTTTTGAATGATCGCCCTTTTGGCTAGTTCTTCAAGAACAGGGATGGAGCATTCAAATTTGCCCAGTGATTCAATAATGCCATACCAAATTATGTCATCACGGATAAGAGCCAATAGCTCATGTCCACGCCAGGTTAGGTCGAATACGTTTTTACTAACCGGCTTTTCTGTAAAGTGGGCATATTGGTTGAGGTTCTTTTCCATTGCTACCTCATCGACCAACAAATAACCCTCCTGCCACATAATATATACATGCCTATTTAATTCGTTAGCCCCGTGTTTCGCAAACAATTCATCAGGTAGAAAAGGATAAGTGGCTTTTCCTTCGCCTAAAACCAATAGAATGTCACGAACGGTATTCCAATCACGCCTCATAATTCTCTAATGCTATAGCCTATCAATCAAAGGCCAGTACATAATCATTTTTGGCGATAGCAGTGCATCGCTTACGGTGGGCTCGCCTGTCAATCTAATCGCTGCGCCAAGGCCACATACTTTTAGTGCCTGCTCTGAATGGCTTTCAGTCCCCAATTCAGCTAAGAGGTCTCGATAAAATTGCTCATCGTTTGAGCCTAATCCAACGGCCTCAATATCTACCTTGAACTGTAACAGTAAGCGGTCTTGCTGACTTCGGTTTGCCGCAAGGTATTCAAGCACAGTAATATACCGAAAATCATCCAATGAATGCTTCGACGCCTTAAGCTTTGGAGGCAACGTCTCAGGTGGAGCTTCATGGACGTCTTGCTGCTTGCTTGGAACATTAGCTGCGACCAACGTTCTTTGCGGTTCCTCGGCGCTCTTGGAGAGCAGTAATGCCACAAGCAGGCCGACTGCAATAAAAACAAACAAGAGCATTAATCGTTTGGTAGCTTCGTTTCCTGTGGGTTCTGTCACCTGACTAAGCGACTTGCCAGGCAACTGGCTATCAGTGCTGCAAATGTCCTGAGACAACTGAGCAAACCGAGGGTGGGAGGGGTCCTTTGGCGTTTGCCAATCTTTAGGATATACTAACTCGCCATATTCAATCAAATGGCTCATTTTGCCATAACTATAGAAGAACTCATCATCTTCTTCCCAAAACAGAGCATCGGACCTCAATTTCCCTTGAGAGAACCATAAAGAAGCACGTTCCCAGGTCTCTGGACAAAGATACTCGCCGGTCTCTGGATTGGCCATAAAAACGCAGCGAATGCCTTTATTCTCAGCAATATACTCTAGATTTTTTTGAATCGTTGGAGGGGCACTAGTTCTTAACTCCAAGATCGCCTTCAGAATGCCATCGCCACGCATTTGTCTATTATTCTGAGGTGGGTGCCAAGATAGCAAGGTTTCAAAGCCTATGAAATCGCGATGCAGTGAGATTGCATGCCTGTTGAATTCACTTAAGCAGTTCAGGTTTTTGTGACATGAGACAAGCTCTGGTGTTCATCGAATACTTTTTGGAATATACCAATTGCATGTCTTTGAGCATGCCGAGATACCGCAACCATGGGCGAGTGAGGGCGAGCCCGTGAAATCGACACCAAATATAGGAAATCCAAAAAGTATTATTGAGCCCAAAAACTTTTAATTTCGGCTATCGATTCGGTTTTTTTCTAAGTTGTTGCTTTGGGGTAGTTTAGCTTATTTCGACCTTTTTTAGGCTTTTTCAGGGAACCAAAAACTATTAGGGGAATCCTCAGAAAGGGCAAACCCTCAAAAAAATTAGCCCAATAAATTAGACATAATATATAGCGTGTTTACCTGCGCTCAAGTGGGGTGTTTGCCTCCGTGTCAAACTATAAAGAGATAGGGGCCTTTCAAGGATTAGCATTGCTTATCCTATGCAATAAGGAAGAGGCCGAGATTCCTCACGCTGTTTTCCGATCCAGACTAAAACCTTACCTGATTCAGCTCGATTTGCAAGGTATCGAGCGATCCGAAGGGCCTGTGGCTTGTATCTCGTTTCGTAGAACTCTCTAACATTTGGGTCGGTGCAGGATATCTTGATGACCTCACCATTGCGAACACGCCTCTTGACCAAGCAAAAGACGAGAGGCTTTCTAACGAATTCAAACTCCATTTGATACGGCATGATCAGCAATCTCTAGGGCATTGAGCACTAGGCAATATACTGTAGCACTCAAAATTGAGGGGCGTTTTCCGTTACCGTGGTTGGCTCATAGAGCCAAGGGCGTTGCCCTCTCGCCTAGACGGCCTCGCCCACTACACGCATTTGTTGGCAAGGGAAGATGAGGCATTAAAACAGGATGCTTTTGGCAACTGGAGGTGGACTAATGTCGTTTTTTGGCGCTAGTTCTAGTCCACTTGACTGCTGGTAAACGACGCCGTCGAACATGACTTTGCGGTCGTGCATGCGGATAGTTAAGCGTGGGTCCAGTTCGGTAATGATGCGGCCATCGTCCAGGACGACCCTCATTGACGAGTAACGGCAGAAATCGTGTCGTGCTGGAATCTGGTGGGCAGTCCTGCCGGTAACCATGCCCATCACTCCCATGGTTTGAAATGTGGGGATTGTCTCTTTTTCTTGTTCCGGATCCGAACCAACTACACTATCTAACGCGATTTGTGACGTTTGAGGAGGCTTAACTGCGGGGGCTTCTTTTGGCTGCTCTGCTGGCTGTTCATGTCCACCGGCAAAAGCGATTGTAGCATATGAAACGGCTACCGTGAAGGCGGCTCGCTTGCCCCAGACGATGAGGGGGTTTGGCTTTTTGGGTGGAAGCTCTCGCCTCACAACCTCGATGTCGTCGGGACTATCGGCGATGGCTTCGGCAATCTCGGCCTGAATGTCGTGAGACTGGTAGAAGGTGTAAATGCGCTTATCTTTGCGCAGGAATTGCTTGTCGTATTGGAGCTTGGCGTTTCGTGCGTCGAACTCGCCGTAACAGTAATACGGGAACGGCAATTCGATTCCCCACCACTTGAGCTTTTGAAGGTCTCGGAACGTAAAGACACTTTGAGCACAATCACGAACCTGCTTGTTGATGTGCTGGAAATCATGGGCAATAAACGTCGTGTCGATGTGCATCTTTCGAGCATGCACAATCATTTCGAAGACGGCCCGATCTGACTGTTTCAGGTCCTTGCTATTATGATGAATGCCGGCCTCGTCAATGATGAGCCGGTTTGGCCTTTGGCGAGTGCCCTTGGAAAGGTGTTTCGTGAATTTTCCGGCCTCACCGTGTGGGATATGAACGTATTGGCGGTCGTCGAGCTTAAGGCCTTCTTCATCCTCGAAATACATCGTGATGCGGTCCCACTTAAGCGGGATATTGGTAAACACGATGCCACCGGCCCTAAAGACGTTAAGAGCCTCTCTCACTGCGTGGTAGCTCTTGTAGCTGCCGAGCGTGCCCGAATACACTCTAAATATGCAATCTTTCATTGTTATGTGATTTGGCTCAATAGTTCCTCACTAGCTTGCTAGCCCTCTGTTTCTCGCTCCGCTGGCCTGCGGCCATCTCCGCTCCAATTGGCACTCCGACCGCTCATCTCGTCACTTGCTGAACTGGCCTAACTCGCCTACGGCTCAGACAAAGGCCAGTTGCGGGCGCTACGTTCCTTGATTCGCTTTGGCCTCCGTGCCGGAAGTCGCTTCGCTGGCCTCCGGCCAGCTGCGCTCCGAAGAGGTTCGGGCGTCGCTGCGCTGCGTGATGTTGAAGTTTCTTAGGGTTCATCACGCTACAGTTGGAATCCATGACTTAATGACACGTATCAGGGCGGCTGTAGCCTTGAGGGTGAGAAACACGGCGATGATCTCAAAAGTAAGGTCCATCGGAAAAAACGTGTTCATCGTTACCCAGATATCGCTTGCGACACTGGAGAAGTCAGCGTTGCCGAAGTCAAAGTTGAGGTCTGCGATGATGGCGTCTATCTGGTCGAGTGCCCAATTGATGAATTGATGCAGCGCATGGAGCATTCCTAACATTGCACCTGCTGCACCAAGCACCGGCGTGAGAGACATGATCAGGTTGCCATCAATGTTTGATAGTTTCTCGTAGATGCCCTTAAGGATTTTCCAAACGTTCATGCAAAGGCTCCTTTCACTACGTCGATTCCTCGGAAGGTGGCTATGATGATCAGAATTGCGGCAACCAACGATCTGATCATCTCGATCAGTGACGTGTAAGGTGTGAGATCGAGTGTGCCGCCTAAGTCGTATCCTTGGTAAGGTGCGCTAATCGTGAATTGATATTTCCTGCCACTTACTGACGGAAAAGTATTAACTGTAGAAGGAATGAGACCCATCGCGTTGCTAAGTAGCAATTGAGGCCTGCCCATGGTTGCGGCCCAGTCGTCACCGTCGCCCGTCTGTCCCTCGGTGGAGATTGGATTTGCGTGCTCAACTGGCGTCGTGCCGTCGTCTTGGAAGTGTCCATCGACAGCAGCGCGAAGCTCGATAAGACTCTGTGACGTGTCGCCATGGCCTGAGGCGTTGATCGTGTTAATCAGACTGAGCCATGCTGTGGTCTCCTCGTGTCGGCCCTGCATGGCTTCATTCATGCCGTCGAATCTGTCGTTCTGATTTTCTTCGGACTCGGTCCACATGTGCTCATTGCTCAGGTGCTCCTCCTGCCGGTTGTGATCGTGGTCTTTGATGGCTTCGACCACGTCGGCCAAGCCTGCTTCACCTGGTAGAATTCCGACAGGGTCGTATTCCTCTTCGGTCTTGTCTTTGCGAGTTTCGGCCGTGACGTAATCATCGGCCTTAGGCTGCTGTGGCTGCTCGCTATAGCTTGGAGGAATGGGGGCAACCAAGCCCTCTGTGACTGTCGCAACAACGTTTTCGCTAGCACGTCCCTCACCGTAAGGTGCCGTGTGGTATTGAGGAAAATAAACGCCTGCACTGACAGCATCGCTGCCAGTGATGCGGTAGACGCGCACGGCAAAGTTGCTAAAGGGGGTTCCACCGTAGGAGCCTTCTACGCCGGTAATGATCATATTGTGATTTGGCGGAATGGTCTCAGTGGAACTATAGTTTTCGCCGTTGAGACTCTCGCTTGGATTCTCGAATTGAACCTCCCAGTAATATTGGACGTCGCTCTGCGTGTCGTTTGGAAATGCCGGGGTGGTAAGCTCATACCATTCGTCTGGGGGTGGAGGCGCTGGAATGGCTGTCACGAAGTAGCCTAAAATATGCGAGTATTGAGCGTTTGAGGTCTCGAACTCCTCGAGGATGTATCCGCTTTCAAGCATTGGAACACCGTCAATCTTGACGTTCCTAACGGGCGAGTATCCGTCGTTAGCAGTGGTGTAGAGTCCGTAGTCTGTGCCTCCTGCTATGTAGTCCTCGTAGAGAGCTTCCAAGTCCTCGCTACGACTGTAACTGAGCCAAGTTCCTCCTGATGTTTTGTATTCGTAGCTGACAGTTTCAGAGAGGAGAGAGAAGGGGAGCAAGAAAAGCGCAATGAAAAGTAGCTTGAAGGTTTTCATGAGTCACGGTGTTGCCAAAAGATGGCTGTTATTACTGCAATGTTTGCCGCTATGGAGCTGGCAAAGAGTTGGACAAGCAGCTCGATTTGGTCGACTTGCTGTTCTGCAATCAGTGTGAGGAGCTCGGCTTCTGTCATGATGAAAAAAGCGGGGAGGGGGGTTGGTTCCCCTCCCCAACTGTTTAGCGGCTGGTGGCAGCCTTTAAGCCCATCTTCGATGCGTAGATCGCACGGATCGCGAAGAATACAGGCAAACCGGCGATGGCGCAGGCGAGCAGGGAGGCGAGGATGATAGCAGCGTTGGTTACGAACTCCGTAGTAACCGAAGTCATATCGACTGCTTCAGCATGTGCAGCGGTAGCGCCGAGGCACCAGAGGCCGACGAGGGCAATCAGGCGTTTGTGTGATTTTTTCATAGTATGTTCTTTTTTTTTTGGTTGTGAGGCCCCGCAACGTGCAGGGCTTAAGGTGAAGTGGTGAGAATGAAAGCTCGCTTGATAGCTATCATTTTGTAATTCAGTAGCAAAACCCCTAGGTAGAGGCTGAACCACGGGACAGCGCTTTGGAAAATCGTCACGATTGTAATTGTCTCAGGTTCCATGATTGAAGCTTGGTATAAATTGATAATCTACCATCGATTACAATGTGTTTAAATATGCTACCAAGCGGTCTTGGTTGTGTTGGTTCATGAAAATCGAGAAGCTTTGACGATTCGTAGCCCTAAGGCGTCCCTGGCTTAATTTGCGCGCGATGCGTGCGGCTCGGTTTACCTGCTTATCTGTCATGTATCCTAGGTCAGACCTAAGCATGTTTTCTTTGACCCGTGGGCCGTTTATCCATCCCCACCAACGGCCAACTTCGATATCTGGCGCTTGGTTGCCCTTTGAAGCATGCAAGGCAAGATACCATGATGCTTTGCCGCTTTCGCGGTAGGTGACCTTAGAGCCATACTCTGATGAGTTGCCGCTAAGCTTGCTCCAGTATCGCGCAAGTTTTGCTTCGTCTTCTTCGGAGAAGCCGCAGAGCAATGCGTGATAATGAGGCACCCAAAGAGGAAGCAAAACGGCGTTTCGCTTGTCACATTCGGCCTGTCGATCTCCGTCGAACTCTTCAACGGTTTTGTTAAGTCGAATGTATTTGCGCCGGAATGGACGCCATTTGTTGCGGTCTTGAAACTCGAGACGCCAGACACCGAAAAAGCCGTTTCGGTCGCACCATTTGCGCAGTGCGTCGAGGTGCTCTTTGGGGTCTTCTGGCCATTGGTCGCCATAGGTAAGCGAAGCGTGGGCAGGCTCAACCGGCCAGACCACCATAGAGAGGTTTTTGGCGAGTTGATAGCGCGCTTTGGCTGAGAAGCCTTTGAGCTTTTGCTTTTTGCCATGGCTGCGTTTGACCTTTTTCGTCTCAGGCTGAGGAATGAAGATTTGCAGGAGATTGGAACCGCCAACCAAGTTGGGAGGGTCCATTTCGTCCGGATATGTCGCTAATACTAAAGACGCGACCCGCTAGGCGGCTCAGCCCACGCAGAACAAAACGTTCTCGCGTGGGCTGTTCCCCCTATGCGGCTGGCTTCTTTTTGCCCTCCTTAGCGTCATCTGCGGTTTGTGTGAGGAACGAGCCAGCAAAGTAAGGCGAAAGCTCATCACGGTAAATTTCGTGTCCGGCCTGCTCGATTTGGACGATTGAGCCAATACGAAAGCCGGCCTTTTTCTCTTGGCCGAAAGCAGCGGGGATGCACTCAACTACGATGCTTGAACATTCGAGCATAGCGCTGCCGTCTGCGTTGGTTTCTTTGAGGTGCTCGGCCAGAGGTTCGGCGATGTGCTTGGGGAGCTTGCCGGACCACTTGCCGCCCTCGTAAATGAAAGATACGCCGCTCTGGCGGTCATTCATCGAGTAGACGTTGCCCTTGACCTCGCGAAACGTAGCGTAGCCGAGAATTACGGGCGGGGGTGTTGACGCACCCTTTAGATTTCCTAGTGTGAGCATTGGTGATCTTGTATGTTTAGGTTACCGTTGTGAGGAAGCCCTGACAGTTGCCGCTGTCGGGGCTTCGTTTTTGAAAAGGGAAGCCTGCCCGTTGATTTCGGGCAGGCTTGAGTTTTCGCCTGATGTTTCGCCTTGGTCGGCGTCGATGGTAGCGGCGAGGAATTGTTTTGCGCGGTGTGTGGCTTCTACGGCCTCAAACATGACACCGGGCAGCACTTGAAAAACTTCGCATGCGTCCAGGAGCTCCTGAACGGTGATATGGCCACCTGCTACACGTGGAGCAATGGCGGTCCAGCATTGGCCGAGGCGGTCGCGATATTCTGAGTCCGAAAGGTCGCATTGGCCTTTCCACCAGACAGCAGGAGAGGGCGCCCCGATCACGAGACGCCCCCTTTCAGCGTGTCTTCTGTGTCTGCCGGTAGGTCCGGCAAAGCTTTATGGCATGCGGCGCATACCTTGACCGGCTCGCCGTCATACATGCAAGAGCAAGTATCAGTCGTTAGGTAACGACGAGGCAAATACATTGCCTGGAGATACGTGGTGCTAAAGGCTGAACGCTCAATAACTAGGCCACCACTTGTAACCCAGCCATATGAAAATTTACGATTAACTTGGTGCTCAAGCTCATGCGGAAGCTCAGCACTCAATATCTGATAGAATGAACAGTTGCGGTCACTCATGAAACAAGCTCTCCGATGTCCTGAAATTCTTCCTCAGTGATGCGCTTAAACTCCGTAGCGCGAAACGGGGTCCCTTTGGGGTTCTTAGACTGGAAGCCTCTTATCTGAACGAAGAAATAAGGGAAACCAGCTACGCCGGTGATTGTGCCAACGCAGTCATGCCAGACTCCGCCATTCGTGATTCTTACTCGCTTTTGTTTCACAGATTTACCTTTCGCTGATGTGTATTCAAACCTCACAGGTGCTGTGCGGTAGTGGGGTCATATTGAAACCTCACAGGTATGCATCAAGTAAATTGACAACCTCAGAGAAATGTATAAGCCTCTGTGATCTTATGGGTTCACCTCTATCCAAGAATAGCGCTTACTTGAGCGTCGTTGTTCCTAAGGAAGTAAAGGCGAAGTTAGCCGAGCTTGCGAAGGATGACAGGCGATCTCTGTCGCAAATGGTATCCATCATATTGGAGGACTTTGCGAACGGCAAGAACGTAAGCCGTTAGATGGTAAGGATTTGCGAAAGGGCAAACCCTCGGAAAAATCAGCCCATCAAATTAGACATAATATATATTGTGCGCATTTTGTAATATAAAGCGGTTTACGGACTTTTGCATGTAAAGTTGTAAACCGCTGATATTTATATCTTTACGCCTGCATCTCTTAATGCATCGCGTATTCTTAGCTTAATCCAGTCCGTGCGCGTCCTATCATCCTTCTGAGCGAGTTTTTCGATCTCAGAAATCCATGCTTTAGGAAAAGACAGGTTAACACGGCCTGACTCGGGACTTGGACTATTTGGCATAACATCAACACGACTAATACCTGACTGCGGTTGTGTCAATTAACTTGTGGTTGCGTCAACCCGTGTGCTTAATCGACTTAGGTAGACGCAACCCGTGTTGCATCAGCACGTTCTTTGAAGATCAGCGCAATTTTAGCGAATCGGCCTTAATGCCCTTTCCTCTATTCGCATTCTCTTTGTGTTCCGCTGCTGCGAGCCAGAACTGCGTCTCCTCGGTTTTCACCTTAAGGAAGCTGTTCAGGTTCCAAAGCACGGCCATCGTTAGTAGGGCTAGGACTAGTCCAATGATTGCCCAAACGCATAGGATAACCAGCGAAACGGCTCCCGCTGTTTCTGCTGCTTCCATCTGCTGCTGCATCATTTGTTGGTAGTTTTGTAAGGCTTGCTGAGAGTTCATTCGCCCAAATTGCGCTAATTGTTCAGGGAAACAATCATAAATAAATTAGCGAAAGGAAATCTGTGATTATCGAGACTGAAATCAGCAAAGGGATGACCGCCGAAGAGCTCAATAAGGTGGTTGCACACATCAATGCCAACATCGCCTCTCTGCGTGAGGCTATCCAGCATCATCCGATCTTGAGTAAACCTTACTCAGAACAAATCCAAGCACTTGAAAATGCGCGATTCATCATCTGCTTGCATGCTGGCGCAACGCTTCAATTTGAAGACTTGGAGGCAGCGTCATGAGCTTTACAACAGAGCTTCAAAATCCATTTGGCTGTCGTGTTGTTCGTGTCTATTCTTCTAGGCAGTCCTCATTTGCGATCGAGCTATCATGCGGTAATCTCTTGATGCGCGATGTTCGTGACCCACGTCGCTCAAGCAAGGGAGAATTTTACGCAAGACGTTGGAAATCTTTTGACGCTGCACAGGCTTGGCTCGATCAACGCAAGCAACAATTTCAGGCACCACAGTCTGAATCACAGAAGAACGCTAATAATGGAGGGGCGGTCAAATGATCGTCCCTCCTACAATTTCCCTCTCTGAGGTTGTTCCGTTCTTCGTGGACTTCCTGCCGGTGATCGTTGTTCTCCTCCTGATTCGCCCTACTCTGCGTTTCGTCCGCTCTCAATTCTTTACTGAGCAACCCACAGAGCTAGATATTCAGGATTTCGCGGATTCGCTCCTTATCGACTCTCAAGCCTTAGAAATGGAGTTTGAGAACTCCGGCAGCATTGAGGCCTATTGGCGCTTTAAAGAGCGCATGGATATCATCCAGGAATTGGGCATGTTCTTGGATCGCCAAAAGGAATTGGAGGCAAGCAAGTGAGTCCCCAAGTCCCTATTTTGATGGAAAAGCCAAAGATTGAGCCTATGGGCAAAAATCAATTCCGTGTTTGGTATACTCTCAATGATGATCGCCGTTTCCTAGATGCAGATTCAGAGTATAAAGCTAAGCTCTGGTATCATAATATCAAGGAATACGGTTGCTGGTATGTTGACGGCAATCCATCCGATGAGATTCAACAGGCTCAAACTGAGCAACTAGAGGCTGATTTGGCCCAAGTGTATGCACTTCCCGATGGCGAACCCATCTCGGTTGAGCGATTTGAAAATGCCAACTGGTTTACCGATTACGGGGCGCATCTGAAGGTTAAAGACATCCGCAAAAAGGGACTCCCCACATTCCGCGATGCTCGCTTTATCACGCTAACCACTGATCCAGACCGCTATCCAGACCCGCAACGCGCCTATGAGTTGGGTAAGCGTCACTTACCTCAATTCGTTTATTTACTCTCTCAGTTCTTGGGCAAAAAAATCCCTTACTGTTGGAAACTCGAATTTCACAAAAACGGCTTTGCTCACTGGCACATCGTTTTGATTCACCGTGAGTTCATTCCCTTTGAAATCATCAATAAATGCTGGGCTAAGGGTCGAACTGACATCAAGCGCGTGCGCAATAATGATTGGGAGTATTTATTCAAATACGTAGGCAAAGCCGTAGATCTTCCCGATTGGGTTCTCGATTACGAGCAAATCAGATTTTTCCAAGCCTCTCGGGGCTTCTATACGAATGTGCAACCGTGCGCTTCCGGCCGTTCCTCCGGCGAACATAAAAAGGGCAATGAACGAGAAAAACTCACCCTGGGGCAGAAAATAGAAAAATGGGGGCGCACGGTTGTTATTCGCCGCCCTGGGGATCGCTGCCGCATGCGTCAAGTTTGGGCAGATTCGTTCATGTCATTCTTTGTCGATCAGGGGCAGAAATTTTGCACGGAAATGCATCATCAAAAAGCAAGCAAGCGTTCTTTCCGTGGCGCTTGGCAAGTAATCACATCTAAAGACGAAGTAATATGGCAAATGCTGAAAAACCATCCGTAACTCTCGACTTCACACAGTCCTTTGAAGTCAAGGGAATCGTTCTCACTGCTGAGAAGCGTGAAACCAAAACCAAGAAGGGTGAACCTCTTGAAATCTGCAATATCATGCTCCTCGTTGGGGCTACTCCTGTTGCTGTTGTTGCAATGGATAAATCTGGCGTTCATTGCCCGAAACCAGGTGATCAAGTCACCTATCGCCTAACCCCTCCTATGGGTAAGCAGGTCATCGAGCTTAATGGGCAATTCAAGGCTGCATAATCATGCTGTATGGACTGCCAGCGCTTCCCCGATATGCCCCTTCAGGGGCATACGGGGGAGCGTGGCGCCCTACCCTTGTTAATAGGCACTTTAACTTTCAATAGCGTTCTGAATGGAAAAGCCACTAAAGGAATTAACGGCGCAAGACGCGCCAATCGTCTACAACGAATACGCTTCGTTTAATGAGCTTTATCAGAAGCTTATGAGCTTCTTGGAAGCAACTGAATCTCAGGTCCTCCCGAGTCAATGGCGCGGCTGGGCATCTTTGCGACGAAACGAGCTAGAGCGATACCTGCCAGCAATCCGAAAAGAGCATTCCAAACTCTGTGATCAACTGACCGTTTGCCGCGGCAAAACCTCGCAAACAACCATGCCGTTCTAAATTTCCCACTAAGGGAATTAACACAAACATAAACAGTAAGTATCATGAAAATGCTCAAGAAGATCGTAAGTAAGGCACGTGATAAGGTGCAGTCAGCATTTCGTAAGGTCACCGACTTTGCGAAAGATGTCAAAACAGCCGTTGTCTGCATTGCACGCAACCATCGTCGCAAGGCTGCTTTTGGTGGCCTTACTCTCGGTGCCATGTCTCAGGCTGCTGCTGAAGTACCGGCAGAATTGGCGGGTATTGTCACCGATGCAACCTCGGCTTGGACTTCTGTCCAAACCTTCATTGTGACCGTGGCCGCCTTTATGGTGATCCTCGGTGTCATCATGAAGATTCGCCGTGCCTAATTGGCTTGGGGGGTGGTTCGTTCAATCGGGCCATCCCCTTTACCTTATCTAGCCATGGAATATGTAATTTTCACTGCGGGCGTCATCTGCGCTTACTGCGTTTTCTCTACCTTTCGTCGATGAGAACGTTTTTTCTAATTTTCTTTTTCCTCCCTGTATTGGTTTTTGCCGAAATCGTGGGTTATGAGTTCTCTAATGGCAGTAGTTGGCAATATTACTCGCGCAGCGTCGATCTTGAGGCACTTTACTTCGACTACTTAGACGATGGTGACGATTACGGGCTTTTCACCACTGCAAACAACGGCTATGCACCGGTTAGAAATGTGACTGTTGATGGTGTGCCATTGGAAACAAGTGGATATGTCTTTGAGCAGGTGAATCGTTCAAATGAAACTTATTCACACATTTTAGGATTTCTTGTTACTGCTATTCCCAATCCACCTCAAAAACAGCCATTTTATGAGGCCTCAACTGGCCAATTTTACAACGGTTCACAGGAAACCGTTTCATATGTTCTCACGCTTACTAAAGAGACAGAAATGGGTCTTGAGAGTGAGCAAACACAGATTGATTTGGACGAAAATGAATGGTTTGATGCTAGTGCGGGAAGTCGTTACCCGATGGAAATTCGCGTTCAACAGTTAGTCAACGGTGCTACCGCTTCACTAGGTAAGGTTTCAGGTATCCCAACAGGTGAGTATTATGAGCATGAAATGCCTAGTGATTATTACGATATCGTCGAAGCTACTGGCACCGAAACTGACTTTGAAGATTATGTTCCTCCTGTCCTTGACCCAATTTATGAATTGGATCGAGGAGACTTAGAGGGCTACTTCCCTGAGGGTTTGTCCAGCTTGGATGATTTCCAGCCCTATGTTCCGATTGATCCTCATATGCCCCAAGAAGGCGATACAGAAGCCGATTTTGCGGCAGATAATGCACTGAATATCGAGAAGCTAATCAAGAATGATCAAATGCTCTGGGAAGCAAGTAATAGAGCTGCAAATGATCGATTAGAGAAACTCGATTCGCGTCAGGCGCAACGGCATTCACAGTCGTTTCTCTGGCAACAAAAGCAGTTAGATACCTCTAGGGAGCATCTTCAGGCAACAACTCAGCAAACCTCAGATTTAAAATCTGAGTTTAACGAATCTCAAATGCAGCAATCAGAAATGATTGATGAGCTGGGAAACGCAAATGATAAACTAGACGCATTGGTCGCAGATAGTGATTTACAAAATCAGCTTTACAGTGACACGCCTGGCACTTCGCAAATGTCGGCAAATGGTGGTGCCGCTCAAACCGATATGATCTCTAAATTCGATGCCCTTACAATTCCCGGTGGTGTGCCGGATATTAATCCGGGCACAATGAATCTTTCAGTTTCGCTCGGTGGAGAAACTATCAGCCTAAACCCCTTCGATTATTCGGAATTCAACGAACTATCATCTTATATCAAAAAATTGATTTTCTGGTTCGCCTTCTTGTTTTACTCAATTCGCTGTATCGATACGGTGGCTCACTTGAGCCTTGAAACGCTTCGCATGAAGCAAGCCAAGGGCAACAATGCTTTCGCTGGTACGGGTGCGCAAATCACGGCTTTAATTGCGGCGGGATTAATCACAGTCGCCTTGCTGACGGTGCCAACGCTTTTGATTGGTCTTTTCGATCCTGAATATGGGGGTCTTGACTGGTTTACGTTGGGTAATACTAACCCCCTCGATCCTAGCGGATTTTCTAGCTTTATCGAAATGGCTGTGGCCATGGTGGACGCCTTTATTCCAATGGTCCCGATTATCTATTTCGTTTTTCAGTGGGTCGCCCTTCGCGTGTGGGGTACTGCTGCAATTCTCGGTATCGCTTCACTCGTAAGATTCATTGTCCCATGACCATTGAACAATTACTTTTTGATAATGCCACCAATGCAGAGATTTTTGCATATGGATTCTGGTTTCAAGCAGTCCTTCAAGTTTCTTGGCTTTGCTTCCGAACTGTCCTGCGTCGCATCAATGGCAACTGCTCTCCTGATCCGTCATGATTAAGCTACTCACCGGAAAGCCACGCAACGGAAAGGGCTTGTTGGCAATTAAGATTATCTGCGACGCATTGATTGAAACAGATAATATGATTTTCACGAATCTGCCGATTCGCTTAACGGAATTGCAGGACTACGTAATATATAAAGGCAGACCAGATATTTTTGTCCAAGATCGCGTAGTCGAACTAACAAATGACTACCTAAATACCGTCATTCCAGACTATCGAGAGGGCAAGCGATTGGATTGTCTTCGTCATTTCTTTCTGCATAGAGCTCCTAACGTTGTTCTGCCGCTTTGGTCTGCCGATGAAGAAATTGATTGGTCCGATCACATGAAAGAAGATTGGTGGAAACCTGTAACCTTCGTCATCGACGAATGTCACAAGCTCTACCCCTCTAGGGACTACAAGAAATTTAGCCCACGAATCGAAGAATACTTCGCCGAGCATGGGCACATGGGTGATTCCGTTTGGTTAGTCACGCAATACGTTGAACAGCTCGACAAGCACTGTCGTTCATTCCCCCAAGAGTTTATCGTAGTTCGTAACTACTCTAAGGAAAAACACTCAATATTCCGTGGCCCTAAGCTTTTCCGTAAATATACTTATCTGACAGCTCCTACCGGTTCAAATATGGATCGTTCTGTTCACGAGCAAACATTCACTCTAGATAAGAAACAAGCCGAATGCTATCATACCTCGCGCCAAGGTGGTGATGCTGATAAAAACGAAAAAACCAAAGGTATTTCCGTCTATTGGGTCATCCCTGTTGGCGTTATCATCCTGCTGGCCGTCCTTTCCGTTCCTAAGCTTTTCCAGTGGGGTATGGATTCCGTTTTAGGCAAGACCAAGGTCGAACAATCTGATTCTCCCTCTGCTTCAACTAATCAAACTCCCGCTTCCGCTCAATCAGATCAAGCCCACTCCTCTACCTCTACGCATCAAAATAATGCCCCTCAAACCGGATATTACGTGTCAATGGGCCTAATCGATGGTGAACCGATGGTCCGTCTTGAATCTGGGGAAATCATCACTGCCGATGATCCTCGTTTGGTCGCCATCGATCGATACAAAACGGTACACTTGTCCGATGGCACGCGCTTATTTCGCAAGCCTTATTCACCCATGCCCGCCTCTGGCGATCGAGCGATTGCAGCTCAACCAGTTCCCGATTTAGAGAAGCCCAGTGATGAAGAAATGGGTATCGGTTTATTCGGCTTTTAGCCGATCTGACGCATGACCAGTGAAGGCAGCACGCCCCATCTTTCGCAAATCTCTTCTAGGTCGTGCCAGCTAGGCGTCTTTTCTTCCCATAGCGTGATGCACTCAATTACGGCGCTGTTGATGTTCGCTTGCAGCCGATGTTCTTCCTCGGTCACGCATGCGCTTTTCATTTGGTGCCCGTAGAATAGCTCGGTCCGTCCGTCCGTAAACCTTACCGTGAATTCGTCTACGTGTTTTACGATTACGCCGCTAAGTCCGTTCCAAGGGCATCCTTCGCAGTTGATGATTACTTGCTCGCCGATCTTGTATCCAGATTTCATGATATTAATTGATAGAGTTAGGACGCCCATCCAGAGTGAAGGGCAATCCCGTTTCCCCTGCCAAGCGGCGAGCGAAGCTCTAAGCGTCACCGAAGCGGACGTCCGCAGGACGTGCTGTCAGAGGTGGAGATCGAGAGGTTGTTTTTGGAATAGCGGTCGGTTGTCGAAAAGGTTCCAAAAACAACCTCTCGATACTACCTTGACAGCTTCAAGCGAAGGTGTGGCACCGTTCTCCCCGCTTGGCGGGGAAACGGGATGAACCCATGACTAAAAAGTGAGCAATGCGAGATATGCCACTATTGGAATCTATATGCACAATCTTCGTAACAGACCGTATTGGTATGAGGGACTTTTCCCCTCAAAATTGGCTGCATATAGGTGCTGCAAGGTAGGTTAAAGACTTTATTTTCGTCGTCCCTTCATCATGGTCATTCGTCCTATAATTTGGGCTTCTCGTCGCTCGCTTCGTCAAGGTGAGTCATATAAGCTAAAACTCTCAAATATTGAGCGGGGCAAAGTCTATTCAGCTCCTAGCAAGCCAAAAGCTGTAAGTCTTTCAAGATCTCTAGCTTCTACTTGCGCAAATGGCGCAGTTTTGGTATGGATTGGTCCAGATTTTAAAGGCGGCAGGGCATGTCGCAGGATTAGAAAAACTAATCAAAAAGGGCGTTGACAGCCTTGAAATTGGCAATGTCGGATTGTTTATTGGGCGCAAATTATTGAACGATACACCCTATATATTGTGCGTATTTGGGGCGCGTATGGTTGGTGTATTGAACTATATAGAACCTGCCGGACATCTGGGATTATCGATGATGTGCTGGCGTTCCCCGCGGACTTATCTCGCGGGTCCCCAGCGATGGGAAAACGGATAAAAGATGAATGTGGCGCGTCCAATGACATCGTCTTCTGGCACCATGTTGACAGGAACGCCAGCTTCGGACTCCGCTGGCGTGAGCACCCAGTCTTGCTTGCCATAGCCCCAGAATCGACTGTCCGAGCTGTGTGGCGAATTATCGCCCATCGCAAAATAGAAATCCTCGGGAATGCTAATGGTGTCTCCATCGGCCAGCCACGCAACATCGCGATACCCTGGATAGCCTTCCTCGCGCTTGGCATTGAGCTCAAATGCCTTAGCACCCTCGATTGGCTCTCCGTTACGAATCAAGGTATTGTCGGATACCTCTAGCTCGTCGCCAGGCACGCCGACCAGGCGCTTGATGTAATAACGCTCGTCCGGAACCGTATATTGTCCGGTGCCCGGTATGGCCTCTGTGCGCAAACCAGGAATGTTGTCCGTACGAAATACGATTGGCGAACCCACTTTCGGGCGGACGAAATTGTAGCTAAATCGGTCAACAAACAGCATATCACCGCTGTTCACGTTGAAATCCAGTATCGTGTCGCCCTCATTCAGCATGATCCCAGTATGGATCCAAAAAACGCCATAATCCTTCGCATCTCGGGTGATTTTGCCCTGGTTCTTGTAGTTAATGAAGACCTGCGTGAGTCCGTAATCCAGCCAATCATAATCGGGGAACCAACTTTGAAGGATCACGTCTTCCAGCTCGAAATCTCCCGGTAAATCCATCGAAATGGCGGTTCCGCCAACCGCCAACCGGTAGCTGCTGGTAATCGTCTCGACCTTATTCAGAACGGGGATTTTGCCGCCAAGCATGGGCTCCTTGCTCTGGGTTTTCCATGGATGCGCGCGCAAGCCGTCAATACCCACCGGTGTTTGCTGGACGATAACGGGGATCATCAACTCTCCGCTGTTAGGCGCGGTGATATAGTGGTTGAAATCGCCAAAAATCGCCGCCGTTATGTTCTGAGTAGCGCCTAGAAAGGCGCGTGCCGGTAGCGATGGACGCGGCTCACTTGGCGGGTAAACGGTGGCGTTCAGCCCCGCGTAAGTCGGCCACATGGAGTTTGTGGGGATCTTGAACGGCTGGAAAAAATAAGTGCGCACGCCAATGGCCAAGACTACGGCGATGATCACCATTTCCACGTTTTCATTACCAAAAGTGACCGGGTAAACCTTGCCACCGTGCTTCTTGAGCACCTTGTCCAGCGCGTCCTTGTTCTTGGTTAGCTCTTTCTCCGAGGCTTTTTCATCGAATGCCTTTTCGAGGTCGCTCTTAGCCTTGGCGATATCGGCCAGCGCGGCTTCGCTTAGCACGTCCCGTCGATAGCACACGACCTTGTGGGCGTGGCTGAGCATCATGCGGCACTCTTTGCGCAGTTTTTTAGTTTTATTGCCGAGGAACCACATGCTTGAGCCGGATTAGTTGGAAGTTTTCAGAATCTTGATGAACGCGTCTTGTGGGATGGAGACCTTGCCGATCTGCTTCATGCGCTCCTTACCCTTTTTCTGCTTTTCGAGCAGCTTGCGCTTACGGGTAATGTCACCGCCATAGCACTTTGCTGTCACGTCTTTACGGAATGCGCTAAGTGTCTCACGGGCAATCACTTTCGTCCCGATGACGGCCTGGATCGGCACCTTGAACATTTGTTGCGGCAGAATCTCCTTCAACCGCTCGCAAAGCGCCCTGCCCCGCGTCTCGGCCTTATCACGGTGAACGATCGAGGAAAACGCATCCACGATCTCACCGTGGACCATGATGTCCATCTTCACGAGGTCGCTCTTCTGGTAGTTGCCCATCTCGTAGTCCATCGAGCCGTAGCCCTTCGTCACGGATTTCAGGCGGTCGTTGAAGTCGATTAGAATCTCATTGAGCGGCAGCACGCAAACGAGCATAACCCGCGTTCCATCAATGGTTTCCGTGTGCTCGCAGAAGCCACGCTTTTCCGAAACCAATGCCAGAATATCACCTATGTTGTCGCTCGGCGTATGGATCGTGGCCTTGATCGTCGGTTCCTCGATATACTCGATTTCGCTCGGCTCAGGCATGAAAACCGGGTTGTGCACCTCGGTTTCCTCGCCGTCGGTCAGGCCGACTTTATAAACCACGCTCGGATATGTCGAAATGATGTCCAGGTCGTACTCGCGGCGGAGGCGTTCCTGGACGATTTCCATGTGCAAGAGGCCGAGGAAGCCGCAGCGGAAACCAAAGCCCAGCGCCACGGAGCTTTCCGACTGGTAGTCCAGCGCGGCGTCGTTGAGTTGCAGCTTGGCCATGCTTGACTTGAGCTTTCCGTAGTCGTTGGTATCCAACGGGTAAATGCCGCTAAAGACCATCGGGCGCACTTCCTTGTAGCCCGGGAGCATGTCCTTGGCCGGGTCGGCGCTATGGGTGATCGTGTCACCGATTTTAATCTCAGTCAGCTCCTTGATCGCCGTGACGATGTATCCCGTACGGCCGGCCGAAAGTTCCTTTTCAGGCAGCATGCGCGGCGAGAAGCGGCCGACTTCTTTGACGAGCGTCTTTTCGCCGGTACCGAGCATCAGGACCTCGTCGCCGGCCTTGATGGTGCCAGAGAACACACGGACAAAGCAAATGACGCCCTTGTAAGTGTCGTAGACGTTGTCAAAGATCAGGCAGCGCGTCTGGTCGTAGTCAGTCCAGCGCGGCGGCGGCAAACGCGTGGCAACGGCCTCCAGGATGTCCTCAATGCCGATGCCCGACTTACCGCTGGCACGGATCGCGTCTTCGCGCGGAATGGCGAGCACGTCTTCGATCTGCTGCTCGATGATTTCGGGCTCCGCGCCGGGCAAATCGATCTTGTTGATGACGGGGATGATTTCCAGCCCCTGCTCCATCGCCAGATGCGCGTTGGCAACCGTTTGCGCCTCGATGCCCTGCGCAGCGTCCACGAGCAGTAGCGCGCCTTCACAGGCCGCGAGACTGCGCGAGACCTCATAGGAGAAGTCCACGTGCCCGGGGGTGTCGATCAGGTTAAAGAGGTATTCCTTGTCACCGTGCTTATAGAGCATGGAGACCGGGTGGCTCTTGATGGTGATGCCGCGCTCGCGCTCGAGGTCCATGGAGTCGAGCAGCTGCTCTTTCATGTCCCGGCGTTGAACGGTGCTGGTTTGCTCGAGCAATCGGTCGGACAAGGTGGTCTTGCCGTGGTCGACGTGCGCAATAATGCAAAAATTGCGAATGTGGTCGGTTTTACTCATATGGGCCTTAGGCAGGCAAATCGGCAAACTCACTCAGTGAGGTAACGGTGGCGTCGCGGTCGATGCGCTTGGCCAGGCCGGCCAGCGTGCCGCCAGGGCCGCACTCGTAGAAATCTGTCATGCCCAGGGCGACGAGGCCGCGGAAACAATCCTCCCAGCGCACGGCCGAGACGACCTGCTTCACGAGGGCTTGCTTGATCTCGCTCGGGTCACTGATTTGCTGGCCGGTGGTATTGGTAAAGACCGGCATCGACGGCGCGGCGAAATCCTTACTGGCGAGGAATGACTCAAAGGCGTCGGCAGCGGGCTGCATCAGACGGCTGTGGTAGGCACCGGCGACGTTGAGCGGAATCGCGCGCTTAAAACCGGCGTCCTGAGCCGCGGCTGTAGCATTGGCGATCTTGTCCTTGTCGCCAGATAGAACGGTCTGCCCGGGGCAATTTAAATTGGCCACGTCGACATCGTGCGCCTGGGCGAGGTCATATGCGCCCTGCAAATCACCGCCCAGCAGGCTGGTCATGCCGCCGTTGGTTGCCTCGCAGGCTTCCTGCATCAGCGCGCCGCGCTTGGCCACGATTTCGAGGCCGGTCGCGAAGTCGAATACACCCGCCAGATGCAGCGCGGTCAACTCACCAAGGCTCAGGCCCGCAGCGCCGCCAATTTCGGGCAGCTTGCCCTGCTCGCGGAGCGCGGCGACCACGGCGATGCCATGCACATAAAGCGCCGGTTGGCAGACGCGGGTTTCGGTCAGCGTTTCAGTCGGTCCTTCGAAGCAGGCAGCGGTTAAATCCCAGCCAAGCACCTCGTTGGCTTGTTCGAATACCTGCTTGGCGGCACCGCTGTTTTCGCACAGGGACTTGCCCATGCCGACCGCTTGCGCGCCTTGTCCTGAAAAAATGAATGCTACTGCCATAAGGGGAAGAGCATTTCACGGATATAGCGGCGTAAGGAAAGAATAAAAAGCAATCGCCGTGCCGGAAATAGTGATTCGGGGCGGATTTACTGCGAGATTCTCTCAGTATGGGGCGGATGTTACGCTAGTGAGATGAAGCTATGGATGGGATCATCCCTTTAGTTGGCCATTTTGATTTTTAAAATCCCTTCGGAAATCTCTGCAAATATCTCGTCGGATATACCTTCGATAAAATCGTTACCAAACCATTTCCCGAATTCCTCCCTTACTACGAGCTCAATATCCTCACTTGTGTTCAAATTCATAACCCTCGGTAGGATAGTATCCACTTCAGGTTCATACTCATCCGTATTATCCCCAAAATTTATGTCCATCGGGTCGATGTCGAACAACAGAGAGGACATCAAACTGTAAGTCTCGGCAAATTCTAATTTTATTTGGCAGCGCGTTTCTATGATTTGCTCTCTATCTGATTTCATTCAATAAATTGATCGGCAATATTGGCGCAGACCTACCTAGTAGCCAACCCCTACCCGACCAAACCGCCGGTGCTCAGGAAGATGCCCTTCAGGTTCATTTCGAGGGCCTTCGGGTTTGGCGAGGCTTGGAGGCCGTCGGCCTTGGAGACGAGACCCGCTTTAATGAGGCGGTAAAGGTCGCGGTTGAAGGACTTGGAGCCGGATTCGTCGTTGCCGTCGATGACGCCGTTGATCTTCTGGAATTCGCCGTCCTCGATGACGGTTCGGCCCAGGCTGTCGATCACGAACAGCTCCACACACGGGACGCGACCGCCCTCGATGCCGGGGATCAGCTTTTGCGTGATCGTGCCGCGGAGCGTGCTGGCGATCTGGCGACGCATGGAATGCTGCTGCTCAACCGGGAAGAATTCAAACAAACGCTGGACGGCCTGTTGCGCGCTACCGGCGTGCAGGGTGCCAAATACAAGGTGACCCGTTTCCGCCGCGTGGAGCGCCGTTTCGAAGGTGCTCTTGTCACGCATTTCACCAATGAGGATCACGTCCGGGTCCTGGCGAAGCACCGCCTTGAGGCCGTGGTGGAAGGTCGGCGCGTCGATACCGATTTCGCGCTGGTTAAAGACCGATTTTTTATCCGTGTAGTTGAATTCGATCGGGTCTTCCAGGGTGACAATGTGCTTGTCGTAATTCTCGTTGATGTAGTCCAGCATCGCCGCGAGCGTGGAGCTCTTACCGGAGCCGGTCGCACCGCAGACCAGCACAATGCCGTCGCGGTGGAGGCAGAATTTCTTAAACTGGTCGGGATCATGGTTGAGATCCTCGAAGGTCGGCGGAGTGTCCTTAACGTGACGGAAGACCACGCTCGGCACACCGCGCTGGTAAAAGCCGTTGACACGAAACCGGCCCAGGCCGAGCTCTTCGAGGTCGTAACAATAGTCGACCTGGTTGTCGTTCTTCCAGCTTTCGTAAAATTGCTCCGGCACACTTTGCTCGATAAATTCGAGAATCTGGTCGTGGCTCAGCGGGTCCATGTCTACGGGCTCCAGGTGGCCGTGAAGGCGCAGATAGGCCGGTTTTTCCGTCTTAATGTGGATGTCACTGGCGCCGTTTTCGACGGCCAATTGCAGGAGGCTATTAAATAATTCGATGGACTCGGACATGGCGTAAAGTTGAGTTTAGCAGAATACCATTGTCATAGGCGGCTCCTTGGCAATAAGTAGCCGCAAAATCAGGAAAAAGTTTAATCAGGAACCTCGAATGAACACAACCCAATTCTATGGCGTTCACACAGCGCTGGTTACACCAATGCAGGAAGATGGAGCCGTCGCCTACGACGAGCTCGCGGCATTGGTCGAACGACAAGTCGCTGAAGGCATTAACGGCCTCGTCGCGGTCGGCACGACGGGCGAGTCCCCCACCCTCGACCACGATGAGCACAGCCAGGTGATCCAAACCGTGGCCTCCGCCGCCGCTGGCAAAGTCCCGGTGCTCGCCGGTACGGGCTCCAACTCGACCACCGAGGCCGTCTCGCTGACCAAGCGCGCCGCCGCCAATGACGGCGTGACGGGCATGCTCGTCGTCGCCCCGTACTACAACAAGCCCAGCGCCGAGGGCCTGTTCCGCCACTTCAGCGAGATCGCTGAGTCCACGGACAAGCCGATCATTCTTTACTCAATTCCCGGCCGCTGCGGCATCGACATCCCGGTCGACGTCTGCGCCCGCCTGTTCGAGAAGTTCCCGCACGTTTGCGGCATCAAGGAAGCTGGCGGCCAGGCCAGCCGCGTGGCCGAGCTCGTGCAAAAGCTGGGCAGCGACTACCTGATCCTGTCCGGCGACGACAGCCTCACCCTGCCCTTCATGTCCTTTGGCGCGAAGGGCGTGATCAGCGTCGCGTCGAACTTCGTGGTCAAGGAGCTCGTGGAAATGGTCCAGCTCTGCCTGAAGAACGACTTCATCGCCGCCGATCAAATTAACCGCCGCTTCCAGCCGCTGTTCGGCGACCTCTTCATCCAGCCCAACCCTGTCCCCTGCAAGGTGGCCATGCAAAAGCTGGGCATCATTTCCACCGCCGCCGTCCGCCTGCCGCTCTGTGAAATGACGGACGAAACCCAGGCAAAGCTGCTGGCAACCTTGGAGCAAGCAGGCTTATAAATTATCAAAGGTCGATTATCATTTTTCAGTTATCAATTAAGAAGATGCTTCTATCCACTGATAATCGACACCCGACAACTGACCATTGAAAATTAATTAGCATCATGGCGTTAAACATTTTACTCGTCGGAGCCCGTGGCCGCATGGGCCAGGCCATCAGCAAAGCAGCCGTCGATTGCGACGCAGTCATCCTAGCGGCTTGCGATCAGGGCGACAGCCCGGAAAAGCACATTGCCGAGTGCGATGTGATTATCGACTTCTCCTTTCATGAAGTGACTCCCGTCCTCGCAGAACTCGCCGCCAAGCACGGCAAGCCGATGGTCATTGGTGCCACCGGACATACTGCCGAGGAGCGCGCCACCGTGCTGGCTGCGGCAGAAAAAATCCCCATGGTCTGGGCGGGCAACTTCTCTATCGGCGTGAACGTGCTGTTCCACCTGGTCGGCAAGGCGGCGAAGCTGCTCTCTTCCGAATATGAGCCGGAGATCATCGAGATGCACCACCACAGCAAGATCGACGCCCCCAGCGGCACCGCTGAGCGCCTCATCGAGCAAGTCCTGGAAAACCGTGGCCTGACCCGTGAAAACGTCCAACACGGCCGTGAGGGCAACATCGGCGCACGCCCGCAAAACGAAGTCGGCGTACATGCCGTCCGCGGCGGCAGCATTGTGGGTGACCACGAGGTGCTCTTTGCCGGCCCGTTCGAGCGCATTTCCCTCAGCCACCACGCCGAAGACCGCGGCATCTTCGCCCGCGGTGCCATCCGCGCCGGCCACTGGGTGTTGGGCCAGACACCCGGCGTCTACAACATGGAAGACGTCCTCGGCCTCCGCGACTAGCCAGCCTCCGGCTGGACAGCTAGATTTGTGCAGTGCGCAAATGGCTTATCCAACTCTTTAAGGTAGGGCGCAGTCTCCAGACAAGCCGCCAGCATCAGAGTGGCATCGAAACCAACAGTACGCTGACGGCTTGTCTGGAGACTGCGCCCTACCTTTTTGTTTTTAGCTTTGTCTCCCCCGCACCTTTTTGACGCAATCAGTGCATGATCGCTTACCTCCAGGGAAAAGTCGCGGATGCGACGCCGATTAGCGCCATTATTGACGTCAATGGCGTCGGGTATTTTTTGACCGTGCCGGTGACGACGGCGGAGAAGCTGCCCGGCATCGGGCAGGAAACGAAGGTCTGGACGGTCGCGGTTTACCGGGAGGATTCGGCGGCGCTGTATGGCTTTGCCAGTACGGATGAGCGCGATTTCTTCCGCCTGTTGATGGAGAAAGTGTCCGGCATCGGCCCGAAGACCGCGATCAGCATCCTCAGCAAGCTCAGCGTGCCGATGCTGCGGCAGACGATTGCCAATGGCGATGTGGGCGTGCTCTCGAAGTGCCCGGGCATTGGCAAAAAGACCGCCGAGCGGCTGATTGTGGAACTGAAGGACAAGGTCGGAATGATTGGCTCGGCCACGGCCGGCAGCAGCGCTCCGGGTAACGCTTCCAATGAGGCACCGGTTGCGTCCTCGAATATCATGGATGCCGTCGCCGCGCTGATGGCTCTGGGTTACAAAGCTGACGCGGCGGATAAATCCGTCCGCAAGGCCGCAGGCAAACTTGGCGACGACGCCTCCACCGAAGAGCTGATCCGCGCCGCGCTTTCGTAGCAATTACCTGCCGGGCGTCGGATGGTGTGATCCGACTCTGCATGATGGATAACGCCCCGGCATTGAAAAGCCCCATTAGGCTTTTCAAAAACAACAACACTGCTGTTGCACCAACACAGCAGGCTATGTTGAGGAAACAACAGTGCCTATGTTGCCCAAACAACAGTAGTGGCTTTTTCGAAACACAGCATAGGGCTTTTTGGAAAAGCCCCAGTAGTCTTTTTGGAAAACACCTGGCCTCGCTCGAAAACTGAGCCGTTGGCATGTGCTTTACGCCGAGGGCGATCGCTTAGACCGGCTTCTTCCAGGGCGTAAGCGTGAGACCGGATTGGAGGCCGAGGCCGCGCAGACGGGTTTGCACCGCCCATTGGAAGACCTCTTCGTATTTGGCTGCGGATTGCTCCCAGCCGAGGTCTTGGGTCATGGCGTTTTGGCGCATTTTGCGGATCTCGTCCGGGTGGTCCCACCAGGTGGCGTTGGCCCAGCCGATGGTGTAGTAAAGCGCGTGGGCGCTGGACTCATGGAAACGGAACCCCGTGCCTTCGCCGCGGCCAGGGTTGTATTGCTGCACGCTGTCGACGAGCCCGCCGGTTTCGCGGACGATGGGCAGCGTGCCGTAGGCCATGGAATACATCTGGTTCAGGCCGCAGGGCTCGAAGCGGCTCGGCATGACAAAGAAGTCGCTGCCCGCCTCAATCAGGTGGGATTTCTGGTTGTTATAGCCGATGTAGACCCCCATGCGGCCTGGGTAGCGCGCGGCGAGCTCATTGAACCACTTCTCCTGGCCCGGATCACCGGAGCCGAGAACGACGATTTGCAGGTTCATGTCGTTCATCAGGCCGGGAATGATCTCGGCAAAGAGATCGAGCCCCTTCTGGTCATAGAGGCGCGCAATAGCGGAAAATATCGGCACTTCGGGCTTTGGTTCGAGGCCAAAAGCTAGCTGCAGCTCCTTTTTGCAAATGTCTTTGCCCGCCATTTTCTTGGCGGTGAAACAGGCCGGGATAAAGGGATCGGTGGCGGGGTTCCAGGCGTCGGTGTCGATGCCGTTGAGGATGCCAATCAGGTCCGCCGAGCGATAACGCAGGACACTGTCGAGGCCGCAGCCGTATTCCGGGCCTTGGATCTCGCGCGAGTAATGCGGGCTGACGGTCGTGAGCTTCGTCGAGTGAAACAGCGCCGCCTTCATCATGTTGACCGCGCCCTGGTGCTCCAGATTGTCCGGCGTGAAGAGCGATTGCGGCAGCCCGGCGAAGTCCAGCAGCTCGCGCCCGGCGCGCCCCTGATGTTGCAGGTTGTGAATCGTAAACACGCTGGCTGCGCGGTGCAGCGGCGTCTGGGCCTCGGTGGTGTTCAGGTAAACCGGCAGCAGACCGACGCCCCAGTCGTGGCAGTGAATGACGTCGGGCCACCACTGAAAAGCGTGGCAAAAGTCGATCGCCGCACGACACAGGAAGGTGAAGCGTTCGGGGTTGCTCGCACCACCGTCGTAGATACCGCCGCCGAAATATTCGTTAAACTCGATAAAATAGACCTCGGCATCGGACTGCGGGTAGATCGTTTTCCAGAGCTGGGAATATTCACTGCGTCCCCAGCCAAGATGGACTCCGAAGGCCACCGGGAGCTTTTCCCAGCCTTCTTTTTCCGCATCGAGCATGCCGTATTTGGGGCAGAGCGTTTTTACCTCGTGCCCGGCGCGGCTCATTTCTTTGGTAATGGCACCGGCAACATCAGCCAGCCCCCCCACTTTCGCGTAGGGCGCCAATTCCGGCGCGACTTGCAGTATCTTCAGTCGGCGGTTCTCCATGCAGTCAGAATCAGTAAATCAATGTGTCGCAGCTTTAGCATCGGGCAATGAGCCTTCGTGGTCGTCGAAGTCCTCATCGTCAGCCTCGAAAGATATGGTGAAGATCGGCAGCAGGGCGAGCAGGAAAACTACCGTAAGCCCCAGAACCGAAAAACCAGCGATATCGTGCACCGACATGCCGATCACAGGCACCTCTTCGTCAATCGCGCCGGCACCGTAATGATAGGCCCAGCCCGTGAGGAACAGGCTGCGGAAAATATTCATGATGAAGGCCAGCACGCAGGCGGCCACAAAGAGCAGCACCTTCTTCCAGAACCGGTCCAGGAACACCGCCGCCAGGAATGTGCCGGCAAAAATGCAGCCCGTCAGCGAGCGGATACCCGAGCAGGCGTCGGCTACACCGACTTTACCCTTGGGCATGAGCAGGACGTTGCCTTCGCGCACCAGGGAGAAGCCCAGGAAGTCGAACACGTGGTAAACGATGATCGTCACCCATTCCAGCAGGTAGAGCTTCACCGTGGAGTCTAAATACATGACCATCGGTGCCGAGATCAACCAGACCCAGGCCGGAAACAGAAACAGCACGGTAAACGTAAGACGCTGCTTGAGATTATAAAAGCGTCCGGCCGGATCGCGCTCACCTGCCAGATAGGCAAAGCCCATGACGATGCCGCCAAAGCCCATCGCGAGCGCCAGACTCCCCTGGTTGGACGGCCCCTGCCCTGCACGCACCAGCGCGCCCAGGAAGAAAACGAGCAGCGAGGCAATCAGCCCCACGGCAAAGCAAATGTTAAAGAAAATCGACAACAGACCACTGGACTTGCCCTCGGGCTTATCGCCGTCACCCTTTAGATAGGCACTGATCTTGGGCCAACGGTCATAGACCACGTAGGCGGCAAACAGCGGCACCAGGTAGCCAAAACTATAGTCCGGAATTGTGGACCAGTAAAAGTATTGGTCGAAGATCACCATGCCCGCCATCGCAATGACCAGAAAGAAGCTGTAGCGCGTTATCGGATCAAAGCGATTGAGGTCCGCCATTAATCCTGCGGGTTTCTCGGGGCTCTTGGGTTTGGGTTCGGACATGGAAATGAAGTGCCTGAGGAAAAGACTCCCCCAAGGTGAGGGCAATAGCAAATGGAGATCGTTTTGACCCGAAGTTGCTAATTTGGTTCTCAACAAGTCGTTTTAAAAATAAGGATTTACAAAACGCCAGCCTGCCCGCTTTATCAAGCTGGCTTATGAGTTCCGCATCGAACAATCCACTTACACCCGAACAAGAAGAAAACTTACGCGACTCCCTCAAGCGCTGCACGCCCGAGACGATCGAGGCGGCTATTGCGTTCCGCAACGAGGGTGATCACAGCCAGGCACCGGTAGTCATCATTGGGATTATTCAGCGTTTTTGTGAACCGGACGTTCGCCCGAAGCTGAAGGAGGCCGATGCTGACAACCTGAAAATCATGGATGACCTTGGCTTGGACTCACTTACGATGGTCGATGTGGTCATGCTCGTAGAGGAATCGCTCGATATCACCATCGATAATTCCGAGCTTGGTGACCTGGTCACCATTGGTGACGTCAAAGGCTTCGTGAAGAAGAAGCTCTCCGCCTAATCCGGAACCATGGCGACAAGTTTTGACGCGAGCGTGATTGCGGCAGCCCTGCCCCACGCTGATCCCTTCCTGTTTCTCAATTCCGCCGAGCTGGATGGTAAAACCATCACGGGCGTCTATCAGATAACTGGCGAGGAGGACTTCCTGCGCGGGCATTTCAAGGGTAATCCGGTGTTCCCGGCGTCCATCATGCTCGAAGCATTGGGCCAGCTGGCGGTATTCTACCTGCTGGCCGCCGATGACGAGTCCCTGACGCAAAAAGTAGACCCCGGCAAAATTCTCTTCACTGCCTGCGATGGTGTGCGCTGTTCGCGCATCTGCCAGCCTGGCGACAAGCTGGAAATGGTCGTGAAGCCCCGCCGGATTCGTCACCCTGGGGCCACTTTTGAGGGGAAAATCACCGTCAATGGCGAGAAAGCCGTCTTTGCCGAAGAAATTTCGCTGAAGTTTGATTACGCGAGCTGATCCGCGAGTGGCCTAGCTGGAATAAAGCGTGAGACGGGGCCTCTTGTTTAAAACACCCCTTGTCAGGGCGTAATTCACTGTCCATATTTCAAAATCATGCCAAGAGTAGCCATTACCGGACTAGGATTTGTCACCAGCATTGGAAACGACCGCGCCACGGTCACGGAGAATCTCAAGGGCCTGAAGCACGGCATCGAGCTAACCGATGAGTTTCTCGAAAAGGACCCGGTTCATGTGCTTGGCACGATCAAGGGGTTCGACACCCGCTCCATGGACGTCGAGGACTGGACGTATCCTTCGGAATACAAAATCCGCCGCGAACACCTGCGCAGCATGTCGCCGCACGTGATCTACGCGCATTGTGCCTTGGAGCAAGCGATCGCCGATGCCGGCCTGACCGAAGAGGAAGTTTCCAACCGCGACACGGGCATGTTCACGGCCTCCGCCGGGTCCGCCCGCGGCATGCACAATAACATTCAGCGCATGAATGAAGTCGGCGTAAACCGCGTTTCGCCAATGGCGGTGGTTTCGTCGGTGGTGGGCGCGCTGTCGTTCAACCTGGTCGCGAGCTTCAAGATTCAAGGCTCGTCCTGCGGCTTTGCGTCCGCCTGTGCCTCCTCGGGCCACGGAGCCGGCTTTGCTTACGATGAGATTATGCTCGGCCGCCAGAAGCGGATGTTTGTCGTCGGCGCGGAAGATGGTAACCGCGAGACCATTCTGCCCTTCGCGGGTATGCGTGCGCTGTCGCTCACCAAGGATCCCGATATGGCCTCCCGCCCTTTTGACGCCGAGCGCAACGGCTTTGTCGGCACCGGCGGCGGCGTAGTCATGGTCCTGGAAGAGCTCGAAACCGCCAAGGCGCGCGGCGCTAAAATTTACGCCGAGATGATTGGCTGGGGACAGTCTTCCGATGGCTACAATGTCGCGATTTCCCACCCGGAAGGCTACGGTTTGGCCGAGTCCATGCGCCGCGCGATGGCGTGCGCGCAGATCAACGAATCTGATGTGGACTACGTCAACGCGCATGCGACCTCGACCAGCATCGGCGATTTGTCCGAGGTAAAGGCGCTCCAAAAAGCATTTCCGAACCACACCCCGATGGTCAGTAGCACCAAAGCCCTGACCGGGCACGGCCTGTCTCTGGCCAGCGTGATGGAGGCCGGCTTTACGGCCATATCGCTCGCGGAAGACTTCACCATCGGCTCGGCCAACATTACCACCGTTGACCCAAAAATCGAAGGCGTGGAAATCATTACGGAGAATCGGGACAAAGCACCGAATATCGCCCTGAAGAACAGCAGCGGCTTCGGCGGTGCCAACGTCACCCTCGCACTCAAGCGTTACGTTTAATTGCGTCTAAGCGGGCTGGCCTTGCAACTGCTTGTCGGGCCAGTTACCAACAACCGCATCGGCAATAGTATATTGCTCCAAATGCTGGAAAAACTGCGCCCGGGCACCAAAAAGAATGCCCTTCAGACGGCAGCAATTATTGAGTAAACAACCGTTGGGCTCCCCGCTAAAGCACTCCACGAGATTAAAATGCGGTTCGGTGCACCGAATGACTTCGGCCAGGTTGATCTCTTCTGGGCGCTTGGCCAACGAAACGCCGCCATTTTTACCCCGCGAATTCTTTAAATAGCCCGCCTTAGCCAGGTGGCCGGTGATCTTGGCAATGTGGTGCCGCGAGACGCCATAGTAGTTCGCCAGCTCATCGATGGATGACTGAATACCCTCCTCTCGCGCTAAATACATGAGCACGCGCAACGAATAATCGGTGAATGCAGTGAGTTCCATGAGCAATGAGTAACCAGCGAGTAACGTTAACTAGTAGCATTCTGGAAGAAATTGCAAGTAGCCAACGCGTTCGATAATTCTTTAACATTCTGCCCGAAGTAACAATGCTTTAAAAAACTTATGTGCGGACGCTACACGCTCACCAATGTCGAGGCCAAGCTAACCAAGATGCTCAGGCTGCAACAGCTTGCGGGGCTGAAAGCGCGCTATAACATCGCGCCCACGCAGCCGATTGCCGCCGTCCGCGCCAATGAACAATCCGGCGAACGCGAGTGGGCGATTTTCAGTTGGGGCCTGGTTCCGTTTTGGGCCAAAGAGCCGTCCATCGCGCACAAGATGCTCAACGCCCGCGCGGAAACCGCCGCTGGCAAACCAGCCTTTCGCGGGCCTATGCGCCACCATCGCTGTCTGATCCCCGCCGATGGCTTTTACGAGTGGAAGGGCCGCGCCGGACAGAAGCAGCCGTTTTATTTCCGTCGACGTGATCACGAGCCGTTTTGCTTTGCGGGCCTATTTGACCACTGGGGCTCGCCGGATGGCTCGGAAATCGAGTCGGCCACGATTCTGACAACTTCCGCTAACGACTTCATGAAGCCGGTGCATCACCGAATGCCGGTCATCATCCAGCCGAAGGACTATGATCGCTGGATGGACCCCAAAATCCAGCGCTCCGACGCCGTAGCGGACTTGCTGCATGCGCCGCCGGAAGACTTCTTTATCCGCGAACCGGTTACGCCGCTGGTCAACAACGTAAGAAACGAAGTCCCCGAGTGCATCATGCCGACCGTGGAGCCACCCGAGCCGCCAGCGCAGATGGGCTTTGGTTTTTAGAGCACTTTCACTCGTGGTGGTACTTCGAGCCGGCAATGATCGACACGCCACGATACAGCTGCTCCAGCAACAGATAGCGCGCCATCTCGTGCGTGAAGGTCATGGGTGAAAGCGCGATCAGGCGACTGGCCTGGTGCTTAACCGCATCAGAAAGCCCATAGGGGCCACCGATCACCATAAGCAGCTCGCGCCCCTGGAGCTGGCTTATTTCTTTGGCCAAAGAGACCGAGCTCATCGTCCGCCCCTCCTCCGCCATGGCCCAAACCAAGGCCTCGGGACGCGCCTGAATCGTCGCCAGGATACGCTCGCTCTCGGCGTCGATACCGGCGTCCTTCAGTTCGATGATTTCCAGCTTGGCCTGACGCTGTAAACGGCCGGAAAAGTCGTCGCACAATGCCTTCAGGTGGCGGTTTTTCATTTTCCCCACCACCAGCAGCGTCAGCCGAAACATACTACTTCAAGCCGAGTTTCATTTTGCCGGCTTCGGAGATCATCTTGGGGTTCCAGGGCGGATCCCAGACAATGTTCACTTCGGCAAATTCGACGTCGGGCAGGCTCTCGATTTTCTCCTTTGCATCGGCGGCAATAACCGGGCCCATGCCGCAGCCTTGCGCCGTAAGGGTCATTTGCGCGGATACCTGGTATTTGCCGGCATCGCCCTCTTCAATCTTGAGGTCGTAAATGAGGCCCAGATCCACGATATTGACTGGGATTTCCGGGTCGAAACAGTTGCGCAAAACGGCCCAGACGTGGTCCTCGCTAAAGGGGCCGTCGAGCTCTTCGTTGGCCGACTCACCGGTCAACTCTTTCGCCAGCCACTCTTGCGCTTCTTCGCCGAGTGCCGAGAAGTTTTCCCGGGCGATTCGGAACATGCCGTTAGGCGCGGAGACGGTCACCGAGCCGCCGAGGGCCTGGTTGACGTTTACGGGGCTGCCCTTGGCCAGCGTAACGGCATCACCCGCAGGAATGAGCGTGGCGGGGCAATCGCGGACCAGATAAAGAGTTTCGTTAACCATGCCGCCAGATTCTCGCCACACGGGGCAAATGTCAAACCTCCGACGAGTCAGATTTGCAACTAGGGCCATTGCCCGGGTTTATTTCTGAGACAAAAGGTGATACTGTTCTAAAAGTCTTGGCGCCATAGCCTTCTGGCATATATTGGACGCTTTAGTATTGAATGTAACACCGCTCGTTATGCCCATATCCAACGCTCCGTTGCGCAGTTTGGCAACCCTATCAATCTGTGCGATTTCCACCCTAAGTTTGAGCCTGGCCCCTGCCCTGCAGGCCGCTAAAAAAAATGATGAACCCGCCGCGGTAACGGATATTCCCGATGAAACGCTGGTTCGCTACCTGAGCTCCGAAGAGCTCCGGCAATGGCGCGAGCTGGAACGAGCGATTTCCCAGGCCAAAGCCGACATCGAAACTGGCAATTGGCTCGCTGAAAAAAAGGATAGCCCATTCGTCGAAAAGTCCCGCACCGAAGCCGATCGCAAACGGGGTAAAGACATGGTAAAAGATGGCGAGGCACGGCTTGCCGAGCTGGAAAAACAGCTCAACGTAATGCGCGCCGCGGCCGCTGCATCCGTCGAGAAATATCAGGCGCAGTTTGAGTCGCAGTCCGTCAGCCTGGAGGTCAAGGCGCTGCCATTGATGAAGGCGATTGAGGACCCCACCGAGGCCCTGCTCTACAAACTTTGGAACGACAACTACACCAAGATTTACTTTGGTGGTGCTTACGTGCTCAAAAATGGTGCCTACGCCAAGGCCGTCGATCTGAGCGATCAAGTTAAGAGTACCATTGCACGCTATGACGGCAATCGATACACCTTCGTCGAGGATGTTTCCGATTTCACACTGGGCGTCGAAAACGGAAAGCCGGTCATTAATTTTGAAGGTCGTGAAGATGCGGTGAAGCGCTTCAAGCCGGCCATGGTGATCATTGAGGTTATCTTCGACCCAGAGGCCGAGCACGGTATTTATGCGCTGCGTGGCATCGACCTGAAAACCGGCAAGCCCGCATCCCAGACCCTGCTCCGTTTCCCCGTGGGTCCGAACACTGCGGAACAGCTGGGCTATAAAATGGAAGAGATTCTGACCCCCGTCGAATCCGCTCCTACCGCAGAGGCGCAAACCGAAGCGCCTGCTGCCGAAGCCGCTGAAGCCACTGAAAAGCCAGCGGTGGCCAAGCAAAGCGACGTCGAGCCGACCGGCCTGACGCTAACGCTCGTTGACAACACCAACGTCCTTGGCCGACTGGGTAACGCCAAGGCGAGCTACGTATTTGACGTCATGTATGTCGGGCAAATCGACGGCTATGACGAGCGCGCTGCAATCGTGCTCAACAACGCCTTGATGCGCGCGCAAGACCTGAAAATCGATGACTTCGAATTCCTCACGCTGGCCCTGGCACCGACCGACGAAGCCGTCACACTGGAGAGCAGCGCCAACGCGACTTGGAAAGTGTCACCGACTTCCCCGGTAGATTTCGCCATCGGCGATTATGGCGTGCAAGCCATTGCGAACAACAATGGCCAGGAGGTCGCTGTGGAAATCGGTTCGCTGACGATCGAACCCGGCACCTCGGGCAAGATTCCGCCGCAAGCGGCGAAGAACTAAAACTACCCGCTTCTCGCGATAGTCGTGAACGAATCACTCTCGCCGCCTACTGAATCTCGAGTGAGAACGGTAGGCGGGCGTAGACATTGCGTGGGTCGTTGAACGAGCGCAGGGTTGCCATTTCTTCGTGCAAACGGCGCAGCGTTGCGGTAATCAAGTCCTGCTTAGGCGCTTTAACCACTGGCGGCGCGCCGGGGGCTTGGCTAAGCAGTTCGCTGATGGTCTGCGCTAGCGTGTGAGGCTCGGGGACTTGAGTCACCACCCAATCATCGCCAACGTCGGCGGCTTCAACTGCAAAGTGAATCGCATCCGTTAGTCCGCCAATCTGGTCCACCAGCCCGATCTCCAGCGCATCTTCGCCGCTCCAAACACGGCCTTGGGCGATCTCGCGCACATTCTCGATGGGCAGGTCGCGGCCCTCAGATACTTTGGAAATGAACTCGTCGTAAAGGTGATCGGTGAACTGCTGGATGAGCGCCATTTCCTCCGGTGTTTTGGGGCGGGAAACGGTAAATAGATCCGCGTAAGTGCTAGTCTTAACGCCGTCGAAAGTGATGCCGTGATCGTTGGCCAGCTCCTTGAAATTGGGCACGAGGCCAAAAACGCCAATGGACCCGGTGATCGTCGAGGAATCGGCAAAAATCTGGTCGGCATAGGCTGATATCCAGTAGCCGCCACTGGCCGCCATTGAGCCCATGGAAATGACCACTGGCTTCACCTTACGCGCCTCGCGGACCTCTCGCTGGATCAGCTCTGAGGCCACCGCACTGCCGCCCGGGCTGTTGACGCGCAACACGATTGCGGCGACTTCGTCGTCGTTGCGCAACTGGCGAATCCAGCGCGACAGGCTGTCGCCGCCAACTTGGTCCGGATACCCCTCGCCATCGACGATCTCGCCCTCGGCATACACCACGGCAATCTGCGGACTGCTGGTCCACATGGGAGCGCCCTCGGCGCGGAATCCGTGGCGCAGGATGTAGTCGCTCATTGCAATCTGGCGGAAGGTATCATTTTCGCGATCCTTGGCGTGTTTTTCGGCCAACGCGGTGATGACTTCATCGAAATAAGCGACACGGTCAATCAGGCCGATTTCCTTGGCCTGCTCCGCAATGAAAAATCCTTGTGAGTCTGTTTTTGCGGCAATATTTGCTGCATCGACGCCTCGCGTTTCCGAAATATCCGACAAGATGACGTCCCAGAGGTCATCGATCAGCACCGTTAGCTGCTCGCGGTCGGCAGCGCTCATTTTGTTGCCGGTAAAGGGCTCCACGGCCGATTTGTACTTGCCCACCTTGGTCGCCTGCACGCCGATGCCGTATTTTTTAAATGCGTCTCCCAGATACACGCCTTCCGCCGCCAGACCGTTCAGGCTGATCAACCCAAAGGGGTTCATGTAAATCTCATTGGCGACCGACATCAGGTAAAAATCCTTCATCGTCGGGTCGACCACATAGGCATAGACCGGCTTCCCCGTTGCCTTAAAGGCCTCCAGCGCCTCACGCACTTCGGAAAGCACGCCGAGGCCCGAGCCGTATCCCACCGGCAACAAGCTGCCATGTAGGAAGATGGCGTCGATCTTGTTGTCGTCCGCAGCGGCCTCGATGGCGTCGATCAGCTCCAGCAAATAGTAGTTCGGAATGTAGCTGCCGTCGATGGCCTGGCTAATGGCCTCGTTGAGCGTTTCCGTTTGCGGGGCGTCACTGATATTGGCCCACAAATCGATGACCAGGACGGATTCGTTGCTGATTTCGACCGGCTTGGTGGAGCCGCTCATCAAAATGAGGAACAAAAACGCCACCGAGCCGAAAAGCATCATGGCAACGACGATTGCCTGCGCCGCGAGGTTGCCGAGAAGGATCTTGAAAAAGTCTTTCATAAAGAAACTGCAGAATTTGTATTACCTGAAATCAGCTTTGGCAATACCATCCCCGGCCCGAATTGGCCTGCTGCTATGGGCGGCTACGCGCGAATTCCTCGTCCTCATATTCCTGAATGACGTCGACCTGGTGTAGCCAGAGATTCGCGTAGCGGCCGTCGTTGAGTAACAGTTCGTCGTGCGTGCCCTTTTCCAGGATGCCGCCGTTTTCGAGGACGACGATCTGGTCGGCCTTGCGAATGGTCGACAGGCGGTGCGCGATCACGAGCACCGTGCGCTCGCTCATCAAGTTCTCCAGCGCCTGCTGGATTTGGCGCTCTGTAATGGTGTCCACGCTGGCCGTCGCCTCATCGAGAATCACCAGCGGCGGGTTCTTGAGCAGCACGCGCGCAATGGTCAGGCGTTGCTTTTCGCCCTGGGACAGGCGGATGCCTTTTTCGCCGATGTTGGTGTCGATCTTGTCCGGCATTTTTTGGACGAATTCCCATGCCGACGAGCCCCGCAGCGCGTGCTCGATTTCCTCATCGGTGGCGTTCTCCTTGGCGAGCAGCAGGTTCTCGCGAACCGTGCCCTCGAACAAAAACGGATCCTGCGCGACGTGTCCGATTTGCTGGTGCAGGTCGTTCAGTGAAAACTCCCGAATGTCCGTGCCGTTGATCGTCACGACGCCTTCGGTGGCGTCGTAGGCGCGCATGGCCAGGTTGGCAATCGTGCTCTTGCCCGCGCCGGTGTGGCCCACGAGCGCGGTGACTTTGCCCGGCTCGATGGTCAGCTGGAAGTCCTTGAGCACCGGCGGACGCTCCGGGTATTGGAAGGTCACGTTGCGGAAATCGATCTCCAGCAGACCGCCGGGGAATGGCTTGGGCTGCTCGGGGTCTTCGACATCGATCGGCGCATCGAGTATCTCGAACACGCGCTCGCCGCTGGCCTTACCCGCGACCATCAGGTGGTTGAGCTGGTGCAGCTGGCCGATGGGCATGTAGATCATATTCGCCCACATGAGGAAGGCCACCATCGTCGGAAAGCCGAACTCGCTGTTGCCTGAGAGGATTAAATAGCCCCCTACCCCGATGACGCTCACGGAGCCCAAGTTGGTAATGAAATTCGTGCCAGGATTGTAGGCGGCCCAGCGGAACATTGCCGCCAGCAGACGGGTGCGCAGCGTTTCGGCGCGTTGGTCAAAGCGTTTGCCCTCGCGCTCTTGGAGGCCGAAAGTCTGGATCAGGCGGTTGCCCTGAATGTCTTCCACCAGCAGCGAATTCAGATCACCCGAGGCCTCGCGGACTGGTTTCCAGAATTTGCGCCCTTGCTTGGCGTAGAAGTAGCCAAGGATCAGCAACGTCGGCACCGGCAAGAATACAAACCACGCCAAAAAGGAGTTCTCCATGAACAGAAAAATCGTCACGCCGACGAGCATCACCAGCGCGCGGGTGCCGATTTCCGTGCCGTCGAGCAGCGCGCGTTCGACGTTGTTAACGTCTTCAATCACGCGTGAGGAAATTTCGCCGCTCTTGCGCTGGTCGTAGAAGGAAACCGGCAGGCTCAGCAGCTTGCGGTGGATTTCCATGCGCATGTCCTTCAGCACGCGTTGCTCAAGGATGTTGTTTACGGTGATGCGCAGGCCGTTGGCGAGCTCACTGCCAAAGTAAAGCAGCGCAATGATCCCCACCCCAACCCAGAGTTGGTTCAGGGTGCCTTCGGACTCCACATCCTGCAAAATGTTCTGGATTTGCTTGGGAATCCAGATTTGCAGCCCGGTCATGGCCACCGCGAGCCCGAGGGTCACGGCGAAGAGCACCGGGTAGCGGAACAGGTATTGGGAAACGCGCCAAATAACATTCATTCCGCACAACTTGAGTCCCCCGCGCCGAAAGTTCAAGCGAGGAGGTGAAATTACTCTCACCGGCTCAGCGGGCCAATTGCGCAAAAACGGCTGCCGCGTCCAGCTTCGCCAGTTCGCCACCCGGGGCCTCGATGACTTGATTCGTCGTTGCCTCCAGCGGATACGGCCCGTAGCGGCGCGGCGAGGTTGGCCCAAAAAGCCCAAGCACGGGCTTGCCCATCGCGGCGGCCAGGTGCATCGGTCCGCTGTCGTTGCAAACGCTCACCTTGGCACCCGCAATGAGCTGCGGCAGGGCGTCCAACGCAGTCTTGGCGGTCAGGTTGAGGAAACGCTGCTGCGGCCATTGTTCGCGGCCCACCGTCTCAACATCGCCAGCCCAGACGACGGCGGCATCGGTGTGCTCAAGTATCTGCTCCGTCAAATCGGCAAAGCCCGGCCACTCCTTTTCTGCACGGCGACTGCCGGGAAATAGCAAGTAGTAGCGCTCGGGCAAGCTCGGCAACGGCTTCTCCGGCTCCGCGAATTCCAACTGGCCAAGTAGCTCATTTTTCAGGCCCATGGCGGGCATGAATTCGCGCAAAATATCGACCGCATGCGGTTCCGCACCGGCTGGCGTTTTCGCCCATTTACCACAGGCCCAGCGGCTGCCTTCACGGGCGTCAGCACGCCCCACCCGGCGATTGCGGGGCGTCTTGGAGAACAGCGCCATGATGCCGCTGCGCGCCAGCCCCTGCATGTCGAGCACCCAGTCGTAAGGTTCGTCGCGGATATCCGCCACCAGTTGCCCAAACGCGCCCAAACCAGCCCCTCGGTGAAACGGCAGCACGGTATCCACCGTTTTGCAGGCGCGGACCATCGGCGCGAAAATGTCGCGCGCGACCCAGTCGATTCGTGCGCCGGGCAGTTGCAGGCGGATCGACTCGGCGACCAGCAAGCCGTGAATGATGTCGCCCAGTGAGGACGGTTTCAGCACCAGTATCCTCATCCGTTTAGCTCCGCCATTCGTAGGCACCATCGGCGCGCTTACCCACCTTGCGTTTCAACTCCAGCATAAGCAGTGTCGCGGAAACTGACGCCACCGGCAGCCCGGTTTTCCCGGCTAGCGCATCACGGGTCAACGCATCGCCGTCGAGTAGCTGCTCCAAAATCGAGCGCTCGTCGTTGTTTAAATCTTTCAATGCATCAGCACGTTTTTCCGCCGTGGCCGAGGCGCTGGGCTTAGCCGCATCGGGCAGCTCCAGTTCCGTTTGGCGGGCACCGCCGTAGGCGAGCTCATCGATCAAATCATCGACCGAGGTCAGCAAAACAGCCCCGTCGCGTATCAATTGATGGCAGCCCGCGCTGCTGGGCTGGTCGATGCGCCCGGGCACGGCAAAGACCGGCCGGTTCTGCTCCATGGCGAAGCGCGCGGTGATCATGCTGCCGCCGCTTTTATCTGACTCAACCACGATGGTCGCGGCGGACATGCCTGCGATTAGCCGGTTCCGCATGGGGAACGTTGTCTTGCTCGCCCGCGTGCCAAACGGCAGTTCGCTGATCAAGACACCACGCTCGCCAATGCTTTTGTAGAGCTCGATGTTTTCCGGCGGGTAAACGATGTCCACCCCGCAGCCAAGAACGGCCGCGGTGTCGCCCTTGACATCCACTGAGGCCTGGTGTGCCTCGGTGTCGATGCCGCGCGCGAGCCCACTGACCACGCAAAAGCCGAGCTTGTTCAAGTCTTCCGCCAGGCGTTTGGCAACGCCGCGCCCGTAGAGCGTAGTGCGGCGGCTGCCAACGATAGCCACCGATTTTACTGACGGGCGCAGCGGCCCGATCATGTAAAGGCCTAGCGGCGGATCGTAGATTTTCTTGAGCGGCTTCGGGTAGTCCGGGTCCGTGATCGCCACGAAGGCCGCGCCCGCGCGCGCCAACCGTTTTTCCTCACGGGCGAGGTCGAAATGTTTCTCCCAATTGCGGATGATCTCCGCCGTCTCGTCGCCAATACGCTCCACCCGAAGCAGCGCGGATTTACTCGCGGACAGGATGGCAATCGGGTCGTCGCGAAACTCGTTGAGCAGGCGGCGCAGCGTCACCGGGCCCAGGCGTGGCAGCCCGTTGAGCGCCAGCATGGCCTGGGTTTTCGTTAACGAGGCGGACAGGCTCATCGGTGGCAAATCTAGTCGAGCTCAGTGAACACCACGCGGGTGTCATCCTTGGCGAAAATTAACTGCGCGCCATCCAGCGTCATGGTCGCGCCGTCCATCGCGGAGTTGAGCTCGTGCTCCATTTGCATGGCCTCCGGCGGGCCGGCGCGGCGAGTGCTGATCATCGGCCCCAGCTTGCCATCGGTCACGGTGCCGCGCCAAAGATTGACGGGGCCATCGCCGCTAATCTCGTTGCCCTTAACGGTCATCGAAACGCCGTCCACGGTGGGCTTTTCGCCGTTGATCGAGGTCAGCACGTAGTTGCCGCTGGGGTCCGGTTGATTCATCGAACTACAGCCACAGGTAAACAGCGCGAAGACGGCGCTGAGGAGAAAAGCAAGGCATTGAAGGTTGTTGCGCATCATGACTGTGTATCATTTCGAGATTTGCCGTCTATGCCAAACGTAAAACCGTGGATAAATACGGCAGCAAATCCGTGGTCGCCACCGAAACGGCACCACGCTCGCGGGCCAACAAATCCGCCGCCATACCGTGCCAAACGACGCCTGCGCTCGCCGCATGAAACGCCTCTTTGGGCATTTGCGCGAGCAGGCCGCCAATGAGGCCGCTTAAAATATCGCCACTACCCCCACGCGCCAACACCGGTCCACCAAATGGCGAGGCGTGGACGAAACGACCGTCGGTGACCCGTGTCATGGGCCCCTTGTAAACCGCAATCAAGTCGTGCTTGTGTGCATACCAGGTGAGCGCCTCGCGATCGTAATTCGCACTGTCGCTTTCGCTGAGACGCTTGAACTCGCCTGCGTGCGGCGTGATGATCGAGGCACCTTTATTAGGCCCACGTTCGGCGACAATATCGAGCACCGAGGGAAACAGCGCATCGGCATCCAGCACGATCGGCGTTTGTGCCTCCGCGACAATTTCCTCGATAAGTTTGCGGGTTTCCAGCTCGTGCCCCAGGCCGGAGCCAATGAGCAAGGCGTTGGCGCGGGGCAACTTTTCCCGTAGCAAATGCCAGCCCTCCAGCGCGAGTCCGCCGTCCGGCGTTTCCGGCCACGGCACCCACATGACCTCTGGCAGTTGCGCGGCCAATTGCGCCGCCACGCTTTCCGGAGCAAATGCTGTAACCAACCCTGCTCCACTACGCAGCGCCGCCATGGCGTTCATCAGCAAGGCCCCGGGCATCGAACGCGAACCGGCCACGATAAACAAATGCCCGTAGCTGCGCTTGTCGGAAACCGCGGGCCGCCAGTTGCGAAGCCTCGCCAGCACGTCCGGGGTCAGTACCTCTTCGCCGCTTTGCTGCGGGCCAGCGTAGAGTTCGTCAAAAAAGCCAATATCGAGATAGCGCAAGCGGCCGACTTTGTTCGCGTGCTGTGGCTCGATGGCCGGTGTTTTCAAAATGCCGGTTGCGTAGGTGAAGTCAGCCTGAAACGCATCGGGGTCGCCGAGGCCACTGGGCAGATCGACCGCCACACGAAACCGAATCGTCGGGTGCGCATTGACCGCCGAAAGCAGTTGCTTGGCGCTGTCTCGCAGTGGCGGTTTGAACTGCATGCCGAGCAGTCCATCGATGCAGATTTCGAAATCCAGATTGGCAATTTTGAGCTGGGTGACGACTTGCGCCTTACCGCCAGACTCCAGCGCATCCCAGGCGCGGCGCGTCAGCGTGCGACAGTCCTTCTTTTCCACCAGCGGTAAAATGTGAATTTCCGCTTCGGGCCGGAGGTGCTTAATTTCATCTGCCGCCAGGAGTGCGTCGCCCCCGTTGTGCCCCTTGCCGACCAACACGAGAATGCGCGGCTTGCGGTGCGCCCGCGAATGCATGTGCGCGACTTCGCAAAAATCGTCCAACGCGGCGCGCCCCAGCGAACGGCCGGCTTTGTTCATCGCGGTCCACTCCGCCTCGCGACCAGTCAGTAGGCGCTTCTCGAAGTCCACCGATTCCTGGCAGGTTAAAATGGGATGGGCGTAAATCATAAATGCTTGGTGCCGCCAACGATCACGGCGAAGGCCATGGCCTGCGTGCTGGTATGCGTCAACGAGAGTAAGACCTCGGCCCCGCCAACTTTGCGAAGCAAAGTAAGACCTAGTTCATCAAGCACGGCGATCGGCTGCCCTTGCGGGCCTTTCTCGACGCTCAGGGACAGCAGGCCAAAGTCTTTGCCTATGCCGCAGCCGAAGGCTTTCGATACCGCCTCCTTTGCGGCAAAGCGCGCTGAGAGCGAGGGATATGGATTGCGCATGGCCATGCAGTATTCCTGCTCGGCCGCGCTGAAGATTTTCTCCAGGCAACGCTCACCGTGGCGCTCATGCATGTCGCGCATGCGCTCGATATCGACTAAATCACAGCCGATGCCGATCACGGGGCCACGTATGCGCGAGGGGTCAACCATTAGCGATAGACCCCGTTCATCAGCGCCTTCATCTCGCGCACGGCTTCATCGACGCCCACAAACAGCGAACGGCTGACGATGCTATGGCCGATGTTCATCTCGTGCACCCACGGAATTTCGCGCGCGTGCTTGATGTTGGCGTAGTTAATGCCGTGGCCGGCGTTGACCTTTAAACCTGCCTCATGAGCGCGGACAGCACCATGCTTGAGCTTGTCCAGCTCTTGCTCCATGTCCGGGCCATAATAGGCGTTCGCGAATGCACCGGTGTGCAGCTCCACGTATTCCGCACCGAGCTCGGCGGAGGCGTCGATCTGGGCAAAATCCGGGTCAATGAAAAGACTGGTCGCAATGCCGTTTTCCTTCATCGCGGAGATTACGGATGCCACTCGGCTACGATGGGTAACGATGTCCAGCCCGCCTTCGGTGGTGACTTCTTCGCGGCTCTCCGGCACGAGCAAAACCGTGGCCGGCTTGACCTCCAGAGCGACTTTCACCATCTCATCCGTGGCGGCCATTTCCAGGTTCATCGGAACCTGAATCATCTCGATCATGCGGTAAACATCGCTGTCTTGAATGTGGCGGCGGTCTTCGCGCAAATGCAGGGTAATGGCGTCCGCGCCAGCGCGTTGTGCAGCCAGGGCGTAGTCGACGGGATCGGGCTCGACCATGCGGCCGCGGTCGAGTGGATTCTCGCGGTAGCGGGCTTGGCGCACCGTGGCGCTGTGGTCGATATTGACGCCCAGAAGGATGTGTTGGGAACTCATGTAAAATCGGGTTTAGGCGATGTTTTACGGCATCACCCAAGCTGAGCAAAGACTAAAACAACTCGGTCTGCGTCGCGTTGTTTTTTGGCAATTCCAACTTGCGCAGAAAAAGCGAACGATGATGCGGGGACGGCCCATGCTCACGCAGCGCAGCCAAGTGCCTCGGCGCGCCGTAGCCCTTGTGCTGATCAAAGCCGTAACGCGAATCCTCTTGATGCAGGTCAACGATCATACGATCCCGCGTAACTTTGGCAAAGATCGACGCCATGGCAATTGCCAGGCTTTTACCGTCGCCCCCGACCACTGCTTCGTGCCGCCAGCGAAAGGGCTTCAGCGGTTTGCCGTCGACCAAGACTTGCGGCAAGCGTTGCATACTCGCCGCGCCGTTGAGTAGTTCGCCATGCTCGTCGTCGAAAGTCTGTAGCTCCATTTGCAGAGCCTCCAACGCACGGCCCATCGCCAAGCGCGTTGCCCCCAGGATGTTCAATTCCTCGATCTCGGCGACGCTGCCAATGCCGGGAAACACGCGCACCCACCCCTGCTCCATCCAATCGGCGATGAGGGCAAACTGCTCGTCGCGCTGCGCGGCCTTGAGCTGCTTGGAGTCGTTGATCGCCTTGCTCTGTCGCTTGAAGGCAGCGTTCTCGTAAGTGTCCGTGGATATCAACGCAACGGCGGCGACCACCGGTCCGGCCAAGGCACCGCGCCCGGCCTCATCGACGCCAATGATCGCAGGGCGCTGGCTCGTACGCAACTGCTGACGGTCGAACCGCCACAAGGGGTGCCCTTTGCGAACCGTGTTTGCCATTGCCAATCGTTAACCGCCCAGGCGCCACATTTCTTCGGGCACGTCCTGAGCGTTGGTGCGTGGCGTGAGCTGCCGTGTTTCGGAGTAGTTGTCCTTGCGATGTAGCCAGATGTCGCGCAGCAGTGCGGGGAAATCCTCGCGCTGAATGGCCGCCCGGAGCGGAATGCCCTTGGTCGCGAACAGGCACGTGAAAAGCTCGCCCTCCGCCGATACCCGGGCACGCGTGCAATCGCCGCAAAACGGACGGCTGATCGACTCGATAAAACCGACTTCCAGGCCATTGTCTGCGTAGCGGTAGCGACGCGCCACTTCGCCGTAGGTCACCGGTTTTTCTGGCGTGAGTTCGCTGATCGTGCCAAGCCTTTCACGGATTTCCTGGCCGGTAATCACGTCGTCTCGGCTCCATCCGTTACTCGAACCGACGTCCATGTATTCGATGTAGCGCAGGACCATGCCGCGATCGCGGGCCGCTTGGGCCAGCGGTAAAATTTCCCCATCGTTGACCCCGCGCTTGATCACGGCATTGAGCTTTACGCCGAGCCCTACTTCGCGCGCCGTCTCCGCGGCATCGAGCACATCCTGCGGCGAGAAAGGTCGGCCAGCCATGCGCTCGGCAGCATCAGGGTTGATCGCATCGAGGCTGATGTTTACGCGGTCGAGGCCCGCGTCATGCAGCTCTTTGGCCATTCGCTTTAAGCGCAACGCATTGGTCGTTAAGGCCAGATCGACGTCGGGATTCTGCTCGCGCAAGCGCGCCACGAAATCCGCAATTCCCGGACGCAACAGCGGCTCGCCGCCCGTGAGGCGAATCTTCTCCACGCCCAGCCCGATGAAGGCATTGGCGACGCGCTCCAGCTCGTCAAACGAGAGCAATTCGTTCAGCGACTTGAAACGGAAGTTTTCGCCAAACAACGACTCCGGCAGGCAATACTGGCAGCGCAAGTTACAGCGGTCGATGACCGACAAGCGCAGGTCGCGCAACAGGCGTCCCCGGGCGTCAGCGGTGTTTTTCCGCGAGGCCTGGGCTTTCCCTGCAAACTGTTGGGCTGTGGCCAGCATTAGTGATGATGCGCTTTCTCCGGATGGCGGTGGTCGCAATGGCAGGCGGTGGGGTCCACCCATTCGTCCCTGCCGTCAGTGTAAAATTCATGCTTCCATACGGGCACCGTCGCCTTGATTTCATCGATGATAAACCGGCACGCCTCGAAAGCCTGATCGCGGTGGACCGAGCAAACACCGACCCACACCGCCATGTCGCCCGGGCTCAAATTGCCAATGCGATGTTCCGCGCGGGCATCAAGCAGGTCGTATTGCTTGCAGGCTGCGGCCAGCACCTCCGCGCCTTGCTTGGTGGCTAAATTCGCGTAGGCCTGATACTCCAAGCGAATCACACCGCGGCCCAAATGATGGTCGCGCACCCAACCTTCAAAACAGCAGAAACCACCGGCGTCCACGCGTAAAAGCGAGGCCCGCAGTTGCTGTTCATTGATTGGGTTTTCGGTTAGCGTAAACATCGAATTAACCTCCGGACATGGGCGGCATTATTGCGAGAACATCGCCATCGTCAAACGGTTCGTCCACCCCGCAAAATGAGTCGTTGCGCGCAAAACGGACCTTCTCCTGAGGGAGCGCCCAGCCGTAGCGGTGCTTCAGCTCTGCGAACAAACTGCCCACCGAAGCAGCGTCCGAAGTAAGGCGTTCCTCACTGCGTCCGGCCTGCGCGCCTAATTGGGCAAAGTATAGCAGAGTGATTTGTTTCACGTGGTTTGCAGATGTTGGTCGAGGGTTTGTAGGCGCTCAAATTCCTCGGGTGTATTGGCGTTTTCCAAGGCGTGCGGATTGGGTAATTGAATGAGCTTCGCCATCTCTCCGGCCTGGATTAAAATCTTGCGCGGGCAGCGTCGGTCATCGGCAAATGCCTGCTCGAAATGCGCCTTGGCGGCGGGCTCGTAAATCGCGCACATCGGCTCGGGCAAACTATCATTCGCGCTGTGAAAAGCAGTGGCAATGCGCGTGGGATCGCGCTGTTCCACCAGGCATTGCAGCGTCGCCAAATCGAGCAAAGGCAGGTCGCAGGCAACGACCAGTAATGCGCTGTCCGGATGCTTAGTCCAAGCGCTGAGCCAGCCTGCCAACGGCCCGGCGTCGGTTAGCGCGTCCGGGACACTCGTGAATTGACCGGCATCGAATTTGGGCAGCGATTGTTCGGCCCGATGCGAAACGAGTACGGGCATACCTGCCTGTTGCAGGAGCTTGGCCTGCCGCAGCCAGAGCGGTCGACCGCGCCAAGCGAGGCTGGCCTTATCGCGCCCCATGCGGCGACTTTGGCCCCCGGCCAGAACGAGGCCGAGCAATGTTGGCATCGCGTCAGGCATTGGCTTGGAAATCCTGTTTGCCGCCGGTTTTGGAAAGCAGTCGTGTTTGGCGAATTTCGATGCCGTGCCCAAGCGCCTTGGACATGTCGTAAATCGTGAGCGCGGCGGCTGAGGCCCCGGTCAGCGCCTCCATCTCCACGCCCGTGCGCGCCGTGGTCTTGACGCGGCATTGCACGATCAGCTGTGGCTCGGTGTCGCTGGGCTCGATGTTAATCTTGCAGCCGTCGATCGGCAGCGGATGGCAAAACGGAATCCACTGGCTGGTCTGCTTGACCCCCATGACGCCGGCTACGCGCGCTACGTCGAGCAGCGCGCCCTTCTTGGTGGTGTAGCCGTTTTCGCGCAGGTGCGCCCAGGCGTCCGGCGGGAACACGACAATGGCTTCCGCCAACGCTTCGCGCACGGTCACGGCTTTTTCGCTTACGTCGACCATCGTCGGACGGGCGGACTCATCAATGTGGGTTAGGCTTTTGCTCATTTGGACCAAGAATAGAATGGCGCGACGTGGCCCGCTGTCCACCGCGAAGACGCCGCATCGAGTTCAACAAAACCATCCGCCGCGCAGAGTCTAGCGTAGTCGCCGGAATTATTGACGGGCGTGGGCTGAGCCGTTCCATCGGCAAGAATTTTGACGGGCAGAAACCACGTCAACGGCGGGTTGAAATGCACGTCCTCGCTCAGCGCGGCTTCGGCAACTGGCAACACCTGCCCCTCGCGTCGCTTGAGAAATGGGATGACATAGCGATGCAGCCCAACGAGCGCCGAGACCGGGTTACCCGGCAGCGCGAAAATCGTTTTGCCGTCGGCCGTGCGCCACATGCCCATGGGCTTGCCGGGGCGCTGCTTGACGCCATGAAAAATGCACTCGCCCTCTTCATCGAGCGCTTCGGGTATCCAGTCGCGCTGCCCCTTGGAGACAGCACCCGCGATCACGATAACGTCGTTTTGATCAAGCAACTCACGCAGCCGGGCCATACCCGCTTCGGCATCATCAGCCCAGTGGTCGATCTGCCCCACGTGAAACCGCGCCATACCGAGTGCCGACTCCATAGCCACGGCGTTCGAGGCACGAATCTGGTGCGGCAAGGGCTTCGCATCCACTGGCACAAGCTCATCACCCGTGCCAACCACCGCAATGCGCGGCCGGACGGAGACCAAGACTTCGGCATAACCGCAGGAGGCGGCGACACCGAGCTCCGCCGGACCGAGGATGCAACCTTGCCCGACGAGCACACTGCCCTCGCAATAGTCCGAGCCAAAGCGGTGTATGTATTGGCCCAACTCGACATCGCTCGGATCCACGATGATAAAGGCATCGTCCGTGCGCTCGGTTGCCTCGTAAGGAATAACCGTATCGGCACCCTCTGGCAGGACGGCACCGGTCATGATCTCGACCGCAGAGCCAGGCGCATCGGACAGCGCATCTGGTGCATCGCCGGCCATCATTTGAGCGGTTACGGTGAATTGCGCGCCGCTACTGGCGAGGTCTGCAAAACGGATCGCATAGCCGTCCATCATCACGCGATCAAAGGGCGGCAATGGACGGTCGGCGTACAGGTCTTCCCGTAAAATGCGACCGGCGGCCTTGCCCAGCGGACATTTAATCGCAGGCACGTCATCCCGGATGTGAGCGATCAGGCGGTCGGCTTCGTGGACTGATATCAGCGGCTTCAATCGAGCACCTCCAACTGGCAATCACCGACTGAAAGCAGGCCGGACTCAACGATACGGCAGCGCAGGCCGCCCCGCCCTTTCAACCATTCGTGAGCACCCGGCGCAATGGCTTCATCCATCCAATAGCACGGGCTGCACTCCTCACTGCCGGTCAGGATGACTTCGCCCAGTCGGAATTTGCGGCCGATCAGTTCGTTTAAATCAATGCCGCTGGTAACGACGTTGCGGCGAAAAAGCGAGTGGTCTATTTCGGCCAAATTGAGCGCCTCACGGAGCCCGCTGGCAACGGTGTCGTCAAAGAGTGTCATCTGGCCTTTGTAGTCAGGTTTGTGGTCGTAAAAACGGTCGTCCACGATGCCGCGGCCCGCATCGCATTGCACGGACTCCATCGGCACGAGTCCATTATGTTCTCTGCCCTTGCCATGGCGTCCGTAGAAGTCGTGCCCGGGAGAAATCCAGATGCCGAGTATGCGAACCGTTGTTCGATCAACAATCATTGGTTAATTATCAAAGCGCGCTTGGATTGAATCAATCAAAGAAAAGCTGCCGGGGCAATCGTCCACCGGCAGCCTTATCTAACCTTAACAAACGATATCCTATAGCTTGAAATCGAGTTGAACCCAGACCTTGGTGGTGTCGTTGCCAAACGGGTTCGTGGGAGACAGACCGCCATGGCCGTCATAGTAAGCAAACTTGACCATTGCTGAGAGGTTCTCGGTGATCGGGCGCTTCAGGCCGATGTCAATTTCCTTACCCAGCGTGTTGCTGTTGTCTTCGTTGGTGAAGTAGTGAAAGGCACCGAATAGGCCGACCTTGTAGGGCAACTTGGCATTGTAATAGAGGTAGAAGTCGCGCAGACCGGCATTGGGGGTCGTGAGGAAGCGGTCAGCCCAACCATTGAACTTGTGCAGCGTCGCGAGCGGAGTTTGGAAACCGCGGGTCGTGCCGTTGCCGCCGAGGCTTTCAAAACCAAAGCCTGCTTCGTAGCCGTCGTAGTCGAGGCCGAGCTTCATGTGCCAGTAATTCAGGAAGAAATCAATGCCGGTAACGGAAGCCTGATTCTCAGTCTGGAAGGCGTATTCGGCGCGGAACGGCATGGACAGCTCGTCAGTCAGCTTCGGCTTGCCCGTGTAGTAAAGGCCGAAGGTATTACCGGATGCCGCCGCGGCTCCATCGAGGTCCACGTAGTAGAAATATGCGGCGAGCTTACCGTAAGGCAGGCCATCGTAGTGGACGTTGACAAAGTGGTTATTAGCGTCGAAACGCTCCTGGTTGGCCACCGGCGCATACACACCGAAAATGCGGTTAACGCGCCAGTCCCAGGCATAGGACAACCAGGTGTCTTTGATGATTTCCGTTTCAAATCGGATTGCGTCGAAGGTCTGCTCGTTTTGGCGCCAGGCAACCGCACCGACATAGCGTTGGTTGTCCAGATTGATCTCTTGGCGACCAACTTTGAAGCCGCTGTTCCAGCCTTCGTAGCCGAAGAAGAGTTGATTGAGCTCGTTGTTGCGCGGATCGGGGATCAGAGACTTGTTAGCGGTTGCTGATGGAAAGGCCTGGTAGTCCGAGTAGTTGATCGCCCAGGTGTTTTCATACTCACCGAGCAAATACATGCCGTAAAGTTTCGGCGTCTCGTAGCCGATGCGGGTGCGCAGGGTCAGTGCATTGGAGGACTGCAGACCGCCTTGGAAATCCGCGTATTCATACCGCAGGCGTTGATTAAAGAGAATGCGGCCCTGTGTCGCCGGTTCGCCCAGGTAGCCGAGCACTTCCTGGCCGAGCTCGGTGTTGGGCTTTGCGTTTTCCCACTTGGCCGGAGCTTCGCCGAAGTCGATGATATCAGCCGGGAGAAGGCTTGCACTGACCATGGTCAACGCAGAGAGATGTTTCAGTATGTGTTTCATGTTAGTTAGCAATAAACCAATTGTTCAAAATTGAGTTTCGCATGCCATTTTAGCGCACAGTATGCCAACGACATCCAATGTTCTATTTATGGCAGTGATTAATTATAATCGCTTTCATGAACACGATTCATACTTAGCCCATTACTATGCAGCCCTCGAATTAACCGGATTTGGACGCATTTTACGCAGCCGTTTCTGACGTTTAGTCGGATAAATGAGTCTGGCTCATCCTGTAAATGAATGCCTTCACTCAAATTTTACCGCCTTTATCTTTTGCATTTACGCGCGAATGTGAGATTGCTTGGTCAACTTTGATCATTCCCCGACATGAGTAATACCATCGAAATCATCTCCTGGAACGTAAACGGACTGCGGGCCGTGTTGAAGAAAGGCTTCCTCGACTTTGTCGAACAGCAGCAGCCGGACATCATCTGCTTGCAGGAAATCAAGGCCAGCGAGCACCAGATCCCCAAACTGGAGATGCCCTTCGCACAGCAGTGCTACCACAGCGCCGACAAGGCCGGCTACTCCGGGACGGCCACGTTTTCCAAGTTTCCGATCCTGAATAACACCACCGGCCTGCCCGAACACCCGGCCGAGGGGCGCATCCTGACCACCGAACACGAGTCATTTTACCTGATCAATGTGTACGTGCCCAATTCGCAGGATGAGCTGCGCCGTCTGCCCTATCGTACGATGGAGTTCGACCCCGATTTTCGCGCGTACATCCAAGAGCTCGACGCAAAAAAGCCCGTTATCGTGTGCGGTGATTTCAATGTGGCCCACGAAGAGATCGACATCGCACGCCCGAAAGCCAACCGCCGCACCGCTGGCTTTACCGATGAAGAGCGCGAGCAATTTACACAGCACCTCGGTATCGGGCTGGTGGATATCTTCCGTGAGCAGCACCCGGATGAGCCCGACCACTACACTTGGTGGAGCTATCGCGGCGGAGCCCGTGGACGCAATGTCGGCTGGAGAATTGACTACTTCCTCGTCTCGGAGCGCCTCGTGCCCAAGGTGAAGAAGACCGAAATCCTCAGCAGCGTCATGGGCAGCGACCACTGCCCAATCTCGATGACGCTAGAGGTCTAGAGAACGCTACTCAGCCTGCTTCGAGCCGTATTCCTGGTCAACCTTGGCGAGGCTTTCGGCGGCCTCCTTGGAAAATTGCTCAAGCGTATTGCTGAGCGCATTTACCGCGCTACTTGTCGTAAGGCGCTGGCCGGTGGAATCTGTAAAGGTGGCTTCGTTGATCAGGTAGGTCTCCTGGTTTTTGCGGTCGGCAATACGGTAGATCACACTGAGCACCGCGACGCCTTGCTCATTGGCAGCGAAATCCGTCACCACCGTGCTCAGCATGTATTTGCGGGGAAATGGCTGCATCCACGGGAACGCTGCAACCTTGCCCGGCCCCATGAGCTGGGTGAGATTTTGGCGGGTTACGCGGGTAATGCCAGCACCGATCGGCTCGGCCCAGCGCGCAAATTCATTGAACTCGACTTCGTTCGCATTGACGCGATAGGCCATTTGCGGACGGTCGATGTATTGCGGGATTTCAATCTGCGCCACCCCGACGTCTGGTGGGTTGCCGTTAAAAATGGGCAGCGGCTCAGTCGACTGCGGCAAGGCGGTCAGCACGTAGAATTTGGAGGGCGTTGATGTCTTGCCCAGGCTGCAACCGGTCAAGAGCGCAACGAGGCAAATGCTCACGGCGGAAAAAAGGATCTTAGCAAGTTTCATAGTCATCGATTAATTTTCCTGCTTACCAGTGAGGATGGAGCTCGGGTTTTGCTCCAAATAATCCAGCAAGACCCGCAGCGAGCGCATGGCACCGCCAAACTCAGACAACGCAGCATTGATCTCGTATCTGAGCTGAGAATCCGGGGCGAGCATGCTGTCCGCATCATTGGCCAGCACACTGATATCGTTGAGCGTTTTGCGGGCGCTATCGAGCGTGACGCGGATATCCTTCACCAATTCGGACATATCGCCGTCCAGGTTATTGATCAAGGTCTGCATGTCCGTCAGCGTCTTGTCCAGGCTGGCAAATGCCTTCTTCAGGTCCTTGTTTTCAGCCAGTTCTTCGATGGACTTCAGAGTCGCCTTCGTCTGATCACTGATGCCCTTGAAGTCGACTTGGCCAATGCCGCGATCCAGCTTAGCCAGCGTATCGTTCAGCTTAATGCCCAGTCCGCGGAAATCGATTTGGGAAATCTGATTCACCATCGAAGACACCTTCTTGATGATTTCCGTGAGGCCGGATTGCAGCGTGGGGATTTCGAGGTATTCGTTCTCCAGGCCCGGCTGTTGGCGGAACACGGGCGGCGGTGCCGGATTTACGTAGTTCAATTCGACAAAGAGTAGGCCCGTCACAAAGCTCGCCTGCTGGAGACTGCCGCGCAGCCCCTGGTCAATTTGCTCTTTTAAAATATCCGGGTTACCCAGATCGACATCCACGCCCAGGCTCGTGCGCAAGCGGCTGACATCGATATCGATGATCACCGGAATGCTATCCGAGTCTTCCTTTTGGTTAAAGCGGATCAGGATGTCCTTCACCTGACCGATGGGCACGCCTTTGAACTTGACCGGTGCGCCAATCGCGAGGCCGTTCACCGAGTCGTCGAAATACAGCACGAACTCCGCCTGCTGCTTGAAGAAGTTACCCGAGCCAAACACCACGATCGCCGCGACTGCGAGCACGATGGCGGTGACTACGAATCCTCCGATTAGGGCCGGGTTGGCTTTCTTACTCATAGAAAGATAGATATGTAATTAACAGTCAGGCTTAGGTTGGCAAAGTTTTTCCTAATAATTATCCAATGTCAGTGGCGGCGCTCGCATCGAGCAGCTCACCGCGCATCAGGAAGTTGCGGACGGTTTCGTGCTCGCTGTGCTCACGCATTTGCACGGGGTTACCAACCTCCAGTTGGTAGCGGGTCTTGGCGTCGAGGAAGATCGCGCGGTCAGCAATCGCAAAGATGCTCGCCAGCTCGTGGGTAACCACGACAAAGGTCGCCCCCAGCGAGTCGCGCAGCTCCAGGATCAAGTCATCCAGCAAGCGCGAGCTAATCGGGTCGAGCCCGGCGGATGGCTCGTCAAAAAACAGGACATCCGGGTCCAGCGCCATTGCGCGGGCCAGTCCAGCGCGCTTACACATGCCGCCGGAGATTTCCGCCGGGTAAAAGTCTTCAAAGCCGCGCAGCCCGACCAGAGATAGCTTGTAGCTGGCGACTTCACGAATTTCCTTCGGCTTCAGGTTCGTGTATTCGCCCAGTGGCAGGCCGACGTTTTCGGCGAGCGTCATCGAGCTCCACAGCGCCCCACCCTGGTAAGTCACGCCAAAGCCCTTGAGCATCTCTTTTTTTACGTCGTCGTCTGCGGAGGTGAAGTTATTTCCGTCGTAGAAAATCTCTCCCCGCGCCGGCTCCTTGATCCCGATCAGGTGCTTCAGCAGCGTACTTTTACCACAGCCCGAACCGCCCATAATGATGAACACCTCGCCCTTATTGACCTCAAAATTGAGATCATTCATCACGGTAAAGCTTCCGTAAGCCATATCGAGATGTTCGACGCGTATCTTTGGTTCTTGGCTAGCCATAGCAACAGGTGGCGCAAAACATCGCGTTTAAACCCTTGCAAGGCAAGGTTTTTGATGAAGGAATTAGCACTGTAATTGCATGACCTACTGGGGCTACCACCTAATTTTCACCTTGCCGCTGATGTTCGCACTCATCGTGTGGAACCGCCACCTGCTGCGTCCAGCGCATTGGGTGTGTATGGCCGTAGTCTGCGGGGTGGCCTTTATCTTCACTACCCCGTGGGACAATTATGCGGTTTGGCTTGGCGTGTGGGGCTTCGGTGAGGGCGTAAGCCTGGGCTACCCGGCCGCAAGCATGGCCCAGAGCGAGGCGAACCCCGACGGCCTGACTTGGCTTGGCCACATACCCTTTGAGGAGTATTCGTTTTTCCTGATCGAATCCATCCTCGTCTGCCTCATTGCGGTGCGCTTCCTGCCGAAGCCCGACGATAAGCAGTCCTAATCGCGGCAATGCCCGAACTTGCAATCTAATGCGCGCTTCAGCCGCGCCAACGTTTCCCATTGACTCACCACCATGGAATGACGGATGCTCACTTAATGGCAAAACACTGCCAACTGGTCAAACGGCACACCGCTCCGATGCAGGCACGCTTCGCGCTGGCCGTGCTTTGCGCGGGCTTGGCGTCAGCAAAGGCTCAGCCCTACTCGGCACCGATGGCGGACAACGACAACCCCTACGATGCGCCGATCCCGGGCTTCGTCGGGCCCGGCGGCGAAGGGAAAGTCAACCTCGAGGGCTACGAGAACCCTAATGGCGAAACCTACGTCAATCCGATCTTCACTGCCTGGGCCAATCAGGTCATCGACTACTCCCCGGCGCTCGGCACCCACACCAATGGCGAAACCGTCGTCGATCCCTACTGGCAATACTCGGGCGAAATGCTGGGGCCGGTGACGGGTGATTTTATTTCCGTGGCGTCCTTGGGCGACCTCGACACCGCCGCGATTGAGGCCGATCTCGCTCCAGGCTCGGTGACGCTGCAGTTTGCCGAGCCGATCAGCGACTACACCGGCGCGGATTTCGTCGTCTTCGAAAACGGATACCTCCTGGCCAGCAGCACTGGCGGCAACATCTGGGCCGAATTGGCTTACGTGGAGGTCTCCAGCAACGGCATCGACTATGCGCGTTTCCCCAGCATTTCACTGACGGAAAATCCGGTCGGCCCGTATGGGGCGATCGATGCGACCAAGGTTTACAACCTCGCCGGCAAGCACGTTAATATTTACGGCGACTGCTGGGGCACACCTTTTGATCTCTCCGATCTTACCGACCACCCCCTGGTGCTCGTGGGCAAGGTCGACCTCGACGAGATTCTCCGCATCCGCTTGGTCGACATCCCCGGCAGCGGCGACTTTCTCGATAGCCTGGGCAATCCGATTTACGACGGCTGGGTCACCTGGGGTAGCGGGGGCGCGGACATCGAAGCCGTTGGTGCCATTGGCCAACCGGTCACGTATGAAATGTGGGACGCCGGCCGCGGCCTTGATCCCGATGCAGACCCCGACGGCGATGGCTGGAACAACGCGGCCGAGTACGCCTTTTTGCTCGATCCGGAAAAGGCTGACGGTGGCGACGTCACCCGCCTGGATATTGTCGATGGCGAGCTGGTGTTCTCCTTCCCACGCGACCAGCGTAACGCCAACACCAACATCAATTACCACATCTACGTGCAGGATGTGGCCGACGGCGAATCCTTTTCTCCGACCGGTTGGCGGTCCGCCGCGCAATTCGCGATGCTCAACTATGCCTCGCTGAACCCGGAATTTTGCGAGGGCTACACCACGGTTAATTTATCACCGCAGGCCAGCCTTGGCGTGCGCCAGCGGGTCCGCCTGACGCTCAAGCCAACGGAGGACAGCAGTATCCGCCGCTTCGTCCGTCTCAACGTGGAGTTCACTAACCCATGACCGACCGCCGCGCATTCACCCTTGTGGAACTGCTCGTCACGGTTGCCATCGTTGGCGTGCTGGCTGCGTTGTTAATCCCTGCCGTGGGCAAGGTTCGCTTTGCGGCGGACAAGTCTCAATCGACCAGTAACATTCGCCAACTCGCGGCGGCCAACCTGCTCTACGCCAACGACCACGGCAGCTTTTCGCCCAACGCCGACATCCGCGACACCACCCATTGGCACGGCAAGCGATCAGGGGGTAAGTTTGACGGAACCGGCGGATATTTAAGCCCATATCTTGATGGTGGCGCGGTCCGCGTTTGCCCGATTTTTGCAGACATGATGGCCCAAAACGGCGGCGACAGCTTCGACCTGGGCACCGGGGGCTACGGCTACAACGCCACCTACTACGGCGCGCGCCCGGACCAATGGGACGCAGCGATCCCCGCCGGGGCCTCGCGCGACTACACACCGCCGGGCAACCTCCCCGCCCGCATCACCGACCCGGCTAACACGGTCATGTTTACCTCGTCCGCTATCGTGCGCGGCGGTGGTGTCGTGGAGACGGGCACTTCCGCTCCCTATCATCATTTGCGCAATGGACGCCTCGGCGAACGCGCCACCCCCACCTGCCACTTCCGCTTCAACGGCGAGGCCCTCGTTGCCTGGGGCGACGGCCATGTTACCTTCGAGCTCCCCAACGACGCTTCGACCGACCAAAACGTTTACGGCGACAACAACACCCCGCACCAGGTTGGCTGGTTCGGCGACACCGATTGGAACGGCCCCTGGAACCCCCGCTCAGCCGAGCAGCTACCGTATTAATGGCGGATCGCGAATTTCCACATTCGCCTACTATCCAACTCAAACAGATTCGCCACCGATATCCCTGCGCGCATATATTTAGATCGATTATAAGCAAATGTGGAAATTTGCGATCCTCCACTCCACTGTGCTGACCAATCCGCAACACCGCTACTCCGTCACAAAAGATTGCCACGCGGTCGGCACGCGCCACAGTACCCACCATGAAACTTCCCGCTCCACGCGACGAACAATATGGCTGCATCTGGCTACCGCGCCTGCGCGAAAAGGCCCGCCTGTTTCTGGCAGAAGAATTACCCGCAGAATACTTGCGCGCCTTCTGTCTTCCACCCGCCGTCGACGGGCTGTTCCTCACTCATTTCAACACCAGCAAGGAAGCCTTTCTCACCGCCTGCACCTTGCCCGAAGATGCCTTCGAGGCGTGGTTCCTCACCCTGCAGGACAACAGCCCAGAGCACATCGCTGCGTGGAACGAAAGTGTCGTCAATTTCGGTCGCCCCGGCTACCCGATGGCCGAGCGCTTCCCTTGGGCTAAGGAAAATTTCTACCCGAACCTGGCCCACCTCGACCTGCAAACCGTCTTCGAAGCACTCGAATACGACGAAGGCATCCGGACGGAATGAGCATCGAAATCGAAGACTGGGGTCGCACGCGTTACGACGACGCCACCCAGCGCCAACTGGACCGCGTGCAGCAGCGCCGCAATGGTGAAATCGCCGACACGCTCATCTTCACCGAGCACGAGCCGGTATACACCATCGGCCGCCGCAAAGATGCGCGCCAAAACCTCCTCCTCGACGAAGCAGCCCTCGCCGAACGCGGCTTCGATCTTGCCGAAACCACCCGCGGCGGCGACATCACCTACCACGGCCCGGGCCAGCTCGTCGGCTACGCGATTTTATCGCTCGATGACCGCAAAGACCTCCACCGCTACCTGCGCGACATTGAGCAAGTCCTGATCAACGCCCTCGGCGTGCTAGGCCTTGCCGCCGCCCGCCGCGAAGGCAAGACGGGCATTTGGCTGGAAGACCGCAAAATCGCCGCCATCGGCATCGCCGTCACCCGCTGGATCAGCTACCACGGCTTCGCGCTCAATGTTGCGCCCGATCTCTCCCACTTCGCCGGCATCGTCCCCTGCGGTATCGCCACGACCGATGGCAGTGTCACGAGCCTACAAAAGGAACTTGGCGACCTCTGCCCCCCGATGGACGAAGTCAAAGCCGTCGTAGCTCGGGAGTTCGAGACGGTGTTTGGCGGGTAGGGACGGTTGCTTGGCGGAACGCGAACCTCAGGGTTCGCCTACAATCCAACCACTTCCCTTCGCCTCGCCACTTGCTCACCCAACGTGATGCGAACACAGAGGTTCGCGTTCCGCCACTCCAATTGATCGCGCAACTTTCGTGCTTCCCCAAAAGCCCCATTAGGCTTTTCCAAAACAACACTACTGTTGTTGCCACAACACCTAAGGCTTTGTTGCATCAACAACAGTGGTTGTGTTGAGCAAACAACAGTAGTGGCTTTTTAGAAAAAAAGCATAGGGCTTTTTTGAGCGAGACGGCGGCGATACGGTAAAAGGCCAGAAAACGGTTGAAATGCGGCGGGTTCTCTACGATTGTCTGACGATTCGATATGCAAGATTTATCGCGCAAACCTGATTGGCTCCGCGCCAAGCTCCCGAATGGCCCTGGTTACATGGCCACGCGCAAGAACGTGGACGAGCACGCGCTCCACACCGTATGCGAGTCCGCCAAATGCCCGAACATGGGCGAGTGCTGGAGCCGCGGCACCGCCACCGTTATGATTTTGGGCAACGTCTGCACGCGGGCCTGCACCTTCTGCAATATCCAGACCGGCCGTCCGCCCGAGCTCGACCTCGGCGAACCCGCCCGCGTGGCTGACAGCATCAAGAAGATGAACCTCAAGCACGTGGTCATCACCTCCGTGGCGCGCGACGACCTCAAGGACGGCGGTGCCAGCGTTTGGGCGGCCACGGTGCGCGCGGTGCACTATAAGTGCCCCGAGACCACGGTGGAAATTCTCCCCGCCGACTTCCGCGGCAAGGCCGAATACCTGGACATCGTTCTCGACGCCAAGCCCGACATTTTCAACCACAACATGGAGACCGTCGAACGCCTCCAGCGCCCGATCCGCAAGACCGCGCGCTACGACCGTTCGCTGTGGGTGCTGGAGCACGCCAAGAGCCGTAACTTCGTCACCAAAAGCGGCATCATGCTCGGCATTGGCGAGAAGGAGCACGAGGTGGAGCAGCTCCTGCGCGACCTCCGCGCGATCGACTGCAACATCCTGACCATCGGCCAGTACCTCCAGCCCACCAAAAAGCACGAGCCCATGGACCGCTGGGTCACCCCGGAGGAGTTTGCCCACTGGAAGCAATGGGCGCTGGACCTCGGCTTCGACGTCGTCGAAAGCGGCCCGCTGGTCCGCTCCAGCTACCACGCCGATGAGCAGGTGGATTTGTTTGGCCTGCTGGAAAAGCGTAAGGCGGAAAAAGCCGCTGCCAGCGCTTAAAGCTGCATAGCGGTATTTTTCTTAACCTCGGAGAGCACGGAGGAACGGAGATAATATTTATCCCGTGAAATCGGAACTCCGTCCCTCCGTGTCCTCCGTGGTTAAGAAAAATCTGAATGGCAGAGATGGTGACTAGTCGTCCCACTCCCAACTGACCCAATCCGGGTTGCCGACTCGACCGTCCTTGGGCAAATTCTCGATGGCGGCGCAGTCAATATCGTCGAGGGCGAAGTCCCAGATGTCGAAGTTCTCCGCGATGCGATTGGCGTTGCTGGAGCGCGGGAACGTGGCGACGTGGTCCTGCTCGATCAACCAACGCAGGGCAACCTGGCCGGTAGACTTTCCATACTTTTCAGCGATGGCTTGCACGGCTGGCTCGTCAAACATACGGCCTTTGGCTAGCGGACTCCAGGCGGTCAGCAGAATGTCGTTTTTGCGGCAAAGCTCGAGTAACGTATTCTGGCTGAGATACAGGTGATACTCCACTTGGTTGCAGAAAATGGGCGTTACTTGAAGCGCCTCCTTCATCATGGCAGCAGTATGGTTGCTTAGGCCAATGTGCTTAATGCGGCCTCTTTCCTTTTCCTTGGCCAACGCTTCTAGGGTCACCGCAAGGTCATATTCGGGGTTCGGCCAGTGGATGAGATACAGGTCCATGTAATCGAGCTTCAGCGCATCCAGACTATCAGCGACGGATTGCTCGACGGCGGCCGGAGACAGGTCATCCATCCACATTTTACTGGTCACGAAAAGGTCTTCACGCGGCAGTCCGGCGGCAGCAATCCCCTGCCCGACCTCGGCTTCGTTTTCATACATCCGCGCAGTGTCGAGGTGGCGGTAGCCGGTCTCGAGCGCCGTTTCCACGCACCGCTGGCACTCGTTACCAGTTAGCTGCCACGTGCCAAAACCGAGCGTTGGCACCGAGGTTCCTTGGATTACTTTTGTCTTCAGATTAGGGGCTATGCTTTCGCTCATGTGATTAACTTTAGCACACGATCCGAAGGTTTCCAGTAAATCCCTGGATTCGCCTTAATCGCGTTCCACGAGTGCGAGAATGCCAGGAAATTGATTGTCGACTTCTACTTGGCGCACTGAGCTCAGGCACTTAGCGCCAACGACACGGGTTTCGATCAACCCGGCACCGCGCAGGACTTCCATATGGTGTGAAAGCGTGGCCTTGGACACGTCGGAAGGCAGCTCATTGCAGGCCAAGTTCGGTTTTTCCAGCAGTGCGCGCACGATCGCGATCCGGCAGGGATCGGACAGTGCATGCATCACGGCGGACAGCTCAACTTGCTCCAAGGCAGGGTGTTCGTAAGTCTTCATTGTTAAACAATGTAACTAATGTTCGAAAAAATGCGAACAACAATTTGACGAAAGCTAATCGTACACCTATTGTTCGATCAAATTAGAACAACAAACTGCAATGAGTAACACTATCGCCGAAAAATCCGTCCTTCAATCGCCACTCAAAGTCGGTGCCTGGGAACTACCTAACCGGATCATCATGGCCCCGCTGACCCGCACCCGCGCCAGCGAAGGTCGCGTGCCCAACGCCATGATGGCCGAGTATTACGCTCAGCGCGCCAGCGCCGGCCTAATCATTTCCGAAGCAACTTCGGTCGACCCCATGGGCGTCGGCTACCCGAACACACCCGGCATTTGGAGCGAGGAACAGGTCGAGGGCTGGAAACTCATTACCGACGCCGTCCATGCCAAGGGTGGCCGCATTTTGCTGCAACTTTGGCACGTGGGCCGCATCTCCGACCCAGTCTATTTGAATGGCGCGCTGCCCATCGCTCCCAGCGCAATCAAGCCTGCGGGACACGTGAGCCTCGTCCGCCCAATGAAAGACTTTGAGACGCCACGCGCTTTGGAGCTGGAGGAAATTCCGGCCATCGTCGAAGCGTTTCGCAAAGGGGCCGAAAACGCCAAGCGTGCCGGCTTTGACGGCGTGGAGCTCCATGGCGCGAATGGCTACTTACTCGACCAGTTTTTGCAGGATTCCGCCAACCACCGCACGGATGCATACGGCGGCTCGATTGAAAACCGCGCCCGCCTGATGCTGGAAGCCGTCGACGCGGCGATCTCTGTCTGGGGTCCTGATCGCGTCGGCCTGCACCTGGCCCCCAAGGGCGATATCCACGACATGGGCGACAGCGATCTCGCGGCGACCTTTGGTTATGTGGCCGAGCAGATGAAGCAGCGCGGCATCGCATTTCTTTTCACCCGCGAATCTCAGGATGAGCCTCGCATTTTCCCCGAATTGAAAAAGAAGTTTGGCGGCGTCCTCATCGCGAACCAACAGCTCGACAAGGACACGGCCGAATCGTTGATCAACCGTGGCGACGCCGACGCCGTATCGTGGGGCCAGCAGTTCATTGCCAACCCGGACCTGGTCGAGCGTTTGGCCGAGAATCTGCCGCTCAATGAGCCCGACCCGAGCACGTTTTATTCAGACGGCCCCAAAGGCTATATCGATTATCCATTTGCGAAAAAGTAGGAAGCAACCAGGTGGCGGCCGATGTCCTCATCGGCCAGAGGCGAAATAGATTGATTAGATGGTTCGTGCTTCGTGTTTGATGCCGTTAGCACTTTAAAGTCTATCCTTTCGTAGTGTTTGCTCTGGCCGATGAGGACATCGGCCGCCACCTTTTTACAAGACAGTTAGCCCAATCAAGCGCTAAGGCTTGACCTCACCGCGCAATCCCTAGTCTTGGCGGGATGACGCTTTCTTTTGATCTCGGTCGCCAACTTGATGCGCTGCTGCGCAAAGCCGCCCAAGGGCTCGACGCCTTTGGGGATGACTTCGATCCCGGCATTCGCCCGGCGGACCCCCGTTTCGGCGACTACCAGGCCAACGGCGTGCTGCCCTACGCCAAGCAAGCCAAGGTGAACCCGCGTCAACTCGCGACCCAACTGGTCGACGCCCTGCTGGCGTCTGACGACTTTAAAGGGGCCCTAATCCAGCCCAAGAAAGGCGAAACGCCAACCGTGCCGGAGGGTGTCGACTACGCACTCGAAATTGCCGGGCCGGGCTTTATTAATTTCCGCGTCGCGCCGGGCGTGCTGCAGCAGTGGCTCAAGGAATACCGCGACGAAGCGTCGTTTAAGGCCGGTGCCGCAAGCCGGTTCAATGGCCGCAAGATCATCGTCGACTACCCGAGCCCAAACACCGCCAAGCAAATGCACATTGGGCACCTACGCCCCATGGTCATCGGTGAGGCCGTCTCGCGCATTCTGGAGTTTTGCGGCGCGGACGTCACCCGCGACAACCACATCGGCGATTGGGGCACTAACTTCGGCACACTCATCATGGCGATCAAGCGTGAAGGCGTGGACCTGAGCACGCTTGGAGCGGACGCGCTGCCCGAGATCGAGCGCCTCTACAAACTGGGCACCTCTCTCGAAAAAGAAGACCCAGCCATCCGCGACATTTCACGCAATGAACTGGTCAAACTTCAGCAAGGCGACGCCGAAAACACCGCTATCTGGGAGCAGATTGTGGCCGTGTCGAACAGCGCCTTTGAGCGCAATTATGACCGACTCGGTGTGAAGCCCGACTTGACGCTCGGTGAGTCCTTTTACCGCGATAAGGTCGACCGCGTTTATGACGAACTGATCGCCTGCAATATCGCCGAGGAAAGCGACGGCGCCCTGGTAGTCTGGCACGATGAGGTCAAGAAATTCGCCCGCGACAACGAGCGCCCCTACCCGTTTAACATCCGCAAGCAGGACGGTGCCAGCAACTACGCCTCGACCGACCTCGCCACCGTGCTTTACCGCGTGGAAGAGCTTAAGGCCGACGAGGTAATCTACGTAACCGATGGTCGCCAGCAGGACCATTTCGAGCAGCTTTTCCTGACCGTGGACAAATGGTTCGCGCGCAAGGAGTATCCCAAGCCGCAGTTGGAGCACGTGTGGTTTGGCACGATCCTCGGCGAGGACGGCAAGGCGATCAAAACCCGCAGCGGCGAGCCGATCCGTTTGAACGAACTACTCGACGAAGCCGCCAAGCGCGCCGCCGACACCGCCGCGGATAAGATGAAGTCGCCCGACCTGACCGACGCCGAGAAAGCCGCCATCGCGGAGGCCGTCGGCATTGGGGCCGTGCGCTACGCCGACTTGTCCTCCAACCGCACGCAGGACTACGTGTTCTCGTGGGAAAAGATGCTCGCCTTCGAGGGCAACACCGCGCCCTACCTGCAAATGCAGGGCGCGCGCATCCACGGCATTTTCCGCAAAATGGGCCTCCAGCCCGGCGAAGGCGAAGACGGCGCCTCGGGCCTCGAAACGCCGGAAGAGCTCTCCCTCGCCCGCAAATTGCTCAACCTGCCTGTCGCCCTCGAAATGGCGATCAGCGACCTGCGCCCGCATCACATTTGCACGTATCTCTTCGAGTTGGCGGGCGAGTTTTCAAGCTTTTACAGCGCCAACCACGTCATGGTGGATGAGGCCGACGTCAAAGCTCGCCGCGTGATGCTCTGCGCCCGCACGCTCGCCGTCCTCGAAACCGGCATGCACCTGCTGGGCATCCAGACGCTCGAAAAAATGTAGCCGCTGGCTTTGCCAGCGGAGATTAAAGGAAAAAGATTAAAGATTAAAGTTTGAGACAGGGCTGATGCAGACTTGGCCCAACAAAAAAAGGGAAAGCCCGCGCCTTCCCTTTTTCCTTTAATCTTTTTCCTTTTTCCTCACTAAAAACTCAACCGCCCGTCGCGGATGGCTTCGGTGATGACCAGGCCCCACATCACGGCTACGTTCAACAGGGCGAAAAAGACCGCGCCGCTGCCCATGTCTTTGGCGCGCTTGGCAAATGGGTGCGTTTCCTGGGAAATGTAGTCGACGGTCCACTCCAGGGCGGAGTTCATGAGCTCGACGACGAGCACCAGGAAAATGGAACCAATCATGAGCGCCTTGCCCAGCAGACCCACCGGCAGCATGATTGCCGTGGGGATCAGAATGCAGGCCAGCAGCATCTCCTGCCGAAACGCCGATTCGTGCTTGAGGCTGGAGCCGATACCCTCGAAAGAGTAAAACATGGCGTTCCAGATGCGCTTAAGCCCACCGCGTGATTTGTCTTCGCGGACTTCGGTATAGTCGTGGTTTTGCTGCAACATGATTAATAAGGGGAAAAATTCAGTGATAACTTGTGCCGTGAAAAACGCAATTCTAATGCTCGGATTATTAATCTGAATGTTAAGCAACGCAAATAAGCTTGAGACGTGATAGTTACGGGACAGCTTAGACTTTTCCCTAACGCATTAAGCATGGAACATTTACGCGACCCCCACACCAAAGTTTACAACGCCGGCGGACACCTGTTTAGCATCAGCGACCTGCTCCACAGCATCACCGACCCGGAATACATGGTCGATGGCCTGCCCCGCATCTCCGACTACCACTTCAAGGTCGGCGAGCCGATTCGCTATCGTCTAGACTCCGGCCTGGTGCCCATTCCCGGCGGCGAGGCCCTGACCCGCGAAGTATTTGAATCATTGATTTTCCCCCTGCTCCTACCAGAGCGCGTGGAGGAAATTCAGGCGGGTGGCCCGATCGATATCGACTGCGGCTACGAGTTTGTGGGCGACGAAGAAACGTATAATTTCCGCCTCAACGTGTTTCAGGACCGCCACGGCCCGGCCGCCACAATGCGCATGCTCCCGCCTAAGCCGCCGAGCATCGACCGTGTGGGCTTCCCTTATGACGATATTTGGGAAGACCTGGTCAACCTGCGCCAGGGCCTCGTGCTAATCTCCGGCGTCACCGGCAGTGGTAAGTCCACGACGATGGCCAGCTTGATCAACTACATTAATAACACGCGCGCGGACCGCATCATCACGCTGGAAGACCCGATTGAATACCTTTTCGAGAGTAAGGAAGGCATGATTTCGCAGCGCGAAGTCGGCGTGCATGTGTCGTCCTTTGCCCGTGGCTTGCGCAGCGCCCTGCGCGAGGACCCGGACATGATTTTCGTGGGGGAAATCCGCGATGCAGAAACCGCAGGCCTCGCCGTGACGGCGGCAGAAACCGGCCACTTGGTGTTCTCCACTGTGCACACGCGCGACGCAATTGGCTCGATTACCCGCCTAATCGACATGTTTGCCAGCGACCGCTCGCGCGAAATGACGACCCAGATTTCGATGAACCTGAAGACGGTCATCAGCCAAAAGCTGGTTCCGTTAGCCAGTGGCAAGGGCCGCATTGTCGCCATGGAGGTTATGCGCAACACCGGCGTGGTTGGCAACCTGATCCGCTCCGGCAAGATCCACCAGATTTACTCCATGATGGAAACGCGCGGCTCCGAAGGCATGATCACCATGGAGCAGTGCCTCATCGAGATGGTCGAGGAAGGCAAGATCACGAAAGAAATGGCCATTGCCTACGCCAACCGCGAAGAGATCATTGACCGCTTGTAGGGCTCGTTACGGGTCGCGTTTATGATGAGCCCATTTGCCGTAGCATAGGCGTCTCGCCTGTGCTCTATCCATCTGTGTTTTAAGTCGTCGATTATGGCACAAGCGAGACGCCTATGCTACGAGTGCGCCTTGAGACGTTTTTTCTCCTGCCAGAAAAGCGCGGTGGTCGGGATCACCTGAAGCAAGATAATCATGACCGACAGCCACATCAGGGCATTGGCGTTGCTTTCATAAAACAACCAAATCGAGCCAAGCCACCAACCGATGGCGGCGGTTCGCAGGTATGGCTTGGGGTCGATCATCCCTTGGATAAAGAAACCCACGCCCATCAGCACGGCAAAGATTGCGGGCAGCAGATACGGGCTCATTTCACCGAGGCCGACAGCCACCACGCCAAAGATCGCCATCGCGGCGATGCAGGCGGCCCAAATCCCGCGCACCAGTCGGCTCGTCATCGGGGTGCGGTGAAATTCCTCCAGCGTCACCTTGCCATAAACAAAGCTACAAACTGCGCCGAAGATAAACGACGGCAACCAGATATACAGACCGCCATCGATGGGCACATCATGCTTGAGGATCGCCCACTGTAGAAGCGTGCATTTGGCGATGATCAGCCCCCAGAACACCAGCAACAACATACGCGAAGCCGTCATCTGCGCAGAGCGCTCCAACGCAATTTCCAGCTCGGCATTGGTGGACGATTTGGGCGCAGCTGAGATCATTAAGATAACCTACTCCTTTTAATGAATAATTTCAATCCTCCACCGCAGTGTTTAAATCGATTGCGTTCGCCCGTAAATGGCGCATCTTCGCGGCATGATTACCCACGTTGTTATTTTCTGGCTGGATAAGCCCTACGGCGAAAACCGCGATCTCGTGCTCGAGGCCGCCCGCAAGCTTGGCGACATCCCCGGCTGCGAAAACTTCCGCACCGGTGGCCCGGTTCCCAGCATCCGCGGCGTAGTCGATGACAGCTTTGCCGTTGCCATTTCCATCGACTTTGCGGACCAAGCCGCAGCCGACGCCTACCAAGTACACCCCGATCACCAAAAATTCATTAACGATGCGGTGAAGCCCTACGTGAAGCGATTTGTGGTCTATGACTTTGGCGAGGCGTAGGCTTTGCTATCCCATTGACCCTGCATTGGCGTGTGTTAACTTAAAAATAGATGAGCGATCAGCCGGATTCACAACCAGAGAAAAAACACCAGCTCAGTGACCGGCGCACCGTCGCCTCTAAATTCCAAAAGCCCGAGGATACCGACGAGCCACCGGCACAGCCGCCCCGACCGGCCCCCTACCCGCACATGCCGGGGCCCGGCCATGGTGAAGGCTTTTCGATAGGCAACACCCAGCCCAAGCGCCGCCCGGACGCAAGCGCTGAACAAGAGCCCGCGATCAAGCGAAAAGAACCCACCGCCCCGAAGCACGGGCGCGACCTCTTGCGGGATACATCATCCCAAGCAGCGCCAATCGGGCCTGCGCCATCGACTAACATCCTGGAAGGCGACTCGGCTTGGGACCGTGGGCGCCCGCTCCTCATTGGTGGCATTTTGCTGCTACTCATCGCTGCTTTGGTTATCTATCTGGTTACCAACCGCGATTGGAGCAAGCAGGTTGCAACGGATGAGAGCACGCAAAGCAACTCACTCAATAGTCGGCCGACGGCCAGCCGGGCCGCCACTACGACGAATCCGGCAGTGGCCCTCATCGAAGATAACACGGCAGCGCTGGGCGGCTACGAACTGCTGAAAAAGCTATCCAGCATACGCATTCGTGGCGAAGTCGAAAGCGCGGGCAAAGTGATCCCTTTCAGCCTTTATGGCCGGCGTCCGAATGATTATCGTTTGGTGTTCGAAATTTCTGGCCGTGATGAGCTGATTATCGGCTTTAATGGCCAGACGGCATGGAGCCAAGTTAAGCGGGACGGGCAAAACGTCAGCATAAGGCCATTTTCGGAAGCGGAGTTGCCCCAATTAATTCAACATGCTGATTTCGATTTGGCACCGCAGAAATACTTGCTCGTAGGCGAGTATTCAAAGGATCGGCAAGCCACGGTGATGCAGGCCAAGTCAATGAGCCCTGAGCTCCTGGATGGCGAAATGTATGACGTGTATCGTATCGAAGAGTCCGGACGTCCGACGATTATTTGCTATCAGGATATGAGTAGCAATTTGCTGCGACAAACCGAGACAAAGATTGGTAATGATCGATACCGCGAGGTTTACGAGGATTACCGAAAAGTGGAAGGCGTGTATTTCCCCTTTTTGCAAACAAGCTATGTGAATGGCAAATTGGAGTCTGTTTCTCGGATCAAGCAGGTGCAGTATAACACGGGCCTGATCATGAGTCTCTTCGATCCACCCGAAGAGATTACAGCAGAGGTCGAATAGCGGTTAAACAACCGAGTCCCCGCCCTCGCCAGTGCGGATGCGGGTAGCGGATTCCAGCGGCGATACGAAGATTTTGCCGTCGCCGATTTTACCCGTTTTCGCGGATTCGGAAATGGCCTCAATGGCGGCTGCTACTTTGGCGTCAGTTACCCCGATGTAAAGTATCAGCTTGGGAAGAAAATCAACGCGGTACTCGTTGCCGCGGTATATTTCGGTATGTCCTTTTTGTCGGCCAAAGCCTTTCACTTCGGCAATAGACATGCCTTCGATGCCTGCTTTTTGCAGGGCGTTTTTAACGTCATCCAGACGGAATGGTTTTATGATTGCGGTGACTAGTTTCATGATGGTTTTGGGGACCGGTAACCACGGGGGAATTAGCCCCCGTGGCACCAGATTGATCATCTCTATTTTTAGTCAGCAAGCGTAGCAATGTTGCCTGGTCAGCAGAGGTGGCTTACGCCACTAAGATTAAATCAGCTTAAAGCGGCTCATCCGCATATTGCTGGAAGTCAGCGTAGGCTTCGTTGCCGTGCTCGCCAAGGTCGAGGCCTTCGAGCTCTTCTTCAGCACTGACGCGCAGACCGACCATTTTGTCGATTGCCCAGAACATGCCGTAGGAGCAGATGAAGGTGAATGCAAAGACTGCGGCCACGCCGAGGAGCTGAATGCCCAACTGCGATACACCACCGCCGTAGAAGAGTCCGTCTTTAATTGCAGTATCGGCATCCCAGAAAACGGTGTCGATCGCGGCGCTACCAAAGAAGCCGATGGACAGAGTGCCCCAGGCACCGCAGACGCCGTGCACCGATACAGCACCAACCGGATCATCGATTTTGAGCGTGCGCTCTACGAAGAGAACGGAGAACACCACGATGACACCACCCACGAGGCCGATGATCACGGCGGACAGCGGTGAAACACTGGCGCAAGGAGCGGTAATCGATACCAGACCAGCCAGACAGCCATTAATCGTCATGGACAAGTCGGGCTTACCAAACTTTACCCAAGTGGTGATGGCGGCAGCGCAAGTGCCAGCAGCAGCAGCCAGCAGCGTGGTCATCGCGACGTAAGCCAAGCCATCAACGGCAGCCAGCGTGGAGCCGGCGTTAAAGCCGAACCAACCGAAGAAGAGGATGAAGCCACCCAGGGTTGCCATGGGCAAATTGTGTCCGGGAATCGGTAATGCTTTGCCGTCTGCGCTGTATTTGCCTTTACGGGCACCCAGGATCATAGCACCCGCCAGACCAGCCCAGGCCCCGACTGAGTGCACCACCGTGGACCCGGCAAAATCTCGCATCCCCATGCCGCCGAGCCAACCGTCGCCGGACCAGATCCAGTGACCGGTGATCGGGTAAAGAATCGCGGTAATCGCAACTGAATACATCACGTATCCGATGAACTTCGTGCGCTCAGCCATGGCACCGGAAGCAATCGTGGCTGCGGTTGCGGCGAACACCACCTGGAAGACCCAGCCCGCTGCTTCCACCGAAGCGGCCTCAGCATTTTCCGGCGAGACGATCGCGGCTTCCATGAAGAAATATTCGGGCGACCAACCGATGAAACCATCCCCCGAGCCATACATCAGCGAGTAGCCAACCGCAAGGAACGCAATGGCACCAAAGCCAAAGTCGAGGAAGTTCTTCATCATAATGTTACACGCGTTTTTGGCGCGGGTCAGACCGGACTCGACCATGGCGAATCCTGCCTGCATGAAGAACACCAGCACCGCAGCCAGCGTAAGCCAAAGAATGTCGCCCGTCACCTGCGGCAGCATTGCCGGAGCCTCGGCGGCTTCTTCCACGACTGCTTCAATCACGGCAGGCTGTTCCGTGATCTCTTGGCCGTGGGCGGTTAGCGAAAACATTGAAACAGCTAACAGGCCAAACAGGCACAGCCAGCGCTTCCAATTCAGGAGATTCATTTTGTTCATGGTCATTTGCTTTGGTTAGAGAGAAATTAGTCGTTCGGGAGCAGGTTTTCGTCGGCTACTGATTCCAGCAGGTGCAGTGCGGCCAAGTCGTTGTGCAGGAGCGACTGCACTTGATGCAGAGAGAGCGAGCGATACGGGCAACTGGAGATCGCACTGCGCAGCACGGTAACGAGCTGCTCGTAGTTGCCCTTCCAGACATACTGTGAAAGATAATCCAGAGCGGCCGTTTCCACCTCGCGTGCACGGACAAACGAGTGCAGCGAAGTCAGGTCGTAGAGAATTTTCCGGATCATCAACGGGATGTCCATTTTGCGGTCACGCAGTGGAGCAATCTCCAACTTTGCATCGCAAAGTTCCTCCAGCTCTTCGCGGTATTTCTGGATCAACGGCGTCGAAAGATCGGAATTGATCACGCTTCCGGCAACGATGCGCACATGGCGCTTGGTGCGACCGCGGTTTTTCGCGATAAAGTTGAGTAAGTGCCCCCGCTGCTCATCCGTCAGCACTTCGATGTGCGGGATGTATACGATGCGCGGCGGGCCGTCGCTGAGTAGCGCGGCGGCATTCAGTGACTCCAGTGTTTCGAGGGTCACCTCGTGATCCTGAATCACGGCCGGATAAACATCCGCAGTGCCTGCAGCCTGGTTCAGTTCGCGGACCACGAGCTCGAATTCCGAGCCTTCCTCACCCGCTAGCAAAATTGCGTTCTTGAACTTACGGGCGTTCCAAAGATTTCCCAGCAGGCGACGCGAATTGCTGCTTTTGGTGACGATGAAGCTGGGGCTGTAGTTGAGCGACTGATAAGACTGTGAAGGCGTAGTCCGAGCGGCAGCCCCCAGCTTATTTCCACTGTTGCCCACGCCGAAAGGCGCACGGGTCAGCCCGGGCTGGACCATGGGCTTGGCCTTCATGCCGGCGTCGTTACAAAGCCCCTCAATCTTCGACATCAATCGCGAAGGATTGAACGGACGATAGATGATATCAGATACACCCAGTTGGCCACGCGGCGGAGTGTGCTTGGCGTCGGCTTCGTCACTGAGGAGCACGACATGCGTTTTCTGGCAGTTCTTGGCCACCTGACGCACGAACTCCAAGCCGTTTACCCCTGGCAGATCACGGTCAATAATAGCAACCGGAAACTCCTGCTCCATGGCTTGACGCATCGCGTCATCCGGGTCTGAACAAGAGACGACCCGGCGACCTAATTCACGCAAAATCAATGACAGTTGGCTGCGCGAGCGACCGTCCGGTAAAACTAAAAGTAAAGAATCGTTCATGTAAGCAATCCAGGGCTCCAGGTAGTTTTGGTTAGTGGAGTGATTGCGAGATGGCGTTTAGTAATTGGACCCACGGTAAGAGCGCTGTGGGCGCGGGCGTGCGACGCGTTTTCGGCCCTCTGGCGCGTCATCCGGCGTTGGCTCGGGCTCCACGGAAGGCGTGGCGGGCGCAACCGGCGTTTGCGGAGCCGGCGCTGGCGTCGCGGGAGCGGCTGGCGTTGGCTTGCCGATGGCAGCAGGGCCGCCGAGTTTGCTGGTCGCTTTGACGTTCTTGACCGCCATGTTGGTGATCATCTTTAGCGACACACGATTCACCATCGGCTCGGCGAATGTCAGGATAAAGATACCGTTACCACGGCGTAGAAAGATCCAACGCTCACTGTATTTCAGTAAATACTCGTCGCATGGGAGAAAGTTTTCATCGACGGTTTCATACAGCGAGATGACGCGCCGGGCGAGGTCATCAAAGAGTTCTTCGACGAAGTAAGCGGGTAGTAAGTTCTCAATTAATCCGCCGTCCTTGTCGAAAACACAGACGCCCTCGACCCCGGGAACATCGAGAATATTTTTAATGAATTTATCGCTCATGGCTCTGTCCTCGGGTTGACATGCTGGTTGATTATGACTCGAGCAATTGTGGGAGAGTCGAAGTGATGTTCGCCTTGTTATCGAACATTACGCCGAGGTCACTGCCTCCGCGCGGCACGATGACCGAAGTCATGCTTTTCCCGATAATGTGGCCCTCTTCGAGGCCCTCCATTCCGAAAGATTCGCCGATCAGATCCGCTAATTGGTGTACAAACACCATAACGTGCCCCAACGCTTCCGGGTCTTCGCCCTCAGCGTGTAGCACCTGACCGGTCTCATCGCACTCGATCAATCCTAAGACGCCGGGAAATTGCGGCGTGCCGTATGCATCTTCAGTGATTCCCATAATGTGTCCCTTTCGGACACTAACCTAGCACCTCTGATGCCAGTTGGGCTCACTGGGGGATTTTTTACTGGATTACTCAATCTATTAAGCAATCAGGCGGGCGAACACCATCTTGCCACCAGCCGACGGCAACACACTGGTCACCTCGACTTTCGCATCCTGGCCAATCATATGTGCGGCCTCATTCACGACGACCATCGAGCCGTCACCCAGGTAACCTACAGCTTGCCCGGACTCACGGCCGGTCTTAACCAAAGATAATCGAAGTGTCTCACCAACATCGACTTCCGGATTCAAAGCTTTTGCCAATGCCGTGATATTCAGCCAATCGACCCCTTGAAACTCTGCCAGTCGGGCCAAGTTATAATCCGTCGTCAGCAATTTCGCCTTCAACGACTCGGCGACAAAAATCAATTTTGCGTCCACTTGCTGCCCACGCCCGATCTCACTTTCATGAATCGTGAAGTGGATATGGGGTATAGTACGCAGTTCATTGAGCACTTCGAGCCCCTTGCGCCCCTTGGCCTGACGGGCAGGATCGGACGAATCTGCGATGTTCTGCAACTCATCCAGCACGAATCGCGGCACCACTAATTCGGCAATGAGAAAGCGGCTTTGGCAGATGCCAATGATGCGGCCATCGATGAGCGCACTGGTGTCGACCACCACGATGGCGGAGTCCACTTTTTGCGGCACAAAGCGCACGTAAGGGATCACCAGGTTGAAGTCGTCGCGACCACGCAGGGCAATCACCGACCCCAAATACATGCAGATGACAAAGAGGCTAAGTCGGACCAGGTGAATGACTTCCTCATCTCCGTATTCCAGAAGCGGCGATGATGAAATTAAAAATGAAACCAGCGCCCCCATCCCGAGGCCAAAGGTGATCGCCGTCAGCCCGCGCAAGGAGAAGCCCTTGAGCAGAAGGTCCACGAGGATGGTGAGCATCCCAATCAACCCGCCAATGACCAGGTACAAGCCAAGGCGCTGCGTTGCCTCGTAGCCTACCGCATACCACAGGAGATATGCCCCCGCAATGCACAACAGGAAGAAGAGAATTCGGATGACTGTAAGCGTTTTATTCAATCGTATCTGCGCCTAGGGGTTATAGCTCATGCAACGAATCTCACCATAAACAGACTTTCATTCGCTGGCAAGCAGGCAAACCATTAACTGATCAACCATGCCGTGACAAATGGCGCGATGATAAAAACGGCCATCACGCCATATAATATCCATGTGGCACGCTCAGCCTTGGCCAGTTCTTCAGGCGTAAACTCCTGTTGAGGATCTTCGGAATCAGTTTTCATTCGATTCTGCTAAGTATACCACAAATCTGAATCCGGCAAAGCGGTTTCGCATGCGGCGGTTGCTGATTTCGATTGGCACGTCGACCATGGCGTCGATGGAGGTCTCCACTGAACCGCCGGCAATGTAGGCTTCGCCGTCACCCGGCAGCGATCCGCTGTCGAGCCATTCGGCGACGTTGCCCAGCAAATCATGAAAGCCCTGGCCATTCGGTTTGAGCGTAGCGATCTCGTGAGTCACGCCATCGGCGTTTTCCAGGCACCAGGCCGTTTCGCGTAGATTCACGTAGCGCAGGCTGCCCAAGGCGGCATGGTATTCGGCTTCGGTGGGCAGGCGCACCGGGCGGCCAAGCAGCCAGGAAATGCGCTGGCAAAAGTTGCGGGCGTCATCCCAGTTACCGGAATCTACCGGCAGCAAATCACCGACATGGCGGCTCGGGTTCGCCTTGAGCATGACGCTCATGTATAAAGCTTGGGAAACCTCTGTCCGCAGCATACGCCAGTCAGCAACGCCTTCGACGGGAAGCAGCTGGCCGTAGATACGCTCTTGCAAGAAGTTGATATCGTCCTCGATGGCGGCGAGGTACTGCATTTTCAAGAGCGCGTCGTCGCCAAGAATCGTGCTGCGGGGAAACTGCTCCGTGAACTGCTGCACCTTCGGATACAGCGAGCGGATAATCTCGATGGCACGCCAGGTGGTGCGTTCGCGAAGCGCGGTGTCGAGTCGGGTCATTTCATCTTTAATGCCGTCGCCGAGATTGCGGCTGAGGGAATTTTCGCGCAGACTCTGCAACTCCTCGGCTTGTGTGACGCCGGCAAAACGGCTCTGCGGAAACTCCTTATTCAGCTGTCTTTGCAAGCGGTAGGCATTCTGAAAAGACTCGGCAGCCGCAGCGTAATTGCCCTGCCCTTCGGCCGCAATGGCCGCTTCGCGAAATTCCTCAATGCGCATGTGCAAGTCACTGGATTCCAGGCTGGAGAGTTCCTGTTCCAACCGGGAGACGCGCTGTACGTTGGCAAACTGAAGCCCGCGAAAGCGCATATTCAGGTCCTTCTGAATATCGATAGCCTTGCGGTAGTAGAGCTTCGCGCGGCTGTAATTCTCTTCCTTAATCGCCTGAGCGGCATCTTCTTCGGCCTGGACGGAGTCTTCGTAAAGAGGTTTCGCCGTCAACATATCCACCTTGCGTTGAAGGCGGGTCAGGCGACGGGTGTCATTGTTTTCGGAAAGATCGTAGGTTTCGTTGAGCTTCCGTTGCAGAAATGCCGAGCGCTCCATGGCCTTCAGCGCATTTTCGAATTCGCCAGCCTCTTCGTGCTCGATCGCCATGTCTTCCAGCATCACGCTCTCATCATAGAGCACCTTGCCGCGCAAGTTGTCCCGCAGTTCGTAAAGTTCCTCGCGACGCTCTGCCGTAGCCGTGTGGTAGCCGCCACGCATTGTAATGTAGTCTGACAACGCAGTGATGGCCTCATCCAGGATCACGAAGTCGTCCTCCGTGGCCGGACGCTGGTCCACCAGTTGACGAAAGCGCTCTTCTTTCTGCTGGCTGAGCTCCAGCAGCTGGTTGCCCTCGACCTCGTTGAATTCGACGTTCACCTTGCTGTGGTCGATCTTGCCGGGGCCGAGCTTCGTCAAGAAATAGGCACCAGTCAGGACTACCCCGAGTAGCAGCAAGATGCCGATGATACGGAAGGGGATGCGGAAACGGTAAAAAAAGCTACGATTTCTGGACATGAAAAACAGTCTTATTTGTGGCACTTGGCGGGCCATGGCCAGCAAATTCCCGATGCAGTAAGGCAATTCGGGCTCGCCATCCGCCATTAGGGACAAATGCTCGGACGGCATGTTTCAACAAGCGACCATTTTAGCCCCCGGCCTGCTTGGCGCATCACTACTCATGGCGCTCAAGGAGCGCGGCTTGGCGAAAAAAACCGTCGCCTGGGCGCGGCGGGCGGAAACCCGCCTGCAATGCCAGGAGCAGCCGTGGTGCGACGCCGTGTTCCCCACCGCCAACGAAGCCGTCCGCGGCTCGGACCTTATCGTCCTCTGCCCGCCTGTTGAATACATAGTGCCCATGCTCCAAGATATCGCGCCCGACATTGCCCCCGGCGCGCTCGTAACCGATGTCGGCAGCACCAAGAGCCTGATTTGCCGTCAGGCCCGTGCCATTGGCGGTGACTGGACTTTCGTCGGCTCGCATCCGATGACCGGCTCTGAGAAGACTGGCCTGGAGAACGGCTGCCCCGACCTTTTCCCCGGTCGCGCCTGCTTCGTAACGCCTCTCACTGACACGCCGGAAAACATGGTCGAAAAAGCGGTTCGTTTGTGGCGTGAGCTCGGCATGGAAGTCGCCACGACCTCCCCGGAAAAGCACGACGAAATCGTTGCCCACATCAGCCACCTGCCCCACCTGCTCGCCTCCACCCTTTGCAGCTACCTGACCACGCAGGACGAAAATTGGCGCAACTACGGCGGCGGCGGCCTCCGCGACACGACCCGCGTCGCCTCGGGCGATCCCGGCATGTGGAAAGCCATCGCCATGCACAACAAAGAGGAAATCATTCGCTCACTGGATGGCTTCGACCGCGAGCTGCAACGCCTCCGCAGCGCCCTGCACAATGACCAATTTTTCGAAGTGCTCAACTTCCTCGAACGAGCCAAAGACTACCGCGATCGACTGAGGATCAAGTGATTCGAGTGCGGAATGAGAAGTGCGGAATGCGGAATGTATTTCAAGTGAAACCGATACTTATTCCGCACTCCGCGTTCCCCACTCCACACTCAGACCGGCCAGCGGTCCGGCTCCTCAACGGCGAGGGCCAGCTCATCAAGGAAGTCGTCGCGGTTCCACTCAGTCGCTCCGAAACGGGCCAGGTGCGCTGTGGGCTGCTGACAATCAATGAAGCGGAAACCATGCTCATGCAGGCGCAGGGCCAGGTTCGCAAAGGCGACCTTTGAGGCATCCGGGCGGTGAAAAAACATGGATTCGCCCGCAAACATCGAGCCGATGGCAATGCCGTAACACCCGCCGACCAGCTCTCCGTCGCGCCAGCATTCGGCGCTGTGGGCCATGCCCTCGTCGTGCAGCGCTTCGTAGCCGGCAATGATGTCTTCCGTGATCCAGGTGCCGTCCTGACCAGGGCGTGGCTGCTCCGCGCAGGCCCGAATGACCTCACCAAAGGCGCAATCGTAGGTGATTTCCCAATACGGCTTACGCATTTCTTTAGCCAAGCTGCGCTGAATTTTCAGTTCGCTCGTTCGCAGCACAAAACGCGGGTCCGGGCTCCACCAGAGGATTGGCTGGCCCGGTGAATACCAGGGGAAAATTCCATGCCGGTAGGCATCGCGCAGCATGTGCGGCGTCAATTCTCCGCCCATGGCCAGTGGCGCATCCCCCGGCGCATAGCGAGGGTCCGGGAAAATCGATCTGGGCGGCGATTCCGACATAGCCTTAGTTTGCACGAGCGAATGTAAAAACGCCAGCCCGCATAGCCCTCAATTTCGAGTTTTTGTATCCTCTTTCAGGGAGTCGATCCAGTGCTGCACGAAGAAAACTTTTTCCGTGGTGAACTGCTCGTCGGCGGTGCCAATAATGGGCCGCAGCGAGGTCGACATCTGCATCAATACAAGCACGAACACGCCGACCCACACTTTCAGGTATCCAGCCTCACGGGCCCCCATGATCATCGCGCCACGCATGATCAGCCCGATACCGAACCACAGCGCAATCACCCACACGAGCAGATTAAGCGGCCCCACGAAAGCCAGGTGCGTCGTCGATTGCGAAAAAAGCCAGACCACCGGCGCAAAGCTCATCAGCAAGAGCGAGACCATACACACCGCGCAAAGCAGCATACCGGCGACCGCGCGAAAGCTCACCTGGAGCCCACTCAAATTGCTGAAAATGTATAAGCTCGGAAAGCACAGCAGTGTCGCGACGAGCAGACCAATGACGATCTTCAGCGGGGCGGCCCAGAGCTGCTCGCCCATGGAAAAGGTTCCCACGAAGAAGCCAAAGGCACCCAGGCACACCACCGTCGCCAGCAGCATTCGGCCAACGACTTTCGAGCCGTCATCGCTGTTAAAGTGCTCGATCAATTGCAGCGGGCTGCGCAGCAGGCACTCCAGCACCTGAACGATGGTGGGATTCTTTGGCAGCGGTTTATGGCTCGCCACATGCTTTGGTTGTAGCGGCGGCGGTGTCGGTTGGTCATCGGTGTTCATAGTCTGTCATCAGTTAATAATTCACGGATAATACGGCGCAGTTGAACCACGGCGAAGAGCCCGGCCAGCAGCGCCAAAAAGATTAAAACCGGCGCACCAAGCCCAGTCGCGGCTTCCGCCGAGCCGAGCACGCCGTAGTAAAAATTGCCCGACAAGGCATCGCGGCGGAAGAATTCCACCTCCAGGTCTGGGTCCCCGAAGAACGGCCGGCACACGTAAAACACCTGTGCGCCAACCAGCAAATTGCCCAGCGTCCATCCGACAAACGTCTGAACCGCGCTGCGCCTATTGGGCACGTATTGCAGCATCAGGCGGAGGAGTTTCAGATTGCAGATCAGCCCGGCAAAGGCGATCACGCCCGTGTGAAACACCAGGACCATGCCATGCCATTGCCCGGCGTCCGCCGCCTCTGCGCCGGGTAAATTCAGTGAGGCGAAAAAGCTGACGGGCGCGACTGACCCGACGATCAGCGCAAAAAGCGCGAAGCTGGCGAGGATCATCATTAACGTTTGCCGGAAGCCTAGCCCAGTCCCCAGTAGCTGCGCCAACACGCCATTGAGCATGCCATTGATTCCAACTACGCCAAAAATCGCCAGTGGCAGTTTGATGGACACATAGGCACCCATCAGCGGCGATCGCCACATCCCCAGCGTGAATCCATACAAGCCGCATCCCACACAAATGGCCACCACGCTGCTCCACACCAAGTTGGCGTCACGGCGGGTAATCCACTCGGCGAGTAAATCAAATTCACCCCGGCAAACCTGCAGCAGCCACCGCCATCGTTGAGCTATTGTTGTGCTATCCATCGCGTTCGCCCATTGAAGACCAACGACCGGAACCTTAGTTCCCACCTTGGCTTAAAAACTTTGCAATGCAAAGTAAGTAGCTTTTAATTAGCACTTCCAGAGGGACATTTCACGGTCAGCCATAAATGGCTTTTTGATTTCTGATGTGATATTACATACGCACAGCAGCGAGTTATCTTTATGGTTACATTTATCGCGATTCTCATTTTATTCGTTTCAGGCTATGCCATTTACTGGTCCGCAAAACGCCACCTATACGGCCTCCAAGCCTTGATCACTTTGCTTCTTCTCATTGCCTTCAGTATAGGAGGTGCCCAATTTGGAATGGCATTTGAGCGAGTTCTTTCTAGAAGTCAGACTCGCGGTGCCCAATACCAAATGCAACTTGGGTTCGACGCTTTAGTGGAAGACGCTGAAGCGGGCCAATATGAACTCTTGGCGGAGAAGGTCATCTACTTGAGCAAACACTGGATGGGCGTCGATTTACTCCTGGAGGGCAATAGCCTGGACGAGCTAGTCAGAACACTTGAATCCTCCGACAATATTCCGCTGCAAAGCCATGACGGCGAACCAAAAGCTGAAGGAGTAAACTTAGAAAATTGAGCGTCTTCGCCCCGCCCTTCCCTGTTGCCTTCAACGGCAAATCTGCTTTGCTCCCCACTATGCCTGAAGAATCCAACTCGCCCAAGACTGACGTGACGCAACTCGTCGAAGACGCCACCTTCGACTACACGATGGGAGACAACGACGCCGCGCTGGCCAAGCTACGTGAAGCCGTCGAGCAGGACCGCGATTCTTTCGACGCCTGGCACGCCATGACCGAGGTCTATTTCTCAATGCGCGAGTTCCGCGAAGCCCTCAAGGCCGCCGAGCAGGCTTTCCGCGTCGACGGCAACGACATCCACATCAACACCTCCCTGTCGCGCATCCATATGGAACTGGGTGACAAACCCACCGCCGAGCACTTCGGCGCTCAGGCCCGCATGCTCGGCTGGAAACAGCAGCTCCAGGAACCGGACGAAGATTAATTCGGTGTCTTGGTGCGTGGTTCTTCGTGCTTGGTTTCCAAGCATGCCACATTAGCCTCATTCTTCTAGAAAGCTCGAATTGCTCAGCATCAACTGTCTCAACGACCCAAGCACCAAGAACCAAGCACGAGCGCACCAATAACGCCATGGCCCTGTCCCACAAGAAGATTGCCAAATGGTATCTACAGGTCGCACAAACGCTGGAGAGCGGCGTTTCGCTGCCCGCGGCGTTGGACACCTGCCTCGGTGCACCCGCACCCGGTCGGCGACTGATGTCCAACAACCTGCAATCCGGCATGGACGTCGACGAAATGCTCAAACGCGCGCCTGCGTGGTTTCCCAAAAAGGACCGCTTTTTCTGGTCGGCCGCAGTCCACAGCGGCCGCCTGCCCCAGACCCTGCGCACGCTCAGCGACCAACACGAGCGCATGGGCGCTGCCAAGATGAAGCTGGCTTTTGGCGCATTGTATCCAGTGGGCATGCTGACCTTTGCCGGGTTCGTGTTGCCCATCATGTGGGGCATCGATTTCGAGAAGGGCGTGAGCAGCTTGAGCGATGTCTTTAACCCGCAATATTTCGCGACGGTTGCCATTATCGAGGGTTCGCTCTGGGGGACTATCGGCTTACTGCTGCTCCTGGCAAAAATCGAGAGCCCGATCCTACCGATGCTGGCCAAGCTGCTGCCCGGCTTTCGCGGCCATAGCCGCAATCAGGCGTTGGCGGATTTTTCTTACGCGCTGGCTGCGTTTCTTGAGGCCGGCACGCCAATTGGCAAAGCCTGGGCGGGTGCCGGCATGGTGACCAACCAGACGAAGTTCAAGCAAGCGGGCACAGCCATGCGCGAGCGCATTGAAGACGGTGCCACGCCCTCCGAGCATCTGACGAAGCACCGCTGCTTTCCGGAAGATTTCCGGTCTTTATATACAACGGGCGAAAAAACCGGCCAATTGGAGAAAAACCTCGTCGTGCTCGGCCAGCAATACCAGCAAAACGCCAACGGCTCGATGACCTTTGCCAGCATCCTTTACCCCTTGCTAATGTTTGGCGCGATCGCGGCGGTGCTCGTCTTCGCCATTATCCGTTTTTACGCCTCCTACCTCGACGGCATTACGGGCCTGATGGAGTAAATTCAGCTCAGCTTGAATTTTGTGGCAATTTGCCACAACCTTGTTTCATGAGCAAATCAGTCCGCCTCAGCGATGAGCTTGTCGAGCGCCGATGAAGATATCCCAACATGGGCCCGCCAATCCCTGTCAGTTTAGTATATTTCAGTGTCTGGCGAACAACTTAGCGGCTTGTCATCTTCTGTGACAGACTGCCATGATCTCTCCCGATGAAATCTTTGCCGACACTAACGCTCATTTCTCTCGCTGCCGGCCTGTTTGTAGCCGGATTCTGGTTCGGACGTTCCGGCAATGAAAACTCTGCGCCAAACGACATGACTCCCCCAAAAAATGAGGCGCGGGCACCCGTTCCAGTAGTGCCTAAAACATCCGTCCGAGAAGACGAAAGTGCGGATACTTTGCAAGAGATACAACTGCTGCGAACTCAATTGGCCGAGGAGATTCAGCTACGTCATCAGCTCGAAGAAGCACTCAAGCAAGCTGACGTCGGCAAGCGCGCCTATGAGTGGTTTCGTCAAGAGATGGAAGCGAGACAGTTCCAAGGTGTGAGCATTAGACCGATCAGCCGCGACGACCTGCAACTCACCGACACGCTGCTTACCGTATCGGGCATCAATGCCGAGGCTTACGAGCAGCTCGAAAGTGATCGCAAGCAGCTGCTCAGCGAGGTGCGCGATTGGGAGCAAGAAAACGCCATCATCACAGAAATGGACAATGGCGGCGTCAGCATCGAAATTCCACCCATGCCAAATGACCTGCCCGATGCATTTCTAGCGAAAACCAGAAACTACTTAGAAAAGGATCAGGCTGATTTTCTCGCCAATTTATACGGGCGACCATTAGGTGAGCTCACACAAACCCGCTTCGTAGAAGTTGAATATCTTCAAGAAAGTGGTATCGATGTAATATCAGTAACCATACAAGGAGCCCCGGGTAGCGGCTTTCTGTCCACTTCGACCCGATCTCAGGCCATTCCGGGATCCCGGCCTGTTTTCGTTAAGCGTTGGGATCACCTAATTGAGCTCAAAGACCAATAAAATCGTGCAAAAATGCGCCAAACTGGCACCCGATATGAGTGAGATTAATTCTCAAAGGGAAAAAGTTTTTGCATTTTAGGTAAAGAAGGCCAAATTTCACCCGCTCCCCTCATGGGATTCTCTGTACAGTGACGTATTCTCCTGCGGTTGACCGACGGTCGTCCGTCGGGCTTCGTTGCCAAATCAGGACTTCGCGGGCACACGCCCTGCTTCATATATAGCTGAACCTTTAACTATACTATACGCATCGCTTTATGTCAGACGCGCCAAAGACACCGCTAGGCTGGCCCGAACCACAGGGCCTCTGGAACCCGCAGCAAGAACATGATTCTTGCGGCGTTGGCTTTATTGCCCACTTAAAGGGCAAACGCTCGCACGACATCATTTTAAAAACGCTCACGATGAATACCCATATGGACCATCGTGGCGGCGCGGGGGCTGAACCGGACACCGGTGACGGCGCGGGCATCTTCATCCAGATGCCGGACAAGTTCCTCCGCAAGGCGATGGCGGAAAAAGGTGTCGACCTGCCGCCCGAAGGCCAATACGGCGCGGGCATCGTGTTCATGTCCCCCAACGCCAGCGAACGCGACTCGGCGATGGAAGTCTTTGAGCAGGTTGTTGCCGAAGAAGGTCAAAAGTTCCTCGGCTGGCGCACCGTGCCCGTCAAGAGCGAGATCCTGGGCAAAATATCCGGCTCCTACGAGCCCTGCATGAAGCAGATTTTCATCGGCCGCGATCCGTCGATCACGGACGACCTCGACTGGGAGCGCAAGCTGTATGTGATCCGCCGCCGCGCGGTCAACGCGATCAAGAACAACGAAATTCTGGAAAACTACGGCAACGTGCACGGCACGAAGTCCAGCACGTTTCCCGGCAGCGAGTATATCTACGTTTGCAGCCTCTCCGGCCGTACCATGGTCTATAAGGGCATGCTCACGCCGTGCCAGCTCTCCGAGTATTTCCCGGATTTCCACGACGAAGATTTCGAATCGGCGCTGGCGCTGATGCACACCCGCTTCTCGACCAACACCTTCCCGAGCTGGCCGCGCGCCCACCCGAACCGTTTCATCGCGCACAACGGTGAGATCAACACGGTCATGGGCAACGTCAACTGGATGAAGGCCCGCCAGAAGCTCTGCAAGTCCAAGAAGTTTAAGGAAATTTCCAAGGTATTCCCCGTCATCAATGAGGACGGCTCGGACTCCGCGCGCTTGGACAACGTGCTCGAATTCATGCACCTGGGCGGCTACGACCTGACCCACGCCATGATGATGATGATTCCTGAGCCATGGGAGCGTCACGAGTCGATGAACGAAGCCAAGAAGGCTTTCTATGAGTTCCACGCCTGCCTGATGGAACCATGGGACGGACCGGCCTCGATCACGTTCTCCGACGGCACCTCCATCGGCGCGTCGCTGGACCGCAATGGCCTGCGCCCAAGCCGTTACTACGTCACCAAGGACGACCTGGTCATCATGGCCTCGGAAGTCGGCGTTATCCCCGACCTCGACCCGCTGACGGTGGTCAAGAAGGGCCGTCTGCAGCCAGGCCGCATGTTCCTCGTAGACATGAAGGAAGGCCGCATCGTCCCTGACGAGGAGGTCAAGGAGCGCGTATACAACGCCCACCCATACGCTGAGTGGCTCAAGGAAAACCGCCTGCAAATCACCGATCTGCCCGAGCCCAAGGCCGCGGCATCCTCGGAAGCAGACGGCATCCTGACCCGCCAGCACGCCTTCGGCTACACCTATGAAGACCTGCGCTTCATCTTGGGGCCGACTGCGAGCTCCGGTGTTCAGCCAATCGGCTCGATGGGCAATGACACGCCGCTGGCTGTGCTCTCGAACAAGTCGAAGCACCTCTATTCGTATTTCAAGCAGATCTTCGCTCAGGTGACCAACCCGGCGTTGGACTGCATCCGCGAAGAACTCGTCACTGCGACGGACACGTTTATCGGCTCCGAAGGCAACCTGCTGGAGCCCGGACCACAGTCCTGCCGCATGGTACGCCTGGCAACGCCGCTCATTGACAACAAGGAGCTGGCCAAGCTGCGCGAGATCGAAGCCGAAGGCTTCAGCTCGACCACCATCGACGCACTCTTCCCAGCCGATAAGGGTGCAGTTGGCCTCGAAAAAGCCATTGCCTCCATCTGCAAGGAAGCGGATGCCGCGATCAAGGATGGCATCAACGTGATCATCATCTCCGACCGTGGTGTCTCCAAGGACATGGCGGCGATCCCGACCCTGCTTATCATGGGCGGCCTGCACCACCACTTGGTCCGCAAGGGCACCCGCACCCGTGCCTCCATCATTCTGGAGACCGGTGAGGCACGCGAAGTCCACCACTTCGCCACTCTGCTTGGTTACGGTGCCGATGCGATCAACCCATACATGGCCTTCGAATCGCTACACAAGATGATCCAGGACGACATGCTCGATATGGAGCTGGATCAGGCGATTTACAACTACCTGAAGGGCTCGATCAAGGGCGTCGTTAAAACCATGGCCAAGATGGGCATCTCCACCGTGGCTTCCTACCGCGGCGCGCAGATCTTCGAAGCCATTGGTCTGACCAGTGAGCTCGTCAGCAAATACTTCACCGGCACCGCGACCCGCATCGAAGGCTCCGACATCGAAGCCATCACCGAGGAAACGCTCCGCCGCCACCGCAAGGCCTTCCCGGCCCGCCACATCGAAGAGGACGAAATCGCCCTCGACCCGGGTGGCGTTTACCAGTGGCGTCGCGACGGTGAATACCACCTCTTCAACCCGAAGACCATTCACACGCTGCAAAAGGCGGTTCGCACCGGCAGTTACGAGACCTTCAAGGAATACTCGCGCCTAGTAAACGACCAGAGTGAGAACATCGCCACCCTGCGCGGCCTGATGAAGTTCAAGGACGGCCGCAAGTCGATCCCGATTGAGGAAGTAGAGCCGATCGAAGCCATCATGAAGCGCTTTAAGACCGGTGCCATGTCCTATGGCTCGATCTCGCAGGAAGCGCACGAAACGCTGGCCATCGGCATGAACCGCGTCGGCGGTAAATCGAACACCGGCGAAGGCGGCGAAGACCCCGAACGCTTCAAGCCGTTGCCCAATGGCGACAGCAAGCGCTCGGCGATCAAGCAGGTAGCTTCGGGCCGTTTCGGCGTCACCAGCGAATACCTGGTCAATTCCGACGAGCTGCAGATCAAGGTCTCCCAAGGCGCGAAGCCGGGTGAAGGCGGTGAGCTGCCGGGCTCCAAGGTTTACCCGTGGGTTGCCAAGGTTCGCCACTCGACTCCGGGCGTGGGCCTCGTGTCCCCGCCTCCGCACCACGACATTTACTCGATTGAGGACCTCGCCGAACTCGTCCACGACCTGAAGAATTCCAACGTCAATGCCCGCGTGAACGTGAAGCTCGTCGCGGAAGTCGGCGTCGGCACGATTGCCTCGGGTGTGGCCAAGGGCCATGCGGACGTCATCCTGATCGCCGGTCACGACGGCGGCACGGGCGCGTCCCCAACCTCCTCGATTTACAACGCCGGTGCCCCGTGGGAACTCGGCCTTGCTGAAACCAATCAGATTCTTCTGCTCAACGACCTGCGCAGCCGCGTGGTGGTCGAGACCGACGGCCAGCTCAAGACCGGCCGCGACGTCGCCATCGCTACCCTGCTCGGTGCCGAAGAGTATGGTTTCGCGACCGCCCCGCTCGTCACCATGGGCTGCCTGATGATGCGCGTTTGCCAAAAGAACACCTGCCCGGTCGGCGTCGCCACGCAAGACCCGCGCCTGCGCAAAAAGTTCACCGGCAAGCCCGAGCACGTTGTCAACTTCATGAAGTTCATCGCGATGGAACTGCGCGAGATCATGGCTGAGCTTGGCTTTAAGACCGTTAACGAAATGGTCGGCCACGTTGAAGCCCTGGACACCGCCAAGGCCATCAACCACTGGAAGGCCAAGGGTGTCGATCTGACCAGCATCTTCCACAAGCCCGACGTCGCCGAATCCGTGGGCACCTACTGCAGCAAGCAGCAGGATCACGGCCTCGACAAAGCTCTGGACAACACGCACCTGCTCAGCCTGTGCAAGCCAGCGCTCGATAAGGGCGAAAAGGTCAAAATCACGCTGCCGATCATCAACATCAATCGCGTGGTAGGCACGATCACCGGCTCCGAGCTGACTCGCCGTTACGGCGCAGCCGGCCTACCGGACGACACCATCCACCTGCACTTCCAAGGCAGCGCAGGTCAGTCACTGGGCGCATTCTGCCCCAAGGGCATGACCTTCGAGCTGGAAGGCGATGCCAATGACTACATCGGCAAGGGTGTCTCGGGTGCCAAGATCATCGTTTATCCGCCGAAGGGCTCCGAGTTCAAGCCGGAGGAAAATATCATCGTCGGTAACGTCGCATTCTACGGTGCCACCGAGGGCAAAGCCTACATCAATGGTATTGCCGGCGAGCGTTTCTGCGTCCGCAACTCCGGCGTCCACACGGTCGTCGAAGGCGTTGGTGACCACGGCTGCGAATACATGACCGGGGGCCAGGTAATCTGCCTGGGCAAGACCGGCCGTAACTTCGCGGCAGGTATGTCTGGCGGCACGGCTTACGTTTACGATATCGACGGCGATTTCCGCACCAACCTCAACGAAAGCATGGTCAACGTTTACGAACTGATCGAATGCGCCGATGAGGAGATCGAGAAGGTTCGCGCCGAGATCGAAGCACACGTCAAGTATACCGACTCACCACGCGGTAAGGAAATCCTCGAGAACTGGACCGAAGTCCGCTCGAAGTTCATTAAGGTATTGCCAGCCGACTACGAGCGCATGCTCAACGCCTTCAAAAAGGTGGAAGAGCAAGGCCTCTCGGGTGATGAAGCAGCCATGGCCGCCTTCGAAGCAAACATGAACGACCTCTCCCGCGTCGGCGGAAACTAATCGGAAAAGCAAAATTATAAATTCAAAATGCTAAAACCTGTCTAATTGATCGTTTGTTTTTGCATTTATCCTTTTGAATTTTGAATTGTATTAATTATGGGTAAACCAACCGGATTCCTGGAAGTCGAACGCAAGACCGTGAGCGAGATCCCGCCGACGGAGCGCATCAAGAACTGGAAAGAGTTCAAAGAACACCCCAGCGATGAGCACCTGAAAAATCAGGGCTCGCGATGCATGGACTGCGGCACCCCGTTCTGCCACACCGGCCACCTGGTATCAGGGATGGCCAGCGGCTGCCCAGTCAATAACCTGATCCCTGAGTGGAACGACCTCGTTTACCGTGGCCGTTGGAAGGAAGCGCTCGACCGCCTGCAGAAGACCAATAACTTCCCGGAGTTCACGGGTCGCGTCTGCCCGGCACCTTGCGAAGGCTCCTGCGTGCTCGGCGTTATCGAGCCGCCCGTCACCATTAAAAACATCGAGTGTGCGATCATCGATACCGGTTGGGAAAAGGGCTGGATGGCCCCCAACCCGCCCGAAGAGCGCACTGGCAAGAGTGTTGCCGTCGTCGGCTCCGGCCCTGCTGGCCTCGCCGCTGCAGACCAGCTCAACCAGGCTGGACACAGCGTCACCGTGTTCGAGCGCGCTGACCGCATTGGCGGCCTCCTCATGTATGGCATTCCCAACATGAAGCTCGATAAGGAAGAAGTCGTGCTGCGCCGCGTGAAGCTGATGACCGAGGAAGGCGTCACCTTCAAGACCAACACCGAGATCGGCAAAGACATCACCGCGACTGACCTGCAAGCTCAGTTCGACGCCGTGCTGTATTGCACCGGTGCTACCAAGCCTCGCGACCTGCCAATCCCAGGCCGCGACCTCAAGGGCGTGCACTTCGCCATGGAGTTCCTGACCGGTAACACCAAGCATCAGCTCGACCATCAGTTTGACGGCTCGCTGCCGGAAATTAACGCCGAAGGCAAAGACGTCGTCGTCATTGGCGGTGGCGACACCGGCACTGACTGCGTGGGCACCTCGATCCGCCATGGCTGCAAGAGCGTCGTCCAGTTGGAAATTATGCCGCGTCCTCCGGAAGAGCGCCAGGACGACAATCCTTGGCCGGAATGGCCCAAGATTTACCGCATGGACTACGGCCAGGAAGAAGCCAAAGCACTTCAGGGCGAAGATCCGCGCGAGTATCTCGTGATGACGGAAAACTTCGTCGACGACGGCAACGGCAACCTCGCCGGCCTGAATATCGTCAACATCAAATGGGGCAAGGACGACCAGGGCCGCTTCGTGCCGATCAAGCAGGAAGACACCCGCCGCACCATCCCCGCACAGCTGGCGACGTTGGCCATGGGCTTCCTTGGGCCGGAGCAGACCGTCATCGAGCAGCTCGGCATGGAAACCGATCCGCGCTCAAACATGAAGGCTGAGCACGGTGTCTACACCACCAATGTCGAGGGCGTATTCGCCGCTGGTGACTGCCGCCGCGGCCAGAGCCTCGTCGTCTGGGCCATCAACGAAGGCCGTGGTGCCGCCCGCGAAGTGGACCGCTTCCTCATGGGTGTCACCACCCTGCCCTAAGCTGGCGAACAAAAGTTTTTCAAACGGCGTTGTCCTCGGGCAGCGCCGTTTTTGTTTATCCCGTTTGTCATGTTGGGCTCGCGCTTGCTGCGCGATGCCGCATCCGCTCAAGAGCGCCACCTAATGCGGCGTCGCGCAAGCGCGGGCCCTACATTCCGACGCGATAACTTCACGAATAGCTCACTAGAAAGGCGTTGCGTTAAGACCGTCATCCGCTTGAGTCGTAAGCACCATGAAACCCACTCTACTTGTTCTGGCTGCCGGTATGGGCAGTCGTTATGGCGGCCTCAAGCAGCTCGACCCAATGGGTCCAAACGGCGAGACGCTGCTGGATTTTTCCATCACCGATGCCATCAAGGCCGGCTTCAAAAAAGTCGTATTTGTGATTCGCCGTGACTTTGCCGATGAGTTTAAAGCGAATGTTGGGGCCCGCCACGCGGATAAGATCGAAGTCGAATATGCCTTCCAGGAGCTGACGGATTTACCCGCTGGTTTCTCCGTTCCGGATGGCCGCGTGAAGCCCTGGGGCACTGCGCACGCCATTCGCGCCGCACGAGATGTCGTTAGCGATCCCTTCGTCGCGATCAATGCCGACGACTACTATGGCCGCGACGCCTACCAGCGCATCGTTGATTTTCTTACGGCAAATCCAGATCTCGACGCCAGCCAGTGCGCGATGGTCGGCTACCCCATCCGCAACACACTCTCACCGCATGGCTCGGTCAATCGCGGTGTTTGCCGTATTGATAACAACCTGCTGCAAACTGTTGAAGAGCACGTCAACATCAGCGACAGCGATGGCGTCATCCGCGGCGAAAATCTCGCAGGCGACGTCGTGGAAATCCCCGAGTCTGCGCTGGTTTCGATGAACTTCTGGGCCTTTAGTGAGGACTTCTTCGAGGTGCTCGAATCGCATTTTACGGATTTCCTAAAGGCCCGCGGCGAGGAAATGAAATCCGAGTGCTACATTCCCACCGTCGTCGATGAGCGAATCCAGTCCGGCGCGACTCGCTGCGTGGTCTTGCCGACCAACGGTGAGTGGTTCGGCGTCACTTATCCGGAAGACAAGCCCGCCGTACAGAAGCGACTCGCTGCACTCCTGGCCAAGTAATGAAAAGACTTGCCGCTATAACCGTTCTTGCGCTGGCGGCCTGCATTGCCAGCGCGCAAGAGGTGGTCGATGTTTACAAGCTGCTGGTGCAATCGTCGGCCCAGCGCATCGACGACGTCTTTAACTTTGCAGCGCAAAGCACAGAGGCCATCGCATCGGAGTATCAACAGATGCGCTCACATCCGGCAACGGATAGTGATAGCATGATCGACACGTGGAAACAGATGGCCGTTACACAAGGGAAGACCACGGGGTTCCGCTTTACTGCCGATAAAAAGGATCACGCATTTCAAGCCCCGATACCGGCATTTTATTTCTACGGCGATCGGCCACTAAACGACGCCATCGGCCACCAACTCAACGACCTTGGCGTCATGGCACCCACATTGGAGGTGGCCTACAAGAGCTTTGATTTCTCCTGGGTTTATATCACGACGAGCAGCGAGCTGATGGTGATTTATCCGTTTTTACCCATGAGCGAAGCGGTCAACAACTACCCGCCGACTGAGCAAATTTTCTACACCTGCGCGGATTTCAAAAACCGTCGCCCGGGCTGGAGTCCGCCTTACCTGGACCTCGTCGGTGCCGGGATGATGATCAGCGTTTCGACGCCGGTCTTTGTGGAAGATGAGCCCGTAGCTGTCGTCTCCCGAGACATAACCCTGAAGGAGTTGACCGAGTCCGTGCTTAGTTTGCTAGTCGAGGCTGAAGGTGCCATCGCTTACATCGTGGACGACAAGGGGTTGGCTATCGACGTGAGTGATCCCAACCTCGCGCAATCGCTGGAGAAGATAAACACCCAGAATAAAAATGCCGTCGTTTACTATTTGCCAAAGGAGAGCAAGCTCTGGCCAGACACTCGAAGCGCCTACCCATCCGGTAGTTCATTGATCGACGAAGCCACCGAAGCCGTGCTTACCTCTGACGAGAAAAGCGGCGTGCTTCATTTAACTTTGCAGGACAAAGAAATCCTCTCCGCGCGCATTAAGTCGACTGATTGGCGTTTGATTCTATTGCTGCCTGAGACGCAATAATTGCCCCACGCACGTTTCGTCATTGCGCTATGGGCCGCACTGGCTAAGGGTTTTCCTCAACAATGGATACGGTTGGTGAGCCCGGGAAGGAGCCCGTGCAGCTGAAGTCGGGCTCGCACGCGCCCCTGCTGTATCTCCTGATCCCGTTAATGCTGGGCTATGCGCTGGGCCAGCATTTTCCGCATGTCGAGCTGTCGAACGCCTGGCTCGCGTCGACTTTGGCAGCGTGTATCGTGGCCACGCTTGCTGCCTTTCGGTCGCCGCGGTTTGCCCCGCTAGTCCTCTGGGGGTTAGCTTTCGCGATCGCCGTAACCCTCGCCAGCTGGCGCTACTACGCCTACCGCATTCCGACCCCACCCGACCTCTCGCAGCAGCCTAACCGCGAGGCCGAAGTGGATATCAAGATCGACCGCGTGTTCGCCATGCGCAGTCAGCATCTTCGTATCGCCGGCATTGGCACCTTACAAGATGCCCCCGCTCATGCCCCGCACCTGCAAGGGCAGATGATCTACTTTCAGTGCTGGAAGGACGACCCCGATGCGCCGGTCGGCCGAAGCGCGGTGATCCGCGTGCGGGGTAAACTTGAGCCGACGCCCAACGACCCTGACGGCTTCGACGGCTACCTGCGGCAGCAGGGCTGCCACCTGAAGCTCACCCAAGCCAGCCTCCGGGAAATCGTGGCACCCTCCCCATGGCTCTACCAGCAGTTTGAGCATATTAACGAGCAGTGGCAGGCGGCGCTACTCGTCGGTGCCGACTCTCCACGCACGAAGCAACTGGCCGGCATTGCCACCGCCATGCTTCTCGGTGAAAAGACCGCACTCTCCATCGAGCAGAAAGACCGCTTTATCGCCAGCGGCACCATGCACCTGTTTGCGGTTAGCGGGCTGCATGTAGGGATCGTCGCGGGCTTGATCGCGCTCGTGCTGGCCGGGCTTTGCCTGCCGCGTAAACTGCGCCCCGTGCTCGGTCTGCTCCTGCTCATGGGCTACGTGCAGGTAACCGGTGCCGCGCCGTCAGCGATTCGCGCCTGGTGGATGGCTTTCTTTTTCTGGACCGCATATGGGCTGATGCGCAAGCCACAGCCGCTCTCAGCCTTGGCGGGCTCGGCGCTCGTCGTCTTGCTCTTTGATCCACGCCAGCTCTGGAGCGCGGGATTCCAGCTGTCCTACACCGTGGTGACAGGGCTCATTATCTACGGTGCCCCGCTGCAAGACTGGCTACAGCAGCGATTCAAGCCGTTTCGCCTGATCATGCCCGAATCGCAAAGCCGGTGGCAAAAGCTGGCAACCTGGGGCGTGCGCGGCGGCTTCGGCCTACTGGCGATCTCGTTTGCCGCCAGCCTCTACAGCGCCCCCTTGGCGATCCGGTATTTCGGCGTGCTCGCGCCGGGCTCCTTCCTGCTAAACATTCCGCTCGTGTCGCTGGCACCACTGGCCATGACCGCGAGCCTCATCGCCGCAGTATGTGGCTGGGTGGGGCTTACGCCGATCGCCGCTTTTGCCAATCACGCAAGCTGGGTGTTCATCGCCGGAATGGATGTGCTCGTGGAAAGTTTCCTTAAAATCCCCGACGGCTCATTGCAGTTGGTCTGGCGTTGGCCGGGCGGCGGTTACACGCTGGCAGTGCTCATGGTGACCGCAGCACTATTGCTGGCCGACCGGCGCACACCGCCTTGGGCGCGCTTTGGGGTCCCTCCGGCAATGCTGCTTGTCGGGCTTGTCTTTGGCGCGGAGTTGCGTCACGTTGCCCCAATATGAAAAGCGCATACGAACTCGCCATGGAGCGTCTCGAAAAAGAATCGCCGACTACGGCGCTGACCGAAGAGCAAAAGGAACAACTCGCCGACATCGACCGCGTTTACGACGCCAAGATCGCCGAGCGTGAGGTGTTTCTCAAAGAGTCCATCAAGAAGGCCAAGGACGCCACCGAACGCAAAAAGCTGGAACAACAACTCGTTGCTGAACGCAATAACATCAACGACGAGCGCGAATCGAAGAAGAACAAGGTGCGCGGGTAGCATTGCCGAACTTCCGCGTTGCCTCAGTGGCGTGGAGGCCAAACCTTCGCATTCAGCATGCGCCATCTATTTAGGAACCTCCCACGCCTGTCCTACCAGGCATATTTTCTGGTGCAGACGGCAGTGGTGATCATCGGGCTCGGGTTTGCCGCCGGCATGCTGACGTTCCAGCTTTCGGGTAATGAAGACCCGATGGACGAAGTCGCGCTGGACTCGCTGTTCGGCCCGGTTCCGGAGGAGGTCGTTGACGCCCCACATTTCGGCTGGAGCGCGCCCGAAGAGTTCGATGATTACCTGTATTTTCTCGTCAATATGGCGGAATATCACGTCGTTGATGAGGCGATGCTAAGTGAAGTCGACGCGACCGACTTTACCGATGAACAAAAGGAAATTGCCCGGCTGATGCTGGACAGTTTTCGCCAAGGTCGCGCCAATGCTACCTTGCTCCAGCTCAGCGAGCAAACGCCACCCGCGCCCTTTAGCAACCTTGCCTTGGGCGAGTTCTGGAGCCAACAAGGCTTTCTCCGCGACGCCGGGCGCGCCTTCGAGGCCGAGGCCCAGCTGTCTGGCGATAACGATGTCCGCGAGCGTGCCGTGAACTGCTACCTGATGCGGGACGCGACGGATGACTTGATCCGACTGCTCGAAACGCCTGACTACCAGCATCTGCTCGTCGAGGAGCGTGAATACATCCGGCATTTACAGGCCATTCAAGAGCGCGACTGGCCGCAAATCATCGTCACCACCGTGGTGCTCCAGTACGATTCTATCGTCTGGCAAATCGCGCTGATCACACTGCTAACCGGTGCCGCCTGGTATGCGTTTCTCATGCACGCCGCCGACCTCTGGCGAGACCCCAAAGCACTGGCGCTCTGCGCGTTTGTGCTGCTGCTTGGTGCGATGAGCGCGTTTGCGACGCTGTTTGTCATTACGATACAGGAGGACTACCTCGGCTTCACGGAGAAATACGACCTCATCGGCGGTCTACTTTACTGCATCGCGGGAATCGGGCTACGCGAAGAGCTGCTCAAGCTGCTGTTTTTCACGCCAATGCTCCCCTTGCTCCTGCGCAAGAAAAGTGCCCTGCTCGCGCTCGTGGTGGCTGGTTGCGTGGGCCTTGGCTTCGCCGTCGAGGAAAACATGGGCTACTTCCACCGATCCAATGGCATGAGTGGCCCGGCCCGCTTCCTGACCGCGAACTTCCTTCACATCTCCACGACCGCGCTGACGGGCTACGCGCTCTACCGTGCCTGCCTGACCCGCGGCCGCGAGTTGGATTATTTCGCCACAATGTTTGGGATGATCGTCTTTGCTCATGGGCTCTATGACGCCTTTCTGATGGTGCCCGATCTAATGGACCTCGGCTTCTTCGCGATGATGGTCTACGTGCTCTTGTGTTACCAGGTGTTTCAGGTGCTGGAGCAGGTCAAACCCGCTACACACCGCCGCGTCAGCCTGAGTTTCGTATTTACGGTATGCCTGTCGGCGGTGTTCTCCATCTGCCTCGGCTGGGCGACGTCGCTAATTGGCCTAAGCGGCCTGATGCTCCTTGGCAGCAGCACGGTGGGCGTCGGCTTGATCGTGATCGTGTTTTTCAAAATCATCAACGAGCCAGTTCATTAGATCGCGCTTACCGCAAGCTATCCGTCTGGGTTGAAACAACAGATTGAGGCCATGTTTCAGGACGTAATACATTTGCGAGCAGGCGTAGGCCGTTTCGAGGTTGCCCATAGGGAAACTGACAGTTTACCCATACTTTTCGTGTCACGAAACACCTAGGCGAACGGACACGAAACCTACACCTTTCGTGTCACAAAACCTCTAGGCAAACTGTCGCGAGACCTCTGGGCAAACTGACAGAAAACACCTAGGCAAACTCTGCCACTAAGTTGCCCACAAAAAAGCCCGTCGCAAAGGACGGGCTTTTGGAAATGGATGCGGTTTGCTTAGATCGCGATGGGCTTGAGGCCGGGGAGCTGGTCGAGGTGTTCGAGGGACTCCTTTAGCTCGCGGCGCCATTCGTTGACCTTGCTCTTGGAGAGCTCGACGCGGTCGCGCACACTCTTTTCCACCTGATAGTAGCAAGTGGCTAGCTCTTCCTGGGCCTCGTGGAGGCGGTCGAGGGTCACTTGCACGCCGTGGGTGAGCTGCTCACGCATGTCCGGGCGCTGCTGGTAAGGCTCAAGGCCGTTTTGAATGCGGCGGCGTGCTTCAGTGAGCTCGGCGAGCAGGATCTTAGCGTCGGAAACCGTGCGGAGGTTTGAGGTCAGGCCAACCTTAGAAAGCACCCAGATGCTCCACTTGGTTGGGTCAAACTGCCATGGCTTCACGCCGTTGCGGTAGTCGTGCTGGAACTCATGGTGGTAATTGTGGTAACCCTCGCCGAAGGTGAAGATCGCCATCAACCAGCTGTCGCGGGCGCTATGCTTGGTTGAGTATGGCTGATTGCCAACGTAGTGGCAGGCGGAGTTGATGAAGAACGTTGCGTGCTGAACAACCACTACGCGGAGGACACCAGAGAGCAAGAATGCGGTCATGGCACCTTGGCCACCATTGTAGAGATAACCAATCGCGGCGGGCAGGATGAAGCTCATGAATAACGCGATCAGGTGCACGTATTTGTGCTGCCACACGAGCATCGGGTCTTTGCGCAGGTCGTTGATGTTGTCCTGTGGCGGCTCCGGCTTCAGCTTGAAGAGCAGCCAACCCATGTGGGCGTAAAAGAAACCGTTGTTGATGTTGTATGGGTCGTCATCGTGGTCGACATGCTTGTGGTGACGGCGGTGGTCGCTGCACCAGTCGAAGACGGAATTCTCAAAAGCAGCAGCACCGAAGAGCGTCACGAAAAGACGTACGGGCCATTTCGCTTTAAAAGAAATGTGCGAGAACAGGCGGTGATAACCGAGCGTAATGCTCAGGCCGGTTGCGCAGCAGTAAAAGAAAAACAGGCCGAACTGGAACCAATCAACGCCGTGGGTAAAGAGATACCACGGAACCACGGTCAATGAGGCCGCCAGCGTGCCAAAGAGGAAGAAGAAGGTGATCCACTCAACTCGTTCGAATGGGATGTGTTTGAACATAAACTACTTAGCTATTGAAAATGGTGAATCCCACAGATTGCAGAATGTCGCCGCAGTGTGGGAATCGATTCAGGAGTGTGGGGTTTTAGACCCCATTAGTACGATCACTATGAGGAAAATTTGTTCCATGGCAACAGCGATTATTGAGAACCAGAATCGCCAATAATCGACTGCTGTCCGCCCTGATTAACCCAAACGATTGAAAATAATCGTAGCGTTGTGTCCGCCGAATCCGAGGTTGTTACTCATGGCAACGTCTACCTTCTGCCCCTCGCGCGCCTGGTTGGGCACGTAGTCGAGATCGCAGTCCGGATCCGGGTTTTCGTAGTTGATGGTCGGCGGGATGATGCCCGTCTCGATAACCTTGGCAATGATCGCGGCTTCGATGCCTCCGGCGGCACCGAGGAGGTGGCCCGTCATGCTCTTGGTGCTGCTGACCGGCAGTTTGTAGGCGTATTCGCCAAACACCTTCTTAATAGCCAGCGTTTCAAATTTGTCGTTGTAAGGCGTGGAAGTGCCGTGGGCGTTGATGTAGTCCACCTGTTCCGGCTCCATCTTTGCCATGCTCAATGCGCGGCGCAGCGCCATCGCGAGGCCCTCGCCTTCTACGTCTGGGCTGGTGATGTGGTAAGCGTCGCAGGTCGCGGCATAGCCGGACAGCTCGCAATAAATCCTGGCACCGCGGGCCTTGGCGTGCTCTTCGGATTCGAGCACGAGGACGCCGGAACCGTCACCCATAATGAAGCCGTCGCGCAGGGCGTCGAACGGGCGGGAGGCGCGTTCGGGCTCATCGTTAAAGTTGGTGCTCATCGCCTTCATGCTGCAGAAGCCTGCGTAGCCAACCTGCGTGATGGCGGCTTCGGAGCCACCGGCGATCATGACGTCGGCATCACCGCGCATGATCATGTGAGCGGCCTCACCGAGAGCGTGAGTGGCCGTGGAGCAAGCGCTGACCACGGCGAAATTCGGCCCCTTCGCCTTAATGTCGATCGCGAGCACGCCGGAGGCGATGTTGGCGATCAGCGAGGGAATCATGAATGGCGACACCTTGCGCGGGCCCCGCTCTTTGAGGCGCCAGGCCTGCTCTTGGACCGTTTCCAGGCCACCAATGCCGGAGCCTACCAGCACGCCGACCCGGTAAGGGTCTTCCTGCTCCATGTCGAGCTTGGCGTCGGCAATAGCCTGCTTGCCCGCTCCCATGGTGTAGTGGACGTAGCGATCCGTGCGCTTGATGTCCTTTTCGACATTGAAGTACGGCACGGGATCATAGTCGATCACTTCCGCGCCGATCTTGCTGGTGTATTCGGTGGTGTCGAAGGCTTGGAGCTTACGGATGCCGCTGCGACCGGCGACGATGCCGTTCCAGAAATCATCCGTCGTGTTACCGAGGGCGTGGACAACGCCAATACCGGTAACGACAACCTTCGGCTTGGAGCTAGGGTCACTCATGAATATTATAAAACAAAGGGCGGCGCTGTGTGCGGCCGCCCTTTAGTAAATTTAGCTGCCGGACTTCTCCTTGATGTAGCTGACGACGTCGCCGACGGTCTGCAGTTTCTCGGAGTCAGATTCGGGGATCTCGCCCTGAATCTCGTCCTTAAACTCTTCTTCAAAGGCCATGACCAGCTCGACCAAGTCGAGCGAATCGGCACCGAGATCATCCAGGAAGGATGCCTCAGGGGTTACCTGCTCTTCGTTTACGTTGAGCTGGTTAACGATGATTTCTTTTACGCGTTCTTCGATGCTTTTATCCGACATGTTTCGGGAGGTGTATGGATTAAAAAGGAAAGTTGTTTACATCGCCATGCCGCCGTCAACCGAAAAAGTTTGTCCAGTGATGTAACCGGCCTCTTCGGATGCGAGGTATGTGACCATATTAGAGATGTCTTCAGCTTGGCCAAAGCGCTTGAGCGGGATGACTTTGCTGGCTTCAGTTTTGACCGTGTCGCTGAGCTCGGCGGTCATATCGGTTTCAATAAACCCGGGTGCCACGACATTGCAAGTAATGCTGCGCGAAGCAACTTCGCGAGCCATCGACTTGGTAAAGCCGATCATACCTGCCTTAGCGGCACCGTAGTTGGTTTGTCCAGGGTTGCCAATGATGCCAACCACGGAGGAAATATTAATGATGCGACCCCAGCGCTTGCGGGTCATCGGGCGCAGGAGGCCCTTGGTCCAGTAGAAGCAGGAGGACAGGTTGGTGTTAATCACGTCCTGCCAGTCTTCGTCGGTCATGCGCAGCAAGAGCATGTCCTTGGTAATGCCGGCATTGTTCACGAGAATGTCGATGTTCTCGTGCTCCTTAAGGAGCTTCTCGCAAGCGGCGGAAACGGCAGCAGAGTCACCCACATCGACGGCCAGAGCTTCGGCCTTGCCGCCTTTGGCGCGGATGGCTTCAGCGGCGGCACCACAGGAGTTCTCACTACGGCTAACACAGATGACGTGGACGCCCTCTTCCGCAAGGCTCTCAGCGATGGCCCGCCCGATGCCGCGACCGGCACCCGTAACCAGGGCAATTTTATTGTCGAAGGTCAGTTTCATGTAAGGGGGCAAGGGATGGTTTGAGAGTCCGTAAGTGGCAAGAAAAAACGGCGCTTATTTGTAACAATGTGCAGCGTTTTGAAGAAGAAAGTTAGGTGCAGGGCCTAAGTGCTTTATGCAGAATTGGCGCTGCCAACGCTCCAGCAAAGGGCGTCCCCTACCCTTTGATTGGCGGATATTGTTTCAAAGTCGGGCGTTTTACATCGGCGGCGAATCGCGGCAAAGATGGGCGAATCGCATTCAGTCCAATCCCCAATCATTTTACCCAAGTGAAAAAGAAACAACCAGGCTTTGCGCTCGTGCTGGCACTCGTGCTGATGGGCTTCATCGTCATGTTGCTCTTGTCGCTTTCGACGACGCTGATGGTGGAAACCAATGTCTCCACCGCCACCCGTCTAGAGACCGAAGCCAAAAGCAACGCCCAGTTTGCCCTAGTGAAAGCCTTGGGGGAACTGCAGAAACTGGCCGGGCCCGATCAACGCATTACCGCCCGGGCCGACATCCTCACCGACAACGCCCCCTACTGGACCGGCGTTTGGTCGAGCGACCCCGACGATATCAACTTCAGCGACGAAGGAAACGACCAAAGCCAGAGCGAAATCAAGAACCGCGGGGCAATGAAATGGCTGGTCAGCTTGGAAAATAACGGCAGCGAAGCGAGCCTTGCGCCTTATGCGAATCGCTCGGCGAGCACCGCGACCGATGATGAGGTCGTCCTGGCCGAAGACGACACCGATGGCGTGGCCATCATCCTGCCCAAGGAAGACATCCTGCTGGATGGCGTGATCACCGGACGCTACGCATACTGGGTGGCGGATGAAGGGCTCAAGGCCAGCGTATCCCTGATGCCAACCGGCGATGGTCGGGATTTTAACCTCGATACACGTGCCCCTGCCTCGATGAACGCACTCGCGATTGACGGCATTGCCGATGCGGCCGATGGTCTGGAAGACGCCGGCTTGCTCATTGGCAGCACTACCAGCCTGGCCGAGCTCCCCATTGCCCTGGGCGCGAGCGATCAGTTGGTTCAGGACTACACGCACGACATTACCAGCCTCTCCCGCAGTGTCCCGGTCAACGTGCGCGACGCCGGACTGAAGCGTGACTTGACCGCGGCATTTGAAAACACAGACGATTTTCAGGACTTACTGACGTTTCACGGCGCGAATCAGGTGTTTGCCGCACAAAGTGCGTCGGCCAACGATCGCGACCCGGGTGGCCCGAGATGGGAGCAACTGCGCTCCCACTACGCGCTGCGACTCAATGACGACGGTGAGCTGCAATCCCGCGAAGGCACGGACACCCAAACCGGCGTTTATCCAGTGATCGCGCAGTTCAGCCTGCACCATCATCTGATCCTCCACGGGGCCGGCCAATATCAGCCGCGGTTGTGCATTTTCCCCGTTGTCGTGTTGTGGAACCCTTATGACCAGCCCATCACGGCGGACCGGTACTATGTGAAGGTGACGGACAACAACCAATACAACGGTGAAGAAGCCCTGACCATGGAATTCAAAGGCCGGGTCTTTTTGGAGGAAGACGACGGCCGCCCGGACACCAAGTCTTTCACCACCAACAAGGGCACCACCATTTATTACAAGGAAAGCGACACCTTTCCGAACACCAGCGATCCCCTGCGGTTTGAGCTAAACAGCCCGGTGATACAGCCCGGCGAGGCCTTGGTGTTCTCACCTGAAAGCATCACCAAAATGGACAGTAATCCCGAGACGCCCATGCCGCTCGCGGTCGGCTTCTACGAGGGCGAATACTTCTACTATGAGGGCGTTGGCACGATCAATTTAGACCAGTTGGGCGTGGCGCAGAACGTAACCGATCTGAGCCTCAATATGATGTCCGCCAACTACCTGCGCGTGCGCTTGGCCCGAGACAGCGTGGACAATGTGGAAGACGACGTATTGCTGCAGCACGTCTCCGGGCAGAATTATTTCGTCACCGGTTCGGGTGCCAGCGGTCGCGCCGATGTCAAGTGGCCGGCGACCAACGACGCGCTTATCAGCTCGACCGAGGCCAACCAGCCCATCATCGCCGGGCACTCAAATTATGACTCAGCCACCTTCCCCGCCGCTGGTGCCTACATGCACCTGAAATTGCCCGAGAACTTTGCCGAGGTGAACAACAACGACGACCTGACCTCCGCGCAGCGCGACGTCATGCCCTACATCCGCGCAATTGCAAACTACAACCCGCGTGCCCCCCGCAGCACGAAGACGCCTCTTGAGCAGGTAGACTACGGAAACAACAACGGCAGCGACTTCGCCTTTAACCCGAACTAGTTCGGCAATACGGAGAACTATCACTGGGATCGCGGCCTGCCGGTCAACAACTCCTACCGCGCTTACAATCACGGCGACGAGCGGATAAACTTCAGCTTCACCGACGATCCAACCATGATCGCTGACGGCGGCTTCGTCCTGTTCGAAGCGCCCACTGACGCCGGTTATTTTTTGTCCATCGCCGACCTTGCCCACGCCAACTTGAGCCAGCCGTTCATCAACCCGAACAAGTATTACAACAATCCGCTCAAGACCTACAGCGCGCAAAACAGTTGGCCGGCTTATGCAATCGGCAACTCGCTGCAAGACCCGCGCATCCCCGCCAACCTGACCGCCCGTTACGAATGGCCCAACAGCAATCCGGACCCGAATGGCTACTACCACTACGATGTCTCCTACCTGCTCAATGATGCGCTATGGGACGCCTACTTTTTCTCGGCCTACGATACCGCCGAGAACGAAAGCGCCAATCCGCGCCACGCGCTTTCAAACTTCAACTTCGGCTTCGATACCTCGGCTGCCGGTATCTACATCGAAGGCGCGTTTAATGTAAACTCGACGTCCGTTCGCGCCTGGAAGGCCTTCCTTGCCAGCGCCCTGGCTGCCGCCGTCGAAAGCCGCAGCGGCGAGTTTAGCGACTCCGATACCACGCCGTTTCTCCGCGTAGCCCAGCCCAACGGTGAACCCGCCAGCGACCTGCGCAATACTCACGAAGACGCGGTTTACAACGGCTTCTTAACGCTGTCCTCCACCGACATTGATCGGCTGGCACAGGCCATCGTCGAACAGGTGAAAAAGCGCGGCCCGTTCATTTCCATGTCGCACTTTGTCAACCGCGTGCTGGACGATGCCGACTATCGCTCCGAGCGCGAGTCTGACTACCAGAGCAGCGATGCCGACGGCGCGCGCGCCATGATGGTTGGTGCCTTGCAAGCCGCGATTGACCTGTCGGAAATCAACCTTCGCAATGGCGCAGGCGAAGACCGTTTCAACGACGCAGAGGTGCAGCTCATCCAAACGGACTTGGAGGCCTTTTACCGCGAGCTCGACATCGCAGCCAGCATTGGCGACCGCGCGGCCGGCACCCCGGGCTACCTGACGCAACTCGATTTGCTCGACGCGATCGGCCCGTACATCAGCACACGTTCCGACACTTTTGTGATTCATGCCTACGGCGAATCAATCAACCCGCTCACGGATGAGGTGCAGGCCACCGCGCGCTGCAAGGCCACTGTCCAGCGTTTGCCGGAATTTGTCGAAGACCGGGCCAACAGCGCCACCGACAACTACGCCGACCTGAGCACGCAAAACCAAACCTTTGGCCGCAAATTTCGCATCATAGATTTCCAATGGATCGATTAAGAAAGTTACTTTGCGCGTGCGTGCTGGCCGCCTGGCTACTGCCCGCCGCGCCCCTTCTGGCCCAAGCCAAGGCCAACCAATGCGCGGTGGATTTCCAGATCATGGTCTTCAGCGCGCGCAAACAGATTGCCTCCGGTGCTCTGAACAAAATGGACCGCCCCACCGAACTGCCCGATCTGTATTATCGCGGGGCGGAGGGCTATGAACCGCTCGACATCAGCCACACCACACTCTCGCCAAGCTACGCCTACGCCGGTGCCACGCAGTTCACGCTTTATGCGCGGCAGGTGCGCGATGAGGAATTCGTTTATACGCCCGTTTTCAACGTCCAGTTTGGCGCGGATTGGAAGCAGGCCATCGTGCTACTCATCACCAACAGCGTCGGCGAACAAAAGTCACGTGCAGTCGCCATTAACACCACCCGGGAAAACGTGCCCACGGGCAGTATTCTCGTCTATAATTTGTCCGTCAAGGACCTGGTTCTCAACGCGGGCAAAGACATCTACAATCTCCCGCCACTGATCCCCGCAACGGTCTCCGTTGCCAACATTCAGAACAACACCTTGCCCGTGCAACTGGCGCTAAAAGACAACGATGAATACAAGCTGGTTTACCGCCGCAAGTGGCGGATGCAGCCGGACGTAAGCGGAGTCTATTTTCTGTTCACGCTCAATGACGATGATCGTCGTTGGTTTATGCGAAACGTTATTCTATGAAGCAAGTTGCCGCGGAAGATAAAGTTCCGTTTCTTCAAAAAATCGCCTACTCCTCCGCTGCTCCGATCGACTGGTTTTCCGTCGGTCTGGCCACTGCGGTTCTCTGGATGCCGATCTGGAATATCGCCTATGGCGTGAGCCCGGCGATCCTAGGCATCATCCTGCTCATTTACCGTGGGTGGGATGCGATTGCGGACCCCATCATGGGGAACATTTCCGACAATACACGCACCCGCTGGGGGCGCCGGCGACCCTACATTTTTGTCGGCGCAATTCTCACTGCCATCCTGCTGCCGGTGCTGTGGAATCCGCCTGCGGGCCTCGTCGATTGGACACCTAACTTGCCCTTTCTTGGCGAAGACCATCAGGTCAATGGCCTCGTTATTTACCTGACCGTTGTCGGGCTGTTTCTCTTCACGGCATTTACGGTCTGGGCCATGCCCTACTACAGCCTCATGCTGGAGATGACGCCCGACTACGACGAGCGCACCCGCGTGGCAGGCTATCGCACCGCAATCACCAAAGTGGGCGTATTTGTGGGCGGCTGGGTGCTCGCACTGGCCTCGCTGGATTACTTTATCGACCCGGCTACCGGTGAGCCCGACGTAAAGCACGGGATGGGCGTGGTTAGCTTTGGGCTCGCGGCGCTTGTGCTTATCCTGGGCATACTTCCCGCGATTTTTGTCAAAGAGCGCTACTACAAAAAAGAAGCGGCGCAGCAGCAGAAAATCTCATTCTGGAAAGGCATCCGTGAGACCGTGAAGATCAAGCCGTTTTGGCTGCTGTGCGGGTTCATCTTTCTGTTCATGTTTGGCAATGGCGTCGTCAGCAAACTGGGCATCTATTTGAACATTTATTTCGTCAACGACGGCGAGCTGCAGAAGTCGTACATCATCGAAGGATGGAAAGGCACCGTGGCGGCCGTAGTGGGCATTTGCACAATTCCGTTGTGGACCTGGATCTGCGAGAAGTACGACAAGAAATGGGCGATGTTCATTATCCTCGTTTCAGGCTTTATCGGTGCTGGCCTGAACTACGTGTGCCTGCAGCCGGACTACCCGTATCTGCAGTTGGTTCCAGTCGCCTTCAACGCGGGCGTGATTGGTGCTATGTGGCTCATCGTGCCCTCCATGCAGGCGGACATCGTGGACTACGACGAAAAGACGACCCACCAGCGCCGCGAGGGCAGTATCAATTCCATCTTCTCCTGGTTCCTGAAAATGGCCTTCACCTTGTCGGCCGGGGTATCGGGCTTCATCATCGAGGCAACGGGATTCGACGTCAGCGTGGGCAGTGAACAACCACCCGAAGTGCTAACGCGCATGCTTCTCTTTTTCGTGCTGATCCCCCTCGCCTTCTGGGGCGTCTCCGCATGGCTCATGTGGATCTACCCGCTGAACCGCCAAAAGATGCACGCCATCCGCACCGAGCTGGAAACACGACGCGGCAAGCTGTAGGCAACCTCAGTCAGTCCGCAAGGGATGCCATCCAGGTTAACGCCTCGCTCGGAACTTACTGTCCGCGCGGTTTAGCCGATCGCTAACCGGGCTTAATGAATACCGTAGCGAGCCAGCTCTTTGGCGGCTGATGTTTCCATTTGCGAGACTACTGTGGCGTAGTCTGGATTATCCACCAGGTTCTTCGTTTCCAGAGGGTCGAGCTCGTAGTCGTAAAGTTCGCGGGCAACAACGGGGCCGCTGCCCAAGGGCTTACCGGGCTGATTTTCGCGCCAAACCGTGTAGCGAAAACGAGGACCACGGAATGAATAACCCGTCAGCTTCTCGCCGTTGGGAGAACGGTAGTGCTGGCTCATCGCCACATCGCGCACCGAGCCGGAGTCATCGTCCAGCAGCGGTGCCAGGCTGACCCCTTCCAAGGCCTCAGGCTGCTCCAGTCCGGCTAACTCGCAAAGCGTCGGATAGATGTCGATAAACTCCGTGGGCGCGGCAACGCGACCGGCTTTATCTTTTTGCATCGGCGAAAAAATGATCAACGGCGAGCGCGTGGCCTGCTCGTAAACCGAGTGCTTGCACCACATTGAGTGATCGCCCAAATGCCAGCCGTGATCGCCCCACAACACAACGATGGTGTTGTCCGCAATGCCTGCGGTTTCCAGCGCATCAAGTAACTTGCCGACTTGCGCGTCGATGTAGCTCACGCAGGCGTGATAACCATGGATAAGCTCGCGCTGAAGGTCATCGGGAAGCGGACCACGCTTGGGCACGTCATACTTACCACGAAGCTCCCAGCCCGGCTGCAACGTGAAGTCCGGCGTGCCGTCGGGTGCCTGCTGATACTCGGCCAGTTCAAAGGCATCGCGGTCATACATGTCCCAGTATTTCTTGGGCGCAATGAACGGCAGGTGTGGCTTTTGAAAACCGACGGCGAGGAAAAACGGCTGATCCTCGGCGGCATATTTCTTAATCAGCCCCACTGCGGCGTCAGCCATCGCGCCATCCGAGTAGGCGTTGTCCGCCACGTCTTCGGTGCCCTCGGTCGCCGGGACACCCTTCACATTCCACTCGGGAATGGTTTCGCCCTTGGCGTTTTTCTGCGCCTTAAACCACTCAATCGTGTCGGGGTTCACAAAACCGGCGGCCGACGGGAGCTTGCCGTAATAGTAGGTGAACGGCACAGACCACGAGGGCTTGTCTTGAAATTGACGCCCATCCACGCAGCGCGGATCGAAGATTTTACCGGTACCAACCGTGGTGTAGCCGTTATTCTTGAAGTGCTGCGGCAGGGTGATCAAGTCCGGCTGGATGTCGCGCATCTTCGTTTTCAGATCATTGACTTTCGTTGTATTGGGGCGCTGTCCAGTGAGCAGGCTTGCGCGGGACGGACCACAAATTGGCTCCTGGCAATGATTGTTCAAAAAAAGCGTCCCCGACTGCGCCAAGCGGTCCATCTGCGGTGTTTGGATCGTGGTATCGCCGTATGCGCCAAGCATTGGCTTGAGGTCATCAATGGCGATAAAGAGCACATTCGGCCTCGTTGTTTCGCCAGGCAAAGATAAGCACGCGAAAAGCGCACAGGCGTAGAAAGCCGCAGAGAGAAATTTCATGATCAAAAGGGGGTGATACTATTCGAGACATGCACCATGCACAGAATGTTCATCGGCGCTAGCAACTAAGTTTAAACGCTCAACGAATCACTAAAGCTGATTTACCAGCAGCCAGTGTCCAACACTCCACGGCTGAAACAATATCCATTATGCGGATATGGTTACACACGATTGCGCACTATACACAAACCCGCATAAGTCATTTAACTTCAGATATTTAGAACAACACAGAACAATTGGTAACTTGCGTTCTTCTTGACCGCTCCCGTCGATCCAGACAGACTTTTTATTACCCCCGACTGATATGCCCCGGAACATCACTCTCAGAGACATAGCACGCGAAGCTGGCGTAAGCCTAGCAACCGTGTCCCGGGCGCTTCGGGATGAGCCACGTACCGCGCCCGAAACCAAAAAGAAAGTCCACGATATCGCCAATAAACTTGGCTACCGTCCTGACCCAGCACTCCAGGTTCTCATCGAACGGCGTTGGCATGGCAGGCGCGCCAACGAGGGCATGAACATTGCCTACCTATTCGACGGCAGAGGCCATAATGCAAAAACGTGCCAATTGGAATTTAAGCGATTTCGAGAATCAGCCCAAGCCAAAGGCTACGCCTTGATCGCGGAGGACGTCTCTGATTACCCAAACGCACAAAAACTGATCCGTCGTATGGGCTTCATGGGGGTGGCGGGTGTCGTGATTGCCGTGATGGCCAACGCGCCCTACCCGATGGATGCCATCAACGAACGCTTTGCCGCAGTTAGCATTAATGTGTCCACTTGGCAGCCTAACTGCCCGGTTGTCATGCATGACGAGTTTCTGGGCATCGAGCGCGCCTGGAGTCGCCTTACTCGCATGGGCTACCAACGCATTGGTGCCCTATTACAAGACTACCCAGAATCCTATTCTATGGACTTGCGCCTGGGCGGCGTCTTCTGCCGCCAGCACTACGTGCAATCCGCTGGGAATCGCATTCCGTTTCACCTTCATCATCAAAATGCTGGCCCGGATGATCAGGGCATTCGCCGGTGGATAGATAATTATCAACCAGAAGTTATTCTGGGAGACGACCATGAAGAGCTCGGATTGCTCGAATCCATGGGCTATCGGATTCCCCACGATTTCGCGTTCGCTAGCATCAACATGTGGGATCCTGAACTGGTCGGCAAGATCGCTGGCTACTTTCGCGACAATGTCACCCTGTTCGAGCGCGCGCTACTGCTGATCAGCATGATGGTCCGATCCGGTGTAACCGGTTCAGCCCAGGGCGACTTGATTGAAATGGTCACTGGTCAATGGGTGGATGGTGTGAGTCTTCCCAAAATCGCCACATTATCGTAATGCTTCCTCAGTTTTGAATTTCCGTATCCCAGAAATGCGTATAATGTTCCGCAACCAACAACTTGAGGCACTCAAGCCATTGAAGCATAATGCCTTAGTTTTTCGCCCAAAATAAACATCCACGAGATAGCTTAGATATGAACAAATACCTTACCCCCTCCACCGCTATTCTACTGTTCGCTGTCAGCGCTTCTGCGCAAACCAATTGGACTGGTAGTATTAATAACGACTTCAGCACCGCTGGAAACTGGGACAACGGCCTCCCAGATAACGCAACGAACCCTGGCATCATCACCTCAGGGACGCCGACCTACGATGCCATCACCAATGGCAACCTTTCGAGCACGAACATCATACAATCAGGTGGCACTGCATCATTCTTTACCGACAACCAGGTCACCTTCCAAAATGATAGCGTTTGGGACCTTAATGGCGGTACAATAGACATCAGCGGCACTGGCCGCCTGAGCCTGGGAGGCACGGCTACTTTAAACGTAAACGGCGGCAATCTGACCTCTTCAGGCGGCGGCATTTTCTGGGTAAACAGTTCCAACGCCAATCTGTCCATTTTGCAGGACTTGAATACATCCGTCATCCTTTCTCAGCGCACGGGCAACGTGCTCATCGACAACTCGACATTGACGATTGGCACTTACAATTTCTCCAATAACACTTCGCTCGCTGCGCTTACCTTGCAAAACGGCGGCACGCTCAACGCGACCACCATTTTTGATTATGCTGGCGGCAATAATACCAACCAAGGCCAGATCACGTTCACCAACGGTGCCAATTCTCTGCAAGCGGCAGCTTGGGACAGACCCGCTGAAATGCAGTTCGATTTCACCTCGACCGCCGTTGGTAGCACCATCACCATCACTACCGGCTTTTACAATCAAACTGAATGGGAAACCAAATGGACCGATGGCGAACTGACCGTGGATGGAGCCAATCTTGGTAGTTTCAGCGACTACTTTACGGTGAGCGGCGACACCCTAACCATGGTCCCAGAGCCTAGCACTTATGCGCTGCTCGGCGGCCTGATGGCCATTGGCCTCGCCTTGCTCCGTCGCCGCAAGTAAGCGTCATATGGTATAAATTTCAATAGCGGTGTGGCCTAGTGCCATGCCGCTTTTTTTACGCCTGCCAATGAATAATGTTTCAGCCGCTTCCGCTTGAGCCAGCAGCGTCCTTGCACAGCCTGATTTTCTAACGGGATTAGCGGTTAACCAATAACCCCGTGCCACCGAATGCCAACATGCCTGCAGGTGGTGATATAAATACCAATACAATACCATGCCCCGTTTCATACGATCTCTGTTGCTTCCTCTAGCCACGCTATTTGTCGCTTTTGTTCTATCGGTCAATGGTGCCACCATCACCGATAAGGGCGCTATCCAATACGGGGGCACTGAATGGGGCACGCTATTCATGAACGACAAATGGCAGGCCAGCTCCCAAGCGCGAAATTTTGCCCCCACCAAGTCGAATGGGCACAATTTCGAAGGGCAATTTCTGGGGCGTGGCGGGAACGCTTTGTTTGACTATTCGATGGCGCTTCAAGGCGACTGGAAAAGCGGCATGTCACTCAATGCCGTTGTTCGGAATCAAACCGGCGTCCAATCGAACATGCTCGCCTACGAAGGCTTACTGCCGATCAAGCAGTTTGCCGGAGCGGTGCTGGAAATCGACCAGACGAAGTTCGTGCTTCCCTTGGACTACGATGGCAGTGACCCCAATCTGATCATTCGCCAAACCAAGAAAGTCTCCATTCCGACCAGCGAGGGGATTCTGAGTTTGGGCGGCAACTTCACCGTGATGGTGACCGACGGTCGAAAATTCGGCGGGCAAAACTTCCATGTTCGCGCCTTTTTCGATCCCAATAAAGGCCTGATCAAAGAGGCGCATTTCTCTGCGCGGATTGCATTCGAGCCGATAATTGAGCAATCGCTTTCGCTCGCCAGCATTGCCAACCGCGGCTTTGCAGACGAGACGGCAGGCGATGGCCAAGGTGGTTGGACCGACCAGGGCCCGGAGCAGGATTTAGCGCAATTCTCCGCAAACACCGACATCGCCGGCAGCATCCATTTCGACATTCCCAGCAGCGGCAATAGCGTGGTGGCTTTGTCCAAGGATTCAAAACGTGCCGATAAGAGCTTTGCGGTTTTGGATGTACCGGCGAACATTGGCAGTCCATCCTATCTCTACTTGCTCCACGCCTCGGCTTACACCTGGGGGCAGGTCGGCCAGATCAAGGTTTCCTATCGCGACGGCTCCGAGCAACTGATCGAGGTTAACAACGGCCAGGACGTTGGCAACTGGTGGAACCCGGTGGCGCTGACCAATGCCGCGCTTGTCTGGAGTAGCCAGATCAAGGGGGCTAATATCGGCATCTTCGAATCACGCTTTCCCCTCGAAGAAAAGCCGATTGAAAAGATCGCCTTTGGCGCGGGCAATGACTCCATCTGGATGATTATCGGTGCCACAACGACCAATGCTGGCATCGCCCTGCCCCAGCCGGAGTTCTTCATGGTGCGCGCGAACAAAGACTGGGCCCCGATCGAAACGCCTCTTACCGTCAAGCCCGGTAGCGCGCTGGATTTTTCCGCCTGGAATCATGCGCCAGCGGGAAAATTTGGCCGAGTCATCACCACTCCGGACGGTCATTTTGCCTTTGCGGATAACCCGCAGAACTCGGTTCGCTTCTTGGGAGCCAATCTAAACTTTGACGCCAATTTCCTGACCAAGGAAGAGTCTGATGCGCTCGCGCTGCGCATGCGCCAGATGGGCTACAACACCGTTCGCATTCACCACTACGATGTTCTGCTAGCCGGTGGTTGGAACCCGACGGAGTATGTGATTTCCGAAGAGATGCTCGACCGCCTAGACTACCTCTTTTACGCGATGAAAAAGCAGGGCCTGTATGTCTCGACGGACCTTTTTACGATCCGCCGAATTCGCAATGAAAAGCTGAAAGATTTTCAAGCCGCCAATAACGCTGGAGCATTTAAAGCACTGATCCCGATCAACCAAGACGCCATGGATGAATGGAAACGCTTTGCCCGGGATTTCCTGACGCACAAGAATCCATACACGGGCATGACCTGGGCGGAGGACCCGGCGTTGTTCTCGATTTGCCCCGTTAACGAAGATACCATTTGGGCAGCGATAAATGCCGATGCAAAGGTTAAGGCGCTCTATCAGGAAGGCTTTAAGGAATGGCAAAAATCGCATCCCGACGCTCAAGGCGAGGCCGCGATCAACGAATATCTGGCTGAAGTTCAAATCGCCGCTGACGCCGAGATGAGCCGATTCCTCAAGGACGACCTGGGCGTTCAGGCCCTGATCACCGGCAACAACTGGAAACGCTACTATGCGCAAACACCGATCCGCGAGCGCTATGATTACGTCGACAACCACGGCTACTGGGACCACCCGAATTTCCCGCAAGGCCCGTGGAGATATCCCTACAGCAACTCCCAGCGCAGCGCGACTCAGAACCTCGCCGACATTCCCCGCGCGCTCTTCCTGACCCGAGTCGAAAACAAGCCATTCACGATCACGGAGTATAACTACTGCTACCCGAATATTTATCGCAATGAGTCCGGACCGCTGATGGGGACCTACTCCGCATTGCAGGACTACGATGGGCTCTATCGCTTTGCCTGGACGCACCAGCAAAAGCGAGTCAACTCGCAGCAGCCGATCGAAGGCTTCGACATTGTCCAGGACCCGATAGGACTGCTGAATGAATACATAATCGCGATGCTTTGGCTCCGCGGCGATGTCCCCGTACTTGCCGAGGAAGTCGTCTTCTCCGTCAACCGCGAGCGTGCGTTTACCAGCAGCGATCAGGTCAACACAGAGCGCACCGCGGAAGACATTTACAAGGTGGACCCGAACGATAAGTCCAAGTTTGGCAAGGCACCACCCGCCTTCTCCGCCGACGCTTCCTATCTGGGTCTGACCAAGCGCATCAGCTCGCGCTATGACCCTGATGCTGATGGCAGCGCGAACCAGGCCTTTGAGAATCAATCGGCCCAGGCATCCTACATCGTCGAACAAGACGCCACCGAGGTGCGCCTGGAGCGCGATGGCGACTTCCTCGTCGAGACGCCATTTAGCAAAGGGATCGTGATCCAGCAGCAGTCGCTCGACTCGGATTTCGTGCGCGATGTCACCGGTGGCCCGACCTCCGTTTTCGTTGGCGCACTCGACCAAAAACCACTGGCGGAGTCCGATCACCTGCTCGTGTTTCACCTCACCAACGTGCTCAACGAAGGCATGAAATTTGGTGAGGAAGGCATGTATCAAATCATCGATTTGGGTAGCCCGAACAAACTCGTCAAACGAGGCAGCGCGACGATCACCGTGCCGAATCAAGCCAGTAAGCCACAGGTGTTCGCGATCAATCTAAGCGGCGAACGCATTGGGAGCGTTACCTTCGAGCTCGATGCCAATAACAACATCGTTTTCCAAGCCGAGACACTGCCTGAATCACGCCCCGCGACACTCGCTTACGAGATCGTCCGCTGACGAAAATTCGGCAAATCTCAACGTGTCAAAAAGAAGCCCGCAAACGCTCCCTAGAACGATTGCGGGCTATTCACCTCTTTAATCTCTTCTGAACTCAATGAGATTAAAATGAACCAACGTCAGCGACACGAACATCACCTTAGTGAGCTTGTTTCGTGTCCTTACTTGGTTTGGAATTACCGATTCTTGCGATTGCGACGGCTCGAAACGAATGCCAGTACACTCACGCCAAGCAGCAGCGCATAGACGCGGGGCTCTGGCACCGCAGTCACATTCAAGTCGAGGAAGCCGCCGACATTGTTGGCATCAAAAGCGTAGTCGAAACCGCTCGGAGCGGAGCCAATTACGATACCGTTGTCGGTCAATTCACCGCTATTAAAAGTCGCGATGCGATAAGTCCCGGCTCCGAATCCCGTTTCACCAATGATGTTCAAGACGCCGTCCAGCGTCATCGAACCGGCAATGGAAAGTGTGTCGTAATCAACACCCGCAGTGCCCGCGCTGCCCAACTGCATCGCGAGGATGGTCGAGTCCTGCATGGTTAAATCAACACCGACATTCATCATGCCAATGGTGGAATCACCGGTGCCATCTGTGTTGCTGAAGTCACCTGGGGAAATCGTGGCCGACCCGGAAACCGAAAGGCCCGTGGAGAAATTACCCGCACCCGCGATAACGCCGTTCAATGTGGCGTTGGAGGTATTAATTGCCACGTTACTACCGGTGCGGGATTCCAGGTGCCCGTCATTGACGAATGAAATAGAGCCCGAGCCGATTTCCAAACCGGCTGCGCCGGTGGCGACCATGCGACCACTGGAGCTATTCGTCGCGGTCGAACCCGGATCAATGCGCAGCGTCGCAGTGTCACTAGTGGCCTGCATTAACCCGTTATTGACCACATTCACATTCGAGCCTACCAGACCGCCGCCATAAATCGTGTGGTTTACGCCATTGGTTAATTCACCCGAGCCGTTACCCCGAATGCGTGCACGGGAAGTGTCAGTCAAAGTCCCTACATCAAGAAAAACTGAGCCCGTGCCACCGAGCGTAACTGCAGCTCCGTCGGTGAGCAATTGCAGCTCCGAATAGCTGGATGTATTGGATTGCGTATCGCGAATGATGATCGAGCCGTTGTTCGTAAACGTGCCAGAGTTTTCCAGGCGGAAGCGAACCGTATCGCGGTCGGCGCTAGAGCTGATTTCGGCAACGATGTTACCGTCATTCTGATTCTGCGCATCAAGCGTCATGATCTGGTTAATGCGGTTACGCCCGCTGTTTGCACCCAAATCAATCGTGCCGGTTGACGAATTGAAAATCTGATTCGTGCCGCCAATATTAAGATGCACCGTGCGTGAATTGTTACTGGGTGCGGATGCATGCGATAAAGTGCCGCTATTGGATAGGCCACCCGTTAAATTCAGTGTGCCACTATCGAAACGAACGTTCAGCGTATTGCCGAGGTCTATGGTAAGCGCGTCGATGTCAAAGGTCGTACCATTTGCCGGAGATAGGACAACCGTGGATGGCACGCCAAGCACATCACCGATGACGGCACTTTCGGTAATGGAATCCGGCACCGTGTCGCCAGACCAATTGGCAGCGTCAGTCCAGCTCGTACCATCTCCTTCGCCATCCCAGGTAAGCACTTGAGCGCTGAGCGGCAGGGCCGTAACAGCCATCGAAATGACTGCGACTTTGAATGAGTGAGTAGCTGCGGTTTTTGGGCAGATAGAGCGCAGGGTAATATTCATACTAGTAGGGGGGTTATTGTTATTAAGCGTTGCATTAACAACACGTATACTACCCTAAAGAGTCTCTATAAGAGTCCCAAAGACTCAATTAATTATCTCCCCCAATAAAGTTAACCTATTAACCCCGAATATGCTTGGGATTACTAGATTCATACATCAAATACGATAAGGCAGCCGGAAGCGGCGTCGCAAAAGCTAGACCAGGGCATCCGCCTTTGGCGCAACGGTGACGCCGACTTCGATGGAGTGGCGGCCACCGCCGGTCATCGCACCGCGGACGAGGCTAACGTCCTGGTAATCACGGCCGTAGCCAACTGATATATGCTGCTCACCACAGATGATGTTGTTCGTCGGGTCGATATCGATCCAGCCCAGATCGGGATCGTAAATGGAAATCCAGGCGTGCGAGGCGTCGGCCCCTTCCAGACGGGGCATGCCGGGAGGCGGGTTCGTTAAAATGTAACCGCTGGCGTAACGCACCGGCATACCTATCGACCGCAGGCAGGCGATGCCCAGATGCGCGAAGTCCTGGCATACGCCACGACGCAATTTGACGACCTCCTGCACCGGCGTCATCACGTCAGTCGCGGTCGGGTCGAACTCGTAATTCTCGTAGATGAATTCTGCCAGCGCGAGCGCACCGCCGAGGTAGTGCCCACTCTCGGGCAGAAAGCTCCGCGTCAGGTCCTGTAGTTCGGGCAAGATCGGGATCTGCGGCGAGGCATAGGTAAACTGCTTGGCCTCGAAGGCTTCCGGCGTGCGCGGCTGAGTCAGCGCAGCACGAACCTCGGCACAGGTCGCAGCGATGTCCGGCAAAGGCGCACCGGGCGCGTCCACCGTCACTTCGCTGTAGGCTTCGAGTTCGAGCTCCTGGTGACTCTTTTGGAGCGAAAACTGATGCAGCGCATTGCCAAAGAAATCCACGCGTTCGATGACGGCCTCTGGCTGCGGCAGGATCGACAGCTCGAAGGCGTGCGTCTGCTGCCGCGCGTTACTCAGCGGCTTGAGCCGCGCCACGTGATGCGACACCGACACGGGAAAATCGTAACGGTAGATCGTGTGGTGGCGGATCGTGTAGGTGTTTCTCATCGCGAGGTGACAGAGAAATAATACGTGCTCAGTTCGTTGGACAGCTCGGTCAAATTCTTCAACATACCGTCTAGTAGCACCTCCAAATCGGGGCGTTCACCGGCATCGTTGGACGCGACAAGTCGTTCGGGCTCGACCAGGACGACGTCGCTGTAAACGCGCAGCGCCAGGCGATCGATGTGCTTCATATCGCTGGCGTTGTAGTGCGGCAGCATGCGGGTGTTTTCCAGAATATCCGTCACCTGAAAGGCCAGGGAACGTGGGTTGGACGGATCGGAAATCAGCAAATGCGCAATCGCGTCGACCTGCATGCGGCTCAGGTAACGACGGCGGTATGTGATGGCGCTGTCGGCAAACTCCAGCAGGCGCAGCATGAGGAAATCTTCGTTCTTCGAGACTTGGCAAAGGCTGCCCTTGAGCAGCTCACAAAGCATAATGCTGCGCTCAATGCGGCGGCCAAGATTGAGGAACGCCCAGTCAAGTCCGCGCACGGTATTTTCCGCGATGATGCCCGCAAAGGCCGCCATATAATCGAGTAGGCGTTTGAGGATGTCGTATAGCTGCGTGTTGCTGAGGATGCTGCCTCCGCCCTCCTGCGGGATGAGGCTCACCGGCATATCGCGCATCATGCGGGTCAGATCGCCGGACATCATTTCCTTGATCGAGAACATGACGCGGTTGAGCTGCTCCAGCACGTTGGTCAGGCGGTCCGGATAATTCGCGCCCTGGATAATTCTCCGCAGCGCTTCGTCAATGTGCTCGTTGAGGTCCGTGGTTGCCTTGGGCGCGCGCATGGGCAAGTTGGGTGCGTAGCCACGGATAAATTTCAGCACCATTTGCAGGTCCTGATCGTTGCGGCTTTCCGAAGCGGCATTAATGATAACCAATAGCCCGCGAATCAGCCCCTCGGATCGGTCCAAATAACGCCCCGCCCAGAACAGACTGTCCGCCATACGGCTGCTCAGCGCAACCTGCGCTGTGGCCGAGAGCGACTGGTTTGCGAGGTAGTTGTAGGCCGTCGTCTCTTCACTGACCACATCTTCGCCGCCGACGACCCACACATCCTTACTGACGCCGCCAAGCTGCATCGACACGTCCGGCGATACGGCGGAATTCGCCACGCGGCACAACCCGCCGGGCATCATCACGGCCTTGTCGTCATGGTCGAACACCTGAAACGTGCGCAGCATGAAATGGCGCGGCGTCAGGTGGTCCTCGTCATAAACCGGAGTCGTTGCCTGGAGCACCGCTTCCTGCGCAGTGAAGCGTTCGGGGAAATCCCGGATCGCCGCCACGAGCTCTTGTCGCTGCTGCTTGCTGAGTGTGGGCCCGTAGTAAACGCGCACCTTGCCCAGCGTCGGGAAGGTTGGCTTGATGATGAGGTGGTCCAGATTATCGAGCACGTAATTGCGCTCCTGCTTCTGGCCGCACCACCAAGTCGCCACCGACGGCATGAGCAAATCTTCGCCGAGTAGCTTCTGGCAAATGACGGGCAAAAACGCCGCCAAGGCTGGGGTCTCCAGCACGCCAACGCCGGGCGCATTGACCACGACCACCTTGTCCTGCCGCACCGCATTGAGCAGGCCCGGCACGCCGAGCAGCGAGTCGTCACGGAACTCCAGCGGGTCGCACCACTCGGAATCAAGTCGGCGAAAAATGACATCGACGCGCCGCATGCCGTGGATCGTCTTTAAGAAGACGGTGTCGTCACGGACGGTCAAATCGGCACCCTCGACCAACGGAAAGCCCAGCGCCCGCGCGAGGTAAGATTGCTCGAAATACGTTTCGTTGTAGGGGCCGGGCGTCAGCAGCACGACGAATGGATTTTCCAGCGCGCGGGGCGAGGCGTTCTTCAGCGCGTCGGAAACGGTCTGCAGGTAGCTCGTCACACGTCGCACCTCGTGAGGCCGCATCAGATCGGGCATCACGCGGTTGCTGATCACGCGGTTTTCGACCGAGTAGCCAAGGCCCGACGGCGCGTCCAAGCGATCCGACAGCACCCACCAATTGCCATCCGGCGAGCGCGCGAGGTCCGACGAATGCGTAAAGAGAAACTGCCGCGCCTCGGGCAGCAGGCCGTGCACCGGCCGCAAAAAGGCCGGGTTGCCAAAGACGAGGCCCGCCGGGTAGATGTTTTCTTTCAGCAGTTGCTGTTCACCGTAGATATCCTTGAGCAGCATGTTGAGCAGCCGCATGCGCTGGTTTTCCGCTGCCGCGATGCGCTCGTATTCATCATGACCCAAGAGCAGCGGAATGGCGTCCATTTTCCACTGGCGATTGGGGTTTTCCGGGTCGGAGTAAACGTTGTAAGTAACGCCGTTTTCGTCGATGATGCGCTCCAGCTGATCTTCGCGCTGGCGGTAGTCAGCCTCGCCTAGATCGGCTAGTTGGCGAAAGAGAATGTTCCAGTGCTCCGCCGTGGCCCCGCGCGACGATTTCCACTCGTCGTAAAAGCCATGCTGGGGCTGATACGCGGCCAACCACGACGGGCGCGGGTGCATTTGCGTCTGCACCTGAGTCTGGCCAATGGGTTGATTCTGCTGCATGGGCGGCGGGTTGTTCATGGAAACTTGTAGAATAACATAAGCCCTCTACCCCACCGATCAATGGCGAAAAGTATGCATGAAATTCATGAATTTGGCATCGAACCCGCGCCCAAAATCTAGATCACGCTACCCTGCGTAAACGCGCCAGTTGATGTTCGGGAAAATGTTGTCCATCAGTTCGAGGGACTCGAGTTCCTTCTTGTCGACGGTGTCGTTTTCGAGGGCGTTGGCCAGGTAATGCAGGCGGCTGCAGTGGTCGCGCACGCGGCGCTCGGCGTACTGGGCGGAGGTGCCGTTGCTGACGATGAAGGGCCAGTCCGAACTTTGTGCGAGCACGAGCTCACGGGCGCATTGCTGAAGCGCGCGGTCGTTGAGCTTTTTGACCGTTTTCTTGGCTGCGAATTCGCGCGCAAGGCGGGTCATGCGGTCACCGGCGGACGTAATTTGGTCGAACATCCAGTCGTTGGCACCGTTGAGCCAATATTCGAAGTGCCCCTTGTGGCCCCAGGACGAAGTCGCCGGGTAAGCCGTTTGGTGGACCGGATTGCGGTCGAGGTATTTGCCCAGGGAAATCGTCTCAAGTGAGCTTTGGTCATAGGCGGCCTTGCGGAGCACGTAGTCGAGCCAGGTCGGGCCCTCGAACCACCAGTGGCCGAACAGTTCGGCGTCGAACGGCGCAACAATGATCGGTGACGTGCTCATCGCGGAATCGAGGTAATCGATGTGCGACACGCGCTGAAAGAGGAACTGCGCGGCATGCTGGTCAGCCTTTTTGCGGGCGCTCTCCGGATCGTAGCCCGCCTTGTAGGAACCTGGCCCCGTGATGCGATGATACTTGATACCGGTATCCGAACGGACATCGCCCGGGAGGAATTTACGCAGGTAGTCGAAATCGAGCTCGTGCCCGATGTCGCGGTAAAACTCACGGTAATTGCCGTCACCCGGGAAGCCTGCTTCGGCGGACCAAACTTGCTTCGTGCAGCCGTGGTCTCGGCCAAACGCAGCCACGCCCGAAGGTGTGTAAAGCGGCGCGTGCACGCCGTAGACCGGTTGTGGCTTAGAGTGCTCGATGCCCTCTGTTTCGGTGCAGAAAAAGCGAATGCCGTGCGCACGAAGTCGGTCGTCGAGCCCCGGATAATAGGCGCATTCAGGGACCCAGCAGCCGTTTGGCTGGAAGCCCATGACCTCCTCGAAGTAGGCAAAGCCGTTGAGCAGTTGCCCTTCCATGGTGGCCGGATTTGCCGACAGGTGCGGCATGAAGCCGTGCGTGCCGATGCAGCTGATGACCTCCAGGTTGCCCTTTTCATGCAGAGCACGGAAGCGCTGGGAAATCCGACCATCGCAGTCCTCGAAATACTTCAGCGTGCGCGAGAAATAATCGTGATACCACTTGGCGAGATAGCTGAAATGCGGATCGTGCTTGAGCCGTTCCTGCTCGCGTTCGCAGAGCTCGATCAATATCTTCATCCGGCGGGCATAGCGCGCGCGCAATAGCTCGTCTTCGAGCATGGCCAGCAACGAGGGCGAGATGGAAATCGTCAACCCCCACGGCACGCCATCGCGCTCCAGTGCGTCGAAATTTTGCAGCAGCGGAATGTAGGTTTCCGTGATCGCCTCGAAGAGCCAAAGCTCCTCCAGAAACTGTTCGAACTCCGGGTGGCGCACAAACGGCAGGTGCGCATGCAAGACAAATGAAAGGTAGCCCTTGGCCATGATTACTTCGCGCCTCCCTTCCTGGAGGTCGCCAAAATGTTATTATAAAGAATGCAAAGTTCGACCGCGAGGCTATCCAGCGATTGCGGTTGGCTGCTGGCGCTCTGCGGATGGGATCCCCCGCGGCGCATCGGGTTGTGGAACATCTCCTGCAAGCCCCAGATGACGGAGCCTGGGTTGTCGTAGACGACCAGTCCGTTCTGCCCGTGGTTCACGCAGCCGATGCGCGCCTGGTGCGTGGTGAGGACGGATTTTCCGTTCTCAATCGCCAAGTGCGCCATGCCCTCATCCTGCCAGGTGCGGGCGGGGATCGCCACGAAGTCACAGGCGTTAAGCAGGTCCGTAAACTCCTCGCGGCCTACGTGGCCAATGAACTTGATGCGCCCGGCATGCCCGGAGCAATGCGCGCGGTGCTGCAGCTCACCCTGGAGTGGTCCGTTGCCCGCAAAAACCAACTGCGCCTCGTGGTTGGCACCGCAAACGTGCTCCATCGCGCTCATCAGTAGGTCCGCGCCGGAGGCGTGGGAAATCTCGCCCGAAAACAGCGCCAGTGGATGCGCGGGATTCAGGTGGTAGCGCTTTTTGACATCACCTGGGTCGAACGCCTTGGGCACGATGCCCTGAAACAAGTCCGGCAGGATGACAATGCGGTCTTCCTTAACGAGCCCGTCGGCTAAAATCTGATTGCGCGCATCGCTGTGCGCGGTGATGACCCAGTCGGCCTTTTTCAGCGCGGCGGCCTCCTTTTTCGTAGCGGCCTCATCGATATCGCGACCCCGCATCGCGGCGCGCTCGCGTTCACTGGCGTGGAGTGTGAGCACCAGCGGAACCTTATGCTCTTTTGCCAGTTTGGACGCTGCGGCAACGGATTCGACATCGTGCGCGTGGACCAGGCTGGGCTTCTTCTTCAGCTCCTGATTACCGGCATGGAAGTGCACGCCTAGTGGATCGGCGGCGGCGTGAAGACCCTGTAGGTAATGGGTCAGGCGTTCGGCGGCGTCCGGCTGCGGATCGTCGGCGAAAAAGGCGATCTCCAGGTCTTCGGCCAGCGAACCGGTCCAGCTGTGGTGAACACGCTCAAAGGTGCGGGCGTCGAAAATATTTTCGACCGGTATCACGCGGTCAAAGCGCCCACCGACATACATGCCGCGCGTGGAAGACTGGCCGGAGCGGTGTGCGCGGTCCATAAAGACCGTTTGCGAACGGGCCAGTGCGCGGTAACGACCGTCACGCAGGCGGAAACCGGCCTCAGCGATGAAGTAGCGCTCAATGCGGTCTGTGCTCCAATAGTAATTACCCGTAAGCCCACTCACGTTGATGTCGAACTGGCTGTGCGCGTTCATCCCATTGAAATCGATCCAGGACACGTCATAAAGACGCAGCGTTTGCTGGGCACCGTTCCATTTGTCGCCCTCTTCAGCCTGCAGGGCGTCGATCGCGGCCTTATCGAGCGACCAGTGAAGGTAGGCAAGACCGGCTTTTATCGGAACAAAGGCGAGATAATGCCCGGTTGGCGTTGGATTGAACTGCTGCCCGATTTTCCAGGCAACGGAGCGCATACGCTCCATGGTTTCGGTTCCAAGACTGGCTTCTTTCATGTGGTGGGACGTAGTGGGGACGCCAACATGAGCAAGTCCCGTGACAAGGTTCAAGGTAAAAGGCTTTTTTGGTAAATTTACATGTTTTGGCACAGGCTGGCACGCTGTGTGCGAGTAGGTTAATTCACTTGACTCAACTAAACCTCGAATCATCCTGAACGACCCAATGTCCAGTTCGCAATCACGAGTTGATCAAGACAACGCAAAGGCCGCTGACGCCTTGTTGAATCTTGCCAATGTGATTGATGGAGAAAGACTTGCGCCGTATACCGCCGCAATGGACCACCTCACTGTATTACCCGTCGCCCCGGGCCGTTTTCACGCACACTGGGAGCTGAACCCGCAAATGATCCACGAGGGCCGAAATATGCTCGGGGTCGATAGTAACGGGGCAAAATTAGTCCTTCGGGCCTATGATTTCAGGGACCACGGCAGTAATTATGCCGCGGCAGAATCCTCTTCTGATTACCCGATTAACGGACTGTGCAACTCAGGTTATTTCGACCTGAAAAGCACCCCAGCCCACGTTGGCGCAGTGCTTGGGTTGAAGAACGACCAAGGGCACTTTCGCCCACTCATGCGCGCGGAAACCATCGCCCTGCCCCAGCCGGTCGCCAAATCAGCGCCCAAAGCAGAACCAAAGCCCGCCCATGAGCCCTCACCCGTCCGCCAAGCAGCGCCGGAGGTTTCACTCTCGCCACTGGACGAGCAAGGTATCGTGGCGCGCCTGCCGCGTTTGGAAAATTTACCCGCCGAGCTGTTAAAGACACCAGATGAGCTGGCGTTTTTTGATCGTGAGCCGGACGCATCAGTCGTCGAGGCGGAGATCGTACCGCTCACCGGCAAGCTAATCCTCGACGAGTCCACAATTCACGAGGCGATCATCAGTGGCAATTGTCGCGTGCTGTCTGAGCCCAAAGCGAAGGCCTCCGCTGCCGACACCCCTGCCGCCGCGAAGAACGCCGGCCTTCCTGAAAATGTGGGTGCCTCGGAGCTGTTTGCCAGCCAGTGGGCCGATTCGTGGGACGACAAGGCACCGATCAGCCTGCGCGCGGAGTTAACCATTAACGGACGCCTAGGCCCAGGCATGAAGCTCGCCATCGGTAGCCAGGCGATCAAGCCCCTGCCCGGCGGATACTTTAAGATCACCCGCAAGCTAAGCGGCTTTGCCGAAGTTTGGCCACTGTTCCTGACCGCGAGCCTGAGTGAGCCCAGCAGCGACTCTTCGCTGGAACTGGCCAAGGACGCCGCAACCGGCGAAACCATGCTGGAGCTGCATGCATCCATTGCGATCGAAGGCCGGATCAATGATGAATCTTACCGTAAACTCCTGCCTCCGGGCGTCAGCACGGACGATCAGGGACGCTTCGAACTCCACCGCGCCTTGCCCAATGGCGCTCTGCTACTGCCGGGCTTAAGCCTGATTGCCGAAGCGTGAGCAAGCCTCGAACCGTCAGCATCCTACTGCATGCGCACCTGCCCTATGGTCTGCGCCCGGAGTTGCCCATTTCCATGGAGGAATGCTGGCTGCACGAGACCGTGCTCCAGTGCTATCTACCACTGCTGGAGCTGATTGGCAGGCTGCCCAAAGCCAAAGAGCCGATGCTCGCCGTCTCGCTTTCGCCGACCTTGCTGGAGCTGTGGGCACACCACGAGTTCCCTGATCGCTTTGCCGCGCACCTCGACCGCTTTCAGGCCATCCTTCAGGCAGAGCAGGACAACGCAAAACACCCAGCCGAGCGACGAAAGCTGGCCGCCGCCATGAGCACCGACTTGGATGCGGCCCGGGATACCTTTTATCATACCCATCAGGCAAATCTGCCCCGCGCCTGGGCCCAACTAGCCAAGGCAGGCAAAGTCGAATTGCTAACGACCGCCGCGACACATGCATTTCTACCCGCGCACCAAAGCTCGCCCCTGAGCCGGCGACTACAGATCGAAGCCGGTGTTGACACCCTTCAGCGGCGCACCGGCGTCACCCCGCGCGGATTTTGGCTGCCGGAGTGCGCCTATTACCCGGGCCTTGAGAACGATTTGGAGAGCGCGAGCATCGAGTGGTTCGCCGTCGAGAACATGGGGCAGCCGATCATCACCGAGTGCCCGAATGGCGTCCGCGCCCTGGCCCGTAATCAAGCTTTGTCCCGCAAAGTATGGGATGCGCAAACCGGCTACCCCGGGCACGCGGCCTACCGTGAGTTTCACCACGACGCCACGCATGAGCTGTCCAGCGAGCAAGCTGGCCTCTACCGCCTGCCCGATGGCGGCAACCTCCCCCTTGGCCTCAAATACTGGCGCGTCACCGGCTCGGGTGACAAGGCTTGGTATGACGCCGCTGCGGCGAAGGCTCAGGCTGAAACGGACGCCGCCGATTTTCTGGCCTCGCTGACCAAAGACGCGACCGGACTCATGTTTTTACCTTTCGATGCCGAGCTATTTGGCCACTGGTGGCATGAAGGTCCGCATTGGCTGGAGCAAGTCCTGCAAAATGGTGCGCAGATCCCGCAGTTGAATTTTTCCGCGCCCAGCGCCGCACTGGCAGACATTGAGGAGGCACCGGTTGAGCGCCCCCCTGCCTCCACGTGGGGCCGCCGCAGTGATTATTCGTTTTGGATCAACCCAGAGACGGACTGGATGTATCCGCTGCTCAAGGCCGCCGACCGCGCTCTGGCCGAGCTGATCGAAACCACGCCCGACGATACACTGCACCAACGCGCATTGCAGCAGTTGGCCCGCGAGCTTCTCTTGGCTCAGGCCTCCGACTGGCCCTTTATGATCCGCGCCGGTGCGACCAAGCAATACGCCGAAGAGCGCTTGCGCCGCCACTTTGGGCGCTTTCAATACCTGGCCATGCAGATGCGCAGTGATTCAATTGACGAAATCAAGCTCGCCGCGCTGGAGCAATTGGACCCCGTTTTTACTACGATAGATTTTGAGCGCGTTCTTTACTTTAAAGCGTAATTCATCAACCTGAACGTATGGCCAAGAAAAAGGCTCCCACCACAAAAGCTGCTGTCAAAAAGAAACCCGTTGCTGCAACTCCGGAAGTTTCGCCGATCCAACCCACTGCGAAAGCGCCGAAAAAGACTACCGCGCCGCAAAAGAAGCCTGCGGCCGATCTGGTCGATTTTGAGGAAATGGCGCAGACCGTCGAGGCCACCTACGAACAGGAGCAACTCAGCGCGCAGGAGGAGGCCTCGCCGATCAACGCAGACCCAACTCAGGCCGAAGGCATTGATCTGCACAACGTCTTTTTACATGACTATATTCCGCCGCTGGACATCGTCCACATTACGCCGGAAATGTCCCCAGTGGCTAAGGTCGGCGGCTTGGCCGACGTTGTTTTCGGGCTGACCTGGGAGCTGCAAATCCGCGGTCACAACGTGGAAACCATTTTGCCCAAATACAACAACATGCGCTACGACCATGTGTATGGATTGGAGCGCTGTTATGACGACCTCTGGGTGCCATGGGGCGAAGGTGCAATTCATTGCTCGGTTTATTTTGGCTACGTCTACGGCCGCAAATGCTTCTTTATCGAGCCGCACTCGAATGATTGCTTTTTTGAACGCAACAAGTTCTACGGCGATCATGACGACGTGTTTCGCTTCGCCTTCTTCTCACGCGCGGCGATGGAGTTCCTGCTCAAGTCCGGCAAGCGGCCCAACATCATCCATTGCCACGATTGGCAGACCGGGCTCGTGCCCGTCCACCAGTGGGAGATTTACCACCGCCTGGGCATGCAAGACTGCCGTGTTTGCTACACGATTCACAATTTCAAGCATCAAGGCGTTTGCGGCACGCAGGTGCTCGATGCAGCCGGCCTTTACCGCCACGACTATTATCAGTCCCACGATCGCCTGGGCGACTACAACCACCCCGGCGCGATTAACCTGATGAAGGGCGGCATCGTTTACTCCAACTTCGTCACCACGGTCTCGCCTACCCATGCTGGCGAAGCCAAGGACAAGGGTCAGGGCTTTGGTCTGGAGCCCGCACTCCACATCCATGGCGGCAAATACGGCGGTGTGCTCAACGGCATCGATTACGAAGTCTGGAACCCGGAGAGCGACAAGCACATTCCCTTCCACTATTCGCGTGAGGACATCAGCAAAAAATACGAAAATAAGCGCGCCCTGCGTGAGCGCCTGCTGATGGCCGATAACGAGAAGCCGATCATTGCCTTCGTGGGCCGCCTGGACCCGCAAAAGGGCCTGGAGCTGGTGCGCCACGCGCTGTTCTACTGCGTGAACCACGGCGCGCAATTCGTCATGCTCGGCAGCAGCCCGGATCCGTCGATCGACAGCTATTTCTGGCGTCTCAAGGGCGAGATCAACGAAAACCCGGACAGCCATATCGAAGTCGGCTTCAACGAAGAGCTCGCGCACCTCATTTACGCCGGGGCAGACATGATGGTCGTTCCGAGTCGCTACGAGCCTTGCGGCCTCACGCAGCTCATCGCCATGCGCTACGGCACGGTGCCGCTGGTGCGCAACGTTGGCGGCCTGGCCGACACCGTCTTCGACAAGGATTACTCCGAAAAGCCACTCGACGAGCGCAACGGCTACGTATTCCACAACGACGACTACGGCGGCATCGAAAGTGCCCTTTCCCGCGCCATCAGCTGTTATTACATGTTCCCGGATCACTTCCGCCAACTCATGCTCAACGCCATGAAATGCGACTATTCCTGGAACGTCCCGGGCCAGCACTACCTAAACATTTACAACTACATCCGGGCCAAATAACGCCCGTACAACGCCATGGCCAATTCTTCGCGCATTATCGCAGCCTACTGGACGGCGCCTGGCAAAGGCGTTGTGCTGATGAACCGCAATTGGACGTCTGCCGCGTTCCCCGACCTGTATCTCGATGCCGATGGCCTGGAGATCAAGACCGTGAAGCACATGGACCCGGTCGAGCTAGCAAAGTTCACCGGCTTCTACGAGCACAAGGGCGACATCATTTTCTGCATCGATCCCAAGCGCTTTCCGCATGTGGATTTTGAGGCGAACCCCGTCCGCGTAGCCGGCCCGTTTAACAACTGGGGGCGCGATAATCAATCGCGCTGGAACCTAACCGCGGACAAAGATGCCGCCGGTGAGACGATTTACACCGTTACAGTTCCACGTGGCGAAATCGGATCGGCCAGCAGTAAGCTGATCTTTAAATTCGTCACGCAGGACTGGCATTGGCTAACGCCGCTGCGCTGCGCGCCCAACGTCGAATACGACAAGGCGGACAACGCCAACTACCGGCTCAACCTCACCCGCAGTGGCAAGCACGCCTTCGAGTTCAAGCTCGCCAAGGGTGAGCGTGGCATGGACCGTGTTTGCCGCATCGGCTGGCGTGACGGCGGCTCCATCCGCAACCTCCAGCTCATCAAGCCCGGCCTCAGTTTTTATGACTTGAAGACCGACGCCTTGCTCGGCCCGACTGTTCGCGGCAGGGAGACGACTTTTCGCATTTTCGCCCCGCGCGCCAAGGGGGTCATCCTGGAACTTTACGACGACCTCGATTGCGAGTTCGTCAACCAGTATGACATGGCGCTGACCAAGGACCAACTGTGCTGGGAAGTCACGCTCAAAGGTAACATGCACGGCTGGTATTATTACTTTTACGTCGATGGCGAGAACGACGGCGTGACCACGGAGTTTGACTCCGATCGCCCGATCCTCGATCCCTACGCGATGGCCACCGTCTCGCATGAGGGCCCGGGCATTGTCATCAACACCAGCCAAACACCGAAGCCGCGCAAAGTCCACGAAGCGCCGCCATGGCAGGATCTGGTCTTGCTGGAATGCCATGTGCGCGACATCGCGGCCAAGGCACCGATGAAAATTTCTCAGGACGACCGTCTAGGCTTTAAGGGCGTCACCCAGTTCCTGAAAAACGAGATGTGCTACCTGCGCACGCTTGGCGCGAATGTGCTGGAGTTCCAGCCATTGCAGCAGTTCGACTCGACCAGCAAGGAGGAATACCACTGGGGCTACATGACAACGAACTACTTTTCGCCCTGCGCGTGGTATGGCTCCAACCCGGCCAAGGCCGCGCAGAACGATGAGTTTCTCGAATTGGTCGAGACCTGTCACTACCACGACTTGAGCGTGGTGGTGGACGTTGTTTACAACCATGTCGGCGTGCCCAACTTCCTGGGCTGCATCGACAAAGCTTACTATTTTTACCTGGCTGACAGTGGCGAATACATCAACTGGAGCGGCTGTGGCAACACGCTCAATGCCGAGTCCGCCATGGCCAAGCGCCTGATGATCGACAGCCTGAAATACTTTGTAGAGGCCTACGATGTCGACGGCTTCCGTTTCGATTTGGCTGAGCTGCTCACCGTCGAAACCCTCAAGGAAATCGGCGATGAGTTGAAGGCCGTCAAGGAGTCGATCATCCTGATCGCCGAGCCGTGGAGCTTCCGGGGCGGCATTCAGTGGGATACCCGCCTGGCCGGTTACGCTTTTTGGAATGACGGCTATCGCAGCACCATTGCCGATTATGTGAAAGGCAACAGCAATGCCGACGCCCTCGCCTATTACATGAAGGGCTGCCTCGACCACATGGCGGCCTGGCCCGCCCAAAGTGTCAACTACACCGCCTCGCACGATGATCGTTGTTGGATCGATAAAATCACCACCAATAACGACTACAACGGCGAGAACCCGAGTGAGCTGGACATCCAGCGCACCCACCTGATGGCAGCCATCACGCTGTGCGCCGTCGGTATGCCGATGTTCTCCGAGGGGCAGGATTTCCTCCGCAGCAAACAAGGGATCAACAACACCTATCAGCGCGGCGATATCAATGCCCTCGACTACGGTCGTCTGCAGCGTCACCAGAAAACGCACGAGTTTTTCCGCGAGCTGATCGGCCTGCGCCGCTCCGAATGGGGCGAATTACTCCGCCTCTGGGACAAGCCCTCACCCGGGTATCTGCGCGTCTTTAAATGCGACAACGGCGAACGCAGCGCCGCCGCCTTGCTCTTCAATGCCGACTGCGCCCTGGGCCCACGCCAGCTACTCTTCGCCGTGAACCCGCACCGTGAACCGCAGTCGATCAATCTGCAGGACGTCGATGGCTTGCACTGGAAATGCGTAGCCAACAACACCGAGGTCATTTATCATGGCTTCGCCGATAACCGCATGGACGGCCATCATCACCGTCTTAATCTGCGCGATATGGATGTCGGCATTTGGGTGCGCGAATTCCCGAAAGATATCTACGAGTAAAACCGATTTTTGAACTACGAATAGTGTAGATAATCGCAGATAGCTAGTAGGATTGCGCAGTGTACCACTTCGCCATTCGCCTTTAGGCATTCGGCATTTTATGGATCACCCCAAATAAGTGAGCACCTTGCCAACGGGGGCCGTGTAGATCGCGACGGTTTCAAGTTTGTGTTCATCAGTGGCAGCTTTCAGGGCGTCGATTACGCGATACATTTGGTCTCGTCCGAGGATGAACTGCATCGTGCCGAGTTCGCGGTTGATGCGCACGCCCGCGCCCGTCGTTTTGCATTCGCTCTCCATGAAGCGGCCGAGAATCGAAGTCGCGCCGGGCGCACCGGCCTCCAGTGCTGCATTGACGAGGATATCGATATTTTTGCGCTTCGTGGTGCAGGTGATTCGCTGCAGATCGTAAAGGTATTTACGAGAACGCGACGGGCCTATGCCAAGGAAGCTCAGCGCACCGCCACTGCTTTTGCTGCTGTCGATCAGGTTGCTCGTAGCGCGCCAGTCTGCACAGCCCTTCAGGTCGTCAATGGCGTGGATGATCTGGTGAATGCTCGCCGCGTAGCGTGATGACTGTGTAACGCCGGGCAGCTTGATCATACCACGGTTAATTGGCATGGTGTAGATGATGCCGCGCCCTGGCTCGGTCAATCGACCCGCCGTAGCCATGGCGTCGAAAACGGCATCGGCGTCCATATCGTCCACAATGACACGGATGATTTCCTTGTCCGGATTTTGCGTGAAGCGCAGGATGCCTAAACGGTCGCGCACACCACGGCCTTCGCAGTAGTGAATCGTCGGCCCGTGGGCACCGGCCTTGATCGCAGACCGCGCGACGGTTTCCGAGATCGAAGACTGAACTGTCGCCGCAATGCCGACCAAATTGCGCTTAAACTTGATCATGCTCAGCCCGGCCTCGGTATGCTCCCCGTTTTGCCAGACGGGGAAATCCGCGGTCGCTGTGAAGCTACTGCACTCATAGGTGAAGACCGCGCCTGCGCCAGCCAGCCTCAGCTGGCCCAACGCAACGATCTGCTCCATGATGATGTCCACCTCGTCATGCGGCAGGAGGAATTGAATAATCTCCTGCTCCGGGCTGATGATCGGTAATAAAAATTGATACCAACGGTCCTTTACGACTGTTCCGCGCGCACCAAGCTCAAACATGAAACGCGCGGGCTTATCGAGCAGGAAGTCGGTGACTTCGTTACTCGTGCGGCGCGGCAAAATCGCCGTCACCACGTGGTGTCGTTTTTGGTCAACCCAGTTACTCATCGACCAACGCTCCTTCTACGTGTTCAGCGGCTTCGGTGGTACGGCGCACGATCAGGCCGACGGTCAGCACGGTGATAATCGGCCCCACTGAAGCAAGCGCGAGCACACCAAATCCGTCGATCACTCCCGGCACATTTGCCCCAATGCCAAGGCCCATGGCCAGCACCAGCGGTACGGTAATCGGCCCAGTCGTCACACCCGCGCTATCCCAGCCAAAGTTCACAAACTCCTCGGTCGAAATATACGTAAGAAACAGCAGGAAAACATACGGTGGAATAATCAACCAAGTCAGCGGCAGATTGTAGGCGATTTTGCAAACGCCGGTCGCGATGCCGATGCCCACCCCGATTGCCACGGACTGCATCAGCAGGTTTTTACGAAAAGCGCCTGCCGTGATTTTCTGGACGGTCACACCCAACGCGTTGAGCGCCGGCTCAGCCAGTGTAGCACCGTAGCCGAGGAGGAAACCAAACAGCACCGCGAGGACCTTGCCCAAGTGCTCGGCCTGGATCAGCGGACCGAAGCTCGCCTCCATGCCCCAGGGCGATATCGAGGCAAACGTCGCCGGAATATTGCTGCCGAGCTGCTCGCCCAATGGCGTGAGCCCCATCGTGATGCCGAGGCCAAACAAGGCCATACCCACCAACGAAAAAAAGATGCCGACACCCAGTTGGTCCAGGTCGCGGATGGGCTCCTTGACCAACAGTTTCAGGATGACGAAAAGGAAAATGACCAGCGGCACAATCGCCTGCAGTGCCCCGAAAAGCGCGGTCTTAAACTCGTGAGGAAAGTCCGCCTGCGGGTCCCATTCTTCCACATCGTGCGCCCAAAGCGAGGGGTCGATGTGGCGCTCGTAAACGATCTGCGCGCCGGATTGCACCAGGCGTCCATTGACCAAATCCGTCTCGCCTCCGACGAAGTGAACATCGACATCCTCCGGCAGTTCACCAGTCGCCAAAAAGCGCGCATACTCCTCGGCGGTAATGGGCTCTTCGGCCAAGAGCGGCGTCGCCTTAACGTCCTGCATCAGCGCCGGCGGAGGCTCAGCGGTTTCGATGTTATATTGCGGTAACGGGTCGACTTCAGCTTGCGCGGCAACGTAGTTCGGCGCACCGACATAATCCTGTGCAGCGTAGTGATAGAGGCCCAACATCAGCACCGCGATGATCGGAAACAGCGAGGCCAGCGTCACGATACCAAAGCCCGCATTGCTGGAATCTTCGTCACCCACAATGCGGCAAACCCCGATGCCCAGCGCGAGCACAAGCGGCACCGTGACGGGGCCCGTCGTGACCGCGCCACAGTCCCAAGCCAGGCCAATGATAGGTGCCAGCACTTCATTATTATGCGCAATAAACGTGAGCACGCACAGCAGGCCGATCAGCGGCAAAATAAACATCTTCAGCGACCAGCCACGAAAAAAGCGCAACACGCCCAAAAGCACCGCGCAGCCCACGCCGACCGCGACACTCATCACGAGTTGCGTGGAAAAGTCGTTAAGCAGGCTGTAAAGCAGCGGCGCATCATCGGGCTTTACCCCGGCACCCGCCGCGCGCAGCACCGCAATCGCTGGCTCGGCAAACGTTGCGAGGCCACCGAGTATAAACGCAAAGCCCAATATCGCCGGTAGCTTCGCATTGCGCGGCAACACGGCACCAATGATCTCGCCCAGTGGCATGAGGCCCAGGCGCAGGCCTTCCATGAAAAACATTAGCCCGAGCGCGACGACAAACACGCCTACGCCAATCATCCCCGCGTAAACCAGCGGCACGCCAAGGATCAGAATCTGAAACGCAGCGAGGTAAACAATGATAAACCAGATGCTCTTGACCTGCTCAAAAAACTTATCGCGGAAATAGGGCGTGAGCAAACGCAGCGAGCCCCGAAGCCCCAGCTTCGGTCTGCTCCACGCCATCGTTTCCCCTTCGCCCGCCATCGCGCATTAAACCAGCGGCAAAACGTCAATGCGCCAAGTTTAAAACACTTTTGCGCAACTGTTTTTTGTGCAAGGGATTACATTGATCGCCTCAGATGGCGCGAGGTATTCCGGCGGCGGCCAACACGCGGGGATTTTCCAGCTTGCCGATACCATCCATGATTCTTGCCGCTGCGGTGTCGTAGCGTTGGCTATCAGTTTTGCCCGGATCATATTCGGCAACCGGAATCGGCGGGCCAAAACTCACGCCCAGATCTGCCGTCAGCCGTGGCAGCTTTTGGTGGCGGCTCCACATCTCGTAGCTGCCGAAAATTCTCGCCGGGACTACCGGCACTTGCGCACGGCAGGCGATCATACCAATGCCCTTCTTGCCCGCGTGCAGCTCACCATCCGGCGTGCGCGTGCCTTCAGGAAAAACCAGCAGCGAGCCACCCTCTTTTAACGCGGCGAACACTCGGCGGAATGACTGCAAGTCGCGCTCGCTGTTGCGGTCAATCGGGATCGCGTTAAGGCTGGAAATCAACGTGCCGAAATAGCCCTTCCATAAGGTATTGCGCGCAAAGAAATGGAGCTCCCGCGGACATGCCACGGCAAATACGGGCGGGTCGAGAAAGCTCGCGTGATTACACGCCAGCAAAAACGGCCCCTCGACCGGGACATGGTTTGCGCCGTGAACCTTGAGGTCATTAAACGAATAGAACCATCCCGCCAGCGCCGCCCGGCAGTTGCGATAAAATTGCTTCATTGGATATGACTGCGTCATTTTATAATAGCGAATGGCGAATGACTAATGGCGAAGTTTGGATTAGTTAACTACGAATGGCCCAGTGGGTCGCAGATATTTGAATCCGTGCGAAATGGCATTAGGAAACCTGCGGAAATTGTCGTTGCTCAATTCTTGGTGGAACCCGCAGTTGACGTGCCAACTAAGTTCGAAATGGCATCGACAACCTCTTCCAGCGTCATTCCGGAGTTGTCGATTTTAATGGCACCTTCCGGGCAGGTTAGCGGAGCGGTTTTGCGCGATGAGTCGATCTTGTCGCGCTGCTCGATACTGTCGCTTTGGCCCTCGGCGGCGCGGCGCTCGGCGCGGGTGGCAGCATCGGCTTCCAGGAAAATACGAAGCGTGGCGTCGGGGAAAATAACTGAGCCGATATCGCGGCCTTCCATGATGAGCCCGGCGAAATTGTTTTGGCGCGCCACGTCGGCCTGGCTGCGCTGGAAATTAAACAAGAACTGCCGCACGGCAGGGACGGCGGCGTAAGGCGAGACCGCGGCGTTGACCGCATCACTGCGCAGCTCGTCATCGCTCGGCACTTTGCCATCCAACGAAATCCGGGCGCTACGGCCGTCCAGTTGCGTGTCGAGCGGCAGGCCCCGCAGTTGCGCGGCCACGGCAGCCTCGTCTTCCGGCGATACTCCAGCCTGTATCAACGCGAAAGTCACGGCGCGGTAATGCGAGCCGGTGTCGACATGCATCAGGTTCAGCCGCTCGGCCACCAGGCGCGAGGTGGATGATTTACCGCTGGCGGCACCACCATCGACGGCGATAATTACAAAGTCGGGATTCATCGGCAAAGAGTCTGGAACAGGTTTAACCGTGAGGGCGATTGAAAACGGCAATTTATTCCGCGCGGGAGAGCGTGGCGACGTTTTCGATGTGGCGCGTTTGCGGGAACAGGTCGAAGGGCTGGATGCGCTCGATGCGGTAGCCGCCTTCGCGGAGAATTTTCAAATCGCGGGCCTGCGTCGAGGGATCGCAGGACACATAGACCAGCCGCTTCGGGCCAAACTCCAAGAGCTGCCGCAAAAACAGCTCATCGCAACCGGCGCGCGGTGGGTCAATGATCATTGCGGACTCATTACCCGGGAAGGTCAGGTTTTCAAAGATGGCCTCGGACTTACCAATGGTGAACGTGCAGTTGACAATGCCGTTGGCTGCGGCGTTGAGGCGTGCCAGCTCGATGGCCTGGTGGTTGATTTCCACGCCGGCCACCTGCTCGAAATCACGCGCAGCGCTGAGCGCAAACACCCCTACCCCACAGTAGGCATCGACCAGATATCGCTGCGGATCACGGCCGATTTCCGCCAGCACGTAGTCGATCATTTCGGGTAGGATATACGGGTTGTTTTGGAAAAACTCGCCCGCCTTAAATTGAAATACGATGCCGCGCACTTTTTCCGAGACCGTCTCGCGCGGGTCCGTGATCACACCCTCCAGCGTGTCCCGCAGGAGCAACGTGGAGCCGCGTTTGAACTTATCCTTCTTAGCGAGGATATTGGCCCGCTCGATCGGTAGGGCTTCGTTGATTGCTTCCGTGGCAATCGGGCATTGCTTAACGTCGATCAACGAATTGCGACGACCATAGCGCTGGAAGCCGATCTCGAACGTGCGCGCCTTTTTCCCAGGGTGATGCGGCGTGAGCTTCGAGCGGTAGTGATACTCCTTGGGCGAGCCGTGGGTGGGTTCCACCGGGACATCCGAAATGCCGCCCAGACGCTCCATCAGCTCGGCGACCTGCCCGCGTTTCCACTCCTTTTGCCCCTCGTAATCAAAGTGCTGGTATTGGCAACCTCCGCAGTCGCCAAAGAGCGGACATGGCGGCTCAACGCGCTGGGGCGAAGGCTCCAGAACCTCGACCAGGTCGGCGTCGGAGTAATTTTTGTGATTGCGAAACACCCGCACACGCACGCGCTCACCCGGCAGCGCAAACGGCGTCATGACGACCCAGCCATCGTCGCGAGCCAAGCCATGCCCCAGGTTAGTGAGGGTCTCGATGGTCAGCTCGAGCTCCTGATGGTATGCGTATGGCTCGGAGATAAAATTGCGCGGCGCGTCAGTCATCCCGCAGTTTCTAGCGATGCATTGCGGCGAATCAACGTGTTTTTAAAGTTAGAAATAGTCTGATATGCGACTGCGCTATCCGTAGTTTAAAAAAAACTCGTTTCCAAAGTCTCATTCGTTGTTAATCGCTTCCACATGAGTCGTTTTCCTCGCATTGAGTCGCGCCAGAATCCGCGCATTAAGAACCTCGTCAAGCTGCGCACCACCAAGGAACGCCGCTCCCAAGGTCTGTGCTTGATCGAGGGTGAGCTGGAGCTGACGCGGGCCATTGCTGCCGGGGTTCCCCTGCGAGAGCTGTATCTGTGCCCCGAGCATTGGCGTGACGAACGTGCGGCCAACGAATTGATCTCCCAAGCCGAGAGCCAACAGGCCAAGGTCTTCGAGCTGACCCGCGAATGCTTTGAGAAAATTTCCCTGCGCGAAGGCTCGGACGGATTGTTCGGCGTCGCGGAATTTGCCGAAGCCCGCCTGACATCGCTCAAGCTGCCGGACGAGCCACTGCTGGTTATCGTTGAGGGCATTGAAAAGCCGGGCAACCTCGGGGCCTTGATTCGCACGGCGGAAGCCGCCGGTGCCAATGCGCTGATTGCGTGCAATGCGGTCACGGATTTCTTTAACCCGCAAGTCATCCGCAATTCGCGCGGCCTGGTGTTCTCCCTACCCTGCCTGTCGGTCGATAGCGACGCCCTAAAAACCTTCCTCACCGAGAAAAGCATCCGCACCGCCGCCACTACACCTGCCGCCGATGCTACACACTGGGACGCCGATCTGCGCGGCCCACTGGCCATTCTCGCCGGCGCTGAGCATGAAGGCCTCAGCAATGAGTGGCTTGCCAAAGCCGACATCAAACTGCGCATCCCCATGCGCGGCGAAGCCGACAGCCTGAACGTCAACACCGCCACCGCCATCGTCCTCTTTGAAGCGCTAAGACAACGCTCGTAGCGCGAGCCTTTTTCTTCTTGCTTAATTTTCGATAATTACTGAAAGTTCCTGCATTATGAAAGATGCGATAACCGTTATTGACCCACAAACAGCACAGCAATGGGAAATACCGCGCCGCAAGGTAACCAGCATTTTTGCCGATGTGAGCGAGCGATGGGTTGTGAATGTTTTGGCGGACGAAGGCACTTGCCGAGAACTGGTTCCCGTTCCATTTCTAGAGCCCATTCCCGTTGCAGCAGGTTATGTGATTAGCCTCTGTGCGATTTTCATGCGGCACGCAGCACCGGACTGGGCACCACTTCAACTCGGGCCTGCCAGCCGTAATTGTGCCCTGCGCATCGCCTGCCGGGACACGCGCACTGGCGATCAGGCGGTTTGGGTGGACCACCGTTACAGCGACAGCATTTTGGTGACAGCATTGGCTAAGCTCGGATTTCCTGAAGTGCGATCCGACTTACGAGTGACAATGCAGCCCGACAACGATTGCCCTGAGCTGGTTGAGTTTAAAACGGCTGACAACGCACTCGCACTTCGCCTGAACCAGGCAAGCGCTCCGGCTGCCACTCGTGCTTTCGCTAACGTAGAGGACTTCGAGTGCTATTTCACCGCGGGCATTCGCAGTTACGGACCTGCCGCCCATACCAGCACAGCCACTATCGTTGATTTACATAAACGCAGTGATAATCACTTCGAAGCCATGCCATACACTGGCGAGCTCGTAACAGAGTTTGGTGAATTCGCGGTGGATGGCGTTTACCGCACGGTCAACGGGCTCTACGAATGGCGGTACGAAGGAGATCTGCATTATTAGATGAGCAAAGCACAGTGTATTTTTATCGCTTTCTCCAAAACGCCGTTCAGTATGGGCAACCAAAGAAATTGCTCTTTCTATGCTACTCATTTTAGCGGGCATTGTATTGCTGTATTTTGGCGCGGAAGGGTTGGTGCGTGGCAGCAGCAGCCTGGCGATCAGGGCGGGTATTCAGCCACTGGTGGTCGGCTTGACCGTGGTTGCCTTCGGGACGAGTGCGCCGGAGCTCACCGTCAGCATTTCAGCCGCTTTACAAGGCATGGGGCCGGTTGCCCTGGGTAATGTGCTGGGCTCAAATATCTTTAATATCGCCGTCATTCTGGGCATCTCAGCGCTGATCCGCCCGTTGGAAATTCACATCAACCTTTTACGGCGGGACATTCCGATTATGATCGGGGTAAGCGTGATTGGCTTCGTGCTCTTGTTCTTCAGTGTGGTGACCCGTGTTTACGGCCTCGTTCTCATCGCACTACTGGTGGCCTATCTGCTCTTCACCATACGCGCATCCAAACGCGAAACGGCGGCAAGCGAAGCCGCCTTGGAAGACGTTTCACCACCCGCTGGCCCCTGGTGGCGCGATGCCATTTACGTGGCTGCGGGCCTGGGGCTCCTCGTGCTCGGTGCCAACTGGTTTGTCGACGGCTCCATCGCGATTGCGCGAAAGTTTGGCGTGCCTGAGGCCGTGATCGGCCTGACCATCGTTGCCGCCGGGACCAGCCTGCCCGAGCTAGCCACCAGCATCGTCGCCGCCGTGAAAAAACAGACCGATATTGCTGTCGGCAACGTCGTCGGATCGAACATTTTTAACATTCTGTGCATCTTGGGCGTTACGGCGACCGTGACTCCGATCCCCACTGCCGGCATCAGCCTCGTCGATGGCGGGGTGATGCTGCTTACGGCCGTCATCCTCCTACCCCTGGCCTTCACGCAGCGATCCATATCGCGTGCGGAGGGCATTTTGTTGCTCGGCGTTTATGGCGGCTATCTGGTGTGGCTCTGGCCCAAATAAGACGTTACGGTTGTGCAGCGCGTAGATTACCAGTTGCGCGGCAGGCGCGAAACCTGCTAAGTTCGCCCCCATGAAAGACCCGGAGCTGCCGACTAATGAACTGACTACCAACCGCAAAGCCCTGCTCGTAAACCTCGATCAGGACGTTTACGGGACCTTTGCGGAAATTGGCGCGGGCCAGGAAGTCGCCCGTCACTTCTTTAAAGTAGGCGGTGCCGCGGGCACGATTGCCAAGAGCATGTCGGCCTACGACATGAAGTTCAGTGACTCGATCTACGGCAAGGCTGCGCGCTACGTTTCCCGCGAGCGCCTGCTTCAAATGCTCGAGCACGAGTATGAGCTGCTGCAGCAGCGTCTGGGCGAGCACCGCGGCGCTGAGACAACTTTTTTCGTATTTTCCAACACGGTGGCCACGGCGAGCTTTACCAACCGCAAGCCTGGCCATGGCTGGCTCGGCATGCGCTTCCAAATCGAGCCCGGCGGCCCACCGCACGACATCCTCGTGCATGCGCGCTTGCTCGATAAGACGGCGCAGCTTCAGCAGGAGGCGCTCGGGATTTTTGGCGTGAATTTCATCTGGGCAGCCCTCGTCTATCACAACGATATCGACCGCTTCATCGCCTCGCTGCTGGACCACGTGGAAGACGACCGCATCGAGGTCGATATGCTGGAGTTCATCGGGCCAAAATTTGAGACGATCGAGAACCGCATTGTCGGCCTGAAGCTCGTCGAGCACGGTCTGACCAATGCCGTGCTCTTTAGCTCGGAGGGCGGTTATCTGCTGCCAATGGAGGCGTTTTACAAGAAGGCGGTGCTCGTGGAACGCGGTTCCTTCCGCCCGGTCACACACGTGAATGTGGACATGATTACCTGCGCGGGCAGCCAGTTTGTGCAGGAGGAGGCCATGCAGGATCAGACCGTCATGCCGCTGTTTGAGATCACCATGAAGAACCTCCTCGCAGGCGGTCAGGAGATCGACTACAATGACTTTCTAGCCCGGGTCGATACCATCAATACGCTGGGCTATCCGGTGCTCGTTTCCAACTACCAGGAATACTACCGCCTCAGCCAGTATTTCAAGCGCTACACGGACCGCATGATCGGCCTGGTGCTCGGCATCAACCACCTGCAGGCCATCTTCAACGAGGAATATTACCAGCACCTGGATGGTGGCATCCTGGAATCCTTTGGTCGCTTGTTTAAGGAGAACGTGAAGCTGTATGTTTACCCGATGAAGGGTGCTGGCTACCACGCCTACCTCGCTGGCCAGGGCGACAAGCTGCGGGAGACCAATGCCGGCTTCGAGAGCCAAATGATGATCACCGCGGACAACCTTCGTGTGAAAAACCATTTGCGCCACCTTTACGCTTACCTGCTTGAAAACCACTACCTGATCCCGGTTGTCGGCGCGAACCCAAACATCCTCAATATCTTCTCGCGCGACATCATTCGCCGTATCCAGGAAGGCAAGGACGACTGGGAAGAAGCCGTGCCCGCGGAGGTCGCCAAGAAGATCAAGGATGAGGGCCTTTGGGCGATCCAGGCGGCACCCGAGCCGGTCGAAAGATAAGCGGCAAATTGGGTCGGAGCATCTGATTGGGGAAAAGACAGATTTGCCTTTAACCGGCATCAGTTAATCTTTAGCTTCCCGTGCCATGAAATCACCCGGCATTGGAACCCTATCCCTTCACGCAGGCCACCAGCCTGATTCCGACACCTCTTCGCGAGCGGTCCCGATTTACCAGACGACCAGCTACGTATTCCGCGACACCGAGCACGCGGCCAATCTCTTTGGCCTCAAAGAACTGGGCAACATCTACACCCGCTTGATGAACCCCACCTCCGACGTGCTCGAAAAGCGCATCGCGGCGCTGGAAGGCGGCACGGCCGGCCTGGCCCACGCCTCGGGCTCGGCGGCCATCACCAATTGCATCCTCAACCTCGCCAGCGCGGGTGATCACATTGTCTCCGTATCCCAGCTTTATGGCGGCACTTACAATCTTTTTCACCACACCCTGCCCAAGCTCGGCATCGAGGTGAGCTTCGTCGATGGCGAGAACCCGGAGAACTTCCGCGCCGCCATTAAAGACAACACCAAGGCCATCTTTGGTGAGTCCATTGGCAACCCGAAGCTAAACATCTTTAAGTTCGAGGAAGTCGGAAAAATCGCCGCCGAAAACGGCCTGCCGCTCATCATCGACAACACCTCGCTATCCCCCGCCCTCTGCCGCCCACTGGAGCACGGGGCGAACATCGTCGTCCACTCGACCACAAAATTCCTCGGCGGCCATGGTGTCGCAATCGGCGGAATGGTCGTCGACGGTGGTAACTTCGATTGGGGCCAAGGCCGCCATCCCGGCTTCACCTCGCCCGACCCCAGCTACCACGGCCTGGTCCACTGGGACGCGTTTAAGGCCTTTGAGCCAGCCGGCGGTGCCAACATCGCTTTTGCAATGAAGATGCGCCTGCAGCTGTTACGCGACACCGGCGGCTGCGCCTCCCCGCACAACAGCTTTCTGACGCTGCTTGGCGTGGAGACCCTTCACCTGCGCATGAAGCAGCACTCGACCAACGCGATGAAGGTCGCTGAGTTCCTGCGTGACCAAGACAAGGTGAGCTGGGTCAATTACCCGGGCCTGCCCGACCACCCGAGCCACGACCTCGCCAAAAAATACCTCGTTGGAGGCGCGGGTGCGTTGCTCGGCTTCGGCGTAAAGGGCGGCAAGGAAGCCGGCCGCAAGTTTATTGAGTCGCTGGAGCTCTTTAGCCATCTGGCCAACATTGGCGACGCCAAGAGCTTGGCGATTCACCCGGCCAGCACGACGCACAGCCAGCTGACACCCGAGGAGCAGCAAACGACCGGCGTCACCGACGACTTTGTCCGGCTGTCCATCGGCATCGAGGAGCCGGAAGACATCATTGCCGACCTGGATCAGGCACTGGGCAAGGCCTAGCACCCAGTCATCGGCGGGAATCTTTGTCATTGCGCGCACCGGCGCAATGACAAAGATTTCCCGTACCCGATGATATTAACGAGGATCATAGGCACATTGGCGCTCAGCGCGGCAACCGCTTTTGCGCAGACCAAACTGACCAAGGCCAATCGCTATGTCGTGATCGAAAGTGCGCGCGTTGGCGAAGCGAAGTTTCAGGACGGCCATCCCTTTTTGATTTCGCAACCGCTGGTCGATTATTCATCGCTGCGCACGTTACCGGTCGATAATAGTAACGACCCCGTGGCACAGAAAATACAGACGTGGTTCGATGAAGGCACCGCAGCGGGCAACGTGGGTGATTGCTATGAAAACCGCGATGGCAACCACTCTCGCCTGAATCTGGATCGCCTTCAGCAATTCGCCGAAATTAAATACAGTGAGGAGTTCATCGCTAAAAAGGCCGACTTCGGTGCCAAACTGAACATCGCCAATGACCGCCCGACCATCGTGAACGCATCGCTGGCCATGGTGAACACCGCCATGGCCCGGAGCATGGCGCGCCTCATTTTACACAACCCGGAGTTTAATCCGCAGTTGTATTCTTTTTACCGGATGGGTGACATCATCTGCTACCCCGAGCACAATGATTACGACCGGGCAGACCTGTTTGCGGTCAATACACCGTATTTAATCATCAGCCAAGGCTCCTCCGGCACGGACCAGCCTTTTATGATCGCCGTTGCCCAGACGCTGGCCAGTTTTCACCCCGCCGTTAAGGAGCGGCTGCATCAATATGGCCTGATCGCGCCGACCGTGCAGATGATCATGCGGTGGAATTACCAGGGCATCGGCAATGCGGAGAATTACCTGACCGGAGCCGCGCACCCAACCGTTTTTGACAGCAACAAGCTTAACCGCGACGCCATGGCCGAAATGGCGCACAACATGAAGTTCGGCTGCCTGCCCCCATTGGCGTTGATTAAGATGATCGAGGAGGAAACACCCGTAAATGGTGTGGATTATTTCGACGCCGGGGCCAGTGAAGTGCTGATCGATACCCCCTGCGCGATTGGCCGCATTGCCCGTAGCTTAGACTATACCCGCACCTTTCGCGTCTCGGCGGCAGACAGCTTAGATGTGCAAAAGCTTCCCCTTAGCTATCATTGGCGCGTGTTGCGTGGCGATGAGTCATTGATCACGATCACGCCACTCAATGAAGCAAAAACCGAGGTGGAGATTTCTGTGGACTACCAGCCAACAACGACGGTGCCGGATCAGCCCACCATGAAAAGCCACCGAGTCGATATCGGTGCCTTCGTGGACAATGGCACGTATTATTCGGCACCTGCGTTTATCTCGATCTGGTATCCGCCGAACGAGCAGCGCAAATACGACCGCAACGAGCGCATCGAATCCGTCACTTATCTGGATCCGCGCGATGTCGGGCCCACCGCCGACCTAAAGCTGGCTTACCATAAACCCTGGCGAGACACGTTCGACTACGACGGCAGTCAGCTGACCGGATGGACACGCACCATGAACAACGGCGACAGCTACGAGTTCAACGCCGCTGGCGAGCGGACGGAGTCCAGCTGGTTCAGCGAAGACAAAGTCGCGCCGGTCACCTATGAAATTGAGACCTCCAGCGAGGGCTACCAAACCGTCGAGTTCAACTGACCATGCCGCCCTTTTCCCGGCAGTTGCAAAATTGGAGTAACGGCATCCTCGACCTGCTCTACCCGCGCGAATGCCTGATCACCGGCGACCCCGTCGAAAGCAATTCGCCGTGCCGGTTTTTGTCCTCAAGCGCGCTGGAGATGATCTGGTTTATCGATGAACCACATTGCCACACCTGCGGGGCACCGTTCTTCGGCGATTTGCTGGCCTTGCGCGAGTGCCCGCATTGCCGGGAGCTGAATCCCGCCTTCGAACGCGGTCGCTCGCTATTTCTTTTGCGGGATGCCGGCCGGGAAATCGTCCACGAGATCAAATACCGTAAAGGCCGTCATTTGCTACCGGACTTGCAGCCGATCCTGAAGCGACGGGCGAAATTCAGGAGTTTTCTCTGCGATGCGGTGCTAATCCCTATTCCGCTGCATCCCACCCGCCAACGCGAACGCGGCTACAACCAAAGCGAACTTATTGCGCGTGAGCTAAGCGCCGCTTCTGGCAGCCCGATGGCGGATATTTTGCGCCGCACGAAGTTTACGGAGACGCAAACACGACTCGATCGCGCGGCGCGACAGGCCAATTTGCGCGGCGCGTTCGAGCTGGCCAAAGGCGCGCAACTCGCTCCTGATCAGCGCTACATCCTGGTCGACGACGTTTTCACCACTGGTGCCACGCTCAACTCTGCCGCCAAAACATTACTCCAATGCGGCGCGGAACAGATTGATGTGGTGACCCTAGGCCATGGTTGACGAATCCGTTTTCACCTGCCTAGAATACGCGTTTATTCACAAAAGAGTAACCTGACTTAGCATGGCAATTTTCCGCAGACCGCAGTATTCCACCGTTCGCGTTAAGAAGAAAGACATCCCCGCCGGGCTCTGGACCAAGTGCCCCGAGAGCGGCGAAATCGTCTATAACAAAGAACTGGAAGAAAACTGGATGGTAGTGCCCAAGAGCGGCTACCACTTTCAGCTCAAGGCGCGCCGCCGCGCCGAACTGCTCATCGACGATGGCACCTTCGTCGAGCACGACGCCAATTTGACCAGCGTTGACCCGCTGGAGTTTGTCGACAACAAGCCCTACCCGCAGCGCATTGAGGCCGCCCAGGCCAAGACCGGCGAAAAAGACGCCCTGCTCAGCGGCACTGGTGAGCTCAACGGCATGCCGGTTTCCTTGGCAGTCATGGACTTTTCTTTCAATGGCGGCAGCATGGGCTCCGTCGTCGGCGAGAAAATCGCCCGCGCCATCGAGCGCGCCACCGAAGGCGGCATGCCCGTGATCATCGTTTGCGCATCCGGTGGTGCCCGCATGCAGGAGGGCATTCTCAGCCTGATGCAAATGGCCAAGACCTCTGCCGCACTCGCCCGCCACAGCGAAGCCGGCCTACCCTACATCGCCGTGCTGACCAATCCGACGATGGCTGGCGTTATGGCGAGCTTTGCCTCTCTGGGAGACGTGATTATTGCTGAACCCAAGGCACTGATCGGCTTTGCCGGACCACGCGTCATTAAAGAAACCACACAGCAAGACCTGCCCTCGGGTTTCCAGACCTCGGAGTTTCTGCTGGAGCACGGCTTGGTCGACCAGATCGTCCCGCGCTTGGAGATGAAGAACCGCCTCTCGGTGTTACTCAAGGCGTTCATGGCAGGCAAAAAGGCGGGCTAGTCCGCCTTATTGTTCCACGATCAAAGCAGGTTCGGCTTCGTCCACTCCCATGACGCTGCGGCGCACTCCGCTGGCGATATCCAACCCTTGGGCGATGGATTCAAGGACCTGCTGCTCGCTCTTGGTCACATGATGATCAACTCGGGCCAGCTTGCCGAGCATGAGATACACTTGCTGACGCTCGTCGTAGGTCGAAAGCTCAACATAGCGGCCACAGAAAGCCGGGATTTGCTCTACCGCGCACTCCCGGCAAAGTGCCATTGTCAGGATGCTCTCAGCGGCAAGGTCCTTTAGCTCCCAATTTTTCATCAAGTAGTCGGTGATCAGCGTAAGCTCTTCCGGCAGAAGGATTTGGTCAGCATAAACCACCAAGCTGACGAGCGACATTTCCAGCGAAAGCTTTTCTACCTTGCGGTGAGAAAGCTTCAGATCAGTGAACGTGTCGCCATAGCGCACTTTGAGACGGAAAAACAGGGGATTGGAGCGGTAATCCTGCAAAAATGCCTCTCGCCCCAAATCGGTTATTTTGGCGGGAAACGGCGTACCGGTCAGCTTGTATTTCACCTTCCGCATCAAATTGATCTGATCCTCGACCAACGCTTCCTTGATTTCCTGCACCGCCATCGTTTTGCGCATGCTCTGGCCTTGCGGAGGCAACAGTGTCTCAATTTGCTTCGTCACCTCCAACCGATCCTCAGGTCGGGTATAGGTTTGAGCGAAGCGCCGGGAGAGACGACGGCGCTCCATCGGCTCGATCGCGTATTCCTGATACAAATTGAACGAATGCTTATCTGACTCGTTCATGCGCAAAGCGCCGTTGAGATATTTTTGAATCTTTAGAACATCCTCATGTGCCAGCTTCCCAACCGACCACGCGACAGCCAGCATAAGCTTTGCGATCGCTAAAGGCCGGGGATCGGCAAATAAGGCTGCAGATTCAGACATTTCATTACATTAGTGCAACCGGGGTGATTCTGTCAAGCACATGCTAGTATAACCCCTAAAATTAATACGGAATATGCACTACAAGAATAAGAGGCCATCTGCCTTTAAACGGATATTTGATGCAAGTGGCAGCTGTGCGCGGCAAAACCTGCACCAAAACTGGTCAACCACAGTGATTCCGTCTGACTTTCTCTGTTCAAACGCTCTTCAAGAGCAAACATCACCGAGGGGCTGCTCATATTGCCGTATTGGCGCAGCACCGACTGGCTATCGGCCAACGCCTCACCGGGCAACACCTTGCGCAGCGCCTCGATGACATCCCGGCCACCCGCATGCGCAACGACTTCACCCGCAGACTCACGCCGCTGATGCAAAGCCGACACTGCCTCTGCCGCATGCTCGGGCACGGACAAGTCCAACTGGTTACGGAGCAAGCCCTCGTGATTAACAAAGCGTAGTAGTTCGCGGTTTTCCGGCTGGTGAATGGTGTCAAAGCCCGACATCCGCCAGGCCGCGCCTGCCGGCACTTGGCCCGTCCAGATACTGGCGCTGGCACCATCACCAAACAGACACATCGACACGAGAACGCCCGGGTCGTCATTGATAAAGAATGCTGCCGAGCAGATTTCAACTGCCACCACGGCTACCTTGGCTGACGGGTTTGCCGCTAATACGCCCGCCGCATTGCGCAAGCTTGGGACCGCAGCGCCACAGCCAAGGCCAACCAGGTCCTGCAAATAACAATCTCTGCGCAGGCCCAAAGTTTCCGCAACATAGCTGGTGACTCCCGGGCAAAGGTAGCCCGTACACGTGCAAATAATCAGCGCATCGAGCTCATGCGCCTTAAGCGACGCGCGGTCCAGCGCCGTCTGCAACGCTTGCCCTGCCAGTTTGGGTGCCTCGCGCTGAAAGTCGTGGTTCAGCGCTTCGGCGGAGCGAGAAAAGAGGCTGTGTATGTCTTCCACGGCAAAATGCCGCTTATCGATGCCGTTCTGGTTGTTGAGAATTTTTCGAAGCAGTAGCTTGCTGCGGTCGGTCAACCCGTCGAGCGCTGCGGACTGCTGGAGAATATCCCAGCACTCCGGCTGCGTGTAGGATTGAGGGGGTGCCTGACTGGCAATGGATAATAAATACATCGGAATGAGCGACTAATGAGTTAGCCGGAAGAGCGTAGCAAAAGGCAAGAGTCCACTCCGAGCAAGTAGAGCCAGCAGTTTTTGGCGGTTCGGTTGCAGAATCCAGGGATGCATCATGCCGGCGATTTGGCGACGACGGCGAAACCTCCGAACCATGCTCGTGTTGGCTTGATAAACCGCGGTAGGCCAATCGATTCGCCCGTGGGCAAAGTCCGTTAGCGGGTCCAGCGCCAGGGCCGCACTGCTCAAGGCCAGCGCCATGCCATTGCCGGTAAAGGGTGCGATTAAGCCAGACTGATCCCCGAGCCGAATCGCCTGATCGGGAGCCTGCTCCGCGTAGCTAAGCGCCGTCACGCCGACCGCGCTTAGCCTGTCGGGCTGGCCATCCCTCACGCGCTGGGCCAGCTCATTCAAACCGCTAGCATCAAGATACGCCGGGAGTTGCTCCTCGCGGCTGTCGGCCTTAGCCGGGCGTCGTCGAAACAGCCCGCAAATATTCACCCGGCCATTCTCAACCGAGGCCACGCCAACGTATCCATGCCGCCCGAGATGCACCTCCAGATCGGCCTGAGAGTCCATCGCCAGGCAATGCATTTTCAAGCCGATCCACTGGCTTTCGCTGCGTTGTCGGCCCTGTGCCCAGACGACGCCTGGCCGCAGTTGCGAATCGGTTATGCGCGAACCGGTGCGCAATTCGCCTCCCGCATCGGTAAATTTTTCAGCCAGTTGCGCATCAAGCAGATAGCGTGAAACGCCATAGGCCACGCAGGGTAATTTTTGCTGATAAACCACTTTGCTGAAATGACTCCATTGAGTCGTTTGCAGCGAGCGGGCACTGGTTATTTCACTCGCGATTCCGAGCTGTTCCAGATCATCGATTGCGGCCCCGGCAATGAATTCACCACACACGCGGTGACGTGGATAGCTACTGGCTTCGTGGAGAATGACAGGGACCCCGCGCCGCCTCAGACCAATGCCCAAAGACAGCCCCGCCAGCCCACCGCCAACGATCTCGATATGCTGCGTCACGCAGAGCCTTTCCGCTCGGCAATCAGCCGGTAAGCCCCGAGAAATGTCTGGCTAATGCGGACGTCCCATGCGTCATCCAGTCCGAGTAAATCCGCCAGTTCGCGACCACGAAATCCGGCCTGTATGCTTACCCGCCCGTCATGGCGCGACACGTCGCAAATGATGGGGTATATCAGCCGCAATTGCCATACGTGCAGCTGACTGCGGGCAGTTTCATTAAAGGCCAGCATCCGGATATTCGATTCGCGAATACGGGTGCCCAGACGGGCGAGTTCATCATCTTGAAACTGGTGCAAAATGAAATTCCCCATCAGGACGTTCACGCCGGATAAATCGGCGGTCAAAATATCTTCGCACCGCCAACGCAAATTCTGTGGAAGGTCCACTGGCCGTGGTGCCAGGTCCAGGCCGATATAGTCCGCCCCTACAGCAGCGTGCTGAGCAAAAACGCCCGCCAGTATCCCCTCGCCTGCGCCCAACTCCATAACGCAATCACTCGCATCGATCTCGGGGAATACCTTTTCCTTAAACCAGAAAGCATTGCCCAAGAGCCAGTTAATGAGGCGTAAATCCCGTCGATTTTTCAACGCACGCTCATCATCATGAGCTAATGAATCTAGTATCTCCGGTTGGACCAGTCTTTGCATTTCTCTCATGAGTAGTAGAATCACCCCTTCACGCTATACAGCTTAAAGCTTACGAATTTATAAATAAACACCTCTTTACTGGAATTATTTAGTCACTGTTCGTGAAACAATTATCAAAAACAGGAATAGGGCCTATCCGACCAATTAATAACTTCATCATTTATAAAAATAGGCTATAATACTATATGTATGAGAAGGCCATCCTCATTCCGTGTCGGCTTCACTTTGATTGAAATCATGGTGACTGTGGTTTTGATCGGCATTTTAGCGGTGATGGCCATGCCAGCGTTCATGCGTGTGCGACAATCTGCGCAAAATACGCGCTTTATCAATGATGCACGGCAGTTTAGCGCGGCGATCGACACCTACATGATGGAGGAAGGTCTTCCGCCCTCTGATTCCGGATCCGGTCAACTGGATTCACCCATGGATGAATACATAAAGCCATCAGATTTCACGGCGCGCCCCAGTATCGGCGGCGTGTGGGACATCGAGGGCGATACGGGCGGCCTTTTCTACGCAGCGGTCGGAGTCGATGGATTTGTCTGCGACGTGGAGCAAATCGAGATGATTGACGCGAACTTCGACGATGGCGACACCAGCACGGGTAAGCTTCAACTTGCCGATAGCGGCAGCCGCTATTATTGGGTGATTGAGGAGTAACGCGATTTCACACCAAGCTGAGCCCGACACCGATCAATACACCGTAAATCGCCAGGATCGCAACTTGCCGCTTTGTCTTTGAGCTCAATTCCAAGCGAAAGTTTTGCTGTCGCGTATATTCGTTCGGTTTTTGCCGGTCTATCATCGCAAATAGGGAAGCAATTACCCACGCAACAACGAAGCCAAACACATTCCACCAGAGCCAGGAAACATCCTCGGCAAATTTCCACAGTAATCCGTTGCTAACCAAACCTGCGATCAGGCCGACCACCGCTGCGCGTGCCCCGATAAATTTCGTCAACAGCCCCATGGTAAACAATGCCAACAACGGGCCATTGAGCAGCGAGCCGATCTTGTTCACCGACTCGACCACCGTGTCCGAGATGCCGCCCACCACGAAGGAGAACGCCAAACACGCAACGCCCCACAGAACCGTGGTCAGCTTGGAAAGTATCAACTCCTGCTTGTCGCTCAGTTGACGCGGAGTCAGCCGGTGAATGAAGTCCTGCATCGTCACCGCGCTCATGGAATTCAGCGTGGAGTCCAGCGACGACATCGCCGCGCCCAACACCCCAACAAGCACCAAACCAATTAGTCCGGTGGGAAACTGATGCAGGATAAAGACTGGCACCGCGAGGTTCAGGTCCGGCTCGCCCGGTTTGTCGGGGTTGATTTTCAGTTGCTCTAGAAACTCCGGGTGATACGCGGCAAATGAGCCAATCGCCACCCCCAGCAAACAGTAAGTCACCACGAGCGGGAACCGTAGCAGACCACCGATAAACAAGGCCTTATTGGTGTCTCCCACGCTTCGCGTTGCGAGGCTTCGCTGGGCCTGCGTCTGGTCGCAACCGTAGTAAGCCAGATAGAGAAAAAATCCGCCCAGCAGCATTGGCCAAAAGGCAAAAGTCTGCCCATCACCCAGCCCCGTGCCCGAAAAATCGATAGCCTGCTTTCGCTCTGGCGGGAAAATGGCCAGGGTATCGCCGATGCCTCCATTGATGTTCACCGCCACCACCACTGCTGCGATCACCGAGCCAAATATCAGGACGATCTGGATCACGTCCGACCAAATCACGGCCTTCATGCCGCCGAGAAAATCGTAAATAATCGTCGCCGCCATCAGGATCAGCACAGCCATGAGAAAATCCACCTGTAGCACGCGCGCGATCATCAGGCCGACGCCAAAGATCGTCACCCCGGTCGCAAAGGCGCGCAGGATCAGAAACAAGCCCGAGAGCAGCAGACGCGCCCGCAGGTCGAACCGGTCTTCCACGTATTGATAAACCGAAATAAGGTTCAGGCTGCGAAGCGCGGGCATGATCAGCAGCATCAGCCCGATCATCGCAAACGGCACGCCCAGCTCATACTGCAGCCAGACCAAGCCTCCGTTGAAGGCGACAAAGGCCGGCACGCCGAGCAGGCTATTCGTCGAGCATTGCGTCGCCATCGTCGATAAGGCGATCGCCAGCGGCCCCGAGCTGTTGCCGCCCAAGTAGTAGTCCTTCCGGTTGTGCTGACCGCGCGACAACCAGGCGCTCATGGCAATCAAACCAATCAGATAGGCGAATATAATCACCCAATCAAGCGGCCCGAAATTACCGTTCTCCGATGGCATGCAATAAGCCGTAAGGACGAATGTCGCCGCCGACAATGACCTTTTCGGCTAAGCCTCGCCCAAACGCCAAATTTGTGCGCGCCCCTTGCGCTGACTACGGTCCAGCCGGATGTCACTTTGCAACTGCTTTGCCCACTCCGGGCAAGGGCGCTCGTAAGGCAAGTCTGCTGATTCCTTCAATTCCCGCCAAGTCAAGCCACCGGGCGTTTGCCGGAGTTGGGTTTGGATACGTTCCCTGAATTCCACGTAGGTCACTCATCCGAAGGTAACAGCACGGGCTGCCCGCCGTCGAGAAAATCCTGCAAGATCAGCGCCGCAGCGCGGGAGTCGAGATTGCCACTACGGCGCTCCTGCTGCTTGGCCTTCACCGACTTTTTGGAGCGGCTTTTTTGCGGCTTGTTGGTGCGCATCTGAGACTCGGCAGCCTGCGAGGTCAGGCGTTCGTCAGTGCGGTGAACCGGCAGGCCAAACTTGGCCTCCAACTCCGCAATAAAGGCGTCGACCTCCTTGGCCTTAAAGCCGACCGAGCCGTCCATATTAAAGGGATAGCCCACAACCAGCTCGCCAATGCGCCGCTGCTGAATCTCGCGCCCGATATGCGCCAATCGCGCCTCCCGGGTCGGCTCCACTGCCGCCGGGATCGGCACCGCCAGGCGCACGTCGCCATCGCCCGTGCTCAAGCCAATGCGTTTCTCACCGTAGTCTATACCCAGGTAGTTCATGCGTTATTCAGGATTAACTACGAATATCGCGAATGCACGCGGATTCTTTGCACGTCACGATAAGCCGTGCGGAAACGCTCTGTCGTTTCCACCCGGCAACTCAACCGCATACTTTCGCGATACTCCTGGTGCTCAACTTGCCTACATCAACTTCTGCCAAGTCGCATCAGCGCCAAGTTGCTTGACTAGCTTCTTGATCTCCTGGGCCTTGTCCTTGGGGCACACGAGGGTCGCGTCCTTGGTGCGGACTACGATCATGTCGTCCACGCCGACGAGGGCCAACAGGTGGCCGTCGCCGTTTTCGCTGAGGACAATGTTACCACTGCCCTGCTCGACCCAGCCATCGCCCTTGATGACATTTTCGGCGGCGTCCTTGTCGTGGTGGCGGGCTATTGCGGGCCACGCACCAACGTCATCCCAGTCAAAAGCCGAGGGCAGCGTTACCACGTTGTCAGCCTTTTCCATGAGGGCGAAGTCGATGGAGATCTTCTCGAAAGTCGGGTATTCGCGGGCCAGCAACTCGTCGATGGGCTCCTTGGCGGCCAGGGCGGTCTTCACCTTCTCCAGCGAGGCGTAGAGTGAGGGTGAGTGCTGCGCAAAAGCGGCGTCAACCGTGTTAACGGTCCACACAAACATGCCGGCATTCCAATAATACTCGCCGGATTCCACGTACTGCTTGGCGGTCTCCAAGTCGGGCTTTTCGACGAAGCGCTGCACCTTAAATACCGGCAAGCCGTCGAGCTCGTCATACTGCTCGCCCTTATGAACGTAGCCAAAGCCGGTCGCCGGATACTGCGGCTCAATGCCGACGGTAACGAGTACCGACTGCTTCGCGGCGGCCTCAAAGGCGGCCCCCAATACGCGGCGAAAGCCCGCGCCATCGTGAATCACGTGGTCGGCTGGCAACATGGCAAAAACGCCCTCCGGGTCACGTGCGCGGACGAGCTCCATGGCCAGACCAACGGCAGGCGCGGTGTCACGGCCAACGGGCTCGGCGATCACGTTGTCCGCCGGCAGCATCGGGCATACGTCGATCACTGCGTCGCGCTGCTCGGCATTGGTAATGATCAACACGTTGGCCATCGGGACCAATCCCTCGAGGCGTTCCACGGTCTGCGTGAGCATCGGCTTTTCGCCAACGATCGGCAGCAGGTGCTTTGGGCGGCGTAAACGGCTTTGTGGCCAGAAGCGCTCACCGCGCCCCCCAGCCATGATAACGACGAATTTTTCGGGCATGAAGATCAGCATGTCCAAGCCATCCACAAGTTCAATCCCGTTCCTTGTTTTTTACTCGCTCTGAGGGAACATAATCGACAATTAATTATGTTTATATTATAAAAACATGGGAACTCTGTAATTGAATTGGGGTTTCAATCTGCTAGAATCACTCCTGTTATGAACAAAGCCATCATTCGCTCCCTCTTTACTTTTCTGCTTTTCTGCGGCCTTGCACAAGCCAAAGAGGAGTTTCGCGAATTCACCAGCGCCAGCGGCCAAACCATGATTGCCCGACCGGTTGCGGTTATTGGGAGCAATGTTCGCATTGAGCGCGAGGACGGCTCGGAGTTCAATGTCGACGTCACCATATTTTCCAAGGAAGACCAGGCCTACCTCAAGAGTTGGACGCTGAAGTTTTTGGTCGACCAAGGGCGTTTGTTGAAAATTAACGCCAAGGGCTCCAGCAGCAATCCCGAGAAATCCCAAACCGAATCCACCAAAATGAAAACCTGGGAGGGCTTTTACTTGGTCAATGTTGAAAACATCAGCGACATTGATATCGACGACCTGCGAATCGAATACGAACTCTTTGTTTACGACGACCTTGCCGCAGCGGACAAGAGAAGAGCCGGCGACATTGATTCGAAGACCGGCACCTTTGATGTTAAACGACTTTCCGCGCGCAAATCCGTCGATTTCGAATCCGAGCACGTCAAAATGATGGAGACCGAACTCAAATCGGGCTGGCGTTACATCAATGGCGGCGACGAGGAATCCAAGGACAAGCTGGAAGGCATTCGCATGAAAATCTATTCCGGCAAGGAGCTGCTCATGCGCTACGCCACTACCGACAACCTCTGGAGCAAATACAAGTAAGCCGCCGCGAAGTAAGAAATCGCTTTGCAATGTGAGCCGCGGGCGATTCTCTGTCAGGCATGTCCCTGACACCGGAGCAAATTTCCCGTTACTCGCGCCACGTGCGCCTGCCTCAAGTCGGCCTCGAAGGCCAGGAAAAGCTGGCCAAGGCCCGCGTGCTAATAGTCGGCCTCGGCGGTCTGGGCAGCCCGGCTTCACTCTACTTGGCGGCAGCGGGCATCGGCACCTTGGGGCTGGCGGAATTCGACGCCGTCGAGCCGCATAATCTCCAGCGCCAAATCCTGCATGGTGACGCCGATTCCGGCCGCTCCAAACTGGAATCGGGTATGGAGAGCCTGCGCGCCATCAACCCGGGTATCCAATTAATCCCCCATCCTGAGGGTGTCCAGGCCGACAACGCGGTGGACCTCTTTAGCCAGTACGACGTCATCGTTGACGGCACAGACAATTTCCCCACGCGTTACTTAAATAACGACGCCGCATTCTTCGCCGGCAAGCCGCTGGTTTATGGCAGCGTATTCCAGTTCGAGGGGCAGGTCTCGCTTTTTGAACCGCGTGCTGGTGGCCCTTGCTACCGTTGCCTGTTCCCGCAAATGCCGGAGCCCGGCACGGTGCCCAATTGTGAGGAGGCTGGTGTCTTCGGCGCGCTATGCGGCGTAATCGGCAGCTACCAGGCAATGGAGGCGATCAAGCGCATCGTGGGCATTGGCGAGAGCTTACAGGGCCGCCTGCTGGTCGTTGACAGCCTGGCTCAGCGCCACCGCACACTCAAGCTCAAGCCCGATCCGCAGTGCCCGCTTTGTGGTGAGGCCCCCGCGATTACAGAAATCAAGGCGGACACCTACGAGTGGTCTTGCGCCGAGCCGGAAACTCCGGCAGAAGAGTCCCCCATGGAAGTTACCGTTCAAGATGCGCACAGCTTGCTCCAGCACGAGAACCCGCCCGCCTTGCTCGACGTCCGCGAGGACTTCGAGGTCGCGATCTGCAAGATCGACGGTGCCCGCGTCATCCCACTCGGCGAACTTCCCGAGCGCTACACCGAGCTCGACGCCAAGCAACCGCTGCTCGTTTACTGCCACCACGGCATGCGCAGCCTGAAGGCCGCCCACTTCTTACGTTCCAAGGGAGTTGAAACCGCCACGAGTATCGCCGGCGGCATCGATGCCTGGGCCCGCGAAATCGAGCCCGGCATAGCGCGGTATTAAGCGTAGCCGCTAAGGTTAATTTACTTCGGCAAGGTCGCCAGAACGCGCTGACCGTCTTGCTCGATGAGCGTCGCTTTGACGCCGAAAACATCGCTAACCACCTCGGGCGAAAGGGCTTTTACCACGGGGCCACTGGCGCGGACCATGCCATCGTAAATCACCACACAACTATCGGCATAAGCCAGTGCGAGGTTGAAATCGTGGAGGATGCAGGCCACGCCAACGCCTTTGTCCGCCAGGCGGCGGGCTTCCCGCAGGCAAGTGTGCTGGTGCGAAATGTCGAGGTTGTTCGTTGGCTCGTCGAGTAGCAGGTAGGACGTTTCCTTCGCCGCGCCGTCGCCCGGCCAAACCTGCGCCAGGCAGCGCGCAAGCTGCACGCGCTGACGCTCACCGCCGGACAGGCTCAGATAATGCCGGTTCGCGAAATTCGTGATGTCGGCCCACTCCATGGCGAGGTCGACCACCTTTTCTTCGTCCATGCTCACATCAGCCTTGGCGTGCGGCAGACGCCCCATTTCAACGACTTCGCGCACGGTAAAATTAAAGCCCAGTTGCGAGGTCTGCGGCAGCACCGAGCGACGGCGCGCCAAGGCGTCCGCGCTGTAGTCTTTCAGCGGTTTGCCGTCGAGCGTTACCTTGCCGGTCTCGGGCGATACGCTGCCGCTGAGCAGGCGAAAGAGCGAGGTCTTGCCCGCACCATTTGGGCCCAAAATGGCGATCACCTTGCCCGGCTCGACGTCTACCGAAACGTTGTCCACCACCGTGTGGCGACCGTAGGACATGGAAACTTTTTCCGCGCGCAGCATGGCTAAATACTCATCTCCTTTCGTGATTTCAGCAAGAGCATCAGGAAGAATGGTCCGCCGATCAGCGCCGTGAGGATGCCGATCTGCAGCTCTGCCGGGGACACAATCGTGCGCGCCAGCGAGTCGGCGATTAGCAGAAGAATGGCCCCGCACAGCGCGCTCGCCGGTAGCAAAAAACGATGGTCCGGCCCGAAGCCCAGGCGGATAATGTGCGGTGCCACCAGCCCGACAAAGCCAATGCCACCCGTGAAGCCGACCGTCACGCCGACCATCAGCGCACTGACCACGATGGCGATACGCTTGACCTTGGGGACGTCCACGCCGAGGTGATAGGCCTCCAGCTCACCGAACAGAAATGCATTGAGCGGCTTGCCCAGCGCGAGCGACAGGCCCAGACAAGGCAACAGCACCAGCGCGGTAATGCCCACGACCGGCCACATGACGCCATTGAGGCTGCCCAGGCTCCAAAACGTAAAGGACTGCAGTTGATCCGCCGTCGCAATCCGCGTCACCGCCAGACCGATCAGGGCGCCGCCAATGGCGTTAATCGCAATGCCGGTCAGAAGCATGGAGGCAACATGAATACGACCGCCCACGCGTGACAGTTGATAAATAAGAAACGTGATGCCAACCCCGCCTGCCATAGCGCAGATCGGCGTCGCGGCATAGACCAGCCAGTCACCACTAAGCCCAAAATACGGCATCACGATAATCGACACCACCGCGCCCATCGCCGAGCCGCTGGAGACACCAATCAGCCCTGGGTCCGCCAAAGGGTTGCGAAACAGACCCTGCATCAGCGCGCCCGCGACCGCCAGCCCCGCCCCAACCAGCATCGCCATTACGATGCGCGGGAAGCGAAGATTCCAGATGGTCGGATCGGCCCAGGTACGATCATCCGCCGCCGCGAACAGCAAGCGGTCTTTCAAGACCGTGAATACCTCGCCACAGGTCGTGTCGAGGGGGCCTATATCAAGCGCCGCCACCCCAATCGCGAGCATGAGAACGACTAGGGCGGCCAGTATATAAATACGGCGCTTGGCAGGAATGCGCAGTGGCATGTCAGCTAGCTAGAACGTGCAGTTTGGCTTTGGCAAAGGCTTAATTGGCGGCAGTGGCCAAATGACTACTCCAGCGGTTAACTGCTTCTCCCAGGCGCGGCCCGAAAGACAGATCATCCATCGGCACTGCGTAGATTGTTCCGTTTTTCACCGCCTTGGTGTTGGCCAACCCAGGCAGCGTTTTCATGGCTTCCACGCTTTCTGGTGAAGCACCATGGCTGTCGGAAACACCGACAAAAATAACGTCGGGATCGGTCTTGATCAGCGATTCGATCGACATGCCCTGGAAGTTCTTGAACTCGACCGCATTCGCGCCACCAGCCAATGAAATGAGCTCATCCGACCGTGTCCCCTCGCCACCGGCACGTCCACCACCTGCGCCGGTGGGCGGAGTGATGAAGAACACCGCAGTCGGCTTGCTGCTCCAGGCGCTTGCGGCTTCCTGGGTAGCGGCGATGGAGGCCTTAACCTCGGCGATAATTTCGTTTGCCTGTTCGGTTTTGCCGAGCTTCTGGCCAATGTCAGTCAGGCCCTGCTCCAGCGCTTCTACGCTGTTGGGCTCGGGAATCCAGACGATCGGTGCACCCATTTGCTTGAGCATTTTCTTGGCGGCTGGCGGCCCAAGCGTCTCGGTAGCGACAATGAGACTCGGACGCATCGACATGATACCCTCCGGCGTAATGTTGCGAATGTAACCGACCTGTGGCAGGTCGCGGACCGCCGCCGGATACTGGCTGGAAAGGTCAACCGCGACCACGTCATCGCCGGAACCCAGCGCAAATACGATCTCCGTCGCGGCACCGCCCACGGTGACAATCCGGTTCTTGGATTCCGCTTGCAGCGAAATGGCCGTGAGCGTGACCGCGAGGATCAGGCTGAATTGGATTCGAATAGCATGAAATTGAGACATAATTTCAAAAAGTTGCTTTTTCGTGTTGACGCGGGCAAGCATTTTTTAGCTGATGGGACTCGTTCTCACTTGTTTGCGAACATTTATTTTTCAATGAGCACTTCCACACCCACACTTGCCGAGCGTTACGCCGAGCTGAAAGAAGCCGAGCCCAAGCTGCGTATGCGCGATTTCGCGGACCGCCTTGGCGTCACCGAATGCGAACTGGTTTCCGCTGACTGCGGTTGCGAATCCGTCCGCCTGAACGCCGAAAGCTGGATCGGCTTTATTGAAGAGCTCAAGCCGCTGGGCCGCGTCATGGTGCTGACCCGCAATGACTACTGCGTCCACGAGCGCAAGGGGTGCTACGAGCAAATTTCCTCTCACAACGGCAAAATCGGCCTCGTCGTCGGTAAAGACATCGACCTGCGCTTCTTTTTCGCCGACTGGGCATTCGCCTTCGCTGTCACCGCGCAAAGCCGCGGCCAGGAAATGAAGTCCATTCAGTTCTTTGACCGCTACGGTGTGGCCATTCACAAGGTTTACCCGAAAGAAGAGTCAAAGATGAGCGTTTACGACGAGCTCGTTGCGAAATATCGCCACGAAGACCAAAACCCGGAGCTCGCCATCGAAACTGCCCCAGCCAAGGAAGCACCGCAGCCGGTTGACGAAGAGCGCAAGGCCAAGTTTCTCAAGGGCTGGGAAGAGCTCAAGGACACGCACGACTTCTTCATGCTGATGGCCAAAAACAAGGTTAGCCGTCTGCAAGCCATGGAAATTGGCGAAGGCAAATTTACCCGTCGCCTGGAAAACGATGCCGCCCGCCGCGTGCTCGAACAGGCCCGCGACAAGGAAATGCCGATCATGGTATTCGTCGGCAACGACTCGGCGATCCAGATCCACACCGGCACGGTTAGCAAGTTGGTCATCTTCGAAGACTGGTTCAACGTCCTCGACCCCGACTTTAACCTCCACCTGAAGGAAAGCGGCATCGCCAGTAGCTGGCACGTCGTCAAGCCAACCGTCGATGGCGACGTGAACGCCGTCGAACTCTACGACGCCGAAGGCGAGATCATCGCTCAATTCTTTGGTGCCCGCAAGCCCGGCATACCCGAGCGCGAGGACTGGAGAGAGCTGGCCGCCGGCCTGTAACAACTTTTGGGAGCGCCCTGCCTCGCCGTTGGGCGTCTCTTTTTGAGAACAAATTGAGACTGAATCCCAATCCTTTAGAATTAGAATAATTCCAAATAACCTAACAATGAACAAGCAAGCGATACTCACACTGGCCACACTTGGCGCGGCTACCGCCGCCACGGCAGCACTGGACATCAATCTACCGGGTAACTCGACTCAATCTGTCTGGTCCGATATGAACAGCTCGACGCTAACCGTAGGCGAAGGATACAACAACTTCGGCACAAACACAGCAGGATGGTCCACTCCGGTTTCTCCGAATAGCGGAACGGCCACCTTTGACAAGGTTGCCGGTACTGGTGGCTACCCCGGCACTGATTCGATCTACAATTTCGATACTCCCGGCTCATTCTTCATTACCGAGAACAGCCCGCTGGCCAATCTGGAGACCGTTGTTTTCCAATCAGATGCTGTTGGCGGTATGATGGTAGCGCCGACATTGAGCTACAATGGAGGCTCTCAGGCTCTGGCCGCTATCAATACATTTGTTGTCGGCGGTGACTTCAGCGGCATGGGCTCCAACTCAACTATTTTCGGTTACCAATGGGACCTATCTGGCATTGTTGATCCAATTTCCGACTTCACGATCAATTGGACTAGTGTCGTGCATAACGGCAATTACGAAATGCAGCTCAACCAAGGTGACACTTTTCAAGTGGTTCCCGAACCTTCCACCTATGCGCTGATGGCAGGCATAGCCTGTGGTGCCCTGATTTTGATGCGTCGTCAGAGACGTTAGTTAAAGCCAAGCAAGAAAAACTGCCCGCTGACGGATGCCAATCCGTTGGCGGGCTACTTTGCTTTTTATCATAACAATGAAGCTTAATTTCTCCATTTTCGCCCTATGCCTGACAACTAGCTTGTCAGCGCAGTTTCTAGAGCCGACCTATCGTCTCGGTGACGACGACGCCAACTTCGCCTACTGGGATGGTTTTGACGTCGGCTATACCGACGCCGAGCCGCCATATGCCGGTTTGGGAGAATTTGAGGTCAACCACCCTTTTCGTGGCGGCAATCTCAACGCGCGCATGGGGCAGTATGGAGCACCGGGTGCCTTCATTACATCCAGTAACGGCATCTACAGCTTCGGAGAACCCACAGCATTCAAGGTTTACGACAACCCGCTCTATGACCCGGGCGAAATCCTGTTTCAGACGATGACATTGAGCGGCAGCCAGAGCTTGCCGGACTTTTCATCAATCAAACTTTTTTACCGGTCCGATGAAAACGGCGCATGGGAAGAAGCAGCATTCCCCGTAACCGCCGCCATTGAATCCTCCGACAGTAACGGTAACATCTTTACCGCTTGGGAGTGGGATGTCAGCGGCATTACTATAGCAGATTACTACATCCAGTTCTCTTACGAGCTGATTCACTCCAGTATTATTGAAGCCCAACTGGATACCAACGAAACCTTCCAGCAGCAATTGAGCGGTTTTGGTGTGAGCGTCGACACCAATGTCCCCTTTGGCCTACTGTTTGGCACGATCAACCGAACGCCGGAAAAGCTGATCTATAATGACGGTGAAACGGTCACTATTGAAGTTAGCCCGAGCCCAAGCTTTGTTTTCGTGAAATGGGTAGGCCCATTTGGCGAGTCGACCGACAATCCTCTGGTATTGAGCGTCACGGACAATCTGGAAATCCGAGCCATCCTCGCCACCAAAGAATATGGCGTTTGGCGGCAGGTATCATTTGAGTCCAACCACGGCGGCGGCATCAGTGCGTCCGATTGGGCAGCCTCGAATGACTACGATAAAGATGGCCTGATCAATGCCATGGAATATGCCATCGGCTCCAATCCGGAATCCGGCATTCAGGAGAAGAGATTTTCTCAGGCACTAGTTGAGATCGACGGCGTGCTCTACCCTACGCTCACCTTTTCGCAGCAGATTGCTGCCGAGGATTTGGTCTATGATGTCTGCGTCAGCACAGACCTTGAAAGCTGGCATAGTAACTCCGATCCGGGCGGCCCCTACGTCTCGGAGCCAGAGGTGCTGCACACTAATGACGACGGCACTCAGCAGGTCGTCGTGCGCTCTCTCACCCCTTTCGATGCTAACAATCCCCAGTTCATGAACCTTAAAATCAGCCTGAACTAATGATGAAAAAGCATAGTATTAACAAAGCGTTCACCTTGATCGAACTCCTTGTCTCGGTTAGCGTGGTTGGGATTCTCGGGGCCATTACGGTGGCATCCGTCGGCAAGGTTCGCGAAAGCGCCTACAAGACGAACGACATCACGTCCGCGCGCCAAATCGTCAACGCTTATCAATTATACGCCAATGATCACAATGGCCGATTGCTGGCCTCCGTTCCAAGCCAAGGCTACTTACAGTCAAACAGTGTTTTGGACTATAACGGCATTGCGATCACCCAACGCCAGGCAGCTGAGCGCTATGTCTTCCGCTTACTTCCCTACGTCGAGGATTTGCGCGTATTTTATCCGGGACCGTCTCAAGAGCACTTGGAAAAGCTGATTAAAGACAATGATGTTTACGAAATTTCGATTTCCCCATCCTTTGGTCTGAACCAGGAGTATATCGGCGGCTACTTTGGTGCTGGTCGTTACACGCAGGAAGACTTCCCTGTCGCGCTGACTACGATTGCACAATCACCCAATCCCAGCCAGCAGATTGTGGTCGCATCCGCGTGGTCAAAGATCGACTCGGATGAGGCCATTGGCGCTCCGTACAAGGGCTACTTCCGCGTGGCTCCCCCCAATGGCCTGCGCAATTCCTGGCTGGGTGACACCTACGATGAGTCGGACCCCTCGGTAATGGGTTACAACCATCTGCGTTATGAGGGCCATGCCGTCGTCGGCAACCTTGATGGCAGCGTGGAGTTACTCAATAAAGAACAATTGTCCGACATGCGTCGCTGGTCATATCAGGCCCAGTTGCAGGGCAATGAGAACTTCATCCCCGCTCGCCGCTAATTTTTCAGCCATAATCCATATACCATCAAGAAAGCCCCGGCGTCACTGCCGGGGCTTATTGTTGAGAGATTGGCTGGATAGGCTCTAGGGCCAACGGACATTCAACTTTCAGCAAATTTGCCCCAACGGGGCTACGCAACCATAGCCCAGGGTTGGCTTGAGGCCGCAGAGCGGCTGAACGCCTACCCTGGGAATACGAATACGTACATTGCCTATCCCAACGGGATTGCGCAAAAACGACATCTTGCGTAGCCCCGTTGGGGCAGTATTTGCAGCAATCAAGATACAAAATGAATGTCCGTTAGCCCTAGTAAACCTGTGGGACGAACATGCTCTTAGGCACCGGGTGGCGCTGGTAACTGGCGTGGTGGACGCGCTCCGGCAGCACGATGGGCTCCTTATCCACGCGCTCGTAGGGCACCTGTTGCAGCAGGTGGCTGATGCAGTTGAGGCGGGCGCGTTTCTTGTCGATCGCGCTAACGACGTTCCAGGGCGCAAAGTCAAAATTCGTCCGGGCGAAGGTTTCCTCTTTCGCCGCGGTGTAGTCTTCCCAGCGGATGCGGGACTGCAAATCCATCGGGCTGAGCTTCCACTGCTTGAGCGGATCCGTGATGCGGCATTGGAAGCGAAACTCTTGCTCCTCGTCGGTGATGGAGAACCAGTATTTGATCAGCTTGATGCCGGAATTGACCAGCATTTCCTCGAAGTGGGGTACGTCGTTGAAATACTGCTCCACCTGCTCCTCGCTACTAAAGCCCATAACGCGCTCCACGCCACTGCGGTTATACCAGCTCCGGTCAAAGAGCACAATCTCGCCAGCGGCTGGCAAATGTGGCACATAGCGCTGAAAATACCACTGCGTCTTCTCGCGCTCGGTGGGTGCCGGGAGGGCCACGGTGCGGCAGACACGGGGATTCGTGCGCTGCGTGATGCGTTTGATCACCCCACCCTTGCCAGCTGCGTCCCGGCCTTCGAAAATGACCACTAGCTTATAGCCGGTCTTCATCACCCAGTCCTGTAGGCGTACCAGCTCGATCTGGAGGCGGCGAAGTTCCTTAAAATAGAATGCGCGGAATTTCTTGCGATCCTCAGCGCTGGGCAACGGCTTGCCGACCTTTCCCGCATGCTGCTCCTCGAAGAGGTCCTCAAGGTCATATTCCATTTCCTCTTCCAAGTCGTCGAAGATCTCGGCCTCCAGGCGATCGCGAAATTCCTGGTTGGCAGCGGCGTATTCGATCACGCGCTGGAGCTCTTCTTCGGACGGTTCGGGCGAATTTTCTTCGGGCATAGTGCTTGTGGCTTTAGAATGACTGATAGCCCGCAACAGGCGCAGGTCAAAGCTTCTGCTGTTGCATTTATGCAACATTTGGGGCGGTCAAGTGAGCCAATGAATGGGTTAAAGAGGAAAACCATAGCCTAATGACCGCTGCAAAGCGAATTTCCTCTTTAATTGGCTCACTTTAACGCATGCACCCCGCCTACACCCAGTCGCGATTGCGCCAGCTGAAGCCCTGCGCCAAGTCCTTTGCGAAAAACGGGCCACGATAAACCATGCCCGTGTAGACCTGAATCATCTTGGCACCGGCATCAAAGAAGTTACCCGCTGTGCGCTCGTCATGAATGCCTCCTACGCCGATGATCGGCAGCTTGTCGCCGACGCTGCGGTAGATGTAGTTGACGATGTTCACGGCGCGCTGGTGGATCGGCGCGCCACTGAGGCCGCCGGTCTGGTCTTTGTCACCGAGGTCGACCGGACGCTCGATCAGTGTATTCGTCGCAATGAGGCCGTCTGCGCCCACATCGATAGCGGCGGCGAGAATGTCGTCAATTTGGCGGTAAGTCAGATCTGGTGCGATTTTAACGAGAATCGGAATACGCCCCTTGCCAAGCTTGCGCGCGCGCTCGCGGTCGGCGGCGATCACCGCGCCGACCAGGTCGCTCAACAGGTGTTTTTCCTGCAATTGACGCAGATCCTGGGTATTCGGGCTGCTGACATTAATCGTGAAATAATCCGCGTAGTCCGCCAGCTTCTCGTAAGAGGCCAGATAATCCCCAACGGCTTGATCGATGGGCGTAACGCGGCTTTTACCGATATTAATACCTAGCGGGATACGGCGCTTGCGCGACGAAGGTGCCTTCGAAAGGCGCTTGGCCACGGCTTCTGCGCCGTCATTGGGGAAGCCCATACGGTTGATCAGCGCCTCATGCTGTGGGTAGCGGAATACGCGCGGCTTTTGGTTGCCGGGCTGCTCCAGCTTGGTCACGGTGCCAATTTCCACGTGGCCGAAGCCCAGGGCAGCCATAGCCTGCCAGCAGTGGGCGTTTTTATCAAACCCGGCCGCCAAACCCACGGGATTGGGAAAAGTAAGGCCAAAAAGTTCTAAAGGCTCACTGCGTGCCGGCCGATTATAGGCTTCCATGATACGCAATGCGGGCCCCATGCCCGAAAGCATGCGCAGCCAGCCAATAGCGCGATCGTGCGCTTCCTCCGGGTCGCCCCGGAATAAATAGGGTCGCACCAGTTTCTCGTAAAAGTCTCCCATGATGAAAATAGCAGATTCTCTGACAGCCCGTAAGCTCAAGAAAAATCCCCCACCTGTCCACTTTTAACTTGGAATGCGAAAAATATCTCCATCAATCCTTGACGACGGGCAAAACTCTCTCAACGTCCCTTTTTAAATTAGCGAAAAACCCTAAGCTATCACGAAACCCGTTTCTCTAGAACAACATGCCTAAATCAGCTCCAAAACTTGAGTGGTGCATCGTCCGACTGGGCGAAGACATGAACTGGTGGGTCGAAGAAATCAGCGACGAAGTCCATTGGGACGTCGATGGTCTCAGCATCATCGACCCACGTCAGGTCGGACACATCATGGACTTGCTCGATCCCCTGCGCGACTACGACTTCCAACCGTCCGTATTCGAAGACGCATTTTTCAAGTTCCGTATTGATAAGAAAATGGATGACCATCGTCTGCGCCTGGTGCGGACGAACGAAAGCCTCTTCGAGTCCGAAGAGCTCCTCTTCGCCCTGCCCGACGTCATCGACGAAGAAAAAGGTCCATTTGCCGACTGTATCGACCACGTTACCGCTTTACGCGTGAAACTACTGAACGACCTCATTGAGTTCGAACAGAAGTTCACCATCGAAGAGCTGGAAGACGACATTCGTGAAGAGCAAAACGCCGACTTCATGGAAGGCCGCGCCGTCCACTGCTTCCGCGAGCTGCTCGACATCCTCGAGTACGTGCCCGAAGGCTACGAACTCGACGGCGACGAAGACTCCTCCAGTAACGATGAAGACATCGAAGAATCGTTCCCCGACCTCGACGAAGAAGACGAAAAGATCGAGGAAGACGAGACGATGAAGTGGGACGAAGACGACGACGAGGAAGAAGAGGACGAAGAAGGCTTCGACGAAGATGGCGATGATGACCTCGGCGACGAGGATGAAGACGAAGACGACGAGGATGAGGAAGAAGACGAAAAGCCCTCCCGTCGTGCTCGCAAAAAGTAAGCGCCTCCAAACCTAAAGCATTTCAAACGTCGCCCGACTTCAACAGTGGGCGACGTTTTTTTGGCCTATTTCGCGGCCTCTTCCACCACGGGTACCACTACCGGCGCTTGGTCGGAATTACGGGCCCGCGTCGCACTGTATTCGTAGGTAAACCACCACAGGGATCCACCAATCAGGATGGAGCCGAGCGCGAACCACGCCCAAAAGCGACGGCGGCGCGTACGCCCGTCCTCGCTCAGGTATTCATAGTGGACACGGGTCGAGCCCTTGGGGAACTTGCCCACATGGGTTAGATCATGCGCGAGCTTTAAATTTATGCGCATGCGGCCATTGATCGCCCAGCCCGAGGCCTCCAGAATCATCCCGATGTCGCGCGCGCGCAACTTGAAAAAGCCTAGCAGCACGGATGGCGCGACGACGAAGAAAATAATCAGCAGCGCCGTATAAACGAAGTAGATATCCGGCAGATTGCGCACTTGTTGGGCGATGTAGGCGAAAGAGGACGACAAAGCCGCAATCGCAACACCGCCGCCAGCGAGCATACCGCCCATGCCCATACCGCCGCCGCTGCTCTTGGTTTCAGTCTCCTTGGGCGGTTGTTGCGCGACGTTCTGGTCCATCGCCGTTAGGCTACTGGAGATTTCCTTCTCAATCGCCTTTTGTCGCGACTGTGTGATCTTCTCAATCTGCGAGGTGATCAAGTCGCCAATCGCCCGAAACGGTGCCCAGGCGGCCTCACGCAGGCTGATTGGGTTCACGATCACCTTGGTCACCTTCGCATCCCAGTCGCGCCCCTTGCGGTCGTAAAACACGCCGTTCTTGCCAACAGAAATACGCCCAGCGCTGCGACTGGTCACGGCGGCACACACATTAATCGGCGCTGGCTGGTCCTTGCGCTTCGCTTCCAGATAAACCAGGTAGATGCCGGACTTTTCCGCAATGACCGGGTGCGCGACCTTATCAATGACCTCCACGCACATCGTCAGCTCGCAACCGTCGATAATCAACGAACCGGTCTGAAAAATCGCCTGCTTGTCGGTGTCGTAAAACTCCGGAAAACTGATCACGTTGTTGAGCAAACGGAACAAATCGCGGTGATAACGCAGCAGCTTCTCCACCTCCTCGACGGCTTTGATCTCGCCCGCCAGCGCGGAGTCCACCTGAATCAGCGCCTCAATGGCCGCCTTTTCCGGCCCGCTCAGAATTGCGCCCAAACGCGCGGCACCCAGGCTTTCCACCGCCGCGCCTTTCTTGGCGTTAATCCAGTTGGCATAGCCTTGGAGTTTGTCCTGTAGCTCAGACCAAGTGGTGGGCGTTAGCTTGTCCAAATCGCCGAGTAACGGCCTCACTGCGCGTAGTTTCAGCGCGAGCAAAGCATCGGCATAGACGGGGTTCACGCCTTGCTCCAGCGGCAAATCCGCGTCCGCCGACACATGAGCCAGCGGCAACTCACGCATGACTTCCTGCAAGCTGGCTTGATCACGCTTGCCTCCCTCGATCAAGTCGCTTTCGCGGAAATTCAAAAACGTCACCGCCTTGGAATCAAATGCCGCGATGCGTTTTTGCGCGAAAAATTCATTAATCTTCCCCCGCAGCGCCTCCACCGCGCCGTAGGCGGCAGGCGTATCGGCTCCAAGCGGGAAAATCGCCGGATCACGCTCTGGCAGTTGCGGGTCTGCAGGCTTCTGGGTATCCGCATCGGCCTCAACCGCAGCCTCGGCTTCGCTGCCTTTTTCGATGGCGTCTTCGAGCGACAACTCGGTCGACTCCTTCACTGGCGGCACGTAGCCCGGTTGGTGAACCGTGTCCGCCGGGTAGCCTTGGACCCACCAATCGAGAAATTCCTGCGCGGCCTTATAAAACTCGTTCACTTTGTCCGCGGTAACTCCCTGAGCACCGCCCAGGTCCGCCACGCCACCAATCGTCTTAATAATGTCGCGGATGACTTGCTTGGTCTCTTCTGTCTCGGCGGCTTCTTCCGGGATCACGCCATCACCGTTACTCTTTACCTGGGCAAAAATCCCGCTGCGATCCAAGGCGTCCGCCAGTGCGATTTTTTCCGACTCCGGTCGCCCGAGATTGGCCAGAATTCGCTGGGCAGATTTCTTTAATGCCGCCCCTCTTTCGTCGGCTTCATTAAGTTGCCCGAGCTCGATCCAGTCCCGGCCTTCCACCAGGCTGCTGTAGTCAGCCATCACTTCGCTCAGCCAACGAATCGCGCCCTTAATCTCGGGCGGGCGGATGCGCCCATCGGTGTCGGAATCGATCAGCGCCAGGGTGCGTTCGTCGATATCCAAGCCCTTGACCGGACAACTCGACGCCACCCAAAGCGTCTCGTCCAAGTCTAGAACCAGACGGATGTCTTCCGCTTTTTCCAGGCAAAGTTGATTAAACCCGCCTGCCTTAAAAAATCGTAGCGCTGTGTCCGAAGTTGCAGTATCCACGAGCTCCACAGTGTCCTAAATAGCCATTTTAACAAGTTTTTATGAAAGTTAGGCCAGTGCGGTGATTGACACTGTCGCCGAATATTATGTTAACTAGTATCCGCACATGAAGCGAAACCGCCAGCATACCGAAAAGCGAATCGTCGACGCGGCAATCGACCTTCTGGCGGAGGAAGGATTCCAGAGTTTTGGGGTCAACGCCGTCGCCGCACGCGCTGGCGTGGACAAAGTTTTAATCTACCGCTACTTTGACGGGCTTGATGGCTTGTTGCAGTTCATTGGCGAAACCCAGGTTTTCTTTCCCTCAGCCGTGGCGATGCTCGATAGCGATGCCCTCGGCTTTTATAGCAGGCTTTGCGAGAAGCTTGAAAGCGAACCTTTGGTGATCTGCGTGCAAAACTGGGAGCGCGTCGCGGACAACCCGCTCACGCAGGCCTATCGCCGTCAGCGCGATCTATTCTGGCGCGACGCCGCCTCGCTGCTGCAGCCGCAAAGTGACACCGCACGCTCCCTGCTCAGCGTTTTATCCGCGCTACCAATCAAGAGCGTCGGCCTGGATGACGTCTCCCCGCTCCTGCTCGCAACGGAGTTCTCCCCGGTTGATCCACCTGCCGCAGAAAGCGCCCAGGAACCCCAGGAACGACTCGCCGACAACCTGCTTTAAGCGGGCCGCAAAAATTATTTCACTGCCCAGACTTGCGTCGTTCGGCTTTCTGGTAAATGGTGCACATATATGCCCATCCCCGACGCATCCATGATCCGCCTGCGCGGCGCTCGCCAAAACAACCTGCAAGGTGTCGACCTCGACCTACCACTGGGTAAGCTGATCGTGGTGACGGGGCTCAGTGGCGCGGGAAAAAGTTCGCTGGTATTCGATACGCTCCACGCCGAGGGTCAGCGGCGCTACGTCGAAACGTTTTCGCCCTACACGCGCCAATTCCTCGAAATGCTCGACCGCCCCAAGGTCGACTCGATCGAGAATATCCGGCCGTCCATCGCGATTCGCCAAAGCAACACGGTGAAGACTTCGCGCTCGACCGTGGGCACGATGACCGAGCTTTGCGACTACTTCAAAGTGTGGTTCGGCCAAGTCAGCCAACTTATCGATCCCGCCTCCGGCAAACCCATCCACGATGACAACCCGCAAAGCATTTGGCGGCAGGCTCTGAAGGCGCACGCCGATGCCAGCGCCCTCGTCGCCTTCGATGTCCAGCGCCCCGGCAAGCTCAAATGGAAGCAGATTATTGACTCCGTCAGCAGTCAGGGATTCACGCGCGTGCTCCATGGAAATGCCATTACGCGCCTCGATACACTCGACACGAATACGCTGCCTGACGACGCGACGCTGACCATCATTGTGGACAAGATACGCCTCGCGCAAAACCAGCGTGCGCGCTTTATCGACGCAGCCACGACGGCGTTAAAATTCGGTCAAGGCGAGCTGGTGCTCGGCGTGTTGGACGGCGACGCACCGACTGACTTGGAGCGCTTCACCGAAGGCCTTCACTCGCCCGTAACTGGCGAAACATTTAACCCCGCCACGGCAAACCTGTTTTCCTTTAACTCCCCCGTGGGTGCATGCCCGCGATGCCGGGGCTTTGGCCGCGTAATCGAAATCGATTACCGTCTGGTTGTCCCCGACGAAACGCTCAGCTTGGCCGAAGGTGCGATCAAGCCGTTTCAGGGAGATGTTTACAGCGAGTCCCTGCGCGACCTCAAAAAAGCCGCAAAATCGCACGGCGTGCCCATGGATATTCCTTGGCACGAACTTAGCAAAGAGCACCGCCAGTTCGTCCTGGATGGCGAGCCCGGCTATGGCGAGGGCGACCGCGAATGGCCCAAAGCCTGGTATGGCGTGCGCCGCTTTTTCAATTGGCTCGAAGGCAACACCTACAAAATGCACGTGCGCGTATTTCTCTCGCGATTTCGCTCCTATACGACCTGCCCAGACTGTGAGGGCGCGCGCCTGGTCCCCGCCGCACTCAACTGGAAATGGCGCGGACACACGCTGCCCGATCTCTACCGCATGCCCATTGGCGAGCTGCATGCCCTCATCCAATCGTCGCCGGAAATCGACGAGGAAAACAAGCCCGCCCAACTCGCGTTAGACAATATTTTGACCCGTCTCAATTACCTGACGCAAGTCGGTCTGGAATACCTGACGCTTGACCGCACGAGCCGCACGCTTTCCGGTGGTGAAACGCAACGCGTCAACCTGACTTCCTGCCTCGGCGCATCCTTGGTCGACACACTCTTCGTGCTCGATGAGCCGTCCATCGGCTTGCACGCGCGCGACATTGATCGCCTGATTCGCATCCTGCGCAACCTCACTGAGCAAGGCAACACCGTGGTCGTCGTCGAGCACGACGAGAGCGTCATGCGTGCAGCGGATTGGTTGGTTGAAATCGGGCCGCAGCCGGGCAGCGGTGGCGGGCGCGTCGTTTACCAGGGCCCGGCCAAGCAGATCGCCACGGCAGCCGAAAGCATCACCGGCAAATACCTGTCGGGCGCGGAGTCGATCAAGCCACCAACTTTGCGTCGCAAAGTAAACCGCAAGCAGAATCAACTGCAAATCAAAGCCGCCACCAAGCACAACCTTGATGGCGTCGATGTTAGCATCCCACTCGGGCGTTTTGTTTCACTGACTGGCGTTTCTGGTTCCGGCAAATCCACGCTGCTGAACAATGTGGTCCACCAGGGTGTTTTAACTTTGCGCGGCAAAGTAAGTGACGACCCCGCGCAGTTTAAGAGCATCACCGGCGGTGATCAATTTGGCGACATCGTGCTCGTCGACCAATCACCAATCAGCAAAACGCCGCGCTCCAATCCCGCGCTGTTCGCTGATGCGTGGGACGGCATTCGCAACCTTTTCGCCGCCACGGAGCAGGCGCGCCAAGCAGGGCTCACGGCGTCGCACTTTTCGTTTAACTCCGGTCAGGGTCGTTGCGAACATTGCCAGGGCCTCGGCTTTGAGCGCGTGGAAATGCAGTTTCTCTCGGACGTTTATGTGCCCTGCCCGATTTGCGAATCCAAACGCTTCAAGCCCGAGGTGCTCGCGATTCGCTGGAAAGAGATGACCGTGCACGAGGTGCTTTCACTCACTGTGAGCGACGCGCGCCAATTCTTTAAGGGCCAACGCAAGATCGAGCCCAAGCTCTCCGCACTGCAAGATGTGGGGCTTGGCTACTTACCACTTGGCCAACCCCTCAACACGCTATCCGGTGGGGAATCCCAACGTTTGAAACTGGTTAAATACCTGAGTGGCTTCGACCAGGAGAAAGAGCTGCCCGCGCTGCTACTCCTCGATGAGCCGACCACCGGTCTGCACCGCGACGATGTGAAACGCCTGATCGCCGTGCTGCAAAAGCTTGTGGATCACGGGCATAGCCTGGTCGTGATCGAGCACCAGCTCGACATGATTTTCGCGGCCGATTGGCTGATCGAGATGGGGCCCGGAGCCGGCGACAAGGGAGGCCAAGTCGTCTTTACCGGCACACCCGATCAAGCTGCGAAAAAGAAAACCGAAACCGCCCCCTACCTGCTGGAAGCGCTCGAATTCAGCAGCGACAAGGTTGTCGACTTTGCAGTGCAAAGTATGGCACTAGAAGCCGCCGAACCAAGCCCAACTCTGCGCAGCGAAGGAGCTGTCATTGTCACCGGCGCGCGTGAGCACAATTTAAAGAACCTCGATGTGCGCATCCCGCACGGAGTGTTTAACGTCGTGACCGGCGTCTCCGGGTCGGGCAAATCCTCGCTCGCGTTCGACATCATTTTCGCCGAGGGCCAACGCCGTTTCATGGAGTCGATGTCGTCCTATGCGCGCCAATTTGTCGAGCAATTGCCACGCCCCGACATCGACGACCTGCGCGGCATTCCGCCCACGGTGGCGATCGAGCAGCGCATCACCCGCGGCACGCGCAAATCGACAGTGGCGACCATTACTGAAGTCGCTCAATACCTGCGCCTGCTCTTTGCCAAGGTGGGCATCCAGCACAGCCCGACCACGGGTGAACCCGTTGCCGCGCAAAGCCTGACGGCTATCAAAAAACGCCTGAACGATGCCGTCAGTTCCCCCGAGGCAAAGAAGGCCAAAGCGCTTTACCTGTGTGCGCCGTTGATTCGCTCGCGCAAGGGCCACCACCAACCATTGGCCAATTGGGCGGCTGACCACGGCTATGATTTGCTGCGGTGCGACGGCCAACTGGTCGAGGTGGCGAAGTTTGAAAAACTAGACCGCTATCGGGAGCACGATATCGAGCTCGCACTGGATCTCGGCAAAACCAAAGCGCGGGCGGACAAAGCCAACACGCTGCTCGATGAAGCGCTCAAACTCGGCAAAGGCTCCTGTTTTCTGCTCACTAACGACGGCAACACGCTGGCCTGGTTTTCGACTAGTCGGACGGACCCGGCCACCGGCGAGGCGTTCCCCGAATTGGACCCCAAGCACTTCTCGTGGAACTCACCCAAAGGCTGGTGCGAGACCTGTCGCGGCCATGGTGTGATTCATGAATGGATGCTGGAACACGAGGACTACGAGGAAATTCCAGACGACGTGGAAGGCGGCCAGGATTGCCCGGATTGTCATGGCGAGCGCCTTCACCCGATTGCACGCGCAGTCCGTATTCCGGTGAAGAAATCCACGGCCCGCAAACTGCTTGGCGAAAATGCAGAGTCCATTTCTTTGCCCGAACTGTTGGCGCTGCCGCCCTCGGCGACGCTCGCGATTTTGGCCAATCTCAAACTCGATCAGCGCGGCAAGCAAATCGCGGCCGAGATCATTCCCGAAGTCGAGGAACGCCTGCGCTTCATGGACCGCGTGGGCCTTAGCTACCTGACGCTTGATCGCGCGACCGCCACGCTCTCCGGCGGCGAGGCTCAGCGCATCCGCCTGGCAGCACAGTTGGGGTCCAATCTGGCTGGTGTGCTCTACGTGCTCGATGAGCCGTCGATCGGCTTGCATGCCAGAGATAACGACGACCTCATCAAGTCGCTCAAACAGCTGCGCGATCAGGGCAACACGCTGCTCGTAGTCGAGCATGACGACGAGACTATGCGCGCGGCGGACAACATCATCGACCTCGGGCCCGGTGCCGGCGTCAACGGTGGGCAGTTGCTCGCTCAAGGCGACTACCCAACAATTACCAAGGCCGAAAAAAGCTTAACCGGCCGCCTGCTGCGCGACGGCATCCCCCATCCGCTGCGCGGCAGCTATCGCGAACTACCGAAAAAGTGGACGCCGCGTTCTCGCGCAAAAGAGCCGAGTTGGCTGGTTTTGCGCGAACCCAAATTGCGCAATCTCAAAGGCGGCGAACTACGCTTGCCGTTGGAGCGGTTGATCATGGTTTCCGGCGTATCCGGAGCGGGCAAAAGCACCCTGCTCCGCGACTTGCTGCATCCTGCCGTCGATGCTGCCATCGAGAAAAATGAACGTAAGCTGACGCCCACGGCATTACCCAAAAAATCGGTACTTTCGACGCTCGATGCACCATTCAAGGAGCTCTTTAACGGCAACGAATTCCGTAAGGTGATCGAGGTCGACCAGGCACCCATCGGCAAGACCCCGCGCTCGACACCCGCCACTTATATTGGCGCGTTCGACATCATTCGCGATGTATTCTCCACGCTGCCCGAGGCACGTATGCGCGGTCTCACACCGGGGGCATTTTCCTTCAACACCAAGGGCGGACGCTGTGAGACATGTAAGGGCGCTGGCCGCATCAAGCTGGAGATGGCCTTTCTTCCCAACAGCTACCAGCCATGCGACGAGTGTGGTGGCAAACGCTACGGCAAGGAGCTGCTCGACTTGCATTGGAACGGCAAAAACATCGCTGATGTGCTCGAAATGACCTTCGACGAAGCAGCGGTATTTTTCGAGTTCCATTCGCGCCTGAGCGACCTCATGAAGCTGATGGTAGAAACCGGCCTCGGCTATTTAACCCTTGGCCAAAGCAGCCCTACGCTTTCCGGTGGCGAGGCCCAGCGGCTAAAGCTGGTCAGCGAGCTCGCGGCTGGGTTGCCGAGCTTCAAGGAGAAGTCGCGCAACATCCTGCGTCGCAATTTGTACATCCTTGAGGAGCCGACGATTGGCCTGCATTTGAGCGATTGCCAACGTCTGATTGAGCTGCTCCATCGTCTCGTGGATCAGCGACATTCCGTGATTGTGATCGAACACAATCTGGACCTGATTGCCGAGGCCGATTACGCGATCGAGATCGGGCCGCAAGGGGGTGAAAATGGCGGCGAAATCCTTTACCAGGGTAACGTCAAGGGGCTGGCGGAGCAGGCGAATTGCCCGACGTCGAAATATTTGAAGTCCTTGCTACGCGGATGATCGCAAAGCAGTAGGAATCAGCAATCAAATTTCCCTCAGCATCGAAGGCACCGACCTTAAACTTCGCCCGGCCCGGCTGGCTGGTCTTTGGCAAAACCGTCACTGTATAATCGGCGGCATCCGATGCGGCGGGGGTCAATGAAATATCGAAATCCTCCGGCAGATCACCGACCAGCTTCACTTCGCCTTCCACGCCTTCACCCAGGGTAATTTGAAATTCCTTGGGGCCGATTTCTTCAGCACCGACATTCCAGAAAACCACACGCGGCTGAATGCTCAGAATCTCCGGGATCGTGACTGACAAGCGAAGCGTAATCCGCTGCGGCTCGCCATCGGTCACGACAGCAATGCTCTTTTGCTGGCGACCCGTGCGCGCACCGAAGTCGAAGGTCGCCATGATTTCACCGGACTCACCTGGCGCATAAACGTCCTTGCTCAACGCGGGCACCGTGCAACCGCAGGAGGAATTAGCCGACAGAATTTTAATGGTGCTGTCACCGGTGTTCTTAAAAGGGAATTTCGCCACAAACTGCTTCTGCTCGTGGCCGACCGTGCCGCCGTTTACGCTGGTCGTTTCAAATTCAAGCGCCGCCCAAAGGCCGGGTGCCATTAACAACCACGCCATAAGCGCCTGAAGCTTCATGAGGTTTTTCGTAAACATAATTTATCTATAAAAAATACTCCGGCTAGCGCTGCAAGCAGGAAGCCATTGCGCACCAGTGCAAAGGTGACGCTCGTTCCGCTGCCGCCCGTGCAGCCACAGTCGATATCCAAGCCGCGCATTAGTGCGGACAACAGCGCTACAATGAAAACCGCCAGCATGCCGGCGAGCCAAAACAGGCCTCCTTTGCGCGTTGCAGGCAGCATCAAGCCGAGCCCGGCAAACACTTCCAGCCAGGGGAGAAACATTGCCACCCACCAGGACAAGTCAGCGCCGATAAGCTGGTAGTTTAAAACGTTCTGAAAAAAGTCCACCGGCACCGCTATTTTCACGACCCCAGTCCAGATGAAAAACCCACCGACCAAAAGGCAAAGTATGTGCGAGACCCACTTCACTGCTGGTACCCCTCCCAGGCTTCGATTCCTCCCTGCAGCCAGTAGATTTGATCATCAGCCAAATCGGTGCGGAGTTTCTCAGCCGTCTCGCGACTAAGCTGGCATCCCTCTCCATCGCAATAAACCACCACGACTTCGCCGGGCATCCAAACGGTCAACAGGTCGCCCAGACCGGCGTCCCAATTTTCCAATGAAACATTAACCGCGCCATCAATGTGACCAGCCGCGAATACTTCCGCCCTGCGCGCGTCCACCCAGATAACACCCGGCATGCTGGCAACATCGTCCGCCGTGCGCATCCAGGCATCCGTGTTGAGAGCGGCTGGAGCCGGTTGCTCATTCATGATCGCACTGCCCATCGCACCCGCGAGGGCGAGACCAAGGATCAACAAAACCTGAATCCAAGCTGGCATGAATCGTAAAGCTGATGCTTTCGCTAAACCTTGCAAGTGACTAAACCACTTTTACGCCGGACGATACGGCAGGTAGTCGGCGTTCCAGATTTTACCGCGTACGAGTGACTCCAGCTCGTCGGCCGAGCCGACCGTAGCGAGCCCTTCCTCGTAGGCCTTGGCACCGACGGCGAGCGCGATGGCGTGGCAAACTTCCCGGGCTTTCTCCAATGGCGGCAACAGGCGCGCAGTTGGGTCTTCCAAAGATGGCGCATGCGCAGCCAGGCATTCGACCGCCGCGAAGATCATCCCGTCGCTGACGGCGGTCGGCTTCGTGGCAACGACACCCAGGCCGATACCCGGGAAAATGAACGCGTTGTTACACTGGGTGACAGGGATGGTTTTGCCCTGATAAATCGCGTCGTCGAACGGGCTGCCGGTGGCAACCACGGCGCGGCCTTCTGTCCAGTTAATGACGTCCTGCGGCACGGCCTCGCACTTGCTGGTCGGGTTGCTCAGCGGCATGACAATCGGTCGCTCCGTGCGATCGGCCATGGAGCGGATAATCGCCTCCGTAAAGGCCCCCGTTTGTGAAGACACGCCAAAGAGCACAGTTGGTGCCGCATGCTTCACAACCTCCGCCAGCGTGATGTTCGCCTTGTCCTGAACATCCCATTCGTCGAGCGTCCCGGCTGCCTTCGCGTAAGGCTGCTGGAAGTCTGCGAGGTCTTGGCCTTCTTGCAACAGGCCGTTAATATCGACGAGGAAAAATCGGCTGTAGGCTTCCTCCTCGGAGAGGCCCTGCTGCTGCATCATCAGGCGGATTTTGTCTGCGATGCCCACGCCCGCCGTGCCCCCGCCAAGGAAGGCCACGCGTTGATCTTTCAGGTCCTGCCCGGTTGTTTTCAGCGCTGCAAGCAAAGTCGAGAGCGCAACTGCCCCGGTGCCCTGAATATCGTCGTTAAAGGTGCACAACTGAGGGCGATAGGTATTTAAGATGCGCGTCGCGTTGGCTTTGCCGAAGTCCTCCCAATGCAAAAACACGTGCGGGAACTTGCGCTTCACGGTGTCGACAAACTGCGCAATAAAGTCGTCGTAGTCTTTGCCGCGCACGCGCTCGTGACGCCAGCCAATGTATTCCGGGTCGTTGAGCAACGATTCGTTATTCGTGCCAACATCAAGGCCGATAGGCAGGCAGCTGCTCGGGTTCACCCCAGCGCAAATCGTGTAGAGCGCGAGTTTACCCACGGTGATGCCGATGCCGCCGGCACCTTCATCGCCCAGGCCGAGAATGCGCTCGCCGTCCGTCACGCAAATGACGTCCACGTGCTCGAAGGCACGGTGGTCGAGTATCTCTTCCATCCGGTCCCGGTCGGGATAGCTCAGATAGATGCCGCGCGGTTGGTTAAAATTGTGGCTGTAATTGGCAATGGCTTCACCGACGACCGGCGTGTAAATCAGCGGCACCATCTCACTCACGTGATCCTGCACGAGGCGGTAGAACAGCGTTTCATTGCGATCGAGGAGGTTGTTGAGGAAAATGTTTTTATCGAGATCACTCGGCTGGCGGTCCAGCTCATCAATCACATCGGTGAGTTGCAGCTCGATGGTTCGCTCCGCGGATGGTAGCAGGCCCTTCAAGCCCAGCTGAAAACGCTCTTCCCCCGTGAAAGCCAGACCTTTGTTGAGGAACGGATGATGCAGCAGAGGCAGGCCTCGCAGCGGCACGCTCAGGTATTGTTCGCCGGTGGCGGGATGTGTTTTGGGCAACGCGTCAATCATGCGAAAAGGGTTATAGCGCGTCGCCGAAATTAGCGAACGGAAAATATTTTCACTTTTATAGCGGCGTCATTAATCTGTGACAAAAAGAGGGGTTGACGCTGGAAAATTTTGCGCCATGTTCTTATTTTTTACGAAAGGACCCAGAGCCATGATAAAGAATCCACCGCACCATATTTCCGGCCAACAGCTAGCCAACGACTGCGGTTTTATGATTCTTATCGCATCGATGAATGCTCTCGCCGCTCCGGGTCTTCGCCGCAACGACTGATCGTAAACGATCCATCTGCGACACGCGCCCGGGACTCACTAAGCCCGGGCCTTTTTGTTTTCTAATTTTCCAACTGAACGCTGAATCATTGTAACTGACTGCACGCCATGTCCTCCGAGACTCAATCACGCCACCAAATGGACCGCCAGATCGTCGAACGATACGCGGGCCAACCTTCGCAAATCCCCAAAGCGCTCATCGACCGGGTAAAATCACTGAACAACGGCCGCGGGCCGCTGCTGTATGCCTTGGCCGACCTCGACGCGATGGGCAAGCTGCAGCAGGGCTGGCTGGTGCTCGGGCATGACGAGGTATTTTACTTTTCCTCGGAAAACGACACCGATCCCGACCGCATCAAGCGCAATGAGGTCGAGGCCGTCACTGAGCTGCCCGGCCTTAGCTCCAGCGCCCTGCTCTTCCTGCGCAACGACTCGCGCCTGCCGCTGATGCAGGTCAATTACTCCCGCCGGCAAAAGCAGGCCATGGAGAACATTCGCTTCGTTGTCGATCAGCAGCTCAAGGGGCACAGCGTCTCGCCTGAGGATGCCGACCGTGCCTATGTGCAGGCTGTCAGCGCCAAGATCAAGGACTCGCAGTCCTCGGTCATGTCGGACCAGTTTCAGATCATTAAGCGGCTCATGGGCTACGTGTTGCCTTACCGCAAGGAGGTCATCATCGGCTTTGTTTGCGCACTGATCTATACCGCGATCAACCTCGTCACGCCTTACGCGACGAAGTATCTGATCGATCAGGTGCTCAACCCGCTGGACACGGGGGAGATCACCAGCGAAACCGCGGGCAAGGTGGGCGTCATCATCCTTGTCGCCCTGGCCGTGCTTTATCTGGTGCGCGAAGTTTGCGTGTGGATCCGCCTCAAGTGGCTGGCCTACCTGGGCGAATACGTGGCGCACGATTTGCGACGCGATCTTTACGGCCACTTGCAAAAGCTGAGCCTGACCTTCTTTTCCAAGAAGCAAACGGGCAGCATCATCAGCCGTGTCAGTTCGGATACCGACCGGCTGTGGGACTTCATTGCCTTCGGTGTGGTGGAATCTACGCTGGCGATCATCATGCTCATTGGCTTGGGCGCGATGCTGATCGGCATGGACTGGCAGCTCGGCCTAATCCTGGTGCTGCCAATCCCCGCCTACCTGTATGCGTTTTACCGCCACAGTAAGCACATCAACCAATACTTCCTGAAGGCCTGGCGCAAGTGGTCGGACGTGACCGCGGTGCTCTCGGACACCATCCCGGGCATGCGCGTAGTCAAGGCCTTCGGCCAGGAAAGCCGTGAGGTAAACCGCTTTGGCGAACGCAATGACAAGGCCTTCGAGAGCTTTAAGTCCGTGCACGATGTGTGGACGAAATTCTGGCCCTTGCTGATGGGCACGGTGCACTTCGTGACGCTGATTGTGTGGGCCGTCGCCCTGCCCCGTGTCATGGGTGAATGGGGGCAACCGCTCTCGATCGGCACCTTCGTCGCTTACCTGATGTATATGGGCTTGTTCTTCCAGCCGCTGCAAACGCTGGGGCAGCTTACGCGCATGCTCAACCGCGCGGTCAGCTCGGCACACCGTGTTTTCGAGATCATGGACACCGAGCCCGATCCAGCCCTCTCCGGCGAACGCAGCCACGTGGATGACGTCAAAGGCGACATCGTCGTCGACAACGTCAACTTCTCCTACGATGGCGTCCACGAAACGTTGCGGAATATTAATTTCCACATCAAGCCGGGTGAAATGATCGGCCTCGTCGGCCCCTCGGGTGCCGGCAAAAGCACGATTACCAACCTCATTGCGGGCTTTTATCAAGCCACGGGTGGCAAGGTGCTCGTCGATGGCCGGGACTTGTCAGAAGTGGACATTTCCAGCTACCGCCACCACCTCGGCATGGTGCTGCAGGAGTCGTTCTTGTTTCACGGCTCGTTGTTGGAAAACATCCGCTACGGCCAGCGCGACGCCAGTTATGAGGACGTGATCGCCGCCTCCCGCGCGGCTAACGCCCACGACTTCATCTGCCGTTTGCCACTGGGTTACGATACCGTGGTCGGCGAGCGCGGGCACACGCTCTCCGGCGGGGAGCGCCAACGCATTTCCATCGCGCGCGCCATCCTGCACAACCCGAAGATTCTCATCCTCGACGAGGCCACGAGTAACGTCGACACCGAGACCGAGCGGAAAATCCAGGAAGCGCTGAACCACCTCGTCCGCGGACGCACGGTGATCGCGATTGCCCACCGCCTGAGCACACTCAAGCAGGCTGACCGCCTGCTCGTAATGAAAGATGGCCAGCTCGTTGAAGAAGGCACGCATCAAGAACTGCTTGAGCTAGAAGACGGCGTTTACCGCAAACTACACGACATGCAAACCGAGCTGCACGAGCAGTTCGCGATCTAAACAAGCTTCTAAAAAAGGACACAACCATGACCACTCATACCGCCCCCCTCCAACTAGCCTCCTGCGGTGCGGGCCGACTGACCGCCTGGCGCGAAGGCGTGGACGCCGTCGTCGTGCGGCCCGTTAAGTGCTTTCCGCTCAGCGAGCCCGGGCACTACCTGTCACTGCGCAATGACAAAAACGAGGAAATCGCCTTCATCGCCAGTCCGGCCGAGCTGGACAAGGCCTCAGCCCAAGCTCTGAACGAGGCAATTACCGCCGGCAGCTTCACCTTTGACGTGACAGCGATTATCGAGATCAAAACGGATTTCGAGCTTCGTGCCTGGAAGGTGGAAACCGCAGCCGGTCCCCGGGACTTCCAAACCGCGCTCGATGCCTGGCCCCGCAATGTCGATGCTGGTGGCTATCTGGTAGAGGACGTTTTCGGCGATCTTTATCGAATTCCCGCCATTGACAAGCTGGACAAGGCTAGCGCCAAGCAACTTTGGATGTTCGTCGGGTAACCCTAAGCGATGCCGAGATTGACGTGGCTCAGATACAGTTGATCAATGAAACGCTGGACTGAGTCGCGCCCCTCGAAATCGTAAAGTTTCGCACTTGATGGCAGCGTTCCGCCAATAATGAGCAAAAAAAGCATGCACTCTTTGGCGTCTTTGTATTTTAACTCCAGATGATACGAAAATTTTAGCACCTCATTGTGAACCTGAGTGCTTGTCGCATCGTATAGATAAGTCAGTTTAGCCCGAAGGGTTTCAATCTTATCGCTCACATCTGTGAGGTTACATTCTTTAACTAAAGCTTTTTCCACAGAAATATAGGTGAAATATACTACTAGCCTACCAACTTCCCCCTCATAATCAAGGTGAATTTGTAAAAAAATTCTTTAGTTTTACAAATCGCATCATCGCCACAGCAATCAATCAAACAATTAACTCATCAAAAGATGGGCAAAACGGTAAAATTCATTTACCGACACCAAACAGGCAAAATGCATTAGATTTTCCTGACAAATTTGACACAAAAACCAAACAACAGCATTCGCTGAAGTTAATCACACACTCAGATCACCCAATCCGCTTCGTAATGCATTTTGGCATTCAGAAAAAGTTGAGCATCGCCAACGGACAAAAGGGCTAAAACCGCCCTTGACTTGTTGGTCCCGTTCAGCAGACTCCCCGCCTTTTGCAAATGTGAGCGCCAACCGGCGTAAAGGCCGACAGGCAATGGAATTAAAAGACACTCTAAATCTCCCGGACACCAATTTTCCCATGCGGGGAAATCTGGTAAAACGCGAACCGTCTCGCCTCGATCATTGGCGCAAAATGGGGCTCTATGAAAAGATTCAGGAGCAGAACGCCAACGGTCCGTCCTTTATTTTACACGATGGCCCCCCGTTCACCAATGGGGACGTCCATATCGGCACCGCGCTGAACAAGATCCTCAAGGACTCGATTCTTCGCTACAAGTCCATGCAGGGATTCCGCTCACCTTACGTGCCCGGCTGGGATTGCCATGGCTTGCCGATCGAGTTCAAGGTCACCAAGGAGCTTCGCGAAAAAGGCAAAGATCTCTCCCCCGCCGAACTGCGTAAAGCCTGCGCCGACTTCTCCGCCTCCTTCATCGAGACGCAACGCGGCCAGTTTAAGCGCTTGGGCGTCCTCGCCGACTGGGATGAGGAATATAAGACCATGAAGCCCGAATACGAGGCCACGATCCTGCGCACCTTTGCCTCGTTCGTGGAGCAAGGGCTCGTCTATCGCAGCAAGAAGCCAGTCTATTGGTCGATCCCTTGCGAAACCGCCCTCGCCGAGGCCGAAGTCGAATATCACGACCACGTCAGCCCGTCAATCTGGGTGCGCTTCGAAATCCCCGGCCATCAGTTCCTGCACGTCGACGGCCCGCTGTATATCGTCATCTGGACGACGACTCCCTGGACGCTGCCTGCGAACCTCGCCGTCGCCGTCCACCCGGACTTGGAATACGTCGAGGTAAAGCACAACGGCGCGACCTACCTGGTTGTGGCTCAGCTGGCCGAGAATTTCATCGAAAATTGCGAGCTAGAAGGCGCGACCCAGGGTGAGAAGCACCTTGGCCGCAAGCTGGAAAGCCTACAGGCCAACCACCCCTTCATCGACCGCAAGAGCCCGGTCGTGTTGGCGGACTATGTCACCACCGAATCCGGCACCGGCTGCGTCCACACCGCCCCGGGTCACGGTCTGGAAGACTACCTTACCGGCCTCAAATACGACCTCGAAATCTACTGCCCGCTGGACGACAAGGGCTGCTACGTCGACGACGGCCAAGTCCCGGCAGAGCTCGTTGGCGTAACGGTTCTGGAAACCAAGGGTAAGTGTCCGGCGAACATCGAAGTCCTGAAGATTCTCGAAGAGAAGCAAGCGCTAATGAAGTGCAAGCGCTACGAGCACAGCTACCCGCATTGCTGGCGCTCGAAGACGCCCGTGATTTTCCGTGCGATGGACCAGTGGTTCGTTTCGCTCGATGCGCACCACATGCGCGATAAAGTCCTCCAGCAGATCGACGAAGTTAAGTGGTCGCCGGAAGCCGGCATCAAGCGCATCCGCGGTGCCGTGGAAACCCGGCCCGACTGGTGCATCAGCCGCCAGCGATCCTGGGGCGTACCGATCCCCGTCTTCTACGACGAGGACAAGAACCCGCTGCTCGACCAAAAAGTCATCTGCGCACTGGCCGACAAGGTCGCTGAGCAAGGTACCAATATCTGGTTCGAGCAATCCGCCGCCGAGTTGCTCGATGGCATCGATCTGCCCGCCGACTTCGCTGGCAAGGAGCTGACCAAGGGCGGCGACACACTCGATGTGTGGATCGACTCAGGCTGCTCGCACCGCGCCGTGCTGCAGCAGAGCGAAAAGCTCAGCTGGCCGGCCGACCTTTACCTCGAAGGCAGCGACCAGCATCGCGGCTGGTTCCAAAGCTCGATCTGGACCGGTGTGATCGCCGACGGCAAGGCACCTTATAAGAGCGTCGTCACCCACGGCTTCATCGTCGACGAAAAGGGCGAAAAAATCTCCAAGTCCAAGGGCGCGATGAGCTCCGATGGCTGGGTGAAGAAATTTGGCGCGGACATCATGCGCCTGTGGGTCGCCTCGCAGGACTACCGTGGAGACATCCGCCTGTCCGAGAACCACTTCAAGCTCGTATCGAACGTCTATCGTGGCGTCCGCAATACGTTGATGTATCAGCTCGGCAACCTCGCAGGTTTTAATTACGAGACCGACGCCGTAAAACCCGCGGACCTGACTCCCATCGATCAATGGGCGCTGATGCAGACCGCAGGCTTCGTTGAGCGCGTCACGGCCGCCATGGAAACGTATGAATTCCACAAGGCCTATCAGGAGATCGACCGCTTTGTCGGCGTGACTCTGTCGCGTTTTTACCACGCGATCCTCAAGGACCGCCTGTACACTTTTGCCCCGACCTGGACCGAACGCGCGTCCTCGCAAACCGCAATCTACCAAATCTTCCGTGCTTTGGCCCGCGTGATCGCGCCAGTGCTGACCTTTACCTCCGACGAAGCCTGGAGCTTCCACGTAAGCGGTGAGGAACTAGCCGACGACAGCATCCACCTACAGCCCTGGCCCAAGGCGAGCGACTTCCAGTTTGACGCCCAAGTTGCGGCCGATATCGACGCGATTATCAACTTCCGCGAAGAAAAGGTGAACCTGCCGCTTGAAAAATTGCGCGAAGACAAGGTAATTGGCGCGAATCTTGAAGCAAAGGTTTCGATCAGCGCCATGGAAGAAGACGCGCTGCTCAAACTTCTCAAGCAGTATGAAACCGAATTGCCGGAACTATTTATCGTCTCACAAGTCACCTTGGACACCAAAGCCGAGGGTGAGCCCGAAGTGACCGCAGCCCATGCGGATGGTGAACGTTGCCCACGCTCCTGGCGCTGGGTTCCCGAGCTGGTTTCAGCCGGGGATTTTGGCAACGTCTCTCCCCGCGACCGCGACGCACTTAAGGCGTTGAATCTCATTTAACCTTTACTTAAACTCACACACATCATGCCCGCAAAAAAGAAAACCGCATCCAAAAAGGTCGCCAAGAAAGCCGATAACAAAGCCACCAAGACAGCGACAGATAAGTCCAACGGTAAAACGGATGCGCCTGCGGCGAAAAAAGCCCCCGACGAGAAGACTAAGGCACTGGTGCTCGGTGCCCGTCGCCGCAGCAACACACCATCCATGTTTAAGGTGAAGAAGGGCAAGACGCCCGTCGTCTTCACCATGGAGGACGTGGCCCAGATTCTCGAAACCAAGAAGCCGGAAACCCAGGAAGACAAGCCCAAGGTAGCCAAAAAGGCCGCCAAAAGCGTTCCCGAAGTTGACGATGCGCCGGTCGAAAACCGCGCCCACAATGCCGCCTCCCTGGCAGACATTCTCGGCTTCAACCCGACCGAGCGTAAGGCCAGTGATGTGCCACCCGGCCGCCAGGTTCCCAAGAAGTGGCAGAAGCACTACAAGCTCCTCTTGGAGCTGCGCCAGCACGTCACCGAAGAGCTGGAAATCCACACCGCTGACACCCTCAAGCGCTCCAACCGCGATGACTCCGGCGACCTTTCCGGCTACGGTCAACACATGGCCGACGCTGGCACCGACACTTTCGACCGCGACTTCGCGCTGAGCCTCGTATCCAACGAACAGGAAGCGCTTTACGAAATCGAAGAAGCCATTCAGCGCATTTTCGACGACGAATATGGCGTCTGCGAGCACACCGGTGAACCCATTGACAAGGAGCGCCTGCTGGCCGTGCCATTTACCCGTTTCTCCTTGGAAGGCCAGCGCCAGATGGAGCGCACCCGCAAGCAAAAAAGTCATCGCGGCGGCGTCTTCAGCAACAACGACGACAACGACCTCTCACTCGGCGGCGACGACGACGACAATTAATGCCTGACACCAACCAGGCTGCGCGCAGCACTGCAGGTAAAGACGCTGCCCCGGCCCGAGTCAGCTATGCCCGGTTGTGGATCATCGCCGTCACGGTGCTGATCCTCGACCAGGTCACCAAGCTGTGGATCGTCAATGCCGTGCCTGCCGGCGCTAATCCTTACCAAGGGGGGATGATCGAGGTCATCCCCAACTTCTTCTACATCATCCACGTGTATAACGACGGCGCGGCGTGGAGCATTTTCTCGGGCTATTCGTTTATTTTAGGCCTACTGGGCTTCGTCGCACTGGGGGCAATTTACTTTTTCCGCAAACAGCTGGAGCTGCAACGGCCCTTCGTGCAGATCATCTTTGGTCTGCTAACTGGTGGCATCGTTGGCAATATGATCGATCGCTTTGCCTACGGCCACGTGGTCGATTTCCTCGACTTCCACTTCGGCGACTACCGCTACCCCGCCTTCAACGTGGCGGACTGCGGAATCACCATTGGCGTGGGCCTCTATATCGTCCTGTCGGTGATTGAGGCGATCAAAGAACACCGGGCCAAGACCGCAGCTCAAAAGCAGTAAGCGATCAGCCCGAAAATCAGCAAACCGCCGTCCGCATAGCTCCGGCGTAGCTCGATATTGCGTGGCCATTCGGTTAAATCCAGCGCCAGCAAGTAGAAACCGTATAGCCCCAGCAGCAGTGGAATTCCCGTCAACCGCTTAGGCGCAGCAAGAGCCAACAACAGGCCGGCGACTCCCGTCGTCAGCGCCCAATACTTCAGTTGCGAGGCCCGGTCACCAAGCGCCAATGGCAGGGATTTACGGCCTAGGACGCGGTCGACATCCATTTCCCAGCGGGCCAACAAAATGCAATTAACGAAGCACGCCAGCCCAAACAAGGCCAAGAGCAACGCCAGCCAGAGTAGCGACTGCGTTGATAGTGATTCGCCCCAGAAAAAGGCTCCCACCCCAACCAAGAAAATTGCCGCCACCTGCAGCTCTTTCGTCCGCCGGATCGCAACGCGTCGCTGAATGCCGACTGTGTAAATCAGGCTAAAAACCAGCACCACCAGCCCAGCCTGAAACTGCGCTGACGTCAGCCCGGTTATCGCCAGGCATACATCCACAACCAGCACCACCGCCCAGAGCACAAGGAACGGCACTCGATATTGCGCGAGCAGGCGGTGACGCTGCGTAGGCAGTGCGCTGGGGGCCTTCCCCCGGGCATCCAACCAACGATCTCCAACATAAACCAGCCAGACGGATAACCCCAAAACCCAGAGCGATGAACCACTGACCGGCAGGCCCAAGGCATGCCCCAGCACCCAATGCCAAACCACTGCGACACCTGCCGCATCCAGCGCCAGCGAGTTAACCGCCAAGCACAGCGGATTACAGGGTCGTTTATCCAGTGATTTCATTAGTAAGCATCAATGGCCCAGTTCATTGTATTTGACAAATAAGTAACGCCACCCCTTGATATAAGACCTTTCTCGCCTTAAGTTGTTACCCTCACCCCACCGCTAACTAACAACACTCCATAACACTAACTCGATATATAAATATGAAGGTAATAGCTTGGTTGAAACCATACTGCGGCTGGAGCAATGGCGTTCGCGCTATCTTCAAAAAGTACAACATCGAATTCGAAGACCGGGACATCATCAACAACCCCGACATCTACGCGGAAATGGTTGAAAAGTCCGGGCAAAGCCTCTCCCCCTGCGTCGAGATTAATGGCATCATGCTGGCCGACGTAAGCGGCGAAGAAGTCGAAAATTACATGCTTAGCAATCAGCTCGTTGAGCCCAACAGTTCCGAGTCCGACGTCCCCACCAATGCGCCCTGCACCGACGAAGAGCATGAGCGCATGGCCTCGAAGACGATGCGTTTTTTCTAAACCGAGTTAGCACCCAAGCATATATTTCCCTCCTTGCAGAGCGTCATCCATCCGGATGGCGCTTTCTCGTATCGGTAGCCAAGCAATAGGCGCTCTGGGCACCCGGACCACACTCAATCCAACAGGGTAAATTCTCGCTGGAGCCGGAGTAGTTCGATCACATTACGCACATGCCCCGAGACGCCGCGCAGCGACACCGCGCCACGCCCGAAACGTTTCTGCACGCCAATCAGTGCCCCGACCCCGCTACTGTCGATAAACTGAACGTTCGATAAATCCAGGGTAATGCGGTTGTGACCCGGAGACCAAAGTGACTCGATGTACTCACGGAATTCCTCGCATACGCTAGCGTCAAAACGCCCGACCAGGACTTTGACCTCCAGCTCAGTTTGTTCTTCAGTGAGATGATCGAACAGTTTCATGGCTTGAGGTATGACATTAACCATACTACGACTACCATAAAGAAAAATACGCTTTCAACAAGCCACTGATTATCTTTAACTTATTTTGATGAACGGACCAGTCTCCGGCCACCGCTATGTCGTCCCTGCCAAGTTGAGTGAGATCAACGCCTTGCGGGAGCGTTTTAGCATGTTTCTAGCCGACATGGGGCTGCCCCCCGAGTCCGTGACCGACTGGTTACTCGCGCTGACAGAGATTTTCGCCAATGCCGTGATCCATGGCTGTAAAAGCGACGCCAGCAAGGAGATCACGCTGCAGTGGGATATCTGCGATAACGAGATCAGCCTGATCGTCATTGATCCTGGCAAAGGCCCGCCTGAGGAATTAATCCAAAACCCCAGCCTGCCCCACGAAGCCTCCACCCATGGTCGCGGCCTCTTTCTGGTGGCAAACCTTGTCGACCAAACCTTCCACTGGCGCAATAGTGCCGGCTATCTCTGCCGCGCCATCCGCCAACATAAGGACATCAACGAGGCCCACGCCTCGGAAACCATGGTCGAGAAAGCCATGACCGAGCTCTCCACCTGCTACGAGAGCCTGGCCGCCTTTTACCGCCTCGGCGAAGCACTGGTACAAAGTGAGACCGTGGTGGATTTCCTCGAACAAGCACTGATCGACCTCCAGGGAGTCGCCCCGCATGACGAGTGCCACATTTACCTGGGGGAGCAGATCGAGCCAACGCTGATGGCGGAACTTGCGCTAGCCGATGTTGCCGCGACCCCACCGATTGACTCTGCAAGGCTCAACCAAGTCCTCTTTAGCGGAGAGGAATTTAGCTGGTCGCGCCCCGAAGACATCATGGGCGACCCCATTTTGTCCAACTCCGACAGTGGCATCATTTGTCCGATCAGTGCCGCTGGTCAAGTGTTTGGAGCCCTGGTTCTGGCTAATCACTTGGTAAAAATGGATCTGCGCGCCCAGGTGCGCAACACCGTCCGGACCTTTGCCGACCTGATCGGCATTGCCACGATGAACGCCAGCAATGCCCAGGTCCGCGACCGAGAGAACCAGGCCCTACGCGAGCTCGATATCGCCTCCGAAATGCAGGACAAGCTCCTGCCCCTGCCCCGCCTGAACTCCGGTGACGGTTGGGAGGCATTCATCCGCCGGCGTACGGCGCGCGAGGTATCCGGAGACCACGTGGAAATCTGCGAAACACGCGGGGGTGACATTATTTTCTGCATGATCGACGTCATGGGCAAAGGCGTGCCGGCGGCCTTCCTCGCGGCGATGTTCCGCACCGCCCTGCACATCAGCGTGACGTTTCAGTACTCCCTCGTCGGGCTGATGATGGCACTCAACCGCACCCTGTGTCGCGAACTGGAGGAAATGACCATGTTCGCCACCTGCGCCATCGCCCGCGTGCCAAAAAACCTCCGCAAGATCGAGATCGTCAATGCCGGCCATTGCCCCGTCTTCGGCTGCGTGGGCGAAGGCAAAACCTTTTCCGTGGAGCCCTCCGGCCCGCCCCTTGGCCTTTACACGGATGCAGAATACGCCGCTGAGCGTATCAGCCTCGACGGCCCCGCCCGCGTCTGGATGGTCACCGACGGCCTCTTCGAGTGGTCGCGAGATGGCGAGATCTGGGGGTGGGAAAATTTTGTGGACTTCATCATGGCCCGCAAGGACCAGAATACCGAACAAATCTGGCTCGATCTGCGCGCGGTAATCGACAACGCGCACGAACCTGCCAATGACGACCAAACCTTTCTCTGCTGGCAAAAACTATGAGCACCATCCTTATCGCCGACGACGACCCGTTAATGATTCGCTTGCTGGAATTTAACCTCAAGCGCCTGAGCTGCCGCCTGCTCGTGTGCCGCGAAGGCCTCGGTGCTGAGCAGCTACTCAAAGTCGAAAAACCCGACCTGGCCATCATCGACGTGATGCTACCCGGCAAGTCCGGCCTGGAGCTCATTGAGTTCGTTCGATCCGAGCCCGAGATCGCCAGCATGCCGCTGATCGTCGTCACCGGCCACGGCGAGCATCAAGTCCACGAGCAGCTGCTCGAAGCCGGTGCCAACCACGTGTTCACCAAGCCTTTTGCTCCCAGCCTCCTGCAATCCACCGTGCAGGAGTTGCTCAATCAACATGCCTGATCCCTCCGAAGACGAAGACCCAGCTGGAATTGCGGTGCTCGACGAAACCTACTTGCAGCGGTGGGAGGATTCGCTGGGCGAGGAAATAATGCCGTCTTTCATCGCCGAATTGCTGAACGAATTTAACAGCAGCTACGCCGATAAACTCGCCGAAGCGCGCCAGCATGCCCAGCCCGGGAGCGAGGAAGAGCTCGCATGCGTGGTCCACTTTCTCAAGGGCAGTCTGGGCAACCTCGGCCTCGCGCGTGCCTCATACTATGCCCGACAAGCCGAATTCGAACTGCGCAACGACACCTTCACTCGCTTCACTGTGTTTGCCGACACCCTGGACGCCCACGTGCAAGAGGGCTTGCGGGAGCTGAAAGAACGCTACTAAGCTTGCTCCCCCAGCAGCTTTTCCGTCTCCAGAGTCAGCTGTCTGAGCAGAAAACGGTAAAACAGCCACACCGTTCGATACTGCGAATAGTTAGCCAAGGTCAGCGTGTATTCCTTGCGCGTAGCCTCACTGGGCAGAAAAGGCGGATAATGACATTGCACCAAATACACGCCCATCAATAGGCGAATGGTCCGCCCGTTGGCCTCGAAGTAGGGATGAATGTCGAGGAACTCGGCAAACGCCAACGCGCATTGCAGCGGAGGAAACGCCCAACGCTCTTGCAGCAAATCAAACCATGCGGACATGCGCGCCTCAATCGTTTCCGAGGGTGCGTAATCATAACGACTCTGCGCGGTGTGCTGAACCCAGGCCGGGCCGTCCCGGTATGCCAAAAAGCGCGTCTGCTGATTTGCATGCGGGATAGTCAGGCGCATTTCCTGTAGTTTGCCCGGCGTCAGCGGTAACAGTAGTGCCGCAAGCTGTTGGCCTACGCCCGACTCGCTGGCTGCCGCCTCCTTAGGTGCATCGCGTAGCATCACCGCCTGGCGCGCTGCTTCCAGCCGCGCCTCCCATTCCCGTAAATCAGGATCAGTCAGCACGCGCTCCAGATCCCGGCAATCGATGTTACCGGCGGCGTCTGGCAGTTTGTCGATAGGCATAGCCCAATGCCATCAGCGCAATGACCGATGTAAAGTAAGAAGGCTCAGGAATCGGAGTTACCGAAACGTTGTCCCAGGCGGGAGAGACGGTCGCCGCGCCTTCGGATATCGACCAACCAACAACGTCGTCTTCCGAGCCAACATTCTGCGCCACACCGATATCAAAAAACGTTAAAGCGGTTTCCGACGAGCTAGCCGTGAACTGCACTTGATAAGTCGCGACGCCGTCCACGCCTACCTGAATAAACATTGGCGCATAGCCATCGATCAGTAGCCCGGATATACCATCCACCGTCGAAGTAGCTGAAGTAGGATAGTATGGCGTCTGGCCAAATAAATCAAATTGCAGCACATAACTCTGCCCAATCTCAGTAGCGATCGTCTGAGCCCAGCCTAAATTATACTCGAAGGAAAAGGTGACGTCATTCGTCAGTAATCCATTACTATCAAAGTCAGGCTGCTCACTGGAACTGTAGATCCACTTAAAAATATATTCAGTTGCCTTTAGGTAGTTAACTCGCGTGCCTGCCAACATCTTGTAATCTTCGCCAACATTGTCACTACCGACAAATGTCCAATCCTTGAAATTATAATAAGTCGCCGCATCAAAATCATACTCGCTGAAATCTCCATTCAGGATCAAATTCTCCGCCGGATTCAGCGCATAACCGGAAACCACGCTCGGCTTGTTTGATGCCGGATCGTTGCGGATTTGGATCGAAGCTGCCGCCGATGGTGCCGCCAAAGCTGCCGCAACCAGCACCGCGCCACCCACTACTGCCGGGCGCTTCACGGGCTCTTGCTCCTTAAGTAAGTCAGGGCTCAATAACTTCTGGGCGAATGACGAAACGATTTCCATAAAACGTGATTTAAGCTGGTTACTTCAATGAGTTTTTCCAGTAGCACAAAATGGACCAAAGTCAGCAAGCGCAGAAAATGCGCCTTAGGTTAAATTCGTGTGACGCAAGCAGATCGACAGCGTCTGGCAGTTTGTCGATAGGCATAGCCCAATGCCATCAGCGCAATGACCGATGTAAAGTAAGAAGGCTCGGGAATCGGAGTCACCGAAACGTTGTCCCAGGCGGGAGAAGCGGTCGCCGCGCCTTCGGGTATCGACCAACCAACAACGTCGTCTTCCGAGCCAACATTCTGCGCCACACCGATATCAAAAAACGTTAAAGCGGTTTCCGACGAGCTAGCAGTGAACTGCACTTGATAAGTCGCGACGCCGTCCACGCCTACCTGAATGAACATTGGCGCATAGCCATCGATCAGTAGCCCGGAGATGCCGTCCACCGTCGAAGTAGCTGAAGTAGGATCATATGGCGTCAGGCCAAATAGATCAAACTGCAGCACATAACTCTGCCCGATCTCTGTCGCGATCGTTTGAGCCCAGCCTAAATTATACTCGAAGGTAAAGGTTACATCGTTCGTTAGAATTCCATTTCCATTAAATGCTGGCTCATCGCTGGCTTCGTAGATCAATTTTTGAGATATATACTCATTTGTTCGAAGGTATTCTTTGCTTATTGGACTGACCCATAGCTCTTGAAATGCGAAATAAACGTCGCTTCCTGAAAAAGGCCAATGAGTAAAAATATATCCTGTACCGTGAGTTATTTCAATGTCACTAAAATCCCCATTCAGGATCAAATTCTCCGCCGGATTTAGCGCATAACCGGAAACCACGCTCGGCTTGCTTGATGCCGGGTCGTTGCGAATTTGGATCGAAGCTGCCGCCGATGGTGCCGCCATGGCTGCCGCAACCAGCACCGCGCCACCCACTACTGCCGGGCGCTTCACGGGCTCTTGCTCCTTGAGCAAGTCAGGGTTCAATAACTTCTGGGCGAATGACGAAACAATCTCCATATAACGTGATTTAAGCTGGTTACTTCAATGATTTCTCACATTAGCACAAAATGGACCAAAGTCAGCAAGCGCAGAGAATGTGCCTTAGGTTAAATTCATGTGACGCAAGAATCGCGGCGGCGACATCACCTCCACAGATGCATTCCAGCCGGGTGGCCCTTCACACTTGAAAAATGGCGGCGCGGGCGTTTGTCTAAACGATTAGCATGAGCCAGGCACTCGACAGCACATCCGCTCCAACCATTTCGCGCACCCGCGTGCGGCGACGCGCGGCGCTGCATACACTTGGCTGTCGGCTCAACCAAAGCGAAACGATGATCCTACGCGAAAAGCTCATTGCGCAGGGCTTTGACATCGTGGACTTTGGGGACGAAGCCGATTTGGCGATCATCAACACCTGCACCGTTACCCGGCTCGCGGATTCCAAGTGCCGCCAGGCGATCCGCGGCTTCATCCGGCGCAACCCCGAGGCCTACACCGCCGTCGTGGGCTGCTATTCACAGATGGGGGCCAAGGAGATTGCCGGCATCGAGGGCGTGGACCTCATCCTCGGCAACCACGACAAAATGAACGTGCTGGAATACATCGGTGAGGCCGAGAAGAACCTGGCGCCGGTGATCGTCCGTGAACGCATCGACCGCGACGACTTCACCATGCACTTTGCGGGCGAGACGCCCTTCGAGTGGCGCGCGAATTTAAAAATCCAGGACGGCTGCGACTTCATGTGCAGCTTTTGCATCATCCCGTTTGCACGGGGTCGCGCGCGCAGTCGCGAGTTTGGCGACCTCATGGCCGAGGCCCGCCATCAGGTGGAGCGCGGGGTAAAGGAGCTCGTGCTAACGGGAGTCAACATCGGCACCTACCAGCACAGCGACCGCTCAGTGCTGGAAGTCGTCGACGCATTATCCAATTTGCCCGGTCTGGAGCGCGTGCGCATTAGCAGCATCGAGCCGACCACGATTCCCGTCGAGCTGTTCGACCGCATGAACGACCCGGCGCACGCGCTAATGCCCTACCTGCACATTCCTTTGCAAAGCGGCTCGGACAAGGTGCTCACCGAGATGCGCCGCCGCTACGACATCGCCGAGTGGGAGGCCTTCGTCAATGATGCCGCCGCGCGTGTGCCCGGCATTTGCATCGGCACGGACATTATGGTCGGTTTCCCTGGCGAGACGGAAAACGACTTTGCCGAAAGCTGCCGCGTGCTGACGGAGAACCCCCTCGCCTACGGCCACGTCTTCACCTACTCCGAGCGCGGCAACACCCCCGCTGCCCGCCGCGACGACCATGTGCCGATGGAGGAACGCCATCGCCGCAGCGCCCGACTGCGCCGTCTGTCCTCCGAGCGTCGCTACGCCTTTTACGAAAGCAACCTCGGCCGCGAAACCGAGGTGCTCTTCGAAGACCCGCGCGAAAACACCGCCAGCGGTCTCACGGATAACTACGTGCGCGTCGTCCTCAGCGGCGATGGCCTCAGCGGCAAAACCGCCGCCGAGCTCCGTAACGAATTTGCCCGCGTCCGCCTGGAGCGCGTGACTGCGGACTTCGTCGAGGGCAAGTTGATTGGCTAAATTTCGGCCGCCTCCAACGGGCCGACCCATGCCTTGCCCAGCAGCTCTTTCAAGCGCTCGGCGGATGTGGCAGAGGTCTTGGCAATGAAGCCGCGGGCGTGCGTGAAGTGCACGTCGGCTTCCTCCGAAACACGGGTAAACTCCATCGTCGCACTGTCGTTGAAGCGCCGCAGGCCATGGCCTTCGCTGCGGTTGTCCGGGTAGGCAATGGCAACGACGGAATCGTCCTTGCCCAGAGCCTTCAGGTGGAAGCCAACGCCAGATGCCGAATCGCCCAAAGGCGCGTTGCGCTCCAGGATGGCAAACACCTCAAACTGCGCACCGTCGGCCTCGATGGTCCACAGCTCACCATGCTTAGCGAGAAACTCCAACTGCTGCGCCATGCCACGCACATAGCCGGCCCATTCCGTTCCCATCGCGCGCATGACTTCCCATAGCGGCTCACCGGGACGGTGCTCACGCTGGGCTGCAAAGAGACGCAAAATCGTCGGATCGATGGGCGAATCCAGTCGGCGCATTTGCTCCGGGGTCACACCGATCCACTCGCCAGTTTCCTTCGGGCCGAGACAGTCGAAGCGCTCCGTCGACTCCAGCCAGTCGCAGAATTGCTTGGCGTGCTCATAGAGGCCGAGCCGCATCAGCACCAGCGACAGCGCACAAGTCGGCGTGGCGTCACGGGGAAACTGATGGTGGTCGAAGTTGCTCAGCTCCGGCTCATGACGATGCCCGATGTCCACCACGGCAATGCGCGGATCGGCCAGCTCGTCCTCCGTCGGGTCGCGGCGCTCAATCGGCGCGGCGCACTCGCTGATCAAAAGGCAGCAGGCCAAAAACTCGTCGCGGTGCGAACCACCGCCGTGGGTAATAATCTTGTCTAAATCCATGTCCCGCCGACAAGGGCGCACAATGCGCGCGGGGTCAAGCTTTGCCGCAACTGCCTCCCCGACCGATGCCGCCGCCGATGGCCCGGATTACCACCCTCGCACCTCACCGCGCCAACTACTTTTTCCTTTAATCTTTTCCCTTTTTCCTTCGCCAAAAGCGAAGAACTTTGCCATACTTTCGGTATGAAAAGTCGGCACAGGAGAACCCTCCCCAGCTCCTTAAGTATCGCCGACTGCGCGACCAAGCGTCGCCGACTGTAGCTCGGAGTGTCGCCGACACTTCCCCGGAGCGTCGCCGACGCTTCAAGCGAAACCAGGTGCTGTGTTGGTCACAAACAAGCTGGTATGTTGGTCGAACACACGGGCGTCTTTTGGTCTCAACCAAGCCGTGCTTTGCTCCAAATCCCGGGCCGCGCTGGACTCCTCCATTCCTCGGCAAGCGATTGACGTAGAAGCGGCATCCTGCCGCTTTCCCCAGACTAACTGGAACTAAAGCGGCTGGCCTGCCCTGAGCTAGTCGAAGGGAAGCCGCTTCAACTTTTGAGGCACGCATCGCCCTGCCCTGGGCATGCCAAATCTGGCTTTTCCAGCCGTCATGTTTGACTGAAACAGATGTAAAGTACTTTACCCGCCGAGCAAAGCCCCCTATTTTGCGTTCCATGCTCCATCCCGCACCAAACTTAACTTTTGCTTCATCCACTCCTGACGTAGTTTCCGTTTGGCGGGTTTCTTTGTTAAACGACGTTTTCGTCACATAAAAAGTACTGTTATGGAAGAGAGAGTTAAACCCTTTGGGCTGTGGCGCTACGGCAAAGAGTTCCTCGATGCCGGAGAGGAAATCAAGGATCCCCGCAAGCCCGAGAATCCACTCGACCACTATGCACCAACCCCTGCATTCTACCTCGTTTCACACTCGATTGAACTGTTCTTGAAGTCATACCTCAGAGGAAAGAAAAAGAATCTGAAGGAACTAAGAAATGTAGGACACAATCTAGTCGAAGCGCTAACCCTATGCGAAGAACTGGGCTTGAATGAGCTCATCGAAGTAAATGAAGAAACCAAAGCTGAAATAGAACTATTAAACCAAACCTATGCGTCCAAGGACTTCGAATACTTCAAACAAGGATACTATGAACTTCCATACTATGAGAGGGTGTGCTTCTTCGCAGAAAATCTTAGAGACGCCACAAAGGACTTTGTACTATCAACGACTTAAACCATAACCAGACGCTTCTGGACAACGTCGCTAACGCGCCGCGCCAGAGCTTTACGTTAGAGCAAAATGAGAATTGGTGAAGAAGATTGCTATTTACTGTTGGAGCGTAGGTCCGAAACTGATCCCCATACGTCCTTTGTCATTGAAGGACGATGGGAAAGCAACGGAACGGTATTGTTTGGGAGAAATGACTCTGTTTTCTTTGAAACTTCTGACAATTGCTTTCGGGCATTTAGATCTTTTGCGGAATTACGGGAAGAGAGTTTACTGATGAAACTGACCGAGGGTGGAAATCTCGAGTTAATACGAGATCATCACGGGCACCTTGATTTAAGGTATCGTATTGCCTACAGGAGATCAGGAGCCCATTACTATGTCACCGGCGAAGTCCATTTGGATGGTGAATCTAGGGAAGAGTTTCTCAGGAAATTTAGCATTCTGATATTCCAAAGAAGTCTAACCAGTCGGGATATGTGACGAAAAATGCGGGCGCATTTTCGCCACATACCCTCCACGTTCTAACCCTCCTCCTTCCAGCCTACCCGGATAGCATGCGCAGGCCGCCAGTAGCATCGATTATTCATTTTATTAAATTCAGATTGGAATACAGGGACTAAATACTGTATCTAGTCTCGGTAATGCTACGGACGCTGCTATTGCTTCCCTGCGTCCTTGGCGCCCAATCGGTAAATATCCTTTACGATGCGGGGTTGACTCATCCCGATCCGACCAACCAAGGCTGGGGCGGCAGCGAAGTCTCCACACCGGGCGCGGATATTAGTCCGGTCGACGGGCTCATTGATGCGCCGGCCAACGTCGGCCCGATCAATGACGCGCAAGGCGCTTCCTGGCAGATTTATGACCAACTGGCGTCGAGCAGCCTGGATTCGCCCGCGTATCCGATCAGCTTCGAGGCGGAGCAGTTCAAGGCGCTGTATATCCACGGCTGGGAATACGAGTTTACGGTCAAGGCGGTGCAGGAAACGGACTTTTCCGGCTTCACCGGCTGGGGGCTGACCAGCGCCAATGATCCCGGCTGGGGCTTTACCGGCGCCTCGGCGCGCGTCGGGTTTTTCTTTGGCGTAAACGGCAACGGCAGTTTCTGGGTCAGCATCAATTCCGGGACCAAGCACTTCCTGGGCTCGGGCAACGACTTCCACACGATCCGCGCGATTGGCGCGCCCGAGTCGACAGAGTTTGAGTGGTTCATCGACGACGTGAGCCAAGGCCTCGGTAATTTGGAAAGCACGGGCGCCTACGAGGGCATCATTTTCCAGGCGGGCTCCTCCCCGCGCATTGGCGGCGCGGCGAACTGGAAAAAGGTCTCCCTGCAAAGCCTGGATGAGCCGGCCACTGCGCCCGGCGGCCCGATCACGGGCACAGTCCTCTTTGGCGGCGATGAAAATTTCTTTCCCGAAAACGGCGTCAATGGCCTGCTTTCGCTCTCGGCGGCGACCAGCGAAGGCGTGGTGATCAAGGAAGCGCTCAGCGACTCTGGCTACTACTGGCTGGATATAGTTGGCTTGGACGACGTCAGCGCTGGCGCGATGGTGGCCAGCGTTGCGCAAAACGGCCGTTACCAGACGGTGCCCAGCGGCAGTGATTTCGCGACGAATTCCGTCGTGCCGGTCGATGTGCCCAATCAATACGCCATCGTCACCAGCCGCTCCAGCGAATTCGAAAATTATGATATCAACGCCGCCTTCGGCTGGTTTCCCTACACAGACTTCCTGGCGGGCGTCGCCAGCGGCGATGGCGTTAACCCGCCCATCACGAAGCTGACCGCCTCTACGGGCATTACGCTGGGTGACGAAGTCATTCCGGCGGGCGTCGGCGTGACGACCGTTGACCTGACCGATCTCGGCGCCAGCTCCACCGATGGCCTCCTGCTCGTATCAGCGGCGGAAAGCGACGACAACGTCGCCCTCGTCACTGCCCAAGCGGACGGGACCTTTACGGTGAATGTGCGCCAGAATAATTCGTCCAGCCTGGAGCAAGGCGCGTTCTCGTTCGTCTACCTGCCCTTTGCCGACGCCGGTCAAGCCGACCAACCGCTGGTCGCGCTGGGCCGCGTGCGCAGCGATGGCGCGGTCGCCGATTTTGGGGGCGATTTCATCGTCACCAAACAAAGCAAAGGCCGTTGGTCATTGGCGGTTACCGGACAGACGAACGACACCGGCACGCTACTGGTGTCGCCTGTCGGCGGCGGGCCCAATAACGCGGACAACATTGTGACCTACGAGTGGAATGAATCCGCAGGCGTCTGGTTCATCGAATGCCGCGACGGCGACTTTCCGATTGTCGGCCTCGACGATGGCGCCACTGCGGACGAGATCATGTTCAACTTCGCTTTCGTCTCCAAGGAGTCGGCCTCCCCCATCGTGCAGCCGCCCAAGCTCGACCTGCTCGCGGCGCGGGAAACGCGCGCCAACACCGACAGCCTGATTGGCAACGGCATCGACACGGCCAGCGGCGCGCTCATTCGCGGCGTCGAGCTGATCCGGATCGAAGGCGTGCGCCCCATCACTTTTGAGATCGATTACAACTCCCTGCTGACAAGCATCGACGGCCCCGTTGGCCCCAGTTGGAGTCACAATTTCCAAGCCCGCCTTTACGGCACCAACGGCGGCGAGATCACCGTTTTCTGGAACCAGCATCGCTACTCCAGCTTTGAGTATTTGGACACGCCGGAGCACGGGCTCACCTACCGCGGGCTCGATGAAGACGTCCGCTACGCCAGCCTGGTCGCGCGCACGCCCGACAGCGAATACCCGGACTCGTTCTGGATCCTGACCACGCAGGAAGGCGACGCCTATCACTTTGGGGCAGACGGTCGGCTGGTGCTGGTGGCAAATGTCATCGGCCAACCCATCGAGCTTACTTACAATGACGCCGACCAGCTGACCCGGCTGACTGATCCCTACACCGAAGCCTACATCAGCCTCGGCTATAACAGTGACGACCGCATCGCCATCATCGCGGACGAGCTGGGGCGGCAGGTCATCCTGCAATACAACGACGCCGGTAATTTGATCACCGTGCCTGCAGCTGTCATGCTCGAGTCCAAGGTCTGGGGCGATTCGTTTCCCGCGACGCCGATTCCGGACAACAACGCCACCGGCATCAGCGTGCCGATCGAAGTCACCGACGGCGGTTACGTGAGCGGCCTGACCTTCGACGCCCTGGAAATACAGCACAGCGATCCTGACCAATTGGACGTTTACTTGACCACACCCAGCGGCCGGGAAATCACCCTGCCGCTAACGCTGACGCCGCCGGACACGATCAACATGGCCGGACTGTCCTTCACCCAAATGCCCGAAGAAGACCGCATGGGCGACTGGACGCTGCACCTGATTGACAACGAGTCCGGGCTCACGGGCTCACTCCGAGCCTACGAACTTTCCTTCTATAGTTCGCGGCGCGCCGTAACGTATATTTACGACAGCGAGAACCGCATCATCCAGGCCATCGACACGCTCGGCGATCAACTCTTCGCCGCCGAGTATGATGCGCAGGGCCGTATCATTCGGCAGGCCGATGGCCGCCCCGAAACACCGGATGTCACAGTGGCCTACCACGCCATCGCCGTGAGCGACGATATCGAAACGGTTTACACCGACGCCTTGGGCAACGACTGGCGCTTCGTCCACGATGCGGAGCAGCACCTGCTTGCGGTGAGAAATCCACTCGGCGGAACAGGATTCTTCACTTACGACGAAAACGGCAACCGGCTCACCGCGACCGACGCCAACGACCACACGACGACCTTTACCTACACCGACCGCGGCGACATCGCGTCGATGGAGGACCCGCTGGGCCACACGACGACCTTTACCTATGGCGATCAGCACGACCTGCTGACCATCACCGATGCGCTCGACCGCACCACGACGTTTGCCCGCGAGGATGGCCGCCTGACCTCCGTCACCGATGACCTGGATTTCGTCGCCACCAAACAGTATTACAGCAACGGCCAAGTCTCCCGATACTCCAGCGCTGACGGGGCGAGCATTGACTACGGCCTCGACAGCAAGGAGCGCGTGAGCACGGCCACGAACCCGCGCAACGGCGAAATTGGCCTGCCCTACTCCGACCAGCAAACCAGCTACGACCTGGCCGGCCGCCCGATTACGCAGATCGACTTTGGCGGCAACATCACCACCATCGAGTACACGCCGACCGATGAAGTGCGTTCGCAAACCGACCCCGATCTGAACACCTCCCGCAACGACTACGACTACCGCGGGCGCCTGATGCGGAGCATCAACAACCTGAACGCCACCACCACCTACAGCTACGATGGCAACGGCAACATCATCGCCTCTACCAACGCCATCGGCGAAGTCACAACCTTTGGCTACGACCACGACGACCGCCTGACCAGCATCACCAATGCGCGCGGCTCGACGATCACGTATACTTACGATGCGCTGGGCCGCTTAACAAAAACCACGGACCCGCTCGGGCGCACCGACGAAACGGTTTACGACGCGGTGGACAACATCATTGCGCGCTACGATCCCTCGGGCACGCGCATGCTTTACATTGATTACGATGCGCGCGATTTACCCGTGCGTATGGAGGACGCGCTCGGCCACGTGATCACCGCCGAGTACGACGCAGTCATGCGGAAAGTGAGCACGACTGATGAACTCGGCCGCACGACTACGTTTGCCTACGACGCGCTGGACCGCTTGGTCTCGGTGACCGATCCTCAAGGCCGCACGGGAACCAACACCTACTACCGCGACGACATGCTCGACACGGTAACGCACCCGGTTCATCGGCGGAATACATCTTCACGCGCGACAAGGCGAACAACGTCATCTACATCGTCGATCCCCTGAACGGCACAGAGGACTTTGCCTACAACACGCGCAACCTCCTCTCGCAGGAAGACAAGGATTCCGGCCGCGAAGTCATTTATGCTTACGATGACGTCGGGCGACTACTCACCTCGACGCCGGACTCGCCTACGGCGACCGACTTTACCCGCACCTACAGCTACGACGCCGACAACAAGCTGCTCGAAGTGAAGGCCAGGATTGACGCCGTTGACCAGGTGCGCACCAAGCGCACTTACGACGTCCTTGGCCGCGTCGCCACCTACACCAATTACCGTGAGGAAGATGGCGCCACGGTCGGCGAGACGCTCATTTATGCCTACGATCAGGCGGGCAATCTGTCGCGCCTGATTTACCCTGACGGCGCGGATGTGCGCTACGCTTACGACGCCGCCGACCGCCTGATCAAAGTCACCGACTGGGCTGACCGCGAGACCGACATCACCTGGAACAATCAGGACCGCGTCGAGAGCATCGATTTCCCCAACGGCGTCCAGCGCAACATCCGCTACGATGCGGCGGGGAACATCATCTATCGTGAAGACCTGGCCAGCGATGATTCAGTCATCGTGGCCTTTGCCTATAGCTACGACGCCGCCGGGCGCCTGCAATCGGAGCACACTGCGCCGGAACCCACGACCCTCCCTCCGACCACCGCGACCTATAGCTACGATGAGCGCAACCGCCTCGTCAGCTACAATGGCGGCTCGGTGCAATCGGACCCCCAGGGCAATTTGCAGCGCGCCGTCAACGTCCCCTCACTCAACCCCAGCGGGGCGATAGTGCAGTTTAACAATCGTGGACGCTTAACCCAAACGGCCAGCTATGCATTTACCTACAATGAAGAAGACCGGCTCATCGGCTGGCAACCAGTCGGCAGCGCGGAGTCTCAGCAAACGAATTTCTTCGTGAATCCCGAGGCGGGCATGAGCCAGGTCTTGCTGCAGACGGGGCCCAGCCAGTCCAAACGTTACGTCTATGGCCTTGGACTTTTCTACGAGGAAGACGCCAACACCAGCGACATTAAGGTGCTCCATTACGACAGCCGCGGCAGCACGGTGGCGATCAGCGATAACGGCGGGGAACTCGTTGGGCAGATCGCCTACTCGCCCTATGGCGAGATCATCCACCGCAGCGGCGACACGGACACGCTCTTTTTGTATTGCGGCATGTTCGGCGTAATGACGTCGCCCGAGGGCCTCAACTACATGCGCTACCGTTGGTATTCGCCGGAGCTGCGCCGGTTCCTCAGCCAGGACAGCCACTTTGGCTCGATTCGCGATCTGAATACGCTCAATCGTTACGCCTATGCGGGCGGCAACCCGGCAATGATGGTCGATCCGGAAGGCGAGTTTTGGTGGATCGCAGGCGGCGCAGCGGCTGGTGCGGCAGTCGGGCTCACCGTTACCTTCGTGACCGACCTGATCGACGACGGGCAGATCAATACGCCGGGCGAGCAATACGCCTCCGCGGCGATTGGCGGAGCCGTCACTGGCGCGCTCTTATCCACGGGCGCCGGGCTGGGCACGGGGGCGGGATTCGCCTTGGCGGCCTTTGCCGGAGGCGCGGGTGCGGCAGCGGAAAACTTGTCCTACGCCGGGCTGACCGGCACGCAAGTTGACGGCAAGCAGCTTGCCTTTCAAACCATCACAGGAGCAGCGTTGGGCGTCGTTGGCCATGGCGCGGGAAAGGTCGTCAATAAGGCGGGCGCCAAGTTTTACGCCAAGAGTTTTGGCAGCACGAATCGCTTTATCAAGTTCGCGAACTCCCTCGCCCGCCCCGACAAAATCTCCCGTCGCTTAGCGGTGAGCAGCTACAGCAACCTCGTGAAACGCAGTGCGAAGAAAGAAGCCATTCAGGGCGCACTTGCGGTGTTCAAGAAACTGCCGGGCGCAGTGCTCTCGGGCATCCAAAGCCCGGGCGGCCTGTCCAGCCAGCCAATCACCATCATTCAGGATGGCGGGCAGCGCGGCTCCGGCGCGTTCAACATCCGCAGCGAAGCCCTCGGCGCATTGAGCCTGAATCAATCGCGGCAATATGGAGAATACATCCACTACAACTTTTACCTGGAAGCGGTGCAGTTAACCAGCCAACCCGTGCCCGTCAACCCCACCCACACGCTATCCGGATTTTAATATGCGCCTTCGCCTCACAGCTTTGATCGGCATCTGCGGCTTCGCCCAATTCGCGAGCGGCGTGACCCACGTCTATGACGACGCCAACCGCCTGACGCAAACGATTCGCGAAGATGGCGCCGCCACGCTTTTCGTTTACGACGATGCGAACAACCTGCTTGCGGTGACGAACATCAACGTGCCCAGCGCGCCGCAGAATTTCTCCGCGACGCTGGGCAGCACCACGTCCGCCACGCTGGTCTGGGAGGACACGTCGAACAGCGAAACGGGCTACTACGTCGAGCGCCGCAATGCCCGCAATTATGAATGGGCGCTGATCGCGGCGCTTCCCGCCAACTCCACCACCTACACCGACAGCCCCCTCGATCCGAACGAAACCTACGTCTACCGCGTTTACGCTGTGGGCGCCCCGCAAGGCGACACGGCAATCATGTCGGCCTACTCAGTCGAAGCCGCAGCCGCCGGAGCGGCGAGCGAAGTCTTCACGATCCGCTCCTTCCAAAAGATCGGCGACCGGCTGGAGTTAAGCTTCACTGCTGAAGCGGGAACCACCTATTCCTTGCAATCCAGCCTCACGCTCCAAGAGGAGTCCTGGGCTTTGGCGACCTTCTCCCTGACGCCATCTGGCGATTCCAACAGCAGCAACCTCAGCGGCGTCAGCGGCCCGGTGGTCATCTACGTCGACATGCCCGAGGGCAGCCAACAGTTCTACCGCCTGCTGCGGCAGTAGCGCGCATTTCGGCAAATATGCATGCAATTTCCCGATAACGCGCCCCTCAAAACGATTACTATCGTTTTTCCAAAAGGATCCCCATCGTTTTGGAAAAAGCATTAGGATCGTTTTCAACAACACATTACCATCTGTTGCGCCAACACATTAGGATCTGTTGAGGCATCACATCAGGATGTGTTGACCAAACACATGGGAATGTCTCGCTCTAACACATCTGGTTGTGTTGGCCCGAAGCATTGCCAAAGTTTTCGTCAAAGAAACTTGTGCGAGCCGTCGCAGCCGGGCATGCGCTTGGAGAGGCCGCAGGTGCAGTCGTTCATGCCGTAGCCATCCATGATGCGAGGGATCACCTTATGAATGCGTGAGGTCCGCGTGGCGCTTTGCTTGGCCGAGGAAAAGTGCATCAGATAGGCGCGCTGGCGTCCTGGCGTCAGCTTTTCCCACGCCTTCTGAAAGCTGGGGTCGACGTCGAATTCAGCCTGCAACTCCTCGGGGACATCGAGGCTTTGGCTCGCTGGTTTTTCAACGGCTTTGCCTTGTTTTTCATTATCCGCAGCCTCCTGGATGAGCGCCATTAGCACCGACTCTTGCTCATCGATTTCCGCCACACTGGTAAACTTAATCCGACGCGCGGCCAGCGTGTTCTCGCCTGGTTTCTCAAGCACTCCTTCAGGATCACTGAGCAATGCGCCTTTGAAAAAGCCAATCGTGCAGCAATCCTTTAACGTCCCGATGATGGCTACGTTACCACCGTTGATTGAGTAACAGGGCTGCCGCCACTTCAACTCTTCGGAGAGGCCACACGCCAGCAACATACTCCGCAAGCGTTCGAGCTCCGCGCGCCAAGGGGCAGCGTCATGCAGGTAAGCAGCAATGTCGGAATTCATGCTCATACCTCAGTAATTCATTGACCAGTTTGCGAACACGATTCGCCAAAGAATTCAGCTACAGGGAAACTAGCTCAACTGCTTCAACCAGACGTTGGTTGGATGAGATTTGCGGGCTTAGACCCGTAGCCGACGTGACATTTTTTACCTCAATTCGCTCGCAGACTACGTACGGGGACAACTGCTCCGCTGCAGGCAGGGGTTCGCCATTTTCAGGGTCGTCGAGGAAATACATGCCCGTGTAGTCGGCGGGGTGATTGCCATCCTCGACATGCAGACCATCGATCTCGATCTCTCGCGGCATGTAGCACGGATAGCCAAAGTCGTGCGCGCCATCGTTATTCATGCCAAGGAGACTCGGCCAAGTTTCATCGCCACAAGATGGAATCCAACGGCAGTTTCGCACCTTTAGATTTCCTTCCCAGGTGCTCCCATAATCTCCACGCAAATTCACGACGTGCGCCCCGTAAATCGTACAATTTTCCAAGGTGAGCTTGCCACGACCTATCGCGTTCACCCCCATGTAGCCGAAGGTGCAATTCCGCATCGTGTAAACGCCAGAAACGCCCATGTGCGTGTCCATACGCGACAGAAAACAGTCTTCGAGCACGATATTTTTGCAGAAATTCGTCGCAATCACGCCCCAACGTGTGCGGTCACAAATCAGGTTCATCCGGCAGTTGATCACGCTGAAGTTCACGACATTGTTCGCGTGCATATCATAGGAACCAATCGTGACCGGTTTGCCCGCAGGCCCGATTAGGGTGTAGGTCTTGTGAGCACTCGCAAAGCAGTCCCGATAAGTGACATTGGCGCAATGGCTTGCACTAAGAAAGCCCCGGTAAGGTTGGCCAATGCTGGTCTCACCCGCCACATAATGCGTCAATCCGACGACCTCGGTATTCGAGCGCATAACCTCGATCCCGCGCGCCCAATAGGAGAAGCCTTCAATGTCCATGCGGTTGGCATGCGTGGTAAAAACGCCGCCCCGCACCGTCAGTTTCCGCGCATCCATCGGCTGAGCTTTCACCGCAGTGAAAGCATCGTAAGACCAGTCGATATCGCCTTCGATGGACCCGTCACGTCGCAGGATAAAACAGTCCTGTTGCGGGTGACCGTTGGATTGATTCAAACCCCGCCGACGGTAAAGCAGCTGGTTGGCATTCTCGACAAAGACGTAGCAATCGTGCTCGGGCCGGACATCGACCTGGCGCTGATCACGCGACAAACTGCTCAGCTCAAGCGGCTCACTTTGTAACGCAGAGCGGACAACAAACAGATACTTCTGGTGATCCTCCACCTCCGTGTCGTCGATCGTAAAGCGCGATGTGCTCCAGTCGGTATCCGTTTCAATGAACGCCGTTTGCGCACTGGCACCAAGGTGGTAAGTCGCGTCGGGCTTCGACTTGACTGGCAGTCCATGCGCATTCGCGTGTGCATGTGCTTTGACAATGGCCGACAAGTCATCGGTGACGCCATCGCCAACCGCGCCAAAATCTTCGTACGCAACCGGGTCAGTGGGGGAATTCATAACAACGCAGATTATCGTTCACCCCAGTCAGACACCGTCTTCCCCCATGGCCAAGAAAAAAGCGCCCTGCTCTATCCAGAGTCAGGGCGCTAAAGTTTGCCGAATTGCGATGGTCTACTCCGCGCTTACTTTGTTGCGCAGAGTTGGGAACAGGATGGTGTCGCGGATGTTCGAGGCGGACGTCAGCAGGATGACCAAGCGGTCGATGCCGATGCCCATGCCGCCGGCAGGTGGCATGCCGTGCTCGAGGGCCACGAGGAAGTCTTCGTCGAGGTCTTGCGTCTCTTCGCCGACTTGCGCTTCAAACATCTCACGCTGTACGAAGGGGTCGTTCTGCTCGCTGTAAGCCGGGGCGATTTCCTGGCCGTTGATGCAGAGCTCGAACACGTCCAGTGAGCCGTCGCCGGACTCGTTGAGCTTGGCCAAGGGGCAAAGCTCCTTCGGGATGCGGGTGACGAATGTCGGCTGGATCAGCGTGGGCTCGATCAGCTTTTCAAAGACGTCGTTGGTCACTTCGAAATCAGCGGCTTCGGGGTCCACCTGGATGCCCAGCTTGGCGCAGGCGGCCAGCTTTTCCTCGCGACTGCGGCTGAACCAATCAGCATCGCCAGTCGCTTCGATGATGAGGTCATTGTATTGCGCCTCGCGCCACGGGGCGGCGAAGTCGATCACCTCGTCCTTGCCATAAACCGGGATCTGATACGTGCCGAGCACCTTCTCGCACAGGTGCAGGATCAGGCCCTTCACGAGGTCCATCATGCCGCGGTAGTCGGAGTATGCCTGGTAGACCTCGAGCATCGTGAACTCGGGGTTGTGGCGGCGGGAAAGGCCCTCGTTACGGAACACGCGGCTGAGCTCGAACACGCGGTCAACGCCGCCCACGAGCATGCGCTTGAGGTGCAACTCCAGCGCGATGCGCAGGTAGAAATCGCAGTCCAGCGCATTCATGTGCGTGACGAACGGACGCGCGGCGGCACCACCGGCCACGTTGTGCAGGCAAGGCGTTTCCACTTCGGCGAAGTCCTTGTCCCACAGGTAGCGGCGGATTTCCTTAACGATTTCGCTGCGCTGACGGAAGCGCGTGCGGCTCTCCTCGTTGCTGATCAGGTCGAGGTAGCGCTGGCGGTAAATCTGCTCGCTATCGGTCATGCCATGGAACTTCTCCGGCAGCGGACGCATCGACTTGGAGACGATCGCGTAGTCCTTGATGTGGACCGTGATCTCGCCCGTCGAGGTGCGGAAAGTCTGGCCGCGGACGCCGATGATGTCGCCGATGTCCACCATCTTCTTGAAGAAGTCGTTATATTCGCCCTCGGGGAGGTCGTCGCGGGTCACGTAAAGCTGGATAACGCCGTCGCGGTCGAGGATCTTCATGAAGCTCGCCTTGCCCATCACGCGGAAGGTGATGACGCGGCCCGCCATCGAGACCTCGGGGCCCATCGGCACTTCCGGCTTCGCGGGGACTTCGGGCAGTTCAAACGGATCGTCCTGCGAAATCTCGCCGGCCTGGATCTTGGCGCGGCGCTCCATCTTGGCAGCGTTCTGTTTCTCGGCAGCAGCCTCGTAAACCTCGAGCTCGGCTTTCACCGTTGGGTTTGCGTCAAAGAAAGCGGCTTCTTCGGCTTCAAATTGCGCGAAGGCCTGCTTGCTGGTGTGCGTCTGTTCCCAATTGGCGCGAAAAGGATCGCGGCCGGCTGCGCGCAGCTTGTCGAGCTTTTCGCGGCGCACGGCGAAAAGGTCATGGGAATTGTCTTGATCGGGCTGTTTCTGGCTCATGAGAAGCGGGAAACGCTGATGCCGAGCCGCCCCTGTGGCAAGTTTAAAGGCGCCTGCTTAGCTGCCTTTCACGATTTCGAATTCCCGCACCTCATATTTGCGCTCGTCGGCGATCGCGACTCGTAGCAGTTGGCCCGTTTCGGGGTTCAGCGCCATGGCCCCCAAAAGTCCGTCGCTTAGCAGGTAATATCCGTCGGCCTTGCGGTCGATAAGGATGCCAAATTTGCCACTGATCTTAATCCCCCGCTCATCGACTTCTTCCGTGGGCAAGCTAATGCCAGCGATCAGTCGATCTTCGTCGAGCATGAGACAGTTGCCCAAGTAAATTTTGTCCCCATTGATCGTGAAAACAACGTCGTCCTCATCCGCCGAATTCCGTGAAATCTTAAATTTACGGATGTCTTCCCCTCGGGCGATATAGGCGTAGCGGTTATCCCACGGCGGCACCTGTAAGCTACTGCTTGCAATGCACGTATTGAGCCGCTCCAAGCGAACGGGATTTGCGCTATCCACACGAAAAATGCCATTGCCGCCACAGGCCCCGAGCGTGAAGAGCACGTCGCCATCGCGATCATGGGCAATCTGGCCACCAAAGAACCAGAAACGGCCCTCCTGTTGGTCTTTGGCTCGCTCTTCCGGGCTGATACCGGGCTCGCTCTTTATATACTCCAGCGGCACGATGTCCCGCGCACCCGCTTCGGGCGTCCACGTAATTAGCTTCATGTGCGGCGTCGTTCCATTACCGGAAGACATGATAATTTCGCCATCCTTGCCAATACTCATGCCGTCCATCCAATAAGGAACAACGCCCAACGTTTTCTCACGCAGGGAAACGACTCCCAGATAGTTTGCGGGTACACGATTACCGCCAAATTTGAAGCCATCAATACGCGGGCGGAAATGCGCGAACTCGAACTCATCAGGAGTGTGCAGCGTGCCCAATTCAATGATACGCTGTTCCTCAATAAACTCCCGGTCGGCGGGGCTTAGCTGATCAATCTGGAGCTGAAATATCCGCTGATCCACCGAGCGGCGCACCTCGACACGATCATCCGTCGAAGAAATATAATCCGCTTCGAGTGTTCTCCCGTCGAGACTCGTCCAGGTTCGCCCCTGTAGTCCGTTTAACGCTAGCGAAAATACAAACAGTAACAAAGTCGGGATAGATAGCTTCATCACTTGATCTGAATCCAGCAATCACAGATTGTCGAGGCGAACTTACTCCAGATAGCTCCAGGACTGGACTCGCCAAAAACGTGGGGAGCCGCCCGGCCAGGCCTCAGACCAACTAACCGTGCTGCCGATGGTGCTTTTGCCGCTGTCGATAATTTCCCAATCCACCAGATTATCGCTTACCACAATGCTGGTCGGTTGGCCATAGACGACGCTCCAGCTCGCATCGGTCTCGCGCGTGGTGGAGTCGATCTCGACGCTCGCGCCTACCAGTTGAGCCTCTGCAGGGAAATTCAACCAAGGGACCAGCGCACTTCCCGTGCCCACGGTGACTTCCTTCGTGACCGTTTGGGCGAGTGAGCCGCCCGTGAATGTCAGTTGGTAGTTGCCAGCATCAGCGGGGATGGCGTAGCCGCCTGCTTCGCCGGTCACGGCAAAAAAATTTCCGCTATCGGGCATCACCGTAACACCGCCAAGCCCCTCGCCCGGGTCATAAAGCTGGTTGCCGTTTAAGTCCTCCCAGACTGTGCCCACGATGAAGCGATTATAATGATCGGGCGATGAGCTGCGGGCATTGCAGTAGTTGATCGTCGTCACCTGTGGGCCGATGGCGTTGGTGTTATCATTATCTTCGACGATGCCGACGCCGACATTGCTGTAATTACCCATCAACCCGGCGCGATGGCCGCGCCCAGTCTGCATGCCGGTGCCGTCGTTGCCGCCCCAATCAATGTTAAACCCGGCGTGTCCGTACGGTCCGTTGCGCGAGTAGGAAAAGACGCTGCCACGGTAGCTGGTCCAGCTAAAGCCGGCATCCGTCACCCGTGTGCTTTGGCCGTTGTGGTTTTGCCCATCAACACTGATTAGATAGTTCGAATGGTCCACCGCCGCATTGTGCAAACGGACGTCAAACGCCGCTGGCGGCCGGGCCGGAATCGCGGCGAATTCCTCCCGCAAGATGTCTAGGTTGACGTTGAAAAAACTCACCGCGTTTTGTATCTGAGCATCCGGGACGAGCGACAGCCAGACGCCCTCCACGGTCGGGTTCGTGCGGGCCCGGTTCATCAGCCAGACGTATTGCTGCTCCACGCCGCTAGGTCGCGTGCCGTCGGCACTTTTGTGATAGGTCCACTCGCTCTGCGAGAGCGGTGCCTTATGCTCAGCGGAGCGCGCAGTCGCCCCAGTTAAGGCCGTGGGCTCGCCAATGGCCGGGGGAAATGGTTCCGGGCTCTGGGGTGCGCCGTTGGCGGCAAAGGAGATCAGCCCTAGGCAAGCAAAGCAAAATTGTCGGGGAAATTTTCGCATCATCCATCCTCATCAAGGATGATGCACATGCTATAAAAACGTGCTCCGGGCACGAGCCGGAATCGCCCCCGGTGACGCGTTTCACAATTCTTTCAGCTTTGTCAGGCTGCGCGGCCAACGCTCTGCGCCGTCAGCATTGCCAACAACTGCTGCAAGCGCGGAAACCAGAAACACCCCGCCTGCGTGAGCGGAATACCGTCTGCCTGAGGTTCCCCGATGAGCCCGGCAACGCGCCAGTTTTCAGCAATCGCGGATGAGTCTTCGTGGGCGGGCCATTCGCTGAGCGGTGGCAACATGCGGCGCTGAATACTCGACATCACGGCATCCGTGAAATCCTGCCCGGGCTTGGGCTCTTGAATCGTGCAGCGCGCCCCCAGCGACCCGTCGTCCATCGCGGTTTCGTAGTCATCCAGCAGCCGGTGGCAACTAATGGTCACATTGCTCAAGCGCCCGCCCGCCGAAGAGCCAAACGGCAGGATGTCGGCGCTGGTCTTGGCGAGTTGATTGTAGATGGAACGCTCGCGCTCGCTGCGTCGCCAGTGCTGCGGCGTAAAGTGCTCGAAGCCATGGCGTGCGAGCTCAGCTGCTGCCGCGGTAAACATCTCGGCGCGCAGGTGGGTGTCGGCTGGCGCGGCCATTCTCCCCTGCTCCACCGCCTTCGCCAACGGGCTGCCGGGAAACTGCTTCAGCGCATACAAGTCCAGGCCATCGATACCGGTCTCCTCTGCCAGAAAACGGACGTCCTCAACGACCGAAGCAACATCCTGCCTCGGCAGGCCATAGATCAGATCAACAATGGTCACGTAGCCGAGGGCGACGAAGTTTTGCAGCGTTTCGCGAATTTGGCCGCGGTCCGCGAGGCGTCCCATCGAGCGCCGAATCTTGGTGTTAGTGCTTTGCAGCCCAATGGAAATGCGGTTCGCGCCGGCTTCACGCCAGGCCTCAGCCTTATCACGCGTGAAGCCCCAGATGCGCCCTTCCACGGTGATCTCCGTATCGTCGTCGATGGGATATAAGTCCCGCAGCTTACAGATCACCCGGGCCAGATCAGCCGCATCCATGTCACTCGGCGTGCCCCCGCCAAAGAATACCGAGCTCACGCGGCGCGCCGCAACCGTCGGCCCCAGCCAGCGCGCCTTTCGTTCGAGATCGCAGATCAGGTGGTCCGCATAGCGTGCGCTGAAGCCCGGCTTGGTCGTGTTTTGAAAGAATGGGCAAAACGCACAGCGGTGATGGCAAAACGGCGTGTGCAGGTAGAGATTCAGTGGCTGCTTCCGGCGCTGCCAGTTGACTTCCGGTGCCCAGTCCGCGAACGAATCGTCCACCGCCTTACCACCGCCCATTGCCCCGTGTCCATGACGTGGCCCGCCCCTGACCGGTGGAAATATATCCGCTAAGGGCACCCCAACCCGGGCCATGAATGGCGACTCTGCTACCTGTGTTTCGCATTGCATATGAGAAGCATGCCGGAGGCTGATCGCTTCCGCAAAAGCATTCGTGAGACGCGGTCTCGTTTTCAGGCAAGGCAAAGCCATTCATTAGGGAATCTAATAACATAAAAGCATGTGTTTAGATCAATGAAGACAAAGAAATGACAGAAATCTCACCATTTCCTGACATTTAAAATCTTTAATTGGCTAAAGTAATGGCCATCCACAATTGACCTATGAAACAACCAAAACGCCATTCCTCCTCCGGCTTCACTTTGCTGGAGATCATTATCGTCGTGGGGCTCATTGCCGCACTGGCCGGAACGCTTATCGCCGCATTGGCGAGAAACGACGAGGCCGCCAAGATCAAGATCGAGCAGCAATTCCTGGAGTCCGGCATTCGCGCCCAGCTCATGAGCTACCGGCTGCACCTGAATACCTACCCAACGACCGCTCAGGGCTTGCAAGCCCTGTCGGAGAAACCGCAGGATGTCGGTCGCAGTTGGCGCGGACCCTACGTCGATAGAAAGCTGGTCGATTCCTGGGGCTCCGCATATCAGTATCGGTTCCCCGGCGAGCACAACCGCAGCGATCCCGACATCTGGTCCACCGGCCCCAATGGCATCGACGAAGGCGGGCTCGGCGACGATATTAACAACTGGGGCGAGTAGCATCAGACTTGCCTCCCCGGGGTGGCGGCATACGCTGGCGACATGCAATATCGCCTGTTACTCGCCGCCCTGGTCAGCACCGCCGTTTTACCACTCCAGGCTGACCAGGAACCCACCCCGCCGCCGGCGGAAGCTGAAGTCGTCCGCGAGGAGGTTATCATTCTGGAGGATGCTCCCCCGCCCGCGGACGCCAGTGAGGAGGAAAAGGCCGACTACTGGGAGTCCGTCCGCGCCAAATATGAAGCCGCCAAGGACGCCACGGGCGAATACTACGACAAAGCTAAGAGCAAAACCGGCGAATACTACGACAAAGCCAAGGATACCACGACCGGCTGGTATGAGGACGCCCGCGACTGGACGCAGGAAGACATTAAAAAGGCCGGTGCCTGGCACTACCGCGTGTTGGTGGTCAGCCGCAATGATCTGGCCCGCGACCCGGATAAAGTCACCAACATGCTCAACGCCCTCGGTGCCGAGCGCTACGAATGCTTTTGGGTCGAGCCGCTTGACGAGGATCACACCAAGATCGCCTTTTTCTTTAAAAAATCCGGCTTCAGCTACCTGAAATCCATTCAAGCCACGGAGTTTTGGCGCTTCATGCCCAAGGGTGGCGATGCCGATGCCGGCGACGCACCCGGCGCTCAATAACGCGCCAAGTTTTAGACTCGCTTGCTCGCCAAAAATCGTAAGGATTTACGGGACATTATGATCAAAAAGATTCTCATCGCTTTAGTACTCATTGTGGTCATTGCCGCAGTAGCGCTCTTTTTCACGGTTAATTCCCTCATTGGCGGAGGCGTCACCAAGGCCTTCAACAAATTCGGACCAGAAATCACCGGCACCAAGACCTATATTGAAAGCACCAGCGTCAATGTGTTCGACGGCAACATCGGCATCAACGGCCTGTTCGTCGGCAATCCCAAGGGTTTCGAGAAGCCCAGCGCAATGGAAACCGGTGAAATCTACATCGACGTCGATCCCGGCAGCCTGTTTTCCGACACAATCGTGGTGAACGAAATTCGCATTCTCGCACCGAAGTTCACCTACGATCAGAATCTCGCCACGAACAACCTCACCACCCTGCAAAAGCAGATTGATGAGAACATGAAAAAGTTCAAAGGCACCGATGACAAGCCTGCCGAAAAGCCCGAGCAAGCGCCCACCGAAGAGCAGCCCAAGAAAACCATTATTCTGCACAAACTCGTCGTCAAGGAAGCCGAAGTGGACTTGGCGATCAACCTGGCAGTTGTCAAAACCGGTCGCGCGATCACACTCCCGGAAATCAATAAAGACTTCGGCGGTGAGGGCGTGACCCCGGCAGAAGCAGCGGACTACGTCCTGAGCGTCGTGCTGGAGCAAGTTGCCGAAGAAGCTGCCAAGCTTGTACGCGAAATTACCAACGATCCTAATGCCGTATTGGAGAGCGTCACGGGCGGCAGCGGCTCCCAAGCACTGGAAGACGCAGGCGACGCCGTCGAAAAGGCTGGCGAGAAGATCAAGGGCCTATTCGACTAAGCACTCCTCCCATGGGTCCGTTTCGCCTAACGCCTCAGGAAGCGCGGACCCTCACGGTGCTGCTGCTCATTCTGTTGGCGGGTCTGATGGGCCTTATGATTTGGGGCGGCGACGCCGAGCCACGGGAAAATATGGCGTCGCAGCAAGAGTGACCAATGTAACGACTTCGTGACAGCCACCAGCAGAGGTTGACCTCGAGCTATCAAGCCGACTCTTTGGCTTGAGCAAAATCTAGCTGTATTTATGTCGGAATTTTTCATGATACTCGGGTTCGCGTTGGCGGCCTATGCGATCGTAGCCAATGATTCGATCCAGACGCTTGGCACGTTCCTTAGCTCGAACGCGAAGCGCCCTTGGTGGATACTATGGGCGTGGATATCTGGCATTATGATCGTCACGGTGACCTGGGGCTGGGTGAGCAATGGCGGAGACCCGGCTTTCGGCCGACTCACCGCGAAGCACATCCCTTTTCCATCGGAGTATGGCGGCGTCTTTACTTGGGTCTTCATCTTACCCCCGCTTGCGCTCGTCATTCTGACGCGCATGGGGATACCAGTCAGCACGTCTTTGCTGGTTTTGACTGGTTTTAAAGGCATTGTGGCCGCCCAGGAAGGCAACAGCTACACCGAGGCTGTGGACCTGTTTAAATCCATGATGGAGAAGTCGCTCGTCGGCTACGCGATCGCCTTTGCCCTCGGGTTTGTCATTTTCTGGCTAGTTACCGCAAAATTAGAAAAACACTTCATTGAAACGCATGGGGATAAAACGCCTCATCCGTTTTGGACGGTGTTCCAGTGGCTTTCCACCGGCTTTCTTTGGTCGATGTGGCTCGTGCAAGACTTGGCCAATATCTTTGTGTATCTGCCACGGCAGCTGCACGTCTCCGGTTTAGTGCTGTCCTTGCTGGGCATGGTCCTACTCCAAGGATACCTAATCCGCTCACGCGGCGGTAAGATTCAGAAGATCGTCACCAGTAAGACCAATACAATCGATGTCCGTTCAGCGACATTCATCGACCTGCTCTATGGCTTGGTGCTCCTGTTTTTCAAGGTCGACTACATTCCTAAGCTTTTCGAAGCCATGGGCTTAGCAGTTCCCTGGCCGCCAAAAATGCCAATGAGCACGACGTGGGTGTTCTTGGGACTGCTGGCAGGCCGTGAGATTGGCTTGGCGCTCTATCTGCGCCACCGCAGCAAAAAGAAAATCCGCAATCTGGTCTTTGGCGATGCGGGTAAAGCCGTTGTCGGTTCGATTGTCGCGATCGTGTTGGCCATGATTGTCCCCATCATGATCACGCCCGTACCAGAGGAAGTCCAAGAGGAGGCCAGAGCCCAACACGCGACCGAAATTGCCGAATCCGAGGAAGCAACCCTTGAAGAGAGCCTGGCGGACGAAGTTCAAGAGGTCCAAACGACGCCAAACGAGCAATAATCCCGTTTCAATGGTCCAGGTGGACGTCGCCTTGGTGCTCACCTTCCGGGCCTTGGCCGGGGCGGTATTCTAGAGACAAGCATTCGTGAAATTGAATGACCGGCTGACCACGCCTTGGACAACGAACGAGCACCCAGCGGTGGTCTAAGTCCGCACAAAGATGCTGGCTGCGCGGTGCATCGCCCTCCCGTGTGCGGCATTCCCACATCATCTTGGAACGTGCGCGGGTTTCGTTGTCGGCAACTTCGATTTCCCAGGCGTTTTCATCGTAAACATGCGCCTCGTCGAAAAACTTAGCCTTCAGCTTCTGATGCGCCTCAAAGCCGGCAAAGCCATGCCACTCATTATCGCCAAATTTCAGCACCAGCCCGTCCTCGGCAAGGATGTCCATAAAGCCCGCCAGGCCTAAGTGTTCGTCGTGACGACGCCCCCATTTGCGGATCAGCTCTTTTGCTTCGTCTGCAGAAACCATGCCTCTATGACAAGAAAAAGGCCCGAAGTTCCCAAGCTAAAACTCAGGAACTCCGGGCATTTGAAATTCACTTAACAGCCTCAACTGCCTCTCAGCCTCAGCCACGGCTGGCTCTCCGGGGTAGCCGGACGCTGCCTAGTGGGCGACTTCGACCTTCTTACCCTTGGTCTGGCCAATAGCAGCCAGCAGCTCGTCGAACCAAGGCTCGTCAATGTTGAACGGCTTGCCGCCCTTGATGCGCTCGAACTCGATCGCGCGCAGGATGTTGCGCTGGTCTTCGTCGTGGCCGATCACGCCGGTCTTGCCTTCGTGTGCACATTGGACGGCGAGATCCGTGCAGCTCTTGATTAGGCGGAGGTCGTCGATATTGGCCGGAGCCGCACGGCTGAAGTAGCCGCTCTTTTGCACCATGTTTTTCTCGGCACCGAGGGCTTCAGCAAACTTGCTGCCGAAGTATTTGCCGGGGTTCACGGCGTCCAGCTTCACGTGGCCAAAAGCGTCGCGGGGCACTTCCTGGCCAGCGGCTTCCATCTGCTTGACGATGGACTCCACGCCCGCGCCTTCGGAGACAAAAATGTTCACGCAGTCGACTTCATCCATGACCTTCTTGAGGCGCTCGGCTTCGGCTTCGAGGTCGATTTCCATCTCGGGGATAAAAATCGCATGCACGTCGAGGCGCTCCTTGCTCAGGCCAAGGCCGGGCACGAAGCCACGGTCGCCAAGGATGTTGTCACGGTAGTATTTTGCGGTCGCCGCAGTCAACCAACCGCAGGAGCGGCCCATGACTTCGTGAACGATCAGCATGCGGGGGTTGGCGTTGTGCTCGGCCACGATGTTGCGGAAATACTTGGCACCCTCTTCGGCCGCCGTCCAGGCACCGAGGCTCTGAGCAATCGGGAAGACGTCGTTGTCGATCGTTTTGGGCAGGCCGATGACCTGCAACTCGTAATCATTGCGGTGCAGGAATGCAGCCAGGTCCGCCGCAGCGGTGTTGGTGTCATCGCCGCCAATGGTGTGCAGCACTTGGACGCCATCCTTGACGAGTTGATCCGCGGCGACCTTCTGCGGGTCTTCGCCTTCTTTGACGAGGCCCCGTTTCACGCAGTCCTTCACGTTGGTCAGCTTGACGCGGCTGTTGCCGATCGGGCTGCCGCCATGGCGATGCAGGATCGCGGCGTTTTTGCGCATCTCCGGCGTCACCGTGATGCTGTCGCCCAACAACAGGCCTTTGTAGCCGCCCACGTAGCAAATGATCTCCGTATCCGGAGCAATTTCCGTGTAGCGTTCAATCAGGCCACCGATGGCCGACGATAAGCAAGGCGCGAGACCGCCCGCAGTTAGAATTCCGACTTTTTTAGGTGCTGGCATAGCGAGTCCATCCAATCAATCTCCCGCCTCGTGGGAAGAAAAAACCAGCACAGCCAGCGTTTTATTAGCGTCGGCGCAGGGCCAGGAAAGCGTGAGAAACCTGTAATCAATATTTACGCGGACGATATCCCGGCTGGTAGCGCCCGTAGTCCGTCAGCAGGAAAACATCCCGCCGAGGCCAGGCGAAGCGCACCACGATCACGGCAATAATCAGCGTCAGGAATGCGGTCCACGCCGCTGCCAGCCAGAGGCCGTTTACCAGGCCCGCGACGAGGAAGCTCGTCAATACACTGCCCAGCACGGCCAGCGGCAAAAACAACGACCCCGGCGCGATATAGCCCTCCATAAAGATTCGCCCTATAAAATACTGCAGCGGCCACACGATAACCAGTGCCGTGAAGAACCAGCCAAAGAAATTAAGCATCGGCACGCCATAGTATGGCCCACTGCTCTCCCAGTGCCAATAACCGCAAACCAGCGTTGCCACCGGCTCCAGGGAGACATCGACCATCGTCGCCATAATGGCCACACAAAGCGGAATCAGCCCGGGCTTGAGCATTTTTTCCCGTGCCAGCATGTTGAAAAACAGCAGTAGCGGATAGAGCACCACCCACCACGCCAGCGGGATGGCCCAGGGCAGCTCCCCCAGGATGCGCGGTCCAAAGCGACCGGTGTAGCCGTATTCGCCGAACGGAATCCCCGTCTTGGCACCAAACATTTCGATGCCGCCCGACAACACGCCGATCCACAGCAGCACGACGATCGTCGCCCCCCAACCAATGCGACGCACCGCATCGAGAAAAATCACCGCCGAGGCCAAGATCATGAACAGCAGGTCTTCCCAGTGGCCCACGGGCGACTCATATGGGATGGCCACCGCGACCAACCCCACCAGAAACCAGATCACATACCAACCGAGTATGATTTGAAACAGTCGACGAAACATCGCGAAGAATAAGGCGCCCAAATTCTCGCGCCGCAACCATGATTCGCGAAGATTTCGCCAACTCGCTGTCCTGGCCTTTCTATCAGACGAAAGTGAGCCGTTTGCGGAGAATGCCCGCCCCTGGTTGCATTTTAATAAAATCGCTTGCGCCAAAGGACGTTTGCCCCGATGAATAAACGGTTCCAATGCCAGAACCAGAAGCCATACGTTTGCAGAAGTATTTATCCGAGCAGGGTTATTGCTCACGCCGCAAGGCCGAGACCCTGATCGAAGAAGGTGTCGTGACCATCAACGGCAAAACCGCCCAGCTCGGCGACAAAGTTGTCACCGGCAAAGATATCGTCAAAGTCGAGGGCCAGCGCGTCAACGCGCGCAAGCTCAAGCGCTGGGTCCTCATGCTGAACAAGCCCAAGGGCTACATCTGCAGCCACAGCGATCCGCACAACTCCAAAACGATTTACCAGTTGGTCCCTCCCGAGCTCGTCAGCGACAAGTTGATCTGCTGCGGCCGCCTCGATAAAGAGAGCGAAGGCATGCTGATCCTCACCACCGATGGCGACTTGGCCCAGCGCATCACCCACCCTTCCGGCGGCGTCATCAAGCGCTATCGCGTAAAACTAAGCCGCAAATTCGACACCGAGCTTATCCCCAAGCTCATCAAGGGCATCAAGCGCGATGGGGAATTCCTGCAGGCTAAAAAGATCGTCATGGCCACCAAGGGGCAAGACGTGGACCGCCGCCTGGAAGTCCACCTGGAACAAGGTCGGAAGCGTGAAATCCGCCGCATGTTCGAAGCTTTCGGCTACTTTGTGGACAAGCTGGAGCGCTTCCAAATGGGTAATCTCCCCATGAAGGGCATCCCCCGCGGCGGCATCCGCGAAGTGACAAACAAGGAATTGGACTTTCTCTTTTCAAAATAGTCGTTAGGCTTTCCTATGATGAATTTTAAGACCCGCATTTTGCTTTTCCTCGGCGCATGCCTGGCCTCGATCTCCCTCTTTGCTCAGGACCGCATGGTGAATATTTACCTGGAACCCGACATCAACGGCACCATCTATTTCCAGGAAAGCATGGACGAGCTCAATGACCTGGAGCCGCGGCCCTTGCTTGATGGCGGCGGCGCGGGCCAAGGTTGGATGTTCGTCCAATACCCGGGCAAATACGTGGGCTACGTGCCTGACAGCGAGATCCTCGCCAATGACACCGTCCGCAACGGATCCAAGGCATTTCTGCGCCCCGACCTGGCCAGCCCGGTTTTGGCCGTGATCATTGATGGCGACGAAGCCGAAGTTGCCCGCATCGAAAATGGCTGGGCCACCATTTACTTCGAGGGAGAAGCTCCCGCCTATTTCCGACTCGACGATAGCGCCGCCAGCAGCGCCCCTGCCCTTGCGCCGGCTGCCACGATCGGCAAAGCGCCCCAGAGCGCCTCAGCTAACTCAGCGCCAGCCAATTCATCCAATGCGGGCAATGCACCAGTACTACAGGAAGTCACGATGCAAGACACGGCCATCAATACTCCCGTCACCGCAGGCATTCGCCCGATGTCGCAGAGCGTTTCGCGCTACATTCAGGGTAAATTCGAGCGTATCACCGCTTGGGACCGCCTCTTCGGCAGTGACTACGATTACCGCCTCCTCGACGCCAACGACGACACCGTAGCCTACGTAAAGGTTAACGACACCATCATTTTCGGCACTATTGAAAGCTACTTCGGCCAACGGGTCGAAATCCAAGGTGTCATGAAGCGCATCAAAGGCAGTGTCCCTCTGGAAGTCACTGCGGATAACATCCGGGTGCTTCGGTAAGAGCCCTCAAGACTGAAAAAGCGCAGCCGGCGTGATTCCGACTGCGCTTGAAAATATGCGAGATACCTGCCCTCAAGGGCGGAGCATATCAGGACCAAGTCCGGGATTATTCGTTGCCCAAGTGGTATCGAACATCAGGCGCTCCTTCATCGTGAGGGTGTCGTCATCGTAGTCCGGGAAGATCACTGTGCGGTTGGTCTCGTAGCCACCGGAGAGATCATCCAGGACGAGATTACCCGAGTAGGTGTGGTCGGTGTTCGCGTTTTCATCTACGTCCTCAATCGAGAGATAATCGGCAATGTTGTTCGTGAACGTGCCGCCTTGATTGAATTCCCGAATGAGAATCTTACCAAAAGCGAGGTCCGGGCCGCCGTCATAAACTTCATCCGGATGCCCAATGCTCAGGCAATTGCGCACCTCGAAGTTCAAGTTGCCGCGCATGGCAATGCCGTTCTGGCTGTTGCTCACAAATACGCAGTGCTCCATGAGCCAGTCGCGATGGTTGCCGGTCCAATACGGGATGCGACTACTGCTGATGCGCTGGTCTTCGTTTTCGATGAGTGAGCCTTGTGACTTGCCATCGCCGTAGCCAAATACGCGGCGGATAAGCGCCTGGCGGTTCGGCGGCTGGTTGGGATTACCGAACTGGATGATGTCGCGGTGCTCCCCGGAGGTGTGGTTGCCCTCGTGGCCGAGCAGCTCGACATTTTCCAGCCAGATGCCACGGCTTTGCTGGAAGAACGCGTGGTCGTCGGCCACCGTTTGGCTCACCGTGTCAAAGACGCCAAATGCCTTCGTGTTTACGGATGCGGACAGCGCCGTATTGAAGTCCGACAGCGTGCAATCCTCCATCACAAGGTAAGTATCCTCGCGGGTCGTCACCCCGTTGCCGACATAGCGAAAGGTCTCCGTTGTCTCCCACTCGGTGCCGTCATTGAGATCGACCGTGACCGTGTAGCCCGTGAATGTGCAATTCTTCAGGCGGACACCGCGGGATTTCTTCAGCGACAACAGCGTCGTCTCGGAGGTCAGTTCAAAATCGACATTCTCTATGATGAAATGGCCGGTGGTATTTAGCCCGCCCTCCGTGATCTTGGCCCCACTGGCCCCAAGGATGATAACCGGGTCTTCGGTGGAGCTGGTTGAGAGGGCTTTGCCGTATGTGTTGCCCCAGCTGTAGGTGGTGTTCGTGGCTAGTTGGACGACGTTTCCGCCCGTGCCGATGGCGGCCTGAAACTCGGCGTTATTCGTTGGATAATGGGTCGGCGTGCGGTCGTGAGCGGCAATGATATCGAGGTCAATCGTCGCGCTGGCGGTGTCGTTGCGTGCGTCTGTCGCTTGAATAATAATCGCAGTCGACGCAGCACTGGCACTGGTCGGGCACTTGCCGCCAACGAGTCCATTGACCGGCATTTCGACCCAAGCAGGTGCGGATGTAATCGTGTATTCAAACGGCGGGAGGCCACCGGCAAAGAGCACATCGCAGCTAATCGGGAAAAGATGCTGGCCAGGCTCGACATACTGGTGGTCCAGTTGTGCATGCTTTGCGGTATCCAGCGTAGAATTGGCGGCCAAGGTTGCCGGTTCGGCGTCAACTTGCAGGTAAACGGTAGCGCCGTTAACCGATTGCCCGGCAGCGTTTTCGGCATAGATATTCATCGCCGTGAGCGTCTGAGTTGTGGTCGGCGAAAAGGTCAACACATCGCCGCTGACGCTCATGGGGATGCCGGCGTCGTTGGTATAATTACTCACGTTGCCGATGAAGGCGTCAGTCATGTCGACGGTGACGTCTTCGTTCACAAAGCCGAGATGATGCTGAATGTAGGGCTGCTGATCAAGGAAAGGCCGCGGCCCGTCGTCGCCGAGTTGGGTCACTTCGACCTGATAAATCTCGATGCGGCGCGTGTCGCCCGTTGCCACCACACCACGAAGTTGCCAGAAAATTTCGATATACGCAGTGTTTGCGGGAGCGGTGCCAGTGGCAGGCATGATGGTCTGGTTGTCGCCAAGGACGAGGTCTGCCGTCGTTTCCAAAACCGTGCCATCTGATTCGATCAAGCGCACAAAGTGGTCGGTAGAATTCCAACCCGAGCCAACGACCGCACTGCGGATGACGACCTCGTACGACTCGCCCTCCTCTGCCGGGAAGCGAAGCGTTAGGTATTCCCAGCTAGCGCCTTCACCGCCAAAGACCATTGCACCATCTGCCGCTCCGGCGTTAGCAGCGGTGGCGTCGTGGTATAGAGAGGCGGGCTCACTGTGAAATGGCGTCGTGCCGGATTCATCGGTTTCGAAGTCCGATGCGTAAAGTGAGACCGCGCCTGAGACAAAGGAGTCGATCGTTAACACACCGGTAGTAGCCCAAACCGTGGTGTCCCAAATGGCCGCGTAATTTTCGATAATGACGTTACTGGCATCGCCAACATTGACCGTCCCGCTGCCAGAGTTATCCCATAAATCATACGAATGCCCCACCGCTGGCACATAACCACCCTGCGGGACCAGCCAAACAGCACCACCATTCGTTCCCGCCAGGGTTAAAGCACCCGTTGAGTGGCTGACGTCAAAATACTCCGCATCGTCGTCACCAAAGACGTCCAGTTCGATCACGCCCGTGTTGATATCCACATGGCTGCCGACCTTGATATTGAACTTCCGCTGATTGCCGGAGTTCGTCCCTAAGGGCGCGAAAGCTCCGCCGTTTAAGGTGATGCCATTATCCTGTGTGATACTGAAGCCCTCAAGGCGGCCACCGGTTTCCACGGTGGTTGCCGAGCGCACGGAGGCGCTATCGTCATTGGCGTCGAGGAGCAGCCCGCCCGCACCAACAGCCACCCCGCCACTGGAGAGATGCCGAATCGCCGCATAGCTACCATGAACCGACAATGTGCCGCCTGCTTCAACGGATATCGTGCCACCCGAACCACCGTAGACATGGCGGTAAACGGCGGCCTCGTCTACCACCACATTCTCGCCGTCCAGATCAATATCCTGGGAGCTCGACGGCAGGCTGCCACCGATCCAATTGCCAGTATCATGCCAGTAGATACCATCGCCACTGGCACCATCGAGATCGTCTGCATCCCAGTAAACCTGGGCGGTTAGCGGGTTGGTCAGGGTTGCGCCAATTAAAATCAGCGCGCTGGGAGAGAGCAGCCAAGCAAATGGCCGGAGGGTGCCGGTTGTCATAGATGATGGGGGTTGGGGGTGTGTTTTTCAGCCTGGGGTAGGCTTCATCGGCTCCACTTGGATACAGTTAAAAATCACTGTCCCCAAATGGAATCCGCGCAAATACTAACGTTTGATTCACGTTTTTAAAAGAAAAATCAGCCAATCGAACAAACACGAGGAACTTCGCCCAGTGAACGCCAACTCCGAATCGCCCCCAATCTTCGCGCTCAACCTCCACACAACGAAGAACGCTATCGAATGCATTTTTAGCTTTGCCATTGGCGGCGGGGGCTTCTGCAATCGCCCATATGGAACTGATTGATGGTAATGCCATTTCTGAACAAATTCTGGACGAACTGAAGGCCGAGCTCGCTCAGCTGGATGGGCCCAAGCCCGGCGTGGCCTTTGTCCGCGTGGGCGAAGATCCGGCTTCCGTGTTCTACGTGAACAAGAAGCAGAAGGTCGCGGCCAATATCGGCGTCGAGAGCACGCTGCATGTTCAGCCCGAAAGCATTACCCAGGAAGAACTGCTCGCCGTCATTGATAAGCTCAATGACGATCCGGCGGTGCACGGCATTCTCGTGCAGGCACCCCTGCCCTCACACATCGAGGAACGCGTCATTTTTAACCGCGTATCGCCGGACAAGGATGTCGACGGCTTTAACGTCATTAACATCGGTAAACTCGTCCAGGAAGACCCAACTGCCTTTGTGGCCTGCACGCCCGCAGGCGTGATCGAGCTACTCAAGCGCAGCGGCGCCGCCACCAGCGGCAAACGCGTGGTCGTAGTCGGCCGCAGCCTGATCGTTGGCAAGCCCGCCGCTCTACTGCTCATGATGAAGGCCGAGTTCGGTAACGCAACCGTGACCGTCGCCCACTCGCGCACCTCGAATCTGGCTGAGGTCGTTGGCGAGGCAGACATCATCATCGCCGCCATGGGTAAGGCCAGCTTCATCACTGCGGACATGGTCAAGGAAGGTGCTGTCGTGATCGACGTGGGCATCAACCGCGTAGACGACGCCAGCAAGAAAAAGGGCTACCGTATCGTCGGCGACGTAGACTTCCCGAACGTATCGCCCAAGTGCTCCCAAATCACGCCAGTGCCCGGAGGCGTTGGCCCGATGACGGTTGCGATGCTGATGAAGAACACGGTCGCCGCCTACCGCCGCAGTCTGGAGTCCAACGCCTGATTATGGCGGAATCCAGCCCCGTGAAGCCTCCTCCGCTGCCCAAGATACCGGTGATTCAGATCGCGGGTCGGGGTAAGCGCACCCTGTGTGCCCTACTCGATTTTACCGTCATTTTGCTGGTATCGTCGTTTCTGGTGGCCAAGATATTCTGGCCTACGATGTATCCATCGGCCTGGCCGGAGCTCGTCGAATGGCAGCAGGAGGCCAACACCCAAATCGAGCACTGGCAATCCACTCCGGACGCGCCATATCCCACCTATCCCGACCCACCCTTGGCCGCGCAGGAAGGTGTGGCGTTTGCCCAAGTCTTCACGGGTATGGTGGTCTGGTTTTACTTCTTTTTCAGTGAAGTCTTTACGCGGGGAAGCTCTCTGGGCAAATCCGTCTTTGGGCTAAGGGTAATGAGCATGCGCCACGCCGGGCCTCCAACTCCTTTGGAATGCGGAGTCCGGGCCAGCATCAAGGCCTCGTGCTTTATTATGCCGATAATTTTACTACCGATCAATTTGCTCGTCATGCTCTTGCACCGACAGCGCCAGGCATTACACGATTTAACTGCTTCCACGCTGGTCGTCGCGATGCCGATGGTGCTGGTTCAGAAAAAGCCGGTTAAGCGCGACGATTAATTTAACTTGCGGCAACTGCCGGTCGTTATATGTTATGCGGCTTGTTAAAAACTTAACAAAGCCCCGACTCAGACGTCCCAAAATACTGCGCCAGTGCCTCCCGAAACCAATAAACAGCTCATACTGGTCGTCGACGACCAGCCCATTAATATCAAGCTGCTCCAACGGAAGTTGGAACGCGAGGGCTATGAGGTGCTGACCGCTTTCAATGGTCAGGAATGCCTCAACATTGTGGCCGACCGAAAGCCGGATCTTATTCTGCTAGACGTGATGATGCCCGAGATGGACGGCATCGAAACCTGCGAAAAGCTGAAGGAAAACGAAGACACTGAGACGATACCGGTCATTTTCATCACGGCCAAGTCCTCCAAGGAGGGCAAACTAGAGGGTCTCGGCGTCGGCGCGGTCGACTACATTACCAAGCCGATCGACTTGGAAGAAACGCTGGCTCGCGTAAAGACGCAGCTGCGCATTCAGGAAATCTACCGCGAAAACATCGAGCTGCAAACGCAGTTGGGCGAGATCCGCCGCAGCGCAGCCGTGGGTGCTATCACACAAGGCATCGCGCACAATTTGAATAACCTGCTCGGCGTCGTCGTCGGCTACCTCGATCTGCTCCGCAACGGCTACGACAGCCCAGACATGGTCAAGCGCAGCGTCTCGCTGATGGATCAGGCGATCCAGCGTATGGTGAACATCATTCGCCACCTCAGCTCAATCGCCACCAGCGAGCGCGTCCAGATTTCCCCGCTCGAAATTGGCATCCTCATCAATGGCGCGCTGGACCGCTTTAAAACGGAATACGAGATCGAAATGGACATCCCGGTCGAATACTCCATCCCGGAAACCTACAAGTTCGAGGCCAACAGCGAAGTCTTTGAAAACGTCCTGCTCAAGCTGCTGGTCAACGCTTGGGAGGCCTATTCCAAGAACATTGACGATAACCAAAAGGCAATTGCGATCAAGGTCCAGATGTCGGACAACGGCGAAACAATTTTGATCAAAGTGATCGACGAAGGCCAAGGCGTCCCCGCCGACATTCGCGACCATATTTTCGACCCGTTCATTACCTCGAAAACATCCGTTGGCCGCGGCCTGGGCCTGACCATGGCACGCCACTCAATGCGAAATCTCAAGGGCGACCTGACTCTCGTTAACCGCGCTGAGAAAGGCTGCGTGGCCACGATGATCCACCCGATCAAGCAGCCTACGCTGGACCCGGTAAAACCGCCCAGCCCGTCGCAGCACAGCCCACAAGGGCCCGCAATTATTTCCACGCAATCGGGTAACATTTCCTCGGCCGCCACCCGCCATGATTAAAGTCGCATTTATCGGCGCTGGCCGCATGGCGTCCGCCATGGTGCGGGGCCTCCTGAAAACTGGTCACTACAGCCCGGGCGAAATCGGCTGCACTTGCGGTGAAGATCCCAGCGGTCCCCAGCTCGCCGACAGCACCGGCATCATATACGAACCCAAGCTGGAAAAATTGCTGGGGCAGTCGGACATCATCGTCCTGGCCTGCAAGCCTCAGCAATTCAACGGCTTGGATGCGACCATCAGCGCGCTCGCCAAAGATCAGTTAATCATTTCCATCCTCGCGGGCACTACCCTGGCGCGGATCAACGAACGTTTCCCCGAGGCCCGCAATCGCGTGCGCTCCATGCCAAATACACCCGGACAAATCGGTGCGGGCATTAGCGCCTATGCCAGTGATCAACGCCTGGACGATACCGACAAACAAATCGTGCAGCTAGTCCTCGGCGCATTGGGCGAAGTGGTTGCCGTACCGGAAGACCAACTCGACGCGGTGACCGCTGTCAGTGGCAGCGGCCCGGCCTACGTGTTCGAATTTACCGCCGCCATGGCGGAGGCAGGCGTCGCCGCCGGTCTACCCAAGGACGTGGCGGAAAAATTGGCCCGCCAAACCGTCATCGGTGCAGGCCTGCTCCTTCAGGCTTCGGACGAACATCCCGAAGAACTGCGCCGTCAGGTAACCTCTCCAGGTGGCACCACACAAGCCGCCCTGGAGCAGTTCACCGAAGACAAGCTGCGCGACATCGTTCGCCACGCCGTGATCGCCGCCAAGCAGCGCTCCATCGAACTGGCGCAAGCCTAACGCTGTGGCGCGGGCATTCCTTGGGCTGGGCAGCAATCTCGGCGATCGTCAGGCTACGCTGTTGGACGCGATACAGCGCTTGCAGCAAACCGATGGCATACAAGACTGCCGATGCTCTTCCTTTTACGAAACGGCTCCCGTTGGGCCAGTCCAGCAAGGCGACTACCTTAACGCCGTGGTGGAAATAAAGACATCGCTTGAGCCGATGGAGCTCTTCCAAAGCTGCCAGCGTCTGGAAAAGCAGGCTGACCGCGTCCGCGAAGTCCGCTGGGGGCCGCGCACGCTGGACATCGATATACTGGCTTTCGACGACGTTTCACTGAACTCTCCGGAGCTCACCCTCCCCCATGCCGAGGCCTGCCGCCGCGCATTCGTGCTAGTCCCCTGGGCAGAGTTGGCACCGGATTTTATGCTCTTGGGTAAAGCCGTGGCTGACTGGCTACAGGAAGTTGGCCACGAGGGCGTTCGTAAGTTTGACTGACGCCAGCCGCCGCACAGGATAGCACGCATGGCATTGATTGAGCCCAGCAGTTTGCATCCCGTCGAGGCCTTTGCCCGCCTGCGGCGAGAGGTGGGCTGCTGCTGGCTGGACAGTGGCGAAGGTGCCAGCGAAATACAGCGTTACTCAATCCTCGCTGCCCGCCCGAGCCTGACCCTCCGCGCTTGGGGCCCACGCGTTGAGCGCATCACGAAGGCGGGCGTCGAATACATCGACACCGACTCACTGGCGCATCTCGAAGCCGAGATAAAAACCCGCCGTAATGACGCAAAATTTGCTGGCGGCGCGGTCGGCCATTTCAGCTATGAGTTTGGTCGTCGCCTTGCGGGGCAGTGCGACAACTCGGGCCGCGCAAGGCATTGGCCGGATTTTCATTTTCAGTTCTACTCGGCGGTCTATGTTTTTAACCATGAAGATGGCGTCGCCTCACTGCGCGCCACCGATGATGCCGAGGGGCAGACCGCGCTGAATGAGTTGATGAACATCCTGAGGTTGCCCCCCGCTCAGGATGGCCCGGCCTTCGCCGGCAAAGAATTCACCGCTAATCGCAGCCGCGAAAACTACACGCAGTCGGTATCTGCGATCCGCGAGTCCATCGCCGCCGGAGACATCTACCAGGCCAATCTTGCACAGTTTTTCTCAACGCCATTTCTCGGCGATTCGAGCACTCTCTACAACCGTCTTCGCCGCCACAATCCCGCCCCCTACAGCATCTATCTCGACCAAGGCAGCCGGCAAATCCTCAGCAGCTCGCCTGAGATGTTTCTGCGCGTCGAAGGTGGGCGCATCATCACCCGGCCGATCAAAGGCACCCGCCCGCGTGGCGAGACTCCCGCCGAGGATGACGCCTCCCGCGACGCACTGCTGGAAAGCGCTAAAGAACGCGCCGAGCTGCTGATGATCGTCGATATGGAGCGCAATGACCTCGGCCGCATTGCTGAGTTCGGCAGCGTGAAGGTCAACAAGCTCTACCAGGTGGAAAGCTATGCGACCGTCCACCACCTGATTGGTGAGGTCGAAGCGCAGCTCAAGCCCGGCGTGACGCTCGCGGATCTGCTGCGCGCAACGTTTCCCGGCGGATCGATCACCGGTGCCCCCAAATTGATGGCTATGGAGATCATTGCCCACCAAGAGCCCTCGCCGCGCGATGTTTTTTGCGGGGCCATTGGCTGGCTCGGATTCAATGGCGACATCGACCTTAACATCGCCATTCGCACCATCACTTGCCAAGAAGGCCGCGCGGATTTCGGTGTTGGTGCCGGTATCGTTTGGGACTCCGAACCCGAAGCCGAATACGAGGAAACCCTCCACAAAGCCAAGGCACTCTTTGCCGCGCTCAGCGAGCAATAATCAGCTTTGCGACGGCGCACAAACTCTCTAGGATTCCAGCATGCAGATTGTTTTCAATGGTGAGTTTATGGGGCACAGCGAGGCCAAGATCGGTATCATCGAGCCCGCAGTGCTTTATGGCCTCGGCTGCTTCACCACGATTCGACTGCATGCTGGCAAGCCCCGCTTTTTTGACGAACACTGGCGGCGATTCACCGACAACATGCAGCAGCTCTGTATCGAGTTAACACTGAATGCGGACACAGCCCTGGCGCATATCATCGAGCTTGGCCGCCTGAATAAAGTCGCCGAAGGCGCAGTCCGCATCTCCTGCCACCCACGCTATGAGGGCGTGGATTATATGATTTTCGTGACGCCGCCGCGCCGCGCGGATCCGCCCGCCGCCTATCGCCTAACGCTCAGCTCTTGGCCTCACCCGGGTGCCTCTCCGTTGTCCGCCGTGAAGCACAACAACTACGCGCTCTTTCGCTCGGCCCACATGGAGGCACGCGCCGCAGAGTGGGATGAATGCCTGCTCGCCGATGCGTCACAACAGGTCATCGAAGGCGCGATCAGCAATTTCTTCTGGGTCGACGATGAGCAATGCCTCTGCACGCCCTCGATCGAAAGCGGTGCCTTGCCCGGCGTGATTCGCGGCAAAGTTCTGGAGCTATTTCCGGCCATTCGCGAACGCACGCCACACGTTGACCAGCTGCGCCGAGCAACAGAAATTTTCCTCACCAACTCCTCCTTCGAGATTAAGCCCGTCAGCGAAATCGATGGGGAGAAGCTGGCTGGAGCATCCGGCGAAATAACAGCCAAGGTCATTCGCAGCTTTCAAGAGGCCTATCCGGAGATGTAACGGCGCGGAAACGTTTTTTTTCTGGCTCTTGGCCTACGGTATGCTTCAAATGCGGCCCCAACGTGTCATCATCCTCTCCCAAAACAGAACAATGGAACTCGCGGCTGGGCGTCATTCTGGCGGTTGCCGGTAGCGCGGTTGGTCTGGGTAACTTTTTGCGATTCCCCGGCCAGGTCGCCCAAAACGGCGGCGGTGCCTTCATGATCGCCTACTTTGTTTCCTTCTTGTTGATCGGTTTGCCGATCTGCTGGGCGGAATGGACCATGGGCCGTCACGGTGGCCAGAAAGGCTACAACTCCAGCCCCGGCATTTTTAACGCAATCTGGCGCAGTCCGGCATCGAAATACATCGGCATCATCGGGGTCATCATCCCGGTGGTCATTTATATGTATTATGTTTACATTGAGGCTTGGTGCCTGGGCTACGCGGTCAATTTCGCCCTCGGCAACCTGGAGTTCACCACCATCGACGAGTCCAAGGCGTGGTGGGCCTCATTCATCGGCATTGAGAAAGACGGGCAGGCCTTCGAGGGCTTTGGCATCGGCAATGTGGCGATCTTCCTGTTCTTCGTCTTCATCCTGAATTTTGTGCTGATCTTTCGCGGCATTTCGGGCGGCATTGAGTTTTTCTGCAAGTTTGCCGTGCCCACGCTGGTGCTACTGGCGGTGGTCGTATTAATCCGCGTGATGACGCTCTCAACCGACGTCACCGCGCCGGAAGAAAACGTCAACAACGGCCTGGGCTTTCTCTGGAATCCAGTGAAGTCGTTCGTTGTGGAAACCGATGTCGCCACCGGTGAAACGACCCGACGCGAGATCGTCGACAAAGACTTCAAGGAACACTACTCGGCCATTAGCGGCACAACCGAGAACGGTGTGAAATACGAGTATGAAACGGTCGGCGTCGTGAAGCAGCTGATGAATCCGCAGCTCTGGCTCGCGGCGGCGGGGCAAATATTTTTCTCCCTCTCGGTGGGCTTCGGCGTGATAATCACCTACTCCAGCTACATGCGTAAGAACGATGACGTCGTCCTGAGCGGCCTGTCGGCGACCAGCGCCAATGAGTTTTGCGAAGTCGCGCTGGGCGGGCTAATTACCATCCCTGCGGCTGTCGCGTTTATCGGTGTTGCAGGCTTGGCGGGCGCGGGCCTCGGCACGTTCGACCTTGGCTTTAAAGTGCTACCACTGGTCTTCTCGGAAATGCCCATTGGCAATGCCTTTGGCGCGCTTTGGTTCTTCCTGCTCTTCCTGGCGGCCATGACGAGCTCCATCTCCATGCTGCAGCCCGGCATCGCGTTTATTGAGGAAACCATGAAGGCCGACCGCAAACGGTCATGTGCGATCCTCGGCCTGATCACCGCGATTGGTTGTGGCTTTGTGGTATATTTCAGCGCGGGCATCAAGGCGTTGGACACGCTGGACTTCTGGGTCGGCACGTTCCTGATCTTTGTCTTGGCGACGATTCAGATCATCCTGTTCGGTTGGGTATTCGGCATTGATCGCGGTTTCAAAGAAGCCCATGAGGGCGCAGCGATCAAAATACCCGGCGTGTATCGCTTCATCATGAAGTATGTCAGCCCGCTGTTTTTAATCGTTATTTTCGTGTGCTTTGTGCTCACCAATGTATTCGGGATCAGCTTTACCGGTGGCGAAGCACATTTGAGCGGCTATGTAACGGATCTTATTGGCACAGAGGATTCCAAACCGAACGTCGTGGCCTGGCTAAGCGTTGGGCTGGTCGCGATCTTGTTCGCGTTCTTTGCGGTGTTGGTCTCCTCAGTGAAGCGCTACAAGAAACTTCACGAAAACTGGAAGGAGCAAGCATGACTGCGGGTGGATGGATTTTTATGAGCGTATCAGTCGGTGCCGTATGTGTGCTGTTTTCATGGTGCATGTGGAAAGTAATGACCACCCCTGGTGAGTCCGAACACATGCACGGCTTCAGCGCCGATGAGGAAACGCCGGACAAATAAGGCGCGTTTTTTACCTACGGATATCTCGGATGAACGCGGATTAGGCATTGTTAAGCACTTATGATTTCATCTGCGTCCATCTGCGCTATTCGTAGTTTAATATTTACGGTCGCCATCCTCACGCTGGCAGGCTGCGGCTCCACGCAAGAGCACCGCGCCAGACAGTATTCCACGGCATTTGGTAAGCTCGACGCCCCTGCCCAGGAACGCGCACTGAGCGGTGGCATTGCCATCGGGGATTCGCGGGAAGCGGTTTATATCGCCCTCGGCGTGCCACAGGGCCAGCGCAAAATCGATAACGTCGAGGTCTGGGAATACGTAGCGCGCCCGGTTCCCTCGGAGACCCCTTTTACCGACGGCTCCACTCAATATTACCTCACTCCCAACAGCGGCGCATGGTCACCCAAATGGGACGACAATTCCGGCTACCTCTACCTGGAATTTGAAGACGGCGTGCTCGATCTTTACGATTACCAGGAGAATGGCTACCCGCTGAAAATGCAGCCCAACGCGGTCATTAATTTGCCCGGCTAGCGTATTCAGTTTTTCTGAACACCGCCTCAGGCATCACTCATGGCCAATTAAACGCGGGCGTGTTATCCTTGGCGCATGAAAACGCGCATCGCCCGACTCCTCCGCTTCTTTCCACGGTCCAAGACATTCAACAGCCCGCAGTTGCCCTCGGGGCGGAAGTTGTTTATCAATGGACGCATCATTTCGTTATGAGCTTGGAAATCCATTTACTGCGCACGTTTTGTGTGGTCGCCGAGGAGGAAAACGTTTCGCGTGCGGCGGAGCGTCTATACCTGAGCCCGCCATCGGTCAGTGCGCATATTAAATCGCTGGAAGATGAGCTCGGCGTGCGGTTGTTTACCCGGAGTTCGCGCGGCATGGCGCTAACTGAGGCCGGCCGCTCGCTGTGGGAAGATGCGGAGAGCATTATTCAGCAGACCGCTCAACTGCGTCGTAAGGCTCAAAGTCTGAGCCAGGACATCAGTGGCACGCTGCGCATCGGTATCAACAACCCTCCGGAGACATTGTATCTGGACGAGATTTTCAACCGACTCGGGCAGGACTTCCCCACCCTGCGCTTTGATTGCTCCTTTGGCTCCAGCCAAATCATCCTCAACGGCCTGCGCAACGACGTGCATGAGGTCGGCTTTTTCGAGGGCAAAAACAGCAACCCCGACATCGCCTCCATCGAACTGGAAGAGCGTCAACTGGTCATGATCGCGCCCCTGGCCTGGGCGAACGACCTGCTGAATGCGCCGGTCGGCCAGCTTCAGGAGTATCCCTGGATTTTTGCCAGCGAGGGCTGTTCTTATTACAAGTTTGCCCACGAGTGGCAGCGGGCCCGCGGCCTGAAAATCGACGAGCGCATCCGCTCCGTGAACGACGATTGCTCCACGCTGAGTTTCGTTACTTCCGGCCTTGGCTTGAGCATCGTGTCGAAGCAGATTCTCAACGCCTCGAAATATGCCGACACCGTTTGCGTGCTGCCGCAGTTTAGCGGCAGCGTCTGCTTGTCCATCGGCTACCTCAAACACCGGCAAAACGACGGCGTCGTGCAGGCTGCGCTCAAGACGATACAGGAAATCTGGCGCACCAAAGTTAGCACGGTTGCGACCACGGCCAGCTAGCATATATCTCGTTATAAACGGAAAACATTCCAGTTGCGCAATTGTGATTTCGCGCGCAGCCTAGAGGCTGATGTCCGCGTTATCGCTCAGTCTTCCATGCCGCCAAGCCGGGTCTAGCCGCACCTTGGCTCGATGAACCGCGACCGTAAGAACTACCTTGCGCACTCGCTGGAAGGCGGCCTGTTTATTGGCGGCATGTCGTTTATTGCCGGACAAACGGTGCTCACCGTCATGGCCAAAGAGCTTGGCGCGCCCAACTGGGTGATTTCAATTTTGCCGATTGCGATGTTCATGGGGCTCATCATGGCACCAATATTTACGGCCTCGTTCATTGAGCGCAGTCGCCACATGAAGCGCATTTCAATGATCACCGGCGTGCCGCAACGCCTGGTCTTCCTGGTAGCGGGCCTGGTGATTATTTTCTGGGGAGAGGAACGCCCAAGCCTCGCGCTGACAGCCCTGGTCCTGGCCCCGATTCTCTCCGGAGCGTTTGGCGGCATCGGCCATGGCGCGTGGATGCAGCTTGTTGCGCGTACGGTACCGGCCAACCGTCGCTCATCGCTCTCGGCCACGCGCAACCTGATCGCAGCCACGATTAGTATCTTTGCGGGAATTGCCGTGGAGCGTATCCTCAGCGCGTATGACGGCGTATTTGGCTTCGGTTTGTTACACTTGATCGCGTTTGCATTTCTGGTGCTGTCGTATCTGTTTTTTACCCAGATTCAGGAAAACGTGGTTGAGCCAATCGCCATCAAGCGAAGCCGTTCACTACCTGAGTATTTCAATGAGCTCGTGACCATTTTGCGTGCAGACCGGGACTTTCGCTTTTTTGCGATCATGCGGGTCACGGGACCGTTTAACCAGTTTGTCGTGCCCTATATGACGATCTACGCGATCGACGTGCTGGGTGCCTCGGCAAGTTTTGCAGGAAGCGCGCTGATCGCGAGCACCGTCGGGCAATTTGTGGGCAACGCGATTGGCGGCGTGCTCGGGGATCGCTTGGGCGGAAAGATGCTACTCGTCATCGCACGAGTGGCCTTTTTGCTATCCTTTATCTGCGCAACCATGGCGCAGACCTACTTTGCCTTCATGCTGTTTTTCTTCACCACCATGCTGGCAGCGAGTATCAACGGGATTGGCAATATGACGCTGATGCTGGAGATCGCACCCGACCACCGACGCCCGACGTATGGTGCCTTGGCGGGCCTGCTAAATGGTCCATCGATGATTTTGCTTTCGCTGGTAGGCTCGATGTACTGGACGAGTTTCAACTCCATGCAGTTGCAGGCTCTGATCGCGAGCTGCGGCATGATCATCTCCACCTACGCGATCTGCAAGGTCCGCGAGCCGCGCCGGAACAAACTCACGCTTTAATCTTGCTCGGCGCGGATGCCCTTAGTGAATTGCAGGCTTACTTTTTAAAACCCTCCAATGACCTATCCTATCCGCACTTCGACGAACCTCTGGGAAATCCCCGAACTGACACATATCAACCGGCTGGACATGCATTCCGGCCTGTTGCCCTACCCAGAGGCCGAAGCCGCACGGTCCGGTGAAAAATCCCCATGGACCCAGTGCCTGAACGGCCAGTGGCAATTTGCGCTCTTCCACCGCCCATCGGAGGTCACTGATGACATGCTGAAGGCCGCCTTTGACGACGCCTCCTGGGGCGCGCAGACGGTGCCCTCCCAATGGACGCTGCAAGGCTTATGGGACCGCCCCATCTACACGAATGTCCAGATGCCCTACGACAACACGCCGCCGCTGGTTCCCGAGGAGAACCCGACTGGCGTTTACCGTCGCACCTTCACCCTGTCCAACGACTGGGTGGAGCGGCGCACGGTGCTACATTTCGGCGGTGTGGAAAGCTACTTTGAGGTCTATGTAAACGACGTCTTCGTGGGCATGTCCAAAGACAACCGTTTGCCGTCAGAGTTTGACGTTAGCTCGGTTGTCCACGCGGGTGAGAACACCATTGCCGTCAAGGTGCTAAAGTGGTGCGACGCCAATTACGTGGAAGACCAGGACATGTTCTGGCATGCCGGTATTTATCGCCGCGTGTTTCTTTACTCGACCGACAAATGCTGGTTGCAGGATATCTTTGCCGAAACAAATTTCGACACGCTGACCAAGGAAGGAGAGCTGGATCTGCAAATCAAGCTCGGCTATGACCTCGGCGCATATCTGCCCGCCGGCCCCCAAGGAAACGTTGTCGTCGAGGCCGAACTACGCGATCCGGCAGGTGAAATCGTTTACGAAGACAGCGAGGAAATTGACTGCCGCTTCCGCATCAGTGGTTACTCCGCAAACTTGTTTGCGCTGATACCGAATTGCCAGGCCTGGTCCGCGGAATTACCCGCACTCTATACACTGACGGTGTCTCTCTACGACGATGCGGGGAAATTGCTCGAAGCGAAATCCACGCGAATCGGGTTTAAGAACGTCGTCGTCAAAGACCGGCAGCTGCTGACCAACGGCAAGGCCGTCATGATCCGCGGCGTCAATCGCCATGAGTTCCACATGACCACGGGCCGCACATTGACGCGTGAGGACATGATCAAGGACATCCTGATCCTGAAGAAATTTAACTTCAACGCCGTCCGCACTGCACATTACCCGAACGACGAGCTGTGGTATGAGCTATGCAATGAATACGGCCTCTACATTGTCGACGAAACCAACCTCGAATCACACGCGAATTACCCGTCGCTCTGTCGCGATCCGCGTTGGCGCAACCAGTTTGTCGAGCGCGGCGTGCGCATGATCCTGCGTGACCGCAACCACCCCTGCATCTTCTGTTGGTCGCTGGGTAATGAGTCGGGCAACGGCGAAAACCACGACGCTATGGGCCTCGCCATGGCCGCACTCGACGACAGCCGCATCTTCCACCACGAAGGGGAAATCCACCTCACCTGGAAACAGGGCCCGCGCAATTATGCCGAAACCCAGCCGATCCACAACGAGATGATCGACCCGATGTATCCCTCTCTGGAAGAAGTGAAGCGCTGGGCCGAGACCACAACCGACCACCGCCCCTACATCCCTTGCGAGTATTCACACGCCATGGGCAATAGTTGTGGCGGGCTCAAGGACTACTGGGAGCTTTTCGAAAACTACCACGGCCTGCAAGGAGGCTTCATTTGGGAATGGGTCGACCATGGCATCCTCACCACCGACGAGCAGGGCCGTGAATATTGGGCCTACGGCGGTGACTTTGGTGAGACGATCCACGACTCCAATTTCTGCACCGACGGCATGGTCGCGCCCGACCGCACGATTCGCCCGTCCGTGTATGAGTTTAAAAAGCTGGCGCAACCGATCGGCGTCACCGCAGTCGATCTCACGCAGGGCAAAATCCGTGTAGCGAACAAGAATTACTTCACCACGCTTGAGCTCTATGTTGGCAAATGGACAATCGAAACCGAAGGCGCAGTCGTTGCCCAAGGTGAACTGCCAGCACTAGCAACTGTGCCGGAGGCATCCGAGATCGTGACGCTGAATTTGCCTGCGGTTTCGCGCCGCGCCGACCAGGAAAGCTTTCTGAACATCCGCTTCGAAATGCGCGAGGCAACTCCATGGTGCGAGGCTGGCCATGAGGTTGCCTGGGAGCAGATCCCAATGCCAGCCAGCGAAATAACGCCCGCCCTGCCCGAACCGGCATCACGCGAAATTTCGGTCAACGCCGATGGCGACACGACCACCATCACTTGCGGCGATGTTCAGCTAACAACCAACACGGCGACCCACGAGATCACCGGCCTCAACTTTGCTGGACAAAGCTTGCTCAATGAATTTGCGGACCTCTGCGCCTGGCGCGCCACGACCGACAACGACGGAATCCGCCGTTGGGACGGCCAGGATGAGAAGCCAATGGGGCAATGGCTCAATGCCGGACTCAACGAGCTGAAAGTGAAGTCGCGCACGCTGACCATCGACGGCGCGGCGATTACCCAACGCACCGTCTGGGCAGGCAAAGATGAGGCAAAGGAACTCACCCATGAGCAGAAGGTCCAGGTGCTGCCCAGCGGCCACCTATCCGTTGAGAATACTTGCGATTACCACTCCGAGCTGCCGTCCCTGCCCCGCGTAGGCGTCGTCATGCAAGCACCGGCCGGATTTGAGAATGTCCATTGGTTTGGCAAAGGCCCGTGGGAAAACCACATCGACCGCGATGCGGGAACACCCGTTGGCCTCTACGCAGGCTCGGTCGATGATCAATATGTGAAATATGCCATGCCCCAGGAAAATGGCAATAAATCCGGCGTTCGCTGGTTCACATTGGACAATGGCAAAGTTGGTCTGAAGTTCATCGGTTCCCCAACCTTCGAATTTTCCGTGCGCCACTACACCGATGCTGATCTATTCACGAGCTACCACACCCATGAGCTGGAGGACAAAAAGCGCGCAGAGACAGTCATACACCTTGACCACAAACAGCGCGGCTTGGGCACTGGCAGTTGTGGCCCGCAAACCAGCGAGCCTTACACCGTCCCGCCCCAACAATACACATTCAGCTATACGATTGCCCCCTACCAAGTCTAGCTCTGGCATAGTTGATTCAACGGCGTTTTAGGTTTCACATAGCGCCGATCCCGCTTACGATTCAGATCATGCAGCCCCGCATGTATCCTCTTTGTTGTTGCCTGATATTCTTGCTGTTTGCCTGCGTGTGCCCGGCCCAAGTCGAGGTGCCTGAAGCAACTGAGGGCATACGGCTACGCGGTGCCAATGGCGCAGAAATCGTTGTCGCCGGTGTCTTGGAAGCGCGCCCGGAAGGCGCAGTCTTACTGATGTACGGCCAGCAGTCGACGATTCTCGCTCATTGGAACAAGTTCGATCTCGAATTGCTCAAGGAAGACCAGCCCGAGATGTATTACGGCTACCTCGACGCAACCCGCTACAATCGCCCATTCCTGCTGAAGCTCGGCGTGTTCGAAGGCATCGTCAGCTTTGAGGAAGCAGTTACTCAAATACACCGCGAGCTGAGCAAGCCGCGCTATTACCCGCTGCCGGAAAATGTTAATTATTTGATCGAGCAGGAGCCAGATGTCATCCGCTGGAAGGCCCGGGATTTAACGCGCTACAGCAAATTGATGCGTGATCACCAGCAACAGTTGCAGGACTTTCTTCGCCGTATTTTTCCCAAGGAATCCGTCATCATCGACGATCAGGGCAATGTCCACTTCAAGGACCGCCCTACCCGTGTGGACCTCAATCGTGGCGAGACGTCACTCTCCACGATTTTGACCGTGCTGGCAGACACCCGGCGTGCGCCGTCCCGCATCGGCTTGGACTATTTAAAAGAGGTCACAACTTTTCGCGAGGACATCAGTTCCCAATGGAAGGAGCTGCGAAAAGGCATTCCCAACGCCAGCTTCGATGAGGGAAATCTCAACCACCAAAAGCTACCCATACTGATGGACGAGTCACGGCTGGCGCTCATTGCCCTGCTCAACGAGTCCCACCTACATCAAAGCCACCAACAAAAAATTAGTGACTTCTACCTGTTTATTTACAGCCATACCCCCAGCTATTAAATTTTCACCAAACATGGCTCAAAAGTCTTAATACTGACTCGCCGTAACCTTGACTTTGTTACGAAATTTAAAGATTTGAATACTCATCAAATGAGTAAGCGTTTCCTACCCAGCATTGATCAGATTAAGCGAGCTTCCGAAGAACTGCCGGACGCCGATAGCCACGAATCGGAAGAATGCGCCGTGTCCTTCAAGGTTGGCAGTACCACGCGCGAGCTTTCCTTCAAGCGCGTAAAATTCAACGCAGGCGAAGGCAAAAGTATCTACCGCTGGGTTTACGACGGCAAAGTCATGATCCGCAACAGCGACATCCAGAAGAGTCGCCAAAAGGAAAAAGATGACGATTCGGTGATTTTCAGCGTATCGGTTCGATAAATTTGTCCAACACTTTGGCCGAGCTAATGACGCCCGGCAGACCGGCACCAGGATGCGTTCCCGCGCCGACAAAATAGAGACCATCGACGTCCTCACTCTTGTTGTGCGGACGGAACCACGCGCTCTGCGTGAGTAACGGCTCGAATTGAAACGCGCTCCCCTGAAACGCATCCAGACGATCATGGAAATCCTGCGGCGTGAAGATAAGCTTCGACTTTAAGTGCTTACGCAGATCCGGGACGAGGTGGTCTTTCTCCAACGAGGCCAGAATGCGATCCGCGTATTCTTCTTTAATATCGGCCCAATTCTGACCACCCTTCAGGTTGGGCACCGGGCTCAGCACATAAAAGCATTCGCAGCCTGGAGGTGCCAAGCTGGGATCCGTGCGCGTCGGCGCGTGCAGGTAGAGCGAGAAATCCTCAGCGACGACCTTCTTGTCAAAAATATCGCCTAAAAGCTCCTCATAGCGTGGTCCTAAAACGATGCTATGATGCGGCAGGTGCTCGTAAGTCCGGTCCGTGCCAAAGTAGATCACAAACAAGCTCATCGCATACTTCATGCGCTCCAGCCGCGGGTCCGTCCACTTGCGACGATGCTCGGGCTTGACGAGCTTACGGTAGGTGTTGGCCACATCGCCATTACTAATGACGACATCCGCCTCAAAGTATTCATCGGACTTCGCGGTAAACCGATACCCCGGCACATGGCTGGCGTCAGCCAAATCCTCTTCCTGCGAGCCCAGAATCGCGCGAACGCCTTTCACCTTGCCGTTTTCAACCACGATTTCCTCCGCCCGCGCACCGGTGATTAATGTGCCGCCAATGTCTTCAAACAGCTTCACCAAGCCCTTGACCAGAGCCCCCGTGCCGCCCATCGCGAAGTGCACGCCCCAAGTTTTTTCCAGGTAGTGGATCATTGCGTAAATCGCCGAAGAACGCAGCGGATTGCCTCCAATGAGTAACGGCTCAAAGCTGAAAACCTGCCGCAATTGCGGGTTCTTGATGTAGTGGCTGACGCGCTTAAAAACAGACTGCTCTGCGCGCAGTTTCACGAGGTCCGGAGCGACCTTAACCATCTCCCAAATAGAGTGAAATGAGTGATCGGCCAGATCGGTGAAAGCGCGATCAAATATTTGCTCACTGTAGGCCAGAAACTCGCGATATCCCGCAACATCCTCGGGGCTGAACTTGGCGATTTCCGCCTCCAGCGATTCCTTGTCACCACGATAATCGAAGACCTTGCCGTCATCGAAATAGATGCGGTAAAAGGGATCACAGGGCACGATCTCGATGTAATCGGAAAGCTTCTTTCCAGCGACTTCGGCAAGCTCGTCCAACACGAAAGGCACGGTGACGATCGTTGGCCCAGCATCATAGGTAAACCCTTGATCTTCATAGACATACGCGCGCCCTCCCGGCTTGTCGCGCATCTCCAGCAAAGTGACATCATATCCCTTGGCCTGCGTCCGAATGGCCGCGGCCAAACCACCAAATCCACTACCAATGACAACTGCTTTCTGCTTGCCCATGAATGAGATAAGAGCCAACTCAGCGCGTTTGACAAGCCCCACGTGAATAATTCCTCGCGAGGAAGGAAAGAGCTGCACCTACTCCCAAGCCAAGAAAACAAATGATCATGGCTCTCCCCCATAAGGCTGAAATGATTACCGTTATACGACCAAATCTTAGTACCATTCAGGTTAAACTTGGAATTCATACACGAATACTAATCTATATTTGAAATAAAATTCGTACGCCCCATACTCACTCCTATTATTTGATGGTTAAGCATAACTGGATATTGAATATCGCTGCTATTGTGATAATGCTACTGGCATCATCTTGTAATAAACAGGGTAATTCCAGTGTTGATGGTCGGCTAGTAGGCGTTTGGCGACTGAATGTTCCTTTAACATTGGAAATCCTCAAGAGCTCAAATATTGATGAAAGCGTGAAGGCTGAGCTTTCTCGTGCGTATCTAAGTTCAGAGTTAGAATTAGACACAGTTACTATTGAGATATCTAAAGATGGAGCAGTCAAAAGATCGTTTCCAGGCTTTCCTGTTCAGAGATCTGAAGTGGTTTTAATAGATGGTTTTTACCAAATTGGGAATTCGCCAATAGTATTGCAGAAGGATGGCAATTTGAGGATATCCAGTGCCAGAAGTAATGTTGACCTTGAAGAAGTATGGACTAAGGAGTAGCAGGCTATAAGAAGGGCAAAAGTGGCAAAACGTAGAATTAAACATTGATCACCATCAATGCTTAGGGTGTCCTCTATCTGCTCATGGCTGAGCCAGCGCTCGGCTATTCCCCAAAGGACGGAGGTTATGTTGCTGCGACAACACCACTTATGTTGCCTCAACAACAGTGGCTATGTCGACGTAACAACACTACTGTTGTTGGACAAACAACAGTAGTGGCTTTTTGAAAACACAGCAGTAGGCTTTTCCATAACAACAGAATAAGCTTTCTTATTTTGGCTCAGTTGCTTCGGTTGGCTTGCTCTTCGCCTCTTCTGAGAGGATTCGTGCCCCACGCCACACATTGAATGAGTGGGGGCAATGGATATCTAGGCGAAGATGATTTTCTGGGGAAAGCGCGTCTATGTGGATGTGGCCTGGCCTTGGCTCGCGATGCGTATTTTGGGAACCGTCAGGAAGAAGGTCGTGCCTTCGCCGGTTCGGGATTCCACCCAGATTCTGCCGCGGTGGAAATCGATGACGCGCTTAACGATGGCCAGGCCAATGCCGGTCCCTTCGTAGGGACCATCGACATGCGCTCGCTGAAACGGAAGAAAGATATTTTGAAAGTCCTTTTCTTCGATGCCGATGCCGTTGTCTTCGATCTTAAAGCGATGCATGCCCTTGACCTTTTCGTCGGCGCAAATGCTGACCGTCGGCTCGGGCTTGTCGTTGTATTTGAGCGCATTGTAGATCAAATTTGTCCAGATTTGAGTAAAGCGAACGGGGTCGCAGTAGATCGCCGGCAAGTCTCCCTTGATAACGATTCGTCCGCCGCGCTCCTTGCAGTAGAGCTTCAAACGCTGGACGACATCCTTCAGCATATCGTTCATGGATACGGGTTCGCGAGAAAGCTCCACCTTACCGGCGCGCGCGAACTCCAATAGCTCCGTGATGAGCGTGTTCATGGACTCTGCCGCGAATTCAATGGTTTCTAGCGCCTCTTTTTCATCGGGCTTCAATTGGTTTTCGAGGTCCTGCTTCAGCAACTCGGCCAAGCCATAAATGCTGGCGATCGGGTTCTTCAGATCGTGGGCGACAATGTAAGCGAAGCTCTCCAATTCGTCGTAGCGACGCTCGATTTCTTCCGCCATTGCGTTGAAGGCGCTGGTCAGCTTGCCAACTTCATCCAGGGAACGGCTTTCCATGCGGGTTGAGAAGTCGCGCATAGTAATTTTCTCTGCCATATCCACGAGCCTGAGCAAGGGCTTCGTGACGTGAGTGATAGTGAAGAAAATGACGCAGGCGGCAATCGGTAACACTAAAACAATGGGAATGATGGTAAACCAGAGCTCGCGTTCGTCAGCCTTCTCCAGTCGATGCACCGAGTGTTCGACTTCGTTTTCAATGCTATTGGAAAGCTCCTCAATCAGGTCTGCCATTGTGACCGCCACCCTGTCGTTAAGGAGCATGAATGTGGGCTGAGCGTCATCGATCTGCTGTAGATCTTCTTTGCTGAATAGCGCCTCCATCTCCTCGCTGATGCGATTTAGGCCAGCCTGGAAATCTTCCACTTCCTGGCGCTCGATTGGCGTCAATTCGAGAGCATTGAGCTCATTCAGGCGGTTTTGAACTTCACGCTTTTCCTGGACGAAGGTCGTGCGGTATTCGGCATGGCCTGAGAGCGCGTAGCTGTTTTCCGCCATGAGCAAGCGGATGTAATGTGACTCAATGCCCGCCAAGGCTCGCTGTTTGTCGACGCTTTGGTTGATTTGATCGGCGACGTTACGGTCTATCGATAGGGTATACAGGGACGAAGTAGCCATCAATATCATTAGGAACATCATGATGGCCAGTGGGATAGCTATTTTTTGGTTCAGAGTCAGGGAGCGCATGCGTTCAGGTTGCTAAGGGGGATTGTCGATTGGGGCGAAGGCTCTTCATAAGCCGTATTGATGACACTTATAACTAATAAATATCGGCAGATTCTGCAAAAGGCAAAGGTTCAGTGCTCACAAATCGTGTGCAACAGCGCGCAAATTTTCATTAAGCCGGCTCAGCGCTTTGCTTTTTAATCACGATATCATCGGGTGCCTCCAGTGGGAAAGTTGAAAATGTGAAATTACGAGGAAAAACAACCAGCCTCAGGGTCATTGTGCCTCAGGCCTTCACACTCCCAGTCGACCATAGATGGCCATTTGCATTAAATTTCGCCCGAAACCGAAACAACGATACGTAGCATCGCTCGGATGTGAGCCAGGCAAAACCCGAATCGAGCCCGCTGGAGACCGCTCGACGACAATCAGCCAGCCCTCTCAGCGATTGGACTTATTCCTCGGCCAGCTTCGCGACTTCCTTCACGACGACGCTGGTCAACGCGCGCCGGACGCCGGAAAGTGGCTTCAAAAAGCGCATTAGCCGGGGTATATCCCCCCAGTGGACGGCCAAGTGGAGCCCGAGACGAAACGGCGTGGTGACGCCCTTTTCCTGGTCGTAGCTGTGTTGCAGAATGTCGACGGGCACGCTTTCGCTGGCCAAGTCGCTCACGGCGCGAATAACCGTCAGCGGCAAGTCATGCTTTTGCGCGACTTCGGCGATGAAATCGCTTTCCATGTCGACCAGCGGGGCACCGGTTTCGGCGAGCAGACGGGCCTTGTCCTCGGCGGTCGCGATGACATCCCGTGCGGTGTGGATCTTCCCCTGCCCCCGGTTAATGAATACTTCGCCACGCTTGAGCGCAGGGTCCAGCGCGCCGGCATACCCCGCCAAAATCAAATGACTGAGCTGGTAGAATTCGATAAAGCTCTCGGTTCGCGAGGCGCAGTGCGGTGGCCCCATGCCCACGACACCCACGGCGATTTCCTGCCCTTCCAGCTTGCCAAGCCAGGTCGCGCAATACTTCTCCGGGCGCGCCGCCACGCGCTCGGTCATCTGGTTAAGCAGGTCCGCGCTTTCAAAAGAACTGGGAAAAACCACGCCGATCATCGGGTCGTTGTGTCGGGTAATTCCCTTCGGCGCAATCGATTAAATCGATGTATACAGGCTGGCCAAGCCCGGCTTTGTTTGTTCATATTAAATCGCATACTACTCACATGTCCGACGCTCACGAAAAAATTTGGTACTACGCGGAGTCCGGCCAACAGGTTGGCCCGTTTACCGGCGACGAAATGAAAAACATGGTCGCCAGCAAGAAAATCGCTGCCACCACCCCGGTGTGGAAAAACGGCATGGCCGAGTGGACGCCCATCGCCCAAGTCCCGGAATTGGCAGAGGCTCCGGCACCCAAGCAACCCGAGCCTCACGCCAGCGAGGATAGACCCACGAGCCTCAAGCTTGGTGCCGAGCGTAAATACAAGTCGGTTAACGAGGCTGACGAAAATGCGGATGCCGGTATCAACGTCACTGACATGCTCAATGCCGGCCCTCAGCAAGAGGGCAAAAAAGCGCCAGCCAAGCAGGAGCCGCGCATCGTGGCGCAGTCGAAGGTTGGCTTCTTCGAGAGCTTTGGCCTGGGTTCCTTCGAATCGGCCTTTTTCGCCATCACACTGGTTCTTGGCGGCATCGCTTGCGCGATAAAATTCGATTACTGGCACACCATCGTGATCGGCGTCGGCTTCCTTTGGATGTTTGCCGCCGGCATTGCCCTGATCGTGCGCGCCTTTATGCGGCACTGGGGCTGGGGGCTGGTCTACCTGCTGGTGCCGTTTGGCGCGCTGGTCTATATCATCGTGGACATCAAAAGCGCCTTCAAGCCGCTGCTGCTCTACGTCGTGGGGCTGGCGGCTTGCATTGCCGCGGTGCAATCACCCGGCTTTGAGGAAAGTCCACTTTTTGAATTCTACCAGGAATACGCCGAGCAGATTGAGGCCGAAATCGAAAAGCAGCAGCAGGAAATGGAAGAAAGCCGCAACGAGCGGCTGGACCAATTTAGCGAATAACCTCAGGCCGAATTTCCTTGGTCTTCGCGTAAATTTCGCTATCTCAATCGGTTATGGCGGACACTGTCACATCTTCCACCGGCCCTTCACTTGAAGGCGTCGATCAGTCCATTGAGCGCATTAAAGATTTCCTGTTTTCGATCCAGGAAAAAGGCGGCTACTGGAATTGTGAGCTACCCATCGACATCACTGTCGCCTGCGACTACGTGCTCTACCACTACTGGGCCCGCCTGGAGGACAAGCTTCCCAAGGAAAAAATCATCGCGCACATCAAGAAGCGCCAGAATGAAGACGGCGGCTGGTCCCAGTTTCAGGATGGCCCGAGTGAGATCGGTGCCACCGTCAAGGGCTACTACGCACTCAAGATGATGGGCGAAAGCCCGAATGCCGAAATCATGACCAAGGCCCGCGACAAGGCGCTGGACCTCGGCGGCATCCCGGCTCTCTGCACTTGGTATAAGCTCACACTGGCGCTGATCGGCTGCTTCCCATGGAAAGATTGCCCGCTAATCCCCGTGGAGGTGATGCTCCTGCCGCGCTGGTCCCCCTTTAACATTTACCGTGTCAGCAGTTGGACCCGCAACATGCTCGTGCCGTTGGCCGTGATCAACCACTACAAGCCCACGCGCATCATCGAAAGCTGCCCCGACCTGAACGAGCTCTACCCGGGCGGCTCAATGGAGAGCGATCTCGGCCTCAAATGGAGCGAAAAAACCTTCTCCTGGAAGAATTTCTTCCTGGCTTGCGACAAGACCTTCCGCTTCGTCAACAACCTGCCCCAGGGCCTGTTCCGCAAACGTGCGCTGAAGGCCGCCGAGGGTTGGATCAACGACCGCGTCACCCACGGCTCCGACGGTATGGGGGCCATTTTCCCGGCGATGATGAATGTCCTCCTCGCCCTGGAGTGCTTCGGCTACGAGAAGGACCACTGGATTTTCGAAAAGAACTACAAGCACTTCGTCGACCTGACCACCGACGGCGACTGCTGGCCGACCTACGGCAAAACGCAGGGCAACACCACCGACGGGCCCGACGAGTGGCGCATCGCGCCGTGCTTCTCGCCGACGTGGGACACCGCCATTGCCACCATGGCCATCGCCGAGAGCGGCCATGATCCGGAGGACCCACGCCTCCAAGCCGCTGCCGACTGGTTGCTCGACCGCGAAATCACTTTCCGCGGCGACTGGAAGGAAAACTGCGAATTCACCGAAGCCACCGGCTGGGCCTTCGAGTTTAACAATGACTTTTATCCGGACGTCGACGACACCTTCCAGGTCGTCCTCGGCCTCAAGCCCCTCCTCGCCACCAACACCAAGTCGCAGGAGCAAACGCTCGACCGCGCCATCCGCTGGTGCCGTGCCATGCAGTGCAAAGAAGGCGGCTTCGCGGCGTTCGACAAGGATATCAACGACGCCTGGCTGGAAGAAATTCCCTTTGCCGACCACAACGCCATTCTCGATCCGCCCTGCTCCGACATCACTGGCCGCGCGCTCGAAACGCTGGCGCTCATGGGCTACGGCCTGGAGGACGATGTCGTCGACCGCGCCGTGCAATTCCTCAAGGACACGCAGCTCGAAGACGGCTCATGGTTTGGCCGCTGGGGCGTGAATTACATCTACGGCACCGGCCACGCGCTCCGCGGCCTGCACGCCGTAGGTGCCGACATGAGCCAGGGCTACATTCAGCGTGCCCGCAACTGGCTGGAAAACTGCCAAAACGAAGACGGCGGCTGGGGCGAATCCATCTGGACTTACCACGACGAGACCACCAAGGGCGAAGGCGAGTCCACACCCTCGCAAACCGCTTGGGCGCTCCTCGGTCTGCTCACCTTCGGCAACCCGAACCGCCCGTCCATCCAACGCGGCGTCAACTACCTGCTGAACAATCAGAAGGAAGACGGCTCCTGGCGCACCCGCCTTTTCACCGGCACTGGTTTCCCGCGCATTTACTACCTGAAGTATGACAGCTACGAATGGAGCTGGCCACTGTATGCGCTGTCGAAATATCGGCAGTTGGCGAAGACCGGCGAAGAATAATCCTCGCCGTTGAATCCTCACGCCCACGCTGCTGGTAAACCAGCTCAAGACCATTGCGGCACCACCAAGCTCTTCATTGAATCGGCAGAAATGACCACCGAACCTTTCCTCGATAATGACGGGTTGCGCGTTGATAACTGCGAATGTGACGCCAATTAAGCCCCTCGTTGGACGAACGTTTGCATCCAGGTTTTCGCAGTCCGGGTTTGAAAGCTGATTGGCTCAGCACCGCCAGGGAAAGTTGCGCAAGCCCCTTTTGCGGAAGATCTAGACCCCCAATCATGACAGCGAAAAATCTCCTACGGATTATCTAAAGGCAATTCAATCGCATTTGCTCGACCTACCACCGAAGTTCAATTAACAGACAACGTGATGAAAAAATGGATTCAAGATCTAGATAAGACCGAATTTGGAGAAGGGACATACTCCCAGTCATACCAAGACACTCTTTTGGACATTATTTTTGAGAATATCGGCACGGTAAATAACCCTCCGTATTGCGTTGAATTTGGCTACAACTGCGACTCCCTTACCGGTGGTTCGGGCGCAAATGTCGCCAAGTTGATCCTGGACCATGGCTGGAAGCACCTCCTGCTCGATGGGGGTAATGAAAATCCAGCAATCAACCTGCACCAACATTTTCTTTACTCGCATAACATTTGCGAAATTTTTCGTAAGTACAACGTCCCGCAAGAGCCGGATTACGTCTCCATCGACGTCGATTCGACCGATATGTGGCTTTTTGATGCAGTCTTGAAAGAATTCAAGCCGCGGGCATTGACCGTGGAGTATAATTCGCACTTTCCACTAGACCGCGCGATCACCTTCCCGGAAAACAGCGAAGAGCAATGGGTTGGCGACCGGGCCTTCGGAGCTTCCCTGAAGGCGCTAAACATCGTCGCCCAGAATCATGGTTACTCGCTTATCTGGGTGATTCCCTGCCTGGACGCCTTTTTCGTTCGCAATGACCTAATCGACGACGGTTCCGGCGAGTTGACGTTCCCCTATGAAAAATGGGAGCACTGCTGTAAGCTGGTTAACAAAAAACCACTGTACGACCCCAAACGCACCGCCATTTTTCTAGATTATGAAGTATACTTGAAAACCGGTGGCAATGAGGAGGCCGCGCACCAAGCAGCTCAGGATGTTTGCAACCACGTTCTACTAGATACGTTACCCAGAAAGTTCTTACGCCGCATGCGACGACATTGGATGCGCCTTAAGCAGCCGAAAGGATATCTACTGGAGCGAATCTGACGATTCACCGAAAAAGGCCTGCGCGTCCTGCTGGCGGACAATGCCCCAGATCAGGCGAAAGCTCGGCGCATAGTTGCGGCGATCTTCGCGGATCAGCGCATCCAAGGCGTCCGGCTGATACCAGGCACCGGCGTCGATTTCCTCGGGATCTAGCGTCATATCTGCATCCCAGACCAAATGATAAACTTGGATAAATTCGGCACCCGTATGTTTGCAGGCGGGATGTTTAAAGAGCAGCTGCATCGCCTCGGGACCCTGGATTTGGATGCCAAGCTCTTCCCCGAGTTCGCGCACGGCAGCGGTATCGTAGTCCTCCCCGGAGTCGACATGCCCGGAGGCGGAGGTAGTCCAGACACCGGGCATCTGGTCTTTGCTCATTGAGCGCTTTTGCAGGAAGACTTCGTTGCGACTATTCCAGACCAAGATATGCACGGCACGGTGCATCAGGCCTTCGGCGTGTACGCGTCCACGTGGGGCCTGGCCAATCACCTGGTCTGTCTCGTCGACGATATCAAAAATTTCGTTGGGGCTGGAGGGCATATCGATTTGAGATTGGGGGTAGCGGAAATTGTTCCTAAATGGATGCATATCCAAGATTTATGCAACTTATAACCTATTAGTTGGATTTCCACGGGTGTTTACTGACCAGACAGACCCTTGTCCCAAAATAAACTTGCCTCATAGCATGGTGGGACACACTCTCATTTGTTTGATTCAAGATTGCTATGGAAGTTATTAGAGCAGACAGTGCTGGATTTTGCTGGGGTGTTGAGCGCGCCATTGATATCGCCGCTAAATTTGCGGCTGAGGGCAAGCGCCCCGTCTACACAGACGGACCCCTGATTCACAATAAGCAGATGATGGAACGCCTTGAGGCGACCGGCATTAAGGAAGTCGGCGACTACCAGAGCAAATCCGACCTGACCGTCTCCGATGAAGACAAGGAAAACGGCGTGCTCGTCGTCCGCGCACACGGCATTTCGCCTGAGCGCCGTGAGTATCTGAAGAGCCTCGGCATGAATTTCAAGGACGCCACCTGTCCGGACGTCGGCATCATCGCCGGTAAGATCAAGATGCATGCCCGCAAAGGCTTTGACACCGTCATTTTCGGCGACCCCAAGCACCCTGAAGTGATGGGCCTCATGGGCTACACCGAAGGACGTGGACACGTCGTAAAGAACGATGAAGACATCCGCGCCCTGCCCGACTCCATCGGCCCACAAGTCTGCATGGTTTCGCAGTCCACGATGTTTACCGACGAGTTCGAGCGCCTTTCGAACATCCTACGCGAGCGCTTCCCGGAAGCCAAGGTCTTTGACACCATTTGCGGTGCCACCAAAGAACGCCAATCCGATATTCATGTCCTCATGAACAACGGTGCCGAAGCCATCGTGGTCGTTGGTGGCCGCCACAGCGCCAACACCAAGAAATTGGCTGCGCTCGTGGAAAAAACAGGCCTCCCCGCCTACCACGTTGAAACCGTGGCTGAGCTGGACATCACGCACCTGCACGATAATTACAACAAGGTCGGCGTGACCGCTGGGGCCTCCACACCGGAGTTTCTGATCAAGGAAGTCGTTGAAAAACTCCAGTCTGCCTAGCAAGTCGCTAAGCAGTAGAGCTTGTAAAACGACAGAAAATCGATTGTAACGTCTGTTTAAACGCAGAATAGGCGCGTCATTTGGCGTCTATAGTGACTATTGAGAGCGAACTATGTCCGAATTTGACATCACTCGCCTGATAAATGAGCGCGCAGGCGAAAATTACGAGCTCCACGACCAGCATGTAAATCGCACGCTGGTTAAAGTGTTACGCACCATTGGTTTCGATAAAGTTTATACCCGAGCAAAAGGCTCCTATCTCTACGACGCCGAGGGCAATGACTACCTGGATTTTCTAAGCGGTTACGGTGTTTACAACATCGGCCGTAACCACCCTCTGGTCGCCAAGACCATTAAGGACGTCCTGGACCTGGACATGTCCAACATGGTCCAGATGGACTGCGCCCTTCTCAGTGGCTTGCTCGCGGAAAAAGTCGTGGAGATCACGCCGCCGCACCTGGATGCCGTCTTTTTCTGCAATTCCGGTGCCGAAGCCGTCGAAGGCGCACTGAAATTTGCCAAGGGCGCAACCGGCCGCAAGCGCATCCTGTCACTCGCCGGTGCTTATCATGGCCTGACTCTCGGAGCCCTCTCCTTCACCAACAACGGCAACTTCCAGGAGGGCTTTGGCCCGCTGCTGCCCGGCGCGGAAATGGTGGCCTATGGCGACCTCAACCAACTCGAGGAAAAACTACGCCAGGGCGACGTCGCGGCCTTCATTGCTGAGCCCGTTCAGGGCAAAGGCGTTTACTGGCCAGATGAAGACTATTTCCCGCAGGCTCAGGCACTCTGCCGCCAGTATGGTGCCCTCTTCATTATGGACGAGGTGCAGACTGGCCTCGGCCGCACTGGCAAGATGTGGGCCTTCGAACACTGGAATCTCGAGCCCGACATTCTCACCATGGCCAAGGCGCTTTCGGGCGGCTATGTGCCAACTGCTGCGTTTGTCACCCGTCGCGACATTCACCAGAAAGTGTTTTCGCGCCTCGACCGTTGCGTGGTTCACTCCACCACTTTTGGGCGCAACAACCTCGCCATGGCCTGCGGCTTGGCAACGATCCACATTCTCCAGCATGAAAAGCTCGTGGAAAATGCCGCCTGGGCCGGCAAAGTCATTGAGGAAAAACTGCTGGAGCTCAAAGCCCACCATGAGCTGATTAAGGAAGTCCGCGTCAAGGGCTGCATGGTCGCCATCGAGTTCGGCGAACCCCGCTCCATTAAAATGAAGCTCGCCTGGAAGGGCATCCACGCAGTGGACAAGGGCCTGTTCCCGCAAATGGTGGTGACGCCGCTGATGACCAAGCACCGCATCCTCACCCACGTCGCCGGCCACAATTTGGACATCGTTAAGGCCCTGCCGCCGCTCATCATTGGCGAGCCGGAAATCCACCGTTTTGTGAATGGCCTGGATGACATTTTGCAGGACTGCACACGCCTGCCTGGCCCGATGTGGGACTTTGGTCGCAACCTCGTGCAAACTGCGATAAAGCAGCGCAAGGGCAAGAAGCTCGCGACGGCATAGCGTGTCATTTCGATCTTCACACGGCATGCGTTTCATTGCTTAACTGCTGCGCATGCCCAGACTGAATCCCCCCATCCAAGCGTTCCTGGACGAGCTCATTGACCAGGCTGACGAACGCGGCTTGCAGGTTGTCGCCTATCACCATGGCGAACTCGTCGTCGACGCCTTTGCTGGCGTGGCGGATATCAACACCGGGGCACCTGTCGATGCGGATACGCTTTTTCCCGTTTTCTCGGTGACCAAGGCCCTTGCGGCAACTGCCATCCACCTGCTGGCTGAGCGCGGGCAACTCGACTACGACGCGACCGTGGCCAGCTACTGGCCGGAGTTTGCCGTTAACGGCAAAGAGGGAATCACCGTACGCCAGATTTTGGGCCACACTGCTGGTCTTTACAAAATGCCCGATGACCTCGACCACACAAAGCTGGCCAGTTGGGATTACATGGTCAATGCGCTGGCCAAGGAGACTCCGGCCTACACTCCCGGCGAGCAGCAAATCTACCATGCCATGACTTACGGCTGGCTGACTGGCGAACTGATCCGCCGCATCGATGGCCGGGCTTTTCCGCAGTTTCTCGAAGAGGAAATCAAGGCTCCACTCGGCATCGAGGCGATGTATTGCTCGATTCCCGATGAGGTCGAGCGCCGCATTGCGTGGTTGGAGGAGGACAACCCCGGCTCACCCGACAACCTCGGCAACGGCTCCGTCCCGGGGTGGCTTCGCCCGCTGCATGTCTGGATGAACCGCGATGACGCCCGCCGCGCCTGCATCCCTGCCAGCAGCGGCATCATGAACGCGCGCTCGATTGCGCGACACTTTGCAGCCCTATTGCCCGGTGGCGTCGATGGGGTTTCGCTGTTGCCCAAGTCTCGTATTGCGACTGCGACCGAGCGCCAGTGGCCAACCACCGCCCCGGAAAACTCGCTTAACTTCGGCCTCGGTTTTGCCCTCGGCAGCGAGGATAGCGCGATCGGCCCTCACGGCTTCGGCCACGGCGGCTACGGTGGCTCGCAAGCCTTTGCCGATCCCGATGCCGGTCTCGCCTTCGCGCTATGCAAGAACCGCTTCAATGATCAGGGCAACACGCGCAAAGTCATCGATAAAGTGCGCGAACTGATCGCGAGCTAATCCAGCGTCGCCACAAATTCCACAATCGAATCGTAGAGCGGAATACCATGCGCGGCGAGCACGGTCGAGGCCTTCTCGTTGATGGCCTTCCCCGTCTTGAGCGCCACCGGCTGGATGCCGGCATTGACGCCGCATAGCCAGTCACTCTCGCGGTCGCCGAGCATGTAGCAGGCATCGGGATTCAGCCCGTCGCGCGCAATCATTTCGAGAATGTATTTCGGCGACGGCTTGCGGTATTCGCTGGGTTCGTCCGGCCGCTCCGGCGCGATGCAGATGCCCGCAAAAAGATCGTCTCCCATGTTCAGCAGCTCGAATAGCCGCCGATTGCAGGCATGGACGTCGTCCATCGTCAGCATGCCACGGTTCACGCCGCTCTGATTCGTGACCATATAAAACACATAACCCAACTCCCGGGCCCGGAGCAGCGCCTCGCGCGCGCCCGGTATCAGCGCTACCTCATCCGGATCGCGCAAGTAATGCGTGTCGTGATTCAGCGTGCCGTCGCGATCGAGAAAAAGCGCTTTTTTTTTCATGCACTTCGAGTCAGCCAGTAGACTTTCGCGTTGGCAAGCATCCGCTGCTCACGTAAAAACGAAGGCATGATTTTACCTCGCCACATGTTGCTCGGCTGCCTGCTGCTTGGCCTGACCTTTGCCGTCGCCGACCAGCCAAGCACCGACACGCCCGAACGCGTCACTGCGGAGACTTATTTTCCGCTGACCATCGGCGACAAAGACATCCGCGTACAGCTCGCCATCCTGCCCAGTGAGCAAGCACAAGGCCTGATGTTCCGCCAGGAGCTGGGCGAGAACGACGGCATGCTGTTCGTTTTCCGTAAACCGGGACCACGCGGCTTCTGGATGAAAAACGTCGATATCCCGCTCGACGTCGGTTACATCCTTGCCGATGGCACGCTGGCCGAAGTTTACCCGATGTATCCACACGTGGAGGAGTCCGTAAAATCCAAGAGCGACAAAATCAAAATCGTGCTGGAGATGAACCAGGGCTGGTTCGCGGAAAACGGCATTAAGCCCGGTGATAAAATCGACCTCGCCCAAGCCGCAGCGGCCATGGACGCTCGCGGCTACAGCGCCGCCCGCTACGGCTTGAAATAACCCACCCAACATGAGCACACAACGCATCCTTTTCCTCTGCATGGGCAACATCTGCCGTTCACCAGCGGCGCACTGTGTCTTCCAGCATCTCGTCGACACCGAAGGCCTCACCGAGTACTATGACATCGAGTCCGCAGGCACAACCGGCTACCACGAAGGCGCTCCGCCCGACAGCCGCATGCAGCAGGCCATGCGCCGTCGTAATATTCCGATCATTGGCCGTTCGCGCCCTCTTGAGCGACGTGACCTCATCGACTACGACTTGATACTTGCGATGGACAAAGACAACCTCGCCGGAGCCCGTAGCCTCGCGCGGACCGACGAAGAGCGTGGCAAAATCAAACTCTTTTCCCACTACTGCACCCAACACGATGAGCTGGAAGTGCCCGACCCCTACTACGGAGGTGACAACGGCTTTGAGCACGTATTAAACATGGTCGAAGACGGCTGCGCGGGCCTGCTTGCGGCCACCCGCCCCGATGCCTGAGACCTGGCAGCAGGCAGTCGGTGAAGCCATCACCGAGGCAACCGGCGATTACTTTGCGATACAAAGTGAAACACCCTGTGGCGGTGGTTGCATCAACGAGGCCACCCTGCTCCACGGTGATGCGATAAGCTACTTCGTGAAGCTCAATGATCGCAGCGCAGAAGCTATGTTTGCCACGGAGTTTCGCGCGCTGGAGGCCATCAACTCGGCAAACGCCATTCGCGCGCCCCACCCCATTGCCTTGGGTCAATTTGCAGGTCGGGCTTTTCTGGTACTCGAAGCCATCGAGTTTGGAGCAGCACCCGCCGACTGGTCTGCCATGGGCGAACAGCTCGCTACTTTGCATCGCAAAGTAAGTGATCGCTTTGGCTGGGCGGAGGGCAACTACATCGGCTCATCCCCGCAGTGCAACGCATGGGCCGACGACTGGACGACCTTCTTTCGCGAGCAGCGCCTGAGGCCACAGCTGGAGATGGCCAAGCGACGCGGCTCACCGATTCGCGGCGCCGTTCATTTACTCGCCGCGGTGGATGATCTGCTGGCTGGCCATCGCCCGGAGCCCTCGCTGCTTCACGGTGACTTGTGGGGTGGCAACGCAGGCCACGATGCCAGCGGTTCGCCGGTTATCTACGACCCGGCCAGCTACTACGGTGACCGCGAGACCGACCTGGCATTCACCGAGATGTTTGGCGGCTTTCCCCCGTCATTTTACGCCGCCTACGACCGAGCGTGGCCTCGCCCAGCGGGCTACGAGCAGCGCAAGGCATTGTATAACCTATACCATGTGATCAACCACGCGAACTTGTTCGGCGGTGGCTACCAAAGCCAGGCCGAGTCGGTGATCCGGCAGTTGTTGGCGTAGCTAGATTTTGGTCGCGGCGCTGACCACTTCTTTCTGGAAGTAGTTCAGGTCCATGCCTTGGTTGACCACGATGCCCTGCGCGTTAATGCCGCTGCTCATCGGGCTCAGCAAAAATACGGCAGTGTTCGCGACCTCTTGCGTCGTGATCGCTTTGCCACGCAAAGTAAGTTTCTCCGCGAAAAGATAATTCTCCAAGTAGCCGGGGATGCCGGCACTGGCGCTCGTCTTAAGCGGGCCGGCGTTGACGGTGTTAAAACGGATCTGCGTGTCTTCACTGAAGGACTTAGCGAGGAAGCGTGAGGTGCTTTCGAGCGCGGCCTTGATCGGGGACATGTAGCCGTAGTTTTCCGCAAGCACCTGGCTGGAAATGCCAATCGACACCACCGTGGCGTCAGGCTTCATGAGCGGCTTAAAAGCACGGGCAATCTCGACCAGTGAAAAACTGGAAATCGCTGTGGCTTGCAGGAAATCCTCACGCTCCGTTTCATGAAATGGGCGGATGCCCTTGCTGTAGTTTGCAAACGCGATCGAGTGGACAACGCCATCGAAGGGTGCCCCACCCTCGGCCTGAATCTTCGCGGCCAATGCGGTGATTTCCTCTTCGCGTTCAACGTCGCATATGTGGACCTCACGGTCGCCCATGAGCTTGGTCAACGACTCCTGACGCGCCTCCGAGCGCACCGAGTAAACGACTTGGGCACCCTCGTCTTCCAAGGACTTGCCAATGGCCCAGGCCACGCTTTTGCGGTTCGCGACGCCAAAAATCAGATAGCGCCGGTTGTTAAGATCGAGCAGAGACATGTTGATTAATCCTCGGGCAAGGCGACGTTCTTTTTCTTCATCGTCAGCCGGTTCTTGTCGCCGTCGCGCTCGTAGTCGAGTTCGTCCATCATCTGCTTTAGAAAGAAGATGCCGAGGCCGCCGATTTCGCGGTCTTCCAATGCGGATTCCAGGTCGGGATCCTTGGAGTCAGTCAGCGGATTGAAGGCCTTGCCGTTGTCGGAGATCTGGGCAACCACCAGCTCACCTTCCATGCTCATTTCGAGGTCGATCCGATGATCGGCACCGTCCTCAAAACCGTAGGAAATAATGTTGGTGATAATCTCGTCGAGGCAGAGATTGAAGGCATGAACCACGGCCATATTAATGTCGTGCTTCTCGCCAAATGATTCAAGGTCCGTCGCCAGTTTTTCCAGCTCGGACAAATCGTTTTGATAAGTGAAGTGCATCAGCAGGTGTCAGGGTTTTAGGCGAGAGATGGCGCTTACTTGAAAATAATTTCGACGAGGGAGTAATCGTCTTCAAAGGCGTCGCGGCCCTGGGCTTCGCGCACCCAGTCAACCATGTGGTCGACCTTGGATTTCTCCGATGGGGCCGGCTTGTCGAGCTCGATCGCGAATTCGTCGTCGGTCATCATGCCGGAGCCGTCCTTGTAATCGACTTCGTAGACGCCGTCGCTGAATACGTAAAGCTTGTCGCCGGGCTCAATTTTGACGGTCTCGGTCATAAAGCTCAGGCCCGGCATCCCACCTATAATCATACCCGGCGTAGCCAGGCGCTGCAGATTCGCGCCGTCGCGGACCAGCACTGAGGCCGGGTGACCACCGGAGCTGTAGACCATTTCGCGGGTCTGCTTATTGTAAACGCCATACCACATGGTGAAGTACATGTCGTTGTGCTTCTCCATGTCGAAGGCTTCATTGAGACCGCCCAGCACAGCCCCCGGATCGTGGAAGTCTACCCCGGGCAGCGACATCGCGCGCATCACATTGATCGCCGACACCGAGTGCAGCGCCGCGCCCACCCCATGACCGCAAACATCGAGCAGGTAGATGGCGAAATGATCGTCGTCCAGCCAATGGTAGCCAAAGGTGTCGCCCGCCAAATCCGTTGATGAGATGAAGACCCAGTCGGTCTTGACGATGTCGTCCTCATGCTTGGCCGGGAAAAGCGATTGCACGTAGCGGGCGGCTTCATCGAGCTCGGCCTGCAGCGCGGCTTGCGCGGCATTTCTCTCCAGCAGGCGGATATAGCCCGTAGAGTGGTAGCGAATGCGCGCGATGACCTCCAACTTGTCCGGCAGCTTGACCATGTAGTCGTTGGCACCGAGCTCGAAGGCCTTCTTTTTGGTTTCCGGCTCTTCTTTGGATGAGAGCACAATGATTGGCACGTCCTTCAGCTCGGGCTTGGCGCGGTAGAACTTTACCAAGGTCAGTCCGTCGACATCCGGCATGACGAGGTCCTGCAATATGACGGTCGGCTGGATGTGAAGGGCGGACTCGATGGCCTTGGTTGGCTCGGTCATCGAGTGGAATTCGATGCCGGGCTCATCGGCTAACATGCGACGTACGGCCTCGCACACCATGCCCTGGTCGTCGACCATTAGCACCTTGATTTTAAAATCCTGTTTCGCAGCTTCGAGGGCGTCACTCATAGTATTACGGGTCAACATAGCGCACGTGATGCCCAGCACAAGCGTTCAGTCGCAAAATGAGCGCTTAACCCGCTAAATTTTAAGCAGTTAGCACCAAAAATGCGCAAACAAGCACTGATTATTATGTTAGTGCTCAGATGGCACATAGGTTGCTGAGACCCCAATATATCGTTTTATTCCATAAAAGACTTACTATATTTAGGGGGAACAAAATCCTTTTTGACGCTTTCTTAACCAAAAATCATTTGACGAATCGCCCCATTCATACGATTGTATGGATACCGGCGATTTGCCGTTAACTAACGCCAAACAACCACAACATGCCAGCAACACTCGAGACACCAAAAGCGCGTCAGGCCCCCAAGCCCAAGACGTCCCCGAAGCTCGCCGAAATCGTTGACCGTATTGACGACCTTGGCGAATGGCCCATCACCAAGTGTGACGAAGCCAATGTGCCGCTGAATATAGTAATCAGCGAACCCGATGAATTCAATGCACGGTGGACCCTCCTTGCGGACAATTTCAAGCCGCTCAATGCCACCATCGAAATTGAATCCTACGAAATCGAAGCCGATTCCAAGGAAGACCTCCTGGCCATCGTCAACGAAATCATCCTGCCACTGTATAAGGCCGCCGTTTTCCAACTCGAAACGAAGGGCACCTGCTTCTTCTGGAGTAAAGACAACAGTCAGCAGTAAGGCAGATTGGCACAGTTCAGTTAACGGATCACGGGCCGGAGTAGTTTACCAGCCCGTTTTTTGTGTACGGATGTCAGGAATTGAGCCCCGCGATCTGCTGGCGGAGCCACTGCTCGAACTGCGGTTTCGGTAAGGCACCCTGCTGCTTCGCCACGAAGTTACCGCCCGCAAACAGCATCAGCGCCGGTATCGAACGAATCTGAAACAACCCGGCGGTCTGCGGGCACGCCTCGGTGTCCACCTTGAGGAACACTGCCTCCGTCGCCATCGAAGTCGCGACCTCCGCAAAGGTCGGCGCAAACATCTGACACGGCCCACACCAGTCAGCCCAAAAATCCACCACTACTGGCAGGCTCGACTTGCCCAAAAAGCGCCCGAAGTTGGCATCGGTCGCATTAATCGGCTTCCCGGGGAGCAGCGGTGCCTGGCATTTGCCGCACTTGGGCCCGGCGGCCAGTTTTTCACGCGGTGCGCGGTTGATGGCGTTACAGCTTGGGCAGACGATTTGGACAGGTTCGGTGGACATCACTTGAAACTAGAAACACAAATGCCGCCATGACAACTCACTTCAGCCCATCCAGAGCGTCCCACGGGCTCTTTTCCTTCCACTGTTTTTTCACCTGCTTCTGGCGCTGATTGATCGCCTGTCGGCTGCGGGAGTCGCAGCGGGCCACCCAGTCGCGCAAGTCATCAGGGCGGATGGCGAAGCCACCACTGGCGCGAATAGACTCCGCAATCAGGTTATCCCGGCTGACCACGGTGCACGTTTTGGGGTCCTTGGCGTTCTTGACAATTTGTTCGATCAGGCCGTCAGCCGAGAGATCGCTGGGCGAATAAAGGACGGCAAATGTGGCGATATTGCCCGGAAACTGCGCATCGACCATCGCGCCGCGCCCATCGAAAACGACCGTGACGCGGTAGTTGTCGATGTCGTGGATGACGCGGACCGTTTCCACTAGGTGATCACAAGCGCCCGCCGGGTCGCGGTGGAAGTATTCGGCGAAATCCGGCCACTGGTGGATTACGTTGTAGCCGTCGATCAGCAGATGATTTTTCGCCCTCACGCTGCCTACGTTTCAAAAGTAACGGTAAATAGCAATACCGGTGTAAAAACCATTGCGCGTCGCCACGGCGCATTGCAAACTTCGCCGCCAATGGAAACCCAAGTCCGCATTGGCCCGGAAGAGATCGACGCTGCGATCAAGCAGCTCGTCGACGCAATCGTGGCGCTGGAGCCCACGCCGGAGAACGTCGTTGTCGCCGGCATCGCCAATGGCGGTGTGCCCTTTGGCGAAATCCTGGCCCAGGCCTTGAGCAAGCGTTACGATACCGAGATCCCGCAGGGGCAGCTCAATATTACCTTCCAGCGCGACGATTTGGCGACGAATCCCATTCCGTCGGAAAAATACCGCACCTCGCTCCCCGTCGAGCCCAATGGCAAGACCGTCATCCTAGCCGACGACGTCATCTTCTCCGGGCGCTCGGCCCGCGCCGCTCTCGCGGAGCTGCACGACCTGGGCCGCCCGGATTGCGTGCGCCTGGTTACCCTCTTCGACCGCGGCGGGCGCAAGCTGCCCATCGCCACCGACGCCACCGGCTTCCGCCAGGAGGTCGACGCCTCCAGCAGCGTTCGCGTCGAGCTTAACCCGGCCGACCGTTCCCAGAACAGCATCACCATTTCACCCAAATAAATGAGCACCGAAGCAGAGTGGAAACGCAAAGACCTTGTCGGCATTGAGGAATTAAGCCGCGAGGAGCTCGAAATTATTTACGCCAAGGCCGAGGAGTTTAAGGCGACGCTTAACCGCTCGCAGCGCAAGCTCCCCACCCTGCGCGGCAGCACCGTGGTCAACCTCTTTATGGAGCCCAGCACGCGCACGCGGTTGGCCTTCGAGGTCGCCGCCACTCGCCTCAGCGCGGACGTGCTGACCGTCTCCGGCAACGCCAGCAGCCTGGTCAAGGGCGAGAGCCTGCGTGACACCGCTAAGAACATCGAGGCGCTCAGCGCAGACATCATCATCATGCGGCACTCGGCGGCAGGCGCGGCGCGTTACCTTTCGCGGCAAATCGACATCCCCGTCATCAACGCGGGTGACGGCGCGCACGAGCACCCCACCCAGGCCCTGCTCGACACCTTTACGATGCGCGAAAAACTCGGCAAGGACCTGACCGGTAAGAAGGTAACGATCCTGGGCGACATCCTTTTCAGCCGCGTGGCGCGCTCCAATATCTGGGCGCTGCGTAAGCTCGGCGCAGAAGTCACGCTGGGCGGCCCATCCACGCTAGTCCCCAAGGATTTCGAGCACTTCGGCGTAAAGGTCATCCACGACCTGCGCGAAGCCTTGGCCGAGGCCGACGCCGTGATGCTGCTCCGCATCCAGCACGAGCGCCAGTCCTCCACGCACTTCCCGTCGCTGGGCGAATACACCAGCATGTTCGGCCTCAACGAAAAGCGTGAAAGCTGGCTGAAAAAAGACGCCATCATTATGCACCCGGGGCCGATTAACCGCGGAGTGGAGCTGGACTCCAAGCTCGCCGACTCTGGCCGCTCCGTCATCCTCGAACAAGTCACCAACGGCATCGTTGTCCGCATGGCCGTGCTTTACCTTTGCGCCTCTTACGCAGCCCAACACCGATCGGCATGAGCATTCATTGGATCAAAAACGGTCGCATCATCGACCCGGCAAACCAGCGCGACGCAGTGGGCGACCTCTTCACCGTCGACGGCAAAATCGTCGATTCGCTGAGCGAGTCGCAAAAGCAGGAAGCCAAGGTGTTCGACGCCGATGGCCTCGTTGTTTGCCCGGGCTTCGTGGACCTGCATTGCCACCTGCGCGAACCCGGCGACCGCCACAAGGAAACCATTAAGTCCGGCAGTCGCGCTGCGGCCAAAGGCGGCTTTACGACCGTCGTAGCCATGTCCAACACCAAGCCGCCGACGGATACCGTGGGCGCGATCCGGCAAGTCGTGGACGTCATCGACCGCGACGCCGTGATCAACGTTTTGCCCACCGGCTGCCTCACCCAAAATCGTGACGGCAAGGCCCTGGCCCCGATAGGCTCGCTGAAGTCCGCCGGTGCCGTGGCAATCACCGATGGCGGCCATTGCGTGCAGAATCATGAACTCATGCGTCGGGGCGTGGAATACGCAGCAATGTTCGGCCTGGTCGTCATGGACCACTGCGAGGACGTTACCCAAACCGATGGCTGCGTGATGAACGAAGGCGTCTGGTCACTGCGTCTCGGCCTGCGCGGCATGCCCCGGGCAGCGGAAGACATCATGGTCTCGCGCAACGTTATTTTCGCCGCGCATTACGGCGCGCACATCCACCTGCAGCACATCTCCTCGGGCTACTCGGTGGACATCATTCGCCGCGCCAAAGAACGCGGTATCAAGATCACCGCCGAGGCGACGCCACACCACCTGTCACTCACGGAGGCCTCGCTCAAGGACTACAGCACGCACTTTAAAGTTGTCCCGCCGCTGCGCACCGAGAAAGACCGCCAGGCCCTCATCGAAGGTCTCCAAGACGGCACCATCGACTGCATTGCAACGGCCCACGCGCCCCATACCGAGATCGAGAAAGACAAGGAATTCGACTTTGCGCCCTTCGGCATGAATGGCCTCGAAACCGCCCTCTCCGTCTGCCTCGATACGCTGGTGCACAACGAGCTACTTACGCTACCGCAGCTCATTGCTTGCATGACGCATAAGCCGGCGGGCATCCTCGGCCTTGACCGGGGAACGCTATCCAGCGGTGCTCCGGCAGACATCACCATCTTCGATCCCGAGGAAAACTGGGTGGTCTCCCGCGACAACCTCGCCAGCCTCTCCCACAACTCTCCCTGGCTTGGGCTAACGTTGCGGGGCAAAGTTCGCGCAACTTATTCCGAGGGCGAGCTGGCGTATCCATTTGCCGACTAGCGGCGGCCAATGTTCATCAGCGCATACGTCATCGGCATCTTCCTCGCGGGTCTCTATTGCCTGATCCTTGAGGTGCGCCGCGTTGGCAGCTTCAACGGCCAGCAGTTACCCGCCTGGAACATTGCCTTCTGGGACTTCATTCAACGCTTCGGCTGCGCCGTGGTGGTCTATCTGCTCAGCAGCATGCTCGCGGCAGAAGTGACCAAGGACTGGAACGCCAACGAAGCCCTCGAACCGTGGCGAATCGTGATCATCGGCTATGCCGCGCACGGCTCAATACTGTTGCTCCTGGCTTCCATGTTTCACCCCTATTTACGCCGACACCTACAGGTAAACTTTGCCGAGTCCTCTCTGGTGTTCAGCGTCCAGCGTCTGCCGATTACCAAATTTTTTCAGTGGGGCCTGTTGTCGTTTCTCGCCGCAATCCCGATCATTTTTGTCGCCAGCGCCGGCTGGGAGCAGGTGCTCCTTTTCCTGAATAATGCCGGGTTCGAGATTTCCATGGACCGCCAGGCGCAGGTGGAAATGTTTACCGAATACGAAAATCTGCCCGCGACTATTCTGCTTATTGTGCTCGCGGTAATCGTCGCCCCGATCAGTGAGGAGCTGTTCTTCCGCGGCTGCGTTTACCGGTATTTCAAAGGGCGCATGCCGACGGCTTTGGCCATGCTTGCCAGCGCGGCACTGTTCTCCTCGATCCATGGCAACTGGCTGGCAGCGGCACCTTTGTTCATCCTTGGCATTCTGCTTTGCTACGCCTATGAACGCCATGGTAACATCTTTGTATCGATGGCAATGCATGGCTTTTTCAACGCAAATACCATTTTGATCCTGTTTCTTGCGCCCGACCTCGATTCGCTGTAAACGAAAACATTGTGACTCCTTTTACTGACCAGACTGACGACCAGATCATCCGCATTGGCGAAGTGCGACTGATCGAGAAAATCACCAAATGGATGGAGCCCATTTCCCCGCCACCGCCCTTTGGCATCGGCGATGACTGCGCCGTGATGGACTCCGGCGACGTCGGCACGCTCCTGACGACGGTGGACGCCTTAATCTGGAACGAACACTTTGACGACACCTTCACCCCCGAAGAGGCCGGTGCGAAACTCGTCAAACGCAACCTAAGCGACATCGCGGCCATGGGCGGTGCCCCGGCTGGCGCGGTCATCGCGCTGACCATGGCCGACAACGTCAGCATCTCCTGGCTGGAGCGGTTTTACGCCGGGATTTGCCAGGCGGCGATGCAGAATTATTTCCTCATCGTTGGCGGCGACATCACCCGGGGCGGTGCCAAAGATTTCTTCGGCGCACACCTGACCCTGATGGGCAGCGCCCCGCGCGCCATCCGGCGCCAAGGGGGGCAAAAGGCGGGCGACTTCATCCTCGTCACCGGTGAGTTGGGCGGCACCCGGCACGGCAAGGAAAAGACCTTCACTCCACGCCTGCGCGAGGGGGAATGGTTCGGCCAGCAAAACGTCGTCAAGGCAATGATCGACGTCACCGACGGCCTCGCCAAAGACCTCCCCGCCTTGCTACCCGAGGGCACGTGCGCCCACCTCGACGTCCCCAAGCTCCCCATCAGCGAATCGGCAAAACAGATTGCCACCAAGTCCGGTAAAACGCCACTGGAACACGCCCTGTGTGACGGCGAAGACTACGAGCTGCTGGTGATCCTCGACAGCGAAGTCGACCCCGAGCTCATGATTGGCGAGTGGCAAAAAAAGCACGACGCACCGCTCAGTTTGATTGGCCGTATCGCCGCAGCCGCCGACGGCCAAAACCGCGCCCTGCTCGACGCTGCCACCGGGGAGATTATCCAATGCGCCGCATTCGAGCATTTCCAGCGTTAGCGCACGCCCGGCAAAATGTCCGTGACTGACAAACTAAAGGGCTTATTCCTCGGAACCATGCGACATAGAGCAATTAGTGTGCAGAGGACGCCTCGGAGAAACGTCCCTACTCTTCATTGAAGTCCCCCCATTTGCCCAATGGGCAAATCCATGGATAGAACCGCAGGTTCTTACATGCCAGAGTAGGCCATGACTTCGAGCAGGGCCTGCTGAATCTTAGCCACGGCGGCACTGAGGGCCTGGCCGACGAAGTCCATTTTGGCGATGGTTTGGATGCGCTCCTTGTGGTCGATACGCTCTTGCTCGGTGAAGACGACGTTGCTCAGGTCGCAGGCGTCCATGAGGCAAATAATCACGACATCGCGCGGGTCCGGAATAGCATCGTGGTCGAGCACCACATCGCGGATGCGGGACTTGACCTCCTGCTCTTCGCGATCGTCGATCACCGGGTAGCGGCGCTCCTTGAGCACAAACAGAAAGCGGTGTTCCTCCTGTTTGAGGATGCCGCCCTGCTTGAGCTCGTCAAACAGGCGGGTCTTCCATTCGTCGATGTTGGCATTAACGGCGTTGAGCGCGCGCTGGATGGAGAGGTCGCTCTCGGCGGGGATCTTTGCCAGCACATCGTCCAGCAGCGCATCGCCGGTCGGCTGGCGGGAGATGACCTGCATGGTCTTGTCGTCGGAATCCAACACCCCCTTGAAGGCCAGCTCCATAATGAGCGCGCCCGAAATCGCCAGGCCCAGTGAGCCCTCCGGCAACGGGTGGACTTTGCCCGACGCATCGTCGAGCGCGAGCAAGAGGATTTCTTCCGCAAATCGTAGAGACATAAGCACAGCATGAGCGACTTTTCGGGCGGGCTAAAGCGAAAAGTTTTAGGTGTTGAGCTATCCCTCAAAATTCAACTCACTGTGCGGTATGGCAAAAGTCATCATCGTAGGAGCGGGAGGCGTCGGTAACGTCGTTGCCCATAAGTGTGCCCAAGCCCCGGAAGTATTTTCCGAGATCGTGCTCGCTTCGCGCACGGTGTCCAAGTGCGAGGCGATCGCGGCGGACATCAAGGCCAAGCAGGGTCGCGAGATTCGCGTAGCCGCGATCGACGCTGATGACGTCGCCGCGATGACGGAGTTCCTCAAGGCCGAGAAGCCCGACCTGCTGCTCAACGTTGCCCTGCCCTACCAGGACCTGCCGTTGATGGATGCCTGCCTTGCCGCCGGTGTGGACTACCTGGACACCGCCAACTACGAGCCGCCGGAAGAAGCCAAGTTTGAATACAAGTGGCAGTGGGCCTACCAGGACCGCTTTAAGGACGCCGGCCGCATGGCGCTGCTCGGCAGCGGCTTCGACCCCGGCGTGACCAATGTTTTTTGCGCCTACGCCCAGAAGCACTATTTTGACGAGATCGAGACCATCGACATCCTCGACGCCAATGCTGGCGACCACGGCCACCACTTCGCCACCAATTTTAACCCGGAGATCAACATCCGCGAGATCACGCAGGACGGTAAATACTGGGAAGAAGGCGAATGGAAGGAAATCCCGGCCATGAGTGTCATGCAGGTGTATGATTTCCCCGTTGTCGGCCCCAAGGACGCCTACCTGCTCTACCACGAAGAGCTGGAGTCACTGTGCCAGAACATCAAGGGCCTCAAGCGCATCCGCTTCTGGATGACTTTCGGGCAAAAATACATCACGCACCTCAACGTGCTGCAAAACGTCGGCATGACGTCGATCGAGCCCATTAACTTCAAGGGCCAGGAGATCGCCCCGATTGAGTTCCTCAAGGCCGTGCTGCCCGACCCGGCGTCCCTTGGCCCCCGCACCAAGGGCAAGACCTGCATCGGCTGCGACATCGTCGGCTACAAGGACGGCCAGAAGAAGCGCATTTTCATCTACAACGTCTGCGACCACGAGGAGTGCTACGCAGAGGTTTCCAGCCAAGCCATCAGCTACACAACTGGTGTGCCCGCCATGATAGGCGGCATGATGATGGTCACCGGTAAATGGCGTCAGGACGGCGTCTGGAACATGGAACAGCTCGACCCCGATCCCTTCATGGAACAGCTTAACCTGCGCGGCCTCCCTTGGCAGGTGCAGGAGCTACCCGTCGAGTGATAAATGCCTTACGTGGACCCATCTCCCTCAGGTAAAAAGCGCAAGCGCCGCAAGAGCGCCAACAGCAGCGGAAGTAGCCGAAACAGCAAAAGCGGGAGTAGCCCAAAGCGCTCCCGCAAAGCGAAGTCTGCGACCTTTAAGGACAAACCGGTGCCCACGTTCAGCATTGCCAGCTCGCTCTTTAACCGGGTTGAGCCCGGGGCCAAGGCGCGTAAGCTGCGTGCACGGGAGAAAGTCGCGTTGTATGTCCTGGGCTTTGTGTGCCTGGTCACCATCACATTAGTCACGTTTGCGTGGAATTCCCGCAGCCAGCCACTGCTCGACTGGCAAACCGTGGAAGCCTTGCCCACGCTGGAGGACCACGTGCTCGGCGTCAGCAGCGGAGCCGAAAAAGACAGCGCGGCCTACATCGAGCCCTTTATCTGCCGCGGCGACACCCGCTTTGCCCTGGATAACCTGGAGGCGCTTCTCCGCGCCGATGACAACTTCCGCTCGGTTCGCCGGACCCGCAACCAACTCCAGGCCGTGTATGTTTCCACCGCACTCGGCTTCAACAACGACCTGGTTTTTCAGGCCCGTAGCAAACCGGAGCGACTGGAGGTTTATGCCTCGGCCCGTATCAGCATTGGCGACTTCGGCACCAATCGCGTGGCACTGGAAGATCTGCGTGAGCGCTTGCGTGAACTGCATGTGTTGCGGTAGTTTTCCCGCAACACCATCACTGCCATGATCAACCAATACCACATGAAGGGGGGCGGCTACTACAACGCGCACTCCACCCCACAACACGATGCCATGTATGGCTGCCTGCCGTGGCTGCTCGAAGCGGTCGCATCGATGAAGCTCCCCGCCGATAAGCAACTGCGCACGCTGGATGTCGGGTGTTCGCAGGGCGCGAACTCCGTGGACATGCTCAAGCAACTCGTGGCCAAGCTACGCGAGGCCGGTGCCACTTCCATCCAGCCAAGCCTGGCTGACCTGCCCAGTAACGACTTTAACAGCGTTTTCGAGAACCTGTTTCCCGGCGGAGATAACGTCTTTGGTGGCACGGACGTGCTGCCGGCTGCGATCGGCGGCTCAGCCTATGAGCGCCTCGCCCCCACGCAATCGCTGCATGTCGTAACCACGTTCAACATGCTGGGCTGGCGCAAACAACCGCCAGTGACGCGGCTGCGCAACACCATTGCCGCATTTCATCCCACGCCATACGCAGAGCCACATGGTCCGCAGGCCGACCCGGCCGCGATTGACGCCGCGGTGGCAGAAGCCAAGCCGGACTTGGTCGACTTCTTCCGTGCCCGCGCCGAGGAACTAGTCCCCGGAGGCAAAATGCTCGTGCAAATATTCGGCAGCAGCGACGATGGTGGCAACACCGCACATGGCTGGCTGGACGCCTTGAACGACGTTTTGTTTTCGCTCATTGACGAGGGTAAATTGACCCAGCAGGCGATGGATGACTTTACCTTCCCCGTGGTTTGGCGTACCTTGGCAGAGCTGAAAGAGCCGCTGGAAAACGAACCCGACTTACGCGCCGCCTTCACCATCGAAAAGGCCGACAGCTGGGAAGTCCCGGTCGATTTTAACGTGCGTTACGAAGAAAGCGGCAACCTGCAAAACTGGGCGCACGAATACACCGAGGTGTTCCGCGCCGTCACCGAGACGACCTTAGCAGGCATCTTCCCCGAGGAGACGTGCGAAGCCTTGATCGATGAAGTTTACAAACGCATTGAAACGCGGTTTGCCGAAGATCCCGTTCGCTACCAGTTCCACTTTTATTCCATCGCCGTCTTGCTAACGCGCAACTGAAACATGGCCCAAGACCCGACACCACCTTTGACACCCGAGCGCCTGCAAGCGCTACGCGACATCCCCGCCCAAGACACACCCTCACCGTGCTACGTGGTCAACCTCGACCGACTGGAGGACAACTGCCGCATCCTGGCCAGCGTCCGCGAACGCTCCAGCGCGAAGGTCATACTTGCGCAAAAGGGATTCTCCATGCACGCCACCTACCCGCTACTGGCGCGCTACCTCGACGGCTCCACTGCAAGCGGTCTGCACGAGGCGCTGCTGGCCGAGGAGTATTTTGGCAAGGAAGTCCATGTTTACTCAGCGGCGTTTAAAGAGACGGACATCGCTTCGCTAGGCCGGTTCGCGCACACGCTGGTGTTCAATTCCGTGCGCCAATGGCAGCGCCACCAACCAGCGCTGGATACTTTGCAACGCAAAGTAGAAGTCGGTCTGCGCGTTAACCCCGAGCATTCCGAGGTCGAGACCGATCTCTACAACCCGGCCGCCCCCTGCTCCCGCCTGGGCATCACACGCGCCGAGCTGGACCGCCAAATGGCCGAAGCTGGCCTCACCGATTTAAGCGCGCTCGACGGCCTGCATTTCCATGCGCTCTGCGAACAGGACTCCGATGCGTTGGAAGGTGTTGCGCGCGCGTTCGAGGAGAAGTTTGGCGACCTGATTGCGAGTGGTAATTTCAAGTGGCTGAACTTCGGCGGCGGCCACCACATTACCCGCCCGGGCTACGACCTCGACCGCCTGTGCCGCGTCGTCTCGGAGTTTCGCGAAAAGTATGGCGTCGAGGTTTACCTGGAGCCCGGCGAAGCCGTGGCGCTGCATACCGGCGTGCTCGTGGCCACCGTGCTCGATGTGCTGGAAGCTGGCGGCGTCACGAACGCAATTCTGGATGTCTCCGCCACCTGCCACATGCCCGACGTGCTAGAAATGCCTTACCGGCCCAACATCCTAGACGCCGGTCAACCGGGCCAACGCGCCCACAACTACCGCCTCGGCGGCCCCAGCTGCCTGGCAGGCGATGTGATCGGCGATTACAGTTTCGACGCCCCGCTCGAGCCCGGCAGGCGCATCGTCTTCCTCGACATGGCGCACTACACGATGGTCAAGACTTCGACCTTTAACGGCGTGCCCCTACCCGCCATCGCGACCTTTAGTCAGGCCGATGGGCTGCAAGTCGTGCGCAAGTTTGGGTATCGGGACTTCGCGGAGAGGCTTAGTTAAAAGCGGCCATTATTGCTTAGTCCAAAAAACGCAGTGTCCGGAGTCTTTGGCATGTCGCCAAACCCGCATAACTTGCTCCCAATCCTCGGTCACACGTGTGAAGGAATTGGCGCGATAGTATTCGTATAAGCTATCAACATCACGGTAAATTGTCGCCAAGTTTTCCGTCTGAATTTTGATCGCACTGTGATGTGGGTCCGCGGCTTGCACCCTTTCGATGACTGAGCGGGCTTGATCCTGATGCCATTTCAATCGTTTTTCCGTAGCCTCGCGCTGAGCACGCACACGGGCATAGACCCCCACTACATCGCTAATATCAATTTGCTCAATCAACGCAAACTCCCGCACCACGCTTTCATGAAAGTAGACCGCAACGTAAACTTCCGGCATGTCTGAATAAAATTCTTTTTCATTAAAGAAGTGGCGGTTCACATGTGAGATAAATTCGATATAGGCCAACCGACTGGATGACGTTTCAACCTCAAAATTGATAATTTCAGCCGCTTCGGAAAAACGCAGCATCTGATTTTTGCTGAAGCTTGAATTTACCACGAGTGGGCGCAACTCAAACAAGTAAGCAACGCTACCTTCATCGAAATTGTCACCAAACTCTTTCCACCCTTGTTCCAACACCTGACGAGGTGCAGAAAAATGAATATCCTCAACCCCCATATTACCACTGCTTCTTCGAGCAACCGATGGCCACCATCACGATGCCAGCGGCACCCTGTAGCCCAAGGACCGTCAGCGCGAGCCATGGGGACGTAATCCACTCCGAATGCGAGTCGCGATAGGCGTCGAAAATACGGCTATCGATCATGGAGCTCATGTAGCCGCCCCAGCCCCAGTAGGCGTTGATGAACGGGCGGCAGACCCAGATCAGGTAGCTCGGCAGCGCCAGCACCACGCCGGACAAAGGCAACTGAAAACCGACCAAGTAGATCGACAAGAGCGAGGCTTTTTCCGCCGAGCGAAACAGCGCGCTGAAGCCCAGGCAGACCAGCGTCATCGACACACAAACGCCCGCCAAAACTGCGATCTGCGGCAGCCATGGGCCGGGAAATTGACAGATCACCTTTACGAACGCCGTCATCCACGCACCTTGCAGCGCGGCGAGCACGCCAACGAAGATCAGCTTGGACAAGGCATATGCGCCGACACTCAGGCCCGACAGGCGCTCCTTTTCGTAAATAGTGCGCTCACCTGCGATTTCGCGCGCGCCGTTGTTGGAGCCCATCAGCGTGAGCAGAATCACCTGAAACATGATCAGCCCCGTGACCAGTGAGGCGGTCTCCATTTTTTCAATGCGTATCTGAATCTCCTCCTGCATTTGCTGCAGGGTGTCGACCCGCTCCAGGGCCAGGCTCTCGATTTGCGGCAGCCCATCGAGCGCGAAGATCACCACCAGACACGGGAAGCCGAAGGTAATGGCCAGCGTCAACCAGAGGTAGCCGGTATCGCGGAAAAACAACACCATGCGTCGGCTAAGCAAGGTCATCAGCTGCGCCGCCATCGACGGGCGCTTTTCCGTGGGGTGGTCGGCCCGCTTGGGCGGTGGTGTTTGCAGCGCCTGCTTAGCCTGGGCCCAGCGCTCTTGCCAGTGGCTCAGCTCGTGCTGGTTGAGCAGGTCGTAGAGGTGCAACGCGTCGGGGATGCCGAAGTAGGCGCAGAGCTCTTCGTTGTTGCCCTGGAAGACGACATCGCCCTCGTATACGACCGTAATACGGTCAAAAAGCTCCAGCTTGGCGAGGTTGTGGATAATGCACAGGAAGGTCTTGCCATCGCGCTCGCTGAGTTGGCGCAGCAGCGCGAGAATCTGGTCTTCGGACAACGGGTCGAGGCCGGAGGTCACCTCATCACAGACCAGGCACTGTGGGTCGAGCGTCATTTCCAGCCCAAGGCCGAGGCGGCGCAATTGCCCCCCCGAAAGCGACTCCACTCGCTTTTCCCGGTGCTGGGCCAGGCCGATGGTTTCCAAAATATTCTCTAGGCGCTCCTTACGCTTGGCGGCGTCGGCCACATTTAGCTGGAGCGTAAAGCGGATCGACTCCTCCACCGTTAGCTTTGACTGGGCGATGCTAAACTGTGGCGCGAACCCCACGTGCCCCACGAGATCCTCTGAGCGGGTGATTTTCTGATCCCCGAAATAGGCCTCGCCCTCCGAGGGAAGGATGCCCAGAATTGCTTTCATGAGGGTGGTTTTACCACAACCGGAGGGGCCGATCACGGCATTGAGCCCGCCATCGAGGAACTCCGCGGATGCTCCGCTCAGGATCATGGGGCCCTGGCCGCCGGCGCGGACAATCATATTTTTGCAACGAAGCATGAATCAAAAAAGCGTTTGCGTGGTTTAAGAGGATTGATTGACAATGATTGTGGCAATGAGAAAAAACATCCCTCTTTATTTACTCCTCGGTTTGCTAATGGCGTTCACCCCGCTACAGGCAATCAAGGTCAAGGAAAACGCCTTGCGCAACAAGCGCTTGTTCGGCATCGAGATGCCGACGAACCTACAGTCGTTCTACGGGCGGCACGATCGGCTGAATTCCGTCTCACTACAAGAGTATCAGGCAGGCCCCTACAAGGTGACCGAGGTGGTTATCGACATTGCGTCCAGCCCCTGCCAAGTGCGGATCTACCACACCGAAGTCGGCTCGCTGCAGGATGCCCACGCAGCTGCGCCAACGGGCCCCACCGACAAGAAGCCGAATATTCCGTCTCAAGTGCAAAAGGTGGCCGACAAAGGTCGCAGCAAGATCAACGAAATCAACCCGCCGGTCATTAAGGATTACCCGATCACCACTCACGCCAAGACCATTGAGTTCCGCGTGTCTACCAAAGAAGAGCTGGAGGAATTTTATCGCCTGTTTGTCGGTGCCTACACCCAAAATAATGCCGTTGGTGCCGCCGATGAAGGAGACGATGAAGCCTCGGCCCGTGGACTGGCTGGCACCATTTTCCAGTTGGAATAAGCACGGCTCGCGATCGGTTAATCTTTGCCGTGACCCATTAGGAACTTTGCCTGACGGGCCACCGGCTCACTGATTTGTGCTTCCACAACTCGCATGGTGGAAGGAAAATGTCTGTCCGCTGTCATTTTTCATTCCCAGACACCCCCAAAAGCATAATGTGTATGGTAAAATGAACCCATTGCCCACCCGTTAATGCCCCAAATCCCCCAAGGACCGTTTACGCCAAGTCATCGCGGTGAATTTTTCGCCGGAGCTGAGTGCATCTGGAAGCTAGAGCTTTCCCAGAGCTACAATTGCCACTTGGCCTTTCGAAAATCATTTACCTGCGAATACGAGCTGTTCGCCGGCGAGCTTCGCATTAGCGCCAGTGACACCTACCGGTTGTTTATCAACGGCGCGGCAGTCGGTGAAGGCCCGGCCCGGAGCGAACGCGGCCAATGCTATGCCGATCTTTACGATGTCTCCCTGCTGCCTTTCACGCCCGGCGAAAATATCATTACGGTTCTCGCGCTAAATAAGAACTTGGCGGAGCACGGGCAGCCCCCCAAGAACGGCGCGCTTATCGCATCTCTCCTCGCCCACGACATTCGGGGAAACACCGTTAAGGTTCTCACTGGACCGGATTGGAAAGTTAGCGTGGCCGACTGGTATGTCACCCCTGCTCCCCGCCGCTTTTTTCCCGTGGGCTTCAACGAACACGTCGATTTTCGACGGGTCCAACACGACATCCTCGCGTTCAACTATCCCGACGATGACTGGGAACTCGCAGACGTGGTTGGCGACACCCACATGGCGCAATGCCTCAAGCGCCCGATCCCGCCCTACAAACAGAACCACATATTTCCCAAGCGGATCCTTCGTTACGGCAAGCTGGGTGAGCAATCGGGCATCATGGGCGTCGCGCTTAGCCAAACGCAACCATTCGACGCCCAGCACGCGCAGTTTCGGACATGGGTTTACGCGGAAAAAGACGTCGCGGAGGCCTATCTGTATTTCGGCTGCGACAACTACTCGCGCGTGCTTTTAAACGGTGACGAAATCTGGACTCAGGGCGAGCCCGACCACGGGTTCATTCATCATCTAAGCCATTACGAGGCGGCAACTTATGAGGGTATGATTCACGGCCAAGGGCTGCGCTACGAACCCAATACCAGTTGCCGTGAACGTGCGGCTTGCCAACTAAATACCGGTTGGAACGAACTCATTGTTGAGGTCAATTTCCTGAATCATGGCTACGGCTTTGAGCTGGTCTTTTGTGATTCGAAAACAGATTTACCGCTGCCGTTAATCTGCAGTGCGGAACAAAACGCTAAAACACAACACGGTTGGCACTGGCGCGAAAAGGACACCGAGATATGGCAGCCTCTGCCGACTGATTTGCCCGACCACCGCCCCTGGCTATCGCCCTCGCACTTGGCAGCCTGGGACCAGCGTATGTCAACCACCGCCAATGAATCCATTGAGTCGTTATTCCGACTGGGCGTTGATGAGGAAGTCGCCGTTTTGCAACCGGGAGAGTTTATTGAACTTGAGTTGGAAACCTACGCGATTGGCTACCTGAAACTACAGCTCACAGGGCCAGCCGGAAGCATCATCGACTTCGCCATTGCCGAGCGGGATGACGCAGACAGTGATCGGCTGCCATTCCTGAACAATGGCCTTTGGTTGGCCGAGCGCATCGTCCTGAGTGGCGATGAAAATTTCTACACCGGACTCGAACGCCGTGGCGGCCGCTTTCTGTACCTATGTGTGAGGCAGGCGGATGGTCCGGTAGCGATCAACTCCGTCATGATCCGCAATATCCGCTACGGCAACAGCCGTGCTGGAGAATTCACGTGTTCAGACCCCATCCTCAACTGGATGTGGAAGGCTGGCACGCTCACCACCGAGCTGGCCACTTTCGACCTCAGTGAAGATTGCCCAACTCGTGAAATGGCTCAATGGAGCGGCGACAGCTACCTGCGCATGTTTCTACTCGCGGGTCTGTGGGGAGACATGCGCATTTCCGAGAAAGCCTTACGCGAATTCGCCGCCGACCAAACCAACGTTCGTTGGGGCCGTGCCATGGTCCCGGCTGGCTATGGCGACAGCATTGTCGACTATGCCTTGCTCTTGCCCATTTGGTCGTGGGAGCACTACCAATTGACCGGCGATAATCAGTTCCTGCCTGCCGTTTTTTCCGGCGTCAGGAATTTGCTCGAATTCGCCGCAACACAAGTAGACATCCGCGGCTACTTGATTCCAAAAGATCGACATGCCAATCAGGTGTATCTCGACATGAAACTGGTCGGTGTCGTGCGCCAGCTACCACTCGTAACTGGTTTACAGGCCTACTACGTAAAGTCTCTTGAATGCGCTGCGCTGCTTGCCGAACTGATGGAGGAGCCGAACTTGGCGCGCAACTGGCGAGACACGGCGTCGAAACTGCGCCTGCAAATTAACCACGATCTATGGGCCGTTGACGAAGCGCTTTACGTCGATGGAGAGGACAGAGACGGAAACATCGCCCCCACCACCCGCGCCGCTACGAACTACATCATGCTCTGGGCCGACATCCCCGAGGCCCCGCAGCGCCAAGCAATTTTGCGTCAACTGTTCCCCAGAGATGCCAAGGAAAACCTTGCACTGTGGCGCAATGGCGAAGGTGTTTACTTAAAGCATTTCATGGCCGAAGCGCTTCTTAAGAACGGCCACGTAAAAGAAACCCTTCACGCATGGCGTGGGTTCTATGGCTCCATGATGAAACAACTGGAAACCATTCCCGAGGCCTGGGACCGCAGTTGGGCCGAGGAACTGCCAACCGGACAGGGAGGCACCCCATCGGCCAATGGGAATCCGGTCAGCACGGCCTCCCTACGCAGTATGGTACACCCCTTTGGTATCAGCACCATTTGGCATTTCATCTACTACATTGGCGGCATTCAGCCAGCCAAGCCGGGCTATCGGGAAATTTTTTGGGTTCCCATGCCGGGCGATTTGGAATTCCTCAACCTCCGTTTTCCACTCCCCAATAGTAATGAATATCTTACGCTCAAGATGGAGCCCAACAGTCGCGGCGGACGCGATTTAATCCTAACTTGCCCAGACAACATCCCCGTTCACCATGACGCGCGTTGGCTCAACCAGCGGGATAGCATGCAGGTGACACCGTAGCTAGAGCAGGCAGGCTAGAAAATACAAACGCCCGACGCCAATAAAGACGCCGGGCGCGGTTCACTGCTCCCCAAAAAAATTACTTTCGGCGGCGTATTGCGACGTATCCCAATACCAGGATACCTCCGCATAGCGCGAAGCTGCTAACTTCAGGTACCGCCGTTAAATAACCACTTCCGTCAATGTAGGCAGAGCCACCATTCAACATAATTTGTGAAAGCTGAGTGTTCGTTAAGCCCGAGGCATCAGTCCCAAATCGAATGCTGTCAACGCCCTCCACGAAGTTCATAATATTAAGCACTGTTGAAGCATTCCAGCTAATGGCGCTGCTATCGGAAAAGCTAAGGTCGGAATCACCGGCTCCCAGGTCGATAGCCGAGTCAGCCGAAAGCTGCAGCGTGCCCATTGCATCGGAGAAGCCGTTCGTCGAAAGCGTGCCGCCGTTGAAGACGATAGCACTCGTATCCGCGATGCGATCAGCGGCTCCCAGCAGCAGCGTTCCACTAGTAAGCGTCGTCGCTCCGGTGTAAGTATTTGCGCCATTGAGCCTGAGCGTTCCAACGCCCACCAACGAGATTCCGTTTGCACCACTCACATCGCCATTAATCTGAAAAGTGCCAGACGTATCCTTCACATTAATGTTGAGATTACTGTTCAGTATTACCCCGGTATTGATCTCCATCGTTGGATTCGCAAACAGGTTTTGGTAATTCAGAGTGGCAGAACCACTAGTGGTTTGAAAAACAAGACTGGCAGACCCTCCAGACACATTGTTTACCTCATACGAATGTGAACTCGCTCCACCTCCGCCACCAGATCCTAATGTCAGCGTACCAACGGTAAATGACTGATCAACACCTGCACTATTGGCGAGAATAAGTTTCTGATTAACATTAATGCCGCTCTTTTGAAGTGAAGCCACCGTATCGACACCGTCCGGAAATGAACCACCTACCCAGTTGGCACCATTGCCCCAGTAATTATCACCACCTGCATTATCAAAAGTAAAGGCGGACAACTGGGTCGCGAGCGCGGACAAGCATATAGGTGCCAGTGCCTTATGGTAATTTTTGATTATAGTTATGGCTTTTGGGGTTTTCATGATCAGATCTTTCGATAGGGGTTAGGAATCAAGCGAGAGTTCGCATGTAGATAACTAATAGGAGTAATCATGCCTAAGACTATTTACAGACCTTTGAATCTTTATCAGTTAGGTAAGCCATCATTGAAGATTCCTAAAAAGTTCTAAGATCATGTACGGGAACTTTCAGCCAGCAAAGACGCCGCTACCATGAGCCCTAACTGGTAAAGCATGCCCAATCTTGTGAACGGATTCTCCTGCATCAGAATTGTGCAAAGTTCGGGCAAGGTCAGTCTTCTCATTCGCTGACCGGTATTGCCCTCCACGCCCCCGCCGAGTGCAAGATGTGGGACAGCGTTTGCCCCTAACCAAGGCTACAAAACCAAGGCCATTCATCGAAAACAAACACTACAACCAACGACAGGAATCTTCCCCAAGCGTTTACGCCCAATAAAACATGAGCAGCTCATACGGATACTTTGACGACTCGAATCGCGAGTACGTCATCACTCGCCCCAACACGCCACGCCCTTGGAGCAACTACATCGGCAACGCCAACTTTGGTGGTGTCATTACCAACAATGCCGCAGGCTACACCTTTTATCGGTCTGCTGCTCAGGGGAAGTTGACTCGCTACAAATTTAACGCCCATGCAGGCGAGCTTAACGGTCGCTATGTTTACCTGCGCGACCAAGCCAATGGCGATTTCTGGAGCATTTCCTGGATGCCCGTTAAAAAACCACTGGCCCAATTTGAAAGCACCTGTCGCCATGGCACCGGCTATACGTGTATTGAGTCGACATACGGCTCGATAGCCAGCGAAGTCACATACTTTACGCCAGCCGGGGCGCTCTACGAAGTGTGGCGAATCACCGTTACCAACACCGGTAAACAAGCCCGTCACCTCAAAGTATTTCCGTGTGTGGAGCCCCAGTGTAACTGGAGCGCCGAAGACGACACGAAAAACCTGCAATACAATCAATACATCAGCGTAACGACCGGGACGCAAAACCTGATCGATATCGGCAGTAACATCAACATGCCGGAAGACCCCGGGCATTTTGAAAACAAGGATCAGGCGCGACACACATTTTTCGGTTTGGCCGGAGCCAAGGCCAACGCGTTCGACGCCGACCTGACGACCTTCCTCGGTACCTATGGGACTTACGCTGCCCCCGAGGCCGTGGTTCAGGGCCGTTGCTCCAACTCCACTGCTTCCGGCGACATGCCAGCCGCAGCCTTTGAAATCGAACTACAGTTGGCCCCCGGTGAAAGCAAAACTTTCGCCTGTGTCTTCGGCGTTGGTAAAGCCGAAGTCGAGGGCCGGGTAGCATTGCAATCGATGGCGAGCACTGAGCAGATCGATGCGGCGCTGAATACCATTAAAACCGAGACGCATCAGAAACTGCAATCCTTCGAAGTGCAAACACCCGATGCTGGCTTCAACAGCATGCTCAACACGTGGGCACCCTACAACTGCCTGATGACATTCTATTGGTCGCGCACGGCCAGCCTGGTTTACGCAGGTGAGCGCGACGGCCTTGGCTTCCGCGACACCATGCAGGACATGCTCGGCGCGATGGCGATAGAGCTGGACGAAGCACAGCGACGCATCGAACTCCTCCTGACCGGGCAGTTGGCCAACGGCGGTGCCCTGCCGGTTGTCAAACCCTTTGCCCATACCCCTGGCGCAATGCAGGAGCCCGATCATTACCGCGCCGACGACTGCCTTTGGTTCTTCAATGCCATCCCGGAATTCGTCAGGGAATCGGGCAATATCGACTTTTATAAAAAAGTCCTTCCCTACGCCGACAAAGGCAACGACACGGTGCTGGCGCACATGCGCCGCGCGATGGAATTCAACTTCGAGCGTTGCGGTGCCCACGGCCTTCCCTGCGGCTTACACGCCGACTGGAATGATTGCCTACGGCTCGGAGAATCGGGTGAGTCCATCTTCGTCGCTTTCCAGCTTCGCTTTGCGCTGCGCGAATACATCGACATTTGCGAACGCCTAAGCGAGCCGGAAGAGAAGGAATGGGCCACCGAAAAGCTTAAGGCATACGATACCGCCTTGGCCGAGCATGCCTGGGACGGGCAATGGTATTTGCGCGCCTATCGACATGACGGGCTCAAGTTCGGCTCTCAGGAAAATGAGGAAGGCAGCATCTTCATGAACCCGCAAGCGTGGGCCATCATCAGTGGACACGCGGACGATGAACGCGCAGCTCAATCCATGCAGGCGCTAAGGGATAAGCTGTCGACGGAGTATGGAGTCATGCTTTGCAGTCCACCCTACGTGAAAACCGATCCCAAGGTCGCCTTGTCCGTGCTGTTCAATCCTGGCATGAAGGAAAACGCTGGCATCTTTAACCACACGCAGGGCTGGGCGGTCATCGCGGAAGCCATGCTCGGGCACGGCGACCAAGCATGGCAGTATTTTCAAGCTTCGATGCCCGCCAGCTATAATGACAGAGCTGACCTGCGTGAAGTCGAACCATACGTCGTCTGCCAAAGCACACACAGCCAATACAGCCCACGCTTCGGTGCTGGCCGTGTTTCCTGGCTGTCGGGCAGCGCGACCTGGAACTACCACGCCGCGACGCAATACATCCTCGGCATCCGCCCCGACTACGATGGGCTGCGAATCGCTCCCTGCCTGCCAAGCCATTGGCCGGAAGTCAGCATTAGCCGCACGTTCCGCGGCAAACGTTTCGACATCACGATACGCAACGGAAGTGGTCAGCCGAAAATCGTATGCAATGGGCAATCGCTTCCATCCAATCTCATCTCCATGGAGCTTGCTGAAGCCAGCAACCAAATCCTCGTCACTCTTTAAGCCAAAATTACCGCATGAATAACACCTATCAAACGCGTCGCGACCAAATCACCCAGAGCTATCAAGCGCTCATCCAAACGCCCAACGAGGTGAATACCCATTGGACAAACGGCTGGTATGAACGCTGGAAGAACCCTGTGCTGACGGCGGCGCACGTGCCCCCGCATTGGCGCTACGATTACAATCCGGAAACCAATCCGCACTTCCTGGAACGCCTGGGTATCAATGCCATTTGTAACCCTGGTGCCATCGAAATGGATGGCAAATTTTTGTTGGTTGGCCGCGTCGAAGGCTTTGACCGCAAATCGTTTTTCGCGGTGGCGGAAAGCCCGAACGGAGTCGACCAATTTCAGTTTTGGGATGAGCCGATTGTCATGCCCGAAACCGACGTGCCAGACACCAACGTTTATGACATGCGCCTGGTTCGCCATGAAGATGGCTGGATCTACGGCCTCTTCTGCACGGAGCGCAAAGACCCGAACGCGAAGCCCGGCGACCTCTCGTCCGCCATTGCCCAGTGTGGCATCGCTAAGACCAAAGATCTCAAGACATGGACTCGTCTGCCGGACTTGAAGACCAATTCCGCTCAGCAACGTAACGTCGTGCTGCACCCCGAGTTTATTGATGGGCAATACGCCTTCTACACACGGCCGCAGGATGGCTTTATCGATGCTGGCAACGGCGGTGGCATCGGCTGGGGACTGTGCGCAGATATTAACCATGCGCAAATTGGCGACGAGATCATTATCAACGAGCGCGCTTATCACACGATCAAGGAATCAAAGAACGGCCAAGGCCCAGCCCCAATCAAGACCGAGCACGGCTGGTTGCACATTGCTCACGGGGTCCGCGGCTGCGCGGCCGGCCTTCGCTATGTCATTTACGGGTTTATAACGGCCTTGGATGAGCCATGGCGCATGACGCATAATCCGGGCGGATACCTGATCGCCCCAGAGGGAGAGGAACGCATTGGCGATGTGTCCAATGTCGTCTTTACCAATGGTGCCATTGCCCGCGACAATGGCGACGTGTATCTCTACTACGCCAGCTCTGACACGCGTTGCCACGTGGCCACCACGACTATAGAGCGTCTAACGGATGTCTTGATGAACACACCTGCTGACCCACTGCGCAGCGCAGCTTGCGTAGATCAACGACTGAAATTGATTCGCGCGAACCAGCAATTTCTCTAAACTATCCAGCATGATTACCCTGCGCCCGGAACAAACCATCGTCTTCGATGGCGACAGCCTCACGGCATTGCGATCCAGCCCCACAATGGATCAATGGCCTTGGCTAAAAATCAGCAACAATCATCGCTCATGGGCCGATGTTTTCTCCGAGCTGATTTTCGCCTGGCGTCCGGATCTGGGGCTGAACTTTCGCACTGCCGCAGTCGGCGGCTCAACCTGCATCGACTTGGAGCAGCGCTTTGATGCGACCATCGCGAAGATACGCCCCGATTGGGTGTTCATGACACTGGGCAGCAACGATGCCGCACAATCAATTCCCCTCGAACGTTTCGAGTCCACCCTTCGCAACTATGCGGAACGACTGAGCGACTGGGGCGGACAGCTGGTCTTCCTCCATAATTTTAAAAGCTGCGCGGGTGCCAGCGAGGAAGCGATTCGCAAAGAGTCGCTTCGCGTCCCCTACTACGAAGCTGAAGCCCAACTGGCTGAGGAAAGGCCAAACGTGCATCTCATCGATGTCGGTGAAGCATTAAGAACGAAAGCGGAGGCCTTACATGCGCAATACAACGGGCATAGTGTTTACAGCGACGGCCTCCATTTTAGTCATCTCGGCGCTATCATAATCGCCGGCGAAGTGCTCAAGGCCTGCGGCATCGTTACCCAATAAATCACATCAAGCATTTTATGATAAAATCCATTCACCAAACGATCCGCCTGATCTTCGCAATTTGCATTCTTGTGAACTTCACCAGGACGGCGTCGGCCAGCGCTGATGATTCCACCGGAGCCACGCGCGTAGCCAGTTGGAAAGATGACCGCACCGCTGCGTTCATGCTCATGTTTGACGATGGGTGGCCAGGGCAATTACAGGTAGCCATTCCGGAGCTACAGAAACGCGAGTTGACGGCCACCTTTTACATGGTCCCCGATAAGGGCGAATACAAGACACTTGCCCCCAAGTGGGCCGAAGCGATTAAGGGTGGATACATCATCTATGGTAACCACACCATGACGCATCAGGGCGTCCGCGACTACGAACACGCGCAGACTGAAATCCTTGAATGCACACGCATCATCCGGGAAGAGCTTCAACCAATTCCAGGCAAGCCCAATCGCCTAATCTCTTTTGCTCAGCCCGGCGTACCAAAGGGTAAGTGGACCCTCCCGAAGGAAGATTTAATCCGGGTTTTGGAAGAAGACAACATGATCAAGCGACCAACCTTCCGCGGACATGGTGCCATTTCTCACTTGCAAGAACTCGAGCAAATGACCGCCTTAGCCGAGGAAGCGATCGCCTCCCAAGGGACAGAGTATCTCATCTTGCACGGCGTCGAACGCATCGGCTCCAAGTGGCAGGATTTTTGGGCGCTCAAGCAGGACATCTTCCTCCCTCTGCTGGACTACCTGGCAGAGAAACAGGCAGCCAATGAGCTCTGGATCACCGACCACATTTCCTGGCATCAATACGAAACCGAGCGCAACGCAGCATCCGTCAAACTCCTGCAAGCCAACGACTCCAAAATTGAGCTCGAGCTCACGGCCTCCGTGAATCCTGAGCTATATGACCTGCCGCTCACCCTGATCACCAATGTGCCCGCAGAATGGAGCGAGTGTCAGATTAAGCAAGGTGATCGCACCGCCCTTGTCAGCGTCACCGATGGCAAGATCATCTATGACGCACTCCCTAACGGTGCCACGATTCAGATATCGGCGAAGAAATAAATTTCCACTGCGCTTACTGACGTGTAGCGCTTCAGTAAAAAGCGCATGAATATACACAAAAAAAAAAGCCGTCGCGTAATTGCGACGGCTTCTTTTTTAAAAGTGCACGATCAGTTGGACCGGCGACGCAATATTGCCAGGCCTAGAACAGAGAACCCAACCATCATGGCGTAAGTGCTAGGCTCGGGGATGGCGACGAGTTCGATCGCGTTAACAAAGGCTGCGTCCGTCGACAAAGTTCCGGTAACAGGAATGCTTACTACAATTTTCCCGGTTCCGTCCGTATTTAATCCTGAGAATGAATAAACATTCGTATTGTCTTCCGGCTCGATAGTGACCGAGTCTTGGCCCGCAATGTTCCAAGTAAAACTGGCTCTGTCGGTTCCAGCCGGCGTCCGGCTGATGAACGAAAGCGTATAGCTCAGACTGTCGTCCAAATTGGAGAAAGTAAACGTATTGGTAGAATTCTCGTTACTAAAGTATGCCAAATCCTGATAGGCCGTTTCCGGAATGGCCCCACTACCAATAAATCCCGGCGACGAAAAGCTTCCCGGATCGGTAACGGTGTTGATGCCGCCAATGCCGACTTTCGAGAGGGACTGGTTAGCGAGTGCTAACCCCACCCCGGTTGAGGCTCCGTCAGAAAACCGGATGGCATTCGTCACCGCATTGGCAGATTGCCCACCAGATGCAGCGGATAAGTTATTCCAATTGCCCCCCGTCGTGGAAGCAGAGAGTCCCAAGTCGAACACCAGCACATCGCCGCTTACGATGACGGCAGATGCCGGTACAGGCATGCTGAGAGAAGCAATAGCTAGGGGAAGTATTATTTTCATAAGTTTGTTGGGATATTGAGTGTGATTGTGGAACTAAATACTGAAAAATTTCGAATTTGAAGGCGAGCCCGCCTCCACTTTATCAGTTAGGTAAACTGCATCAGCTGCCTTTGGTGACAGGTATTCCTTCTGATGCACAGCCCTGGACGATCGCCCTAGCTGAGGCCCGGATACCCGGCAAACATGATGTTCTCACAGTCACCGATCCGTATTGCCGCAGCCAGGACGACACGTTGAGGCTAGTTCAGTCTACTGACTCTGGAAGACACCGCGGCCTTTCGTGCCAATGAAGACTTTGCCATAGTTTTGGCGGTCTCCGGCAAGGGCTTGAATATCTTTGATCGTTGGATTGGGAAGCGCCTCCCAAGTGGAGCCATAGTCATCCGAGCGATAGATACCAGGAACGCCGCTGATTCTTCCGTGGATAAAGACCGTGTAACCTGACCCGGTCTCAGCCTTACCAAAGCTAACCGCTGTTACCTTACCAACAGTAGTGATCGGTGACCAATTGTCGCCGGCATTAGTGGAGCGCCACAGGCCACCTCCGTTGTCATTGTAGGAGCCATCGTCACAGAGCCAGACATCGCCTCCGCTGGGACAAGTGGGCGATACCGGTGCCGCAACCAACTGAGGTGTACGCATATTGTAACTATTGCCATTCGAGACCGTCGCAACCTGTGTCCAATTAGCACCTTGGTTGGTGCTGCGATAGATTTTATGTGAAGTACCGCCGAAATTCGCGGCGTAGAAGTAGCCATTGGCGCGGTCCGATGCCAGAGGCTGCCCCAAAGGAGCCACGCTACTTCCGTTCGTATAGATGCCAGTGATTTCGGTGTAAGGGCCACCCGAAGCAGCCGACCAAGTCACGCCACGGTCCTTGCTATAATACATGGGCGTATTGGAGCCACCATTCTTAATGCCCATCCATACAATATTGTCAGGATTGGTCGCCGATACGGCAACACGTCCCCCGCCCTTCCAGAGCGCGCCCGGTGTCGAGTGCAGGTTCGTCGGGCGATTCGACCAGGTAATTTCGTTAGCGGGCGAATTGTCCGTACCACCATCGCCTTCGACCCAAGTCGTTGTCGGGGTCGCTTCGATAGTGGTATAGAAAGCCGTTGTGTCCGAGGCCTCGGCAAGTCGGTAAAGACGTAGAGTGGCCGATGTGATCGGCGCCTGTCCGCTGAGATCAAATTTCAGGTAGCTCCAGCGATGATAGTTCGCCTGACCGTAATAATTCTGAGCCTGTAATTCGACGTGATTCCCGTAGTTACTGCTCCCTCCGGCCGCACGAACGTAAGCATCGGCTGTCGGCGTTAATGTTGTGCTGCCGTTCAGCAAAAGCTCAGGTGGGTTCGTTCCTTCTTTCGAGGAGAAGTGCAAATAGGCATGGTTGGTTTGACCCGACTTGGCACGCAGCACCAAGGTGACCGAAGTGGCACCATCAGCCTGTCTTTTGCGGAGATACGGGCCAACATCGAATGTTTCCCAACCGGCAGTAGACGCATTGCTGACGTCCTTGGAATCCAGCACGCCAAATGTGCTCCAGTTCTCGCCGCCATCAATCGAAACACCACCTGATCCAGTGGATCCATTTGAGTTAACGGTTCCACGAACCCAGACATCTGGCGTCCCCTCAGAAAAATCCAAACCCGTAATATTGCTACCACCGGTTGTGTTACCACCGGCACCGTAAGGACGCGCGTTTGTATCCAGGTAACGCATGCCACCCACGTCCGCAAGGCCCGTGAGGAGTGCCGCGCCACTGGGTGCATTTTTCAGCGAGAGCGCCACCGTTTCTTCCTGGCGCTTTTGAAGCGTATGCCAGGTCGCTGCGGGGCTGCCGCCCAGATTTTGCGCATCCCGCGTCCGGCTAACGCCAAAGAAATCGCTGTGCCAGAGTTCATTGGAATCGGCGGGGTTTACCATCAATGAGGCCGTCGACCCAAACCAGTAGCCGGTTAAAGATTTCGTGCCGTCCGGCTCTTCCCGGCTCTGGCTAATCGAAGTCTGATTCGCCCACGTCGCACCACCATCCGTCGAACGCAGAACAATGCCCGAACCTTTGGTGACTTCTGCTACATAGACCGTGTTACCGGTCGCATCATTCGGATCGACCGCGACTGCATGATAGGCGACGGTCCGGCTGGGATAGCCGGCGGTCGTTGGCAGTGTGCTAAGTAGGCTCAACGTGCCATTGCGTGGCAGCTTGGCCACTCCGTCCGTACCACCCGACACATATAACGTGCCGTTATCCGCGATCTGCGCGCGGCGGGGCTCCGGCAAGGAGTCACCACCAACCTTCGACCAGGACGAGCCACCATCGGTGCTCTTATAGACGCCGCCGACGGACGGATCTGAAACGCCAGCATACAGAATTGTGCTACCGCCATTTGCGTCGCAAACCACGAAGGAGATGCCCGTATTGGTCGTACCGTAGGGCACTTCGCTGGAAGAAATTTGTGTGGCTGTCCAGGTGCCGCCACTCTTCTCAAATTTGCGCAGGCCCGAAGTGGAGGAGCCATACCAAAAAATATCGGAATCGTTCGGATCGACGGCCAAACGTTCGCCGTGAGCACGCTTACTTCCGTTACCTTGAATCACGAAGGTGTTACTATTGTCGACGAGCGACCAAGTTGCCCCGTAATCATCCGAAGTGTAGATGCCCCTTGCCGTAGGTGAAATTGAAGGATTGCCCACTGCTTTATAGAGCCGGCCTGGCGTACTCGGATCAACGGCAATACTCTCCACACACATCAATGCCGAAGCATCTACCGTATCATAGGGGACCATGGCGTCTGAAATAGAGACCCATGAACCATTGCCATCGACATCATCGGTCGGAGCCCAGCGAAAAGCACCGCCAACATCCGTGCGACAGTAAATCGCGTCGCCCGAAGGATCACTGATAACTCCGGTCACATAGCCGCCGCCGCCCAGTGGGACAGAGGTCCACAGCGGTACCGACTCCGTAGTATAATCCAGCGTAGGCAGATAACTACCACCACTATCAGCCATGCCAACTTGATAGAAGTTCCAGTAAATATAGGCATCGGGATTGATCCGGAAAAACACATAACCCTCGGTCGCATTGGCTTCGCGCATCGCGTTAAGTTGCAAATTCAGGTAGTCAACCAACGCAGCGCTGGAGTTGCTAACCTGCGTGTAAGATGGCGTACTTGGAAGGATGAAGTTGTCCTCGATGAGCACGCTATCGCTATCGAAAGGCCCACTGTAAAAATCCGATGGGTAAACGTCAGCGCCCGTCATGCTGTAGCCGATGCCATAGAGGTCTCCATTAATTGAGTGTGGAGACATGTAAGCAGTTCGCACGGTGTAAGTGGCCGAGGAAAACTGCTGCGTCGGGTCATTCAATATCGAATCAGGGATTTCAAACATATTGACCACTGCATACTGAACGCCGGAAATACCACCAATTCGCCCAGCGGTCGAAGTCGTACTTCCAACGGTTCCATCACTTCGGACTTCTGCGTCTTCGGTTAGGCCATCTAACGTGCCCGTTAAGGCTGATGCCGATGTAGAAAAAGTCACTGAGGATCCGATAGCAAGGAGCGCATAAGCGAGGGGGTTCCACCATTTTTTCCCAGCCGGTGGACGGCTGATTCTTATTTGTTTCATGTATACTTAGGGGTGTTACGGGGTTAGTTGATAAACTCACTGCTTGATCTTATAGAGTCCGACATAGCCGACCCAAAGTTCGCGAGTGAGTGGGTTGTAACGTAGAATTTGAGGACGGTTGTAGGGGATGTCTCCAGTCATATCCTGCCAGCTAGAGCCTCCATCAATGCTTTTGTAAATTGCGCCATCTGCAGCGTTGCTCCACACGTTGGCCGATATCCATATCGTATTGGGATCTTCCGGGTGAACCTCAATGCCGACGATAGAACGGTTGTTCTTAAAGTTCGTCAGCGTTTGCCAGGTTTTCCCCTGGTCCGTACTGCGATAAAGCTCTTTACCACCCGCATAGATGACGCCATCAGCCGTTGCCTTCAGATTGAACAAATACTGATCCTTGCGAAACACTCGCTGCCAGCTCTCACCGGCATCTTCACTACGATAAACACCGCCCTTTGAACCGAAGCCCGCCCAGAATATGCGCTGTGGATTCGTAGGATCGATAGCGAGCCCATAATACATGCGACGGCTGCCGGGTTGGTTCTTCAATTGGTCCCAAGTGTAGCCGCCATCAACGGATTTAAAGACTCCGCCACCGTTTTTGCCCGGAGTTGGGTCACCATCAATTCCCATGTAAACGATCTGCGGATTGGACGGGTCCACCGCCAAGGCGCGCGGATAACCGCGACCCCACATCGTGTTGGCGCTGATTTGATAATCCGGGAGGCCTGCTTTGGTCGCCTGATAGGTTTTGCCGCCGTCCTCGCTCACGACGACCAGCTGTGGGTATTCTCCACCCCATGGGCTAGCAGTCGAAATAATGCGATCCTGCCCCTCAATTTGATCCACTCTGACACGCCAATTGTGACCACTAAGATTGGCCTCATATTTCATCGGCCAGAGCTGCCTCCAACTATTCCCGTTGTCCGAGCTCATCAATGTCCCCTCATCCATGACCGATACGTAAACCCGGTCTCCCACGAACTGAATATCCGTGATGCAAGAGATGTCGGCGCCTTTAATGCGCTCCTCCCAAGTCACACCGCCATCCTCACTGAAAGAGCAGCGCCAATTGGCGCTCGTAAAGAGCTGCTCAGGATTGGCGGGATTGATTGTGACGTTCGTGACCGTGCTCATGCTCACGACCTTCCCCGACTCCGGCAGCGTCGGATTCCAAACGTAATCGGGCCTTGTTTTAGACGAGTTCGCCCATGTATTCCCACCATCTTCGGAACGATAAAATGCGCCATTCCAGCCGTCAGCACCAACGACATAGACATCCTGCGAATTGGTTGGGCTCACCGCGACTTCCAACAGGGATACTTTGTCTGAAATCCCCTCTTCCAAGCGGCTCCATGTCTTACCGTAATCAACCGACTTCCAGACGCCGTCGGAAAAGAATGTTCCATACACGACGTTTGCATGCTGCGGATCAAACGCGACACCAGAGGCTTTTTGTGGCGTCTCCAAGCGCACCCAGCTATTGCCCTGGTCACTGCTCAATACCAAGCCATTACTATCTGTCGCCGCAATCACGCGTGTAGGATCGACAGGAGAAACCGCCACCGAGTAAACCGAACCGACTACAGGATCGCCAATACGAAGATTGCCGTATTTAGACGGCTTTGAGTTATTGCTTAAAACCTTGGTCGGGATGATTACCGGCTTCGCAACCGAACCAGCTTGCCCGTCGATTGTTTGCGTGGCGGCAATGAAGAATGAACTGATGCTTGCCACATGCTGCTCCCGTGGCAGATCTCCAACGCAAGATAGATCAACGCGATCAATCTTAGACCAATCCGGCGTCGCTGGTGCCTCTGCCGCTTTGGCCGGGTGCTTTTTAGCGAACTCGGGATCGATTGAAAAGTCCTCCGCAGTCAGGATCACATCACGAGCGTCAGTATCGGCAAGAAGTCCATTGAGATTGCGACTGCGGTAGCTAAAGCCTGGCCCTTTCAAATAAACAAAGAAGCCTTTTGACGGAGTCGATCCATCGCCTTTGAAGTTCATGCCGAAGCCCACGGCATCAGCAGGATTCACGTTCTCAGGGAACGAGAGCTTCGTCCACATACCGCCGAAGTAATTGTCGTTGGCCTTGCCAAACTGCAAGCGGAGGCGGCCTTCCTCCGCGCCCTTGACGGCGACTTGATAAACCTCTTTCCAGAATTGTCCGCCATCTTTACTGCGAAAGACCTTCCCATTCGGAGTCCCGGCAAATATGATGTTTCCATCCGATGGCACAACAGCTACAGAGCGGATGCTCTTCTTTTTCTTACCAATAATGGCCAGCTCCTTCGGGCCCGCCTGGGGCAGCAGCTGCCAGCTCTCGCCTGCATCGGTGCTCTTGCATAGGCCACCAACAGTGGCTGCATATACCGTGTCAGGATTGCTTGGATCGACAGCCAATGAAAACACCGCGTAATCAACCAAGCCTTTATTGATTATGCGCCAATTCCGGCCGTGATCCTCGGTTTTATAGACACCACCCACATCGCCGGCCAGATAGATAACGCCATCACGAGTTGGATGGAAAGCAGCTGCATAGTAATAACCGCCTCCCCCCCAACCGGCGTGTTCCCATTCGGCATCGGAGGTCGATGTCGCCGCCAATGAAGAGAAGGCTAAAATGAGCCCTGCTAAAAACAGTCCAACCACATGGAAGCGAAAATGACGGAACGAGAAATAAGGGTACATCATACTTTTCGGTGAAAAGGCAAAAATAGCATCACCATAGCGAATTCAGAGAATTCGATAATCAGATGAAGGGCCGCATGTAACTGCTGGGGAATCGAGAAGCCGTCATCATTAATGCCTACCATCAAAGCATCAAATAAGTTGCTTCTTTAACAGTTAGGGCCACATCCACATCCGCCGATTCCGCACATAGCTGCGCTCTACAAGTGATACACAAGACACAGCAAGAGTGCTGGAACCATGCTTTTTGTAGACCTATATTTGAAAGCACAGATCTGACGCTCATCACTAGCCGACTGACCAGGCAACCGCTACGGCTCAATCGCAATGATGCAGAACCGCATCACATATCCTAACTACCGATGATCGTAACGATCACTTAAAAATAAAGCAATAGCATCAACTTCCACGGCACTGGCAGGCAAATCAATCAACTCCCAGAGCACTTTCCATTCTTGCTTTTGCCCCTTGGGCAAAGCCCATGTCGGGCTGATCGTTTCAATTTCGAAAGTTTCGCTTTCGCGTTTTAGGTATGACTGAAGATTACTCAGCTCTAAGTATAATTCATTAGGATCGAACTCAATGCTTTGGCAAAAAGCTTGTCTGTCCCTGACCATGGCAATCCAATTCCCATAAGTCCCGATTTTTTGCTCAGTATCATTTGCCACGCTAAACATTAAAACTCGCGAATCCGGTATGAGCGATGCAATGGGAGCTTCAGGAAATTTTGCAGGCCAGCGTCGATACGGTTTCTTCTTGGCATGCGCGATTCTCTCATCGGAATCCAATAAAATGTAATCTCCCTCACCCACCCCGGTAATCGTCCAAACATGCACTGGGTATGGGCTCTCTGCTACGCGATCCAGCCAATAGGTATGCAGTACTTTTGCGCTGTCTTCAAGTAGCTCAATATGATGAGTAATCTGCAAACCCAACTCAGGGCTGATGCCACTACGCATGGTCAAGCTCGTATCCGTTTTCGCAATCAACTCCCATGGTTCACCATCAATGACAGGATCAAAACCCGTATTACCATAAATCTGAGGGTTTAAATGCTGAGCTGTCGGCCAGATGCGATCACCACCCCATGGATGCCAATGCCAACTGGGAATTGATTCGATATCGAAGACAACAATCCAATCTGGTTCGTTATGCTGCTTGAATGATACAATGCGCCCGACCTCAAGCGCTACTTGTAAGCTCACAACATCGTTATCTATAGTTTCAACGGGCCCCAAATACTCGTAGTCGGCACGACTCCTGAGCAAAGATACGATAAAAAAAATGAGCGCTAAAGAATGCTTTTTTACCATGTCGATAACAGCGATATGATGCCCCCCTCCCCTTCGAATAAACTGACAGCAACGGGGCTACATAATAATAAAAAGGCTGTCCAGCCAACTGCCAGACAACCTCAAGAAACAAGCTTTTCGCGAGAGACTTACTTTCTGCGCATCAGCACAACGCCCAAGAGGGCAAAGGCACCAGCTATAGCCGCGTAAGTACCAGGCTCGGGAACTACTGCAGCGGAGAAGGAATCAAAGTTGACGGTTGTGCCACCGCCAGAGGGAGTACGAACACGCATCCCCATCGCAGAGCCCGTGTAATGTGTTGAGGCATCAAAGGCAGACGCAGTAATCGTTTGCGTCGGGCTACCGTCATCATAATCAGCCGAAAGCGTCAGCATGGAGCCGACATAGGTGCCCGTAACGGTAAGCGTAATGGACTGACCCAACGCAAAGGTGCCTCCAAAACTGGATGCGGATACAGCTGTGCCCGTCCCCGCTCCACCGACGTTGATGATCCGAAACTGGCCATTGCTGCCTTGATAGTCGACTAAGATGTAATCACTGGGAGAGCTTTCGCTGCTGCCGAGAATCGCCAAGCCCCAGTAAGCCTGCCCTGGGTCCACGGAGGACACCGAAAAAGTTGTGCTCACAGTGAAATCTGTGAAGTTGGAACCGGGGTTACCACCAAGCGTCAGCATCGAAAACCCAGCGGAGGTTGAGGTGTTTGCAGTAAACTGATAGGCGTCAGGATTCGTGTCTGAGTTCGTATCAACCAAGTTCCAACTGCCAACACCGGAAGTTGTGAAATCGGCCGCAGAGCTCGTAAAATCATTTAGGTAAGGAGATGCTACCGTTGCAGCGGATAATGAGCTGGTAAAAGCAATGGCTGCACTGCACGCGCCAATGAGAGTAATGTGATGAGTCTTCATTTGGGATTTATCTGTTTGGGGTTAGTGAAAATATTACGTTTATATCAGCAAAAATGCCACAGATGTAAGCAGAGCTCAATTTACATTTTACTTTATCAGTTAGGCCTCTATTTATCTTGCATTCGCAGCATATTTGATCCCATCTGTCAGCTGCCTTTGCAAATGTAATGCTGCAAAATTTACCAACTGCGCTACCATCATCGATCCGACTCAAATAATCGATCTATGGCAGAATCCCGACGCCCCCGTTTAAAAGATATCGCTGCAGAAGTTGGCGTATCGACCATGCTGGTTTCCATCGCTCTGCGAGGGATGACTGGAGTCTCTGAAGAAACGCGCAAGAAAATCAAAGACTGCGCAGACCGTCTTGGCTATAAGCCCGATCCGGCGCTTGCGGCATTGGCCGATTATCGACGTCGCACACGCGAACCGTCGTCATTCGAGCAGTTGGCCTACGTGACCAATTATGCGGTTAAAAACGACCCCTCCTGGGATTTCTCTAATCAGTTTTTTATCGGAGCCCAAAGACGTGGGATGGATTATGGCTACAAGGTTGTCCCCTATTGGTTAAAAGAAGATGGCTGCTCCCAAAGCCGGGCAAGTTCGATATTGTTCAACCGTGGAATCCGTGGGCTCATCATTGCCCCCGTGCCCGAAATTGAAGATAAGCTGGAACTGAACTGGAAGTATTTTTCCTCGGTGGCCATTGGCACATCACTCGTCAGCCCGGAACTGGACCACGTTGCATTCGATCACCACCATGCGATGAGAACAACGCTCGAAAAGCTACACGAGAAAGGCTATCGCAGAGTGGGACTATATATACGCAACCCGATAAATCGCCTGCGATTTTCACCGATGGATGCCTATCTAGGCTACCAGTATCGTGACGCTGATTCATCGCCCATCCCACCGTTAATGTTGCTGGGAGTTTCGTCTTCGGCTTTTTGGTCGTGGTATGACGAACATAAACCTGACGCGATCGTTACCGACAGCGATCCTGCTGTCCTTGGCCTCTTAAAAGAGCGTGGGCTTCAGGCACCTAAAGACGTCGGCCTAGCCTGCTTCAACCGATTCAGTCACGACAAGCGCAGCACCTCCTCCGTAACGCAGGACCTCCAGGCCATTGGAGCGGCATCGGTTGATCGTCTACACACCAACTTGTTGAGGAATGCATACGGAATCCCCGAGAACTCTTATGGCATTCACCTGCAAGGCCAGTGGTTCGCGGGCGATACGCTTCGCTAACTCGCCGAAGTCACTGAGTGATAGGCATATTCGATAGCTGCAATTGCCCACAGCTCGCTACCTAACTGGTAAAGTTTTTAAAGTTTTGAATAACCTCTTCAATTCCCAGAAACTGTCGACCATTAACGGCAATCATACCTCCGACTCCGCCGAGTGAAACAACCTTCCAAAGGCGTAAAATAATAGCCCCGAAATCCCGAAAAACGATTAACGTCTTGGCTTGCCAAAACGAAGTGCGGCAGGCGAACGGCGTAACTTTATTCTCAAACAAGTCCTATTCAGGCACTGCATCCATCCATCATCGATTGGATTATGCACGTAAATCATTCATCAATGAACACGTTTAAGCGCATCAAAACCCATTATACATTCGCCTTAGTTTTCTTAAGTTTAAGCGTGGGCATTAGCCATGCACAGGAATCGTCGACCAAGGAAATAGTATCGGGCAATGCGATGGTTATCGCCCAAGCACCCGAAGATGAATTGCCCGCACCGAGCGACTTAGTCATCTGGAAAGAGAGCCGCTACCCACGGTTTGAGAAAGGCTCTGTTGTGGATGCCGGAGAATGGCTTGGCGACGGCCAACCCGCGGGCGTCCATGGTGCGCTGCTAACGAACGATGAGGGAAATTTCGTCTTTGAAGACGGAACACCTGCGCGCTTTTGGGGCACCACGCTCGCCTATGGAGCCAGCTTCCCCAAGAACGATCATCAGATCGAAGCAATGGCGGATGCAATCGCTGCCAAGGGTTACAATGTAGTCCGCTTTCATCACAATGACCATATCTGGGGCAGCGTCAGCTTTCTGAAAAATGGTGAAGTGTTTGATCTCGACCCGAGCCGGATCGACATCGTTGACAAGTTGATAAAGGCCTTCATCGATCGCGGCATCTATATCTACATTGATCTGGTAGACCAACGCGGATGGACGGAAGAGGTTGGCATCCCCGATTGGGAGAAATTTGCAAAGCTCGAGAACTTCGGCTGGAAGGGCGTCTTCCCCATGCCGGTGATGGTCGATGCATGGAAGCGCGCCACAGACAAACTCATCAACCATGTAAATCCCTACACGGGCAAAAGCTATGCAGAAGATCCCGCCGTGATCTGCATAGAGATCATCAATGAAAACGGCCCCTTCTGGGATTGGACTTTCCTGACGCCGCCATCCGTAAAAACATGGTTCGATACGGCCTGGAATGCTTGGCTGTTGGAACGCTACGGAAATCGGGAAACGCTCGCCGCAGCCTGGACCGATGAAGAAGGCGTCTGCGGACTCTTCGATGATGAGGACCCCGCAGAGGGCAATGTTTACCGCCCCCAACTACAAGTGCTCGACAACTGGAATCGCTCCTATCGATCCAAGGCTCGTGGGGCCGCTCGCTACAATGACTTCATCGCCTTTTACCGGGACATCGCTACGGAATTCTATCAAGAGGCCAGTGCGCATTTGCGGGAAAGCGGATATAAGGGCCAGATCGTTGGGAGCCATGAATTACGCGGTCCCCAAAATCAGCTAGCCGAGATTGAAGGAGCCGGAACGATTTCCGCGCACCTTTACGGCGGAGACAAGATCGCATTCATGACGCGGCCAGGCACCTCCGGCGTCTCAATCGACGGAGTCGATGTCAGCTCGAAAAATTGGTTTGCCAACATACTGCGCATCAATGTGGACGGCACCCCGAGTTGGAATAACGAGTGGACCGCTGGCGGTCTCAGCTACCGCGCCGATTCTCACTTGGCAATCGCAGCCATGTTGGCCTTTCAGGGCATCAACGGTAGTGTGCATTTCACTTGGAGCCAGATTTGGGGTGGCGAACAAATGCCGGACCGCGATATCACCTACGACTGGATTGGTTGGCGCAAAAAATTCCACAAGTCCTTCACGACTTTGCATGACTCGCCCACGATGGCGATCCACCGCATCGCCGCCGCGCTCATGCGTCGCAGTGATCTGCCCCCTGCCCGCTACACGGTTCAGGTGGCTCATTCCGCGGAAGATGCCGCTGAGCAAAACCTACATGCAGTCGGTCTTGAAGGAGGCTCGGGCACCATTGGTGGCGCGGCGAACTTCCTGCCGATGTTGCATCAAACGGAAACGTATTTCTTCGAAGAAGCCTACGACGGTGATGCGGATGTCGTCTTCAGCACCGGCCGAACCGCTAGCGGCGATTACAGTCAGGCCAAGCACGCAGTCATCCTTGGCGATAATCCTTGGAACGACCGTTACCATAAAACACGTGACCTAGCCGCCCCTGCCCGCAAGTTACACCCGAAGCTGGTAACGACGAATCTCAGTGCGCCTACCGACTTCACCATCGAGCTCGGCTACGATGAGCCACTCACGGTCACATTCAGCAAGCTCGAAGCCGCCATCGAAGTTGATTCACTGCCCGACGGATCGACACCGATTGGCCTGAGCAAGGATGGCAAATATACACTGGGATGGCTAGATGACCGCTTTTTGGTTTTCCCTGCCGCAGGTCAATTTGATCGCTTGGGCCAGGACCCTCGTTGGCTCTATCGTTTCTACTTACAGGCGGCTGAGCACTGGGGCATGGACCTGGGAGAGAACAGCATGGAAAGCGCCACCTACTTCAGTGACAATGGGGCGCTTCGCACCGACTGGGGAACTGGCACGCAGTTTATCAATAGCCCGCGCACCCAAGCCATTGCAGGCTATCCTGGCTTTCGTCAAAAGAACCAAACTGATAACCTGGAAGTAGAACTCGTTCGCCCCTATGGCGTCGTTGCACTGACCAGCGCCGATGGCGAGCCGATTGAAAACTCCAAGCGCATGCTACTCGTCGCAGCAGGCCGCGTCCAGAATACCGATACGGAATACGTGACGGGTGAAGACGGCAAAGTACGCATGAAAAAGCTTGGCAAGGCACCGATCCGTGTCGAAGGCCTACATGGTCGCGTGACGCTTTCTAATTTGAAGCGCAACGACTTGGTCGTCCATGCCCTGGATGTCGAAGGTCGTCGCCTCGGCGAAGTGCACGTTGACCGCAAGGACAATGGTTTGGAATTTAACCTGAACCCGAGCCTGCAAACGATATGGTTCGAAATCGCGAGCCCGGAAATTTCGGCCCCATTGCTGGCTAAAGATGAACCATGGCCAACGGAAACAGTGCCGACTCCAGCCAAGCCCGACATTGCACCGTTAACGGTGAGCGAGTACACTGCATTGCTGATTCAGGACGGAGAAACCGCTACCGTAGTCGAAGACAGTGAAGACAATTTCCGCATTCCGCTAACCATCGCGGCTGACTTCAAACCCTATCAAGCTTACGGTAACTTAAAGGCGAGTTCAGCCAAATACAGTGATGAGTCCGCAGTCAAACTCGACCTTGGCGAGCACACTCAAGATTGGCACGCGGGAGCTTGGTTTGATGCAGCGCCAACTCCGGGTCTGAAGCCGGATGATGGCGAGGGCTTGAGCTTCTTCTTTGCTGGAGATGGCACAATGCCCCGCGATTGCAATATCGTCGTAAAGTGGACCGACGATCAAGGCAACAAGCAGCAGGCGAAATCCAGGAACCTCAGCGAACTGTTTGAAGATACCGCATGGAAAGAAATCATCCTGGGCCAGAACGATTTCCCCAATAAGGAGGTTGATTTCACGCGCATCGATCGGATCGATTTTTCCGTGGTTTCAAATCTGATGGCATCCAAGCATTTGGGCTACATTGGCGGTTTCCGCCTAGTGACCAAGACAAACTCTGCCGATGCGATGCTCCTGCAATATCTAGCTGAACGCATGCCGGCAGTTCAACAGCCCACGAGCGCAAAAATACGTTTGCCAATTGTTGCCGACACTAAAATCACTGCAGACGGAATGCCAGATGAAGCTGCCTGGGCTCAGAGCGTCAGCATTTCGATTGATGAAGGCAATGTACCTGGTTGGCAGAGTATTGGAAGCGCCCTCGTCACCGGTAACCGCAAAGGCGATGAGAAAGCAGACGTATGGATGCTAGCAACCCCAACCGGTTTGGCGCTCTACGTGGCGGTGGACAAGGCAGGCGCTCCAATCGTAAACGATGGCACCGAATGGTTTGAAGGCGACTGCATCGAAGTCTTCATCGATAAAGCTAACAGCAAAGGCAAACCGAGCAGCCAGCTATTCTTTGCCTACAAACGCCCGGGCATCAATCGCGCCACTACGAAAACCAGAGCGGCTGGAGTTGGGCGTATGCGCACACCTGAAGGCTACGCGCTGGAGATTTTTATACCGTGGAATGCAATACAGGTCAGCCCGGTTCCAGGCACCGTTTTCGCACTGGATTTTCAAATTAATTTTGGCGATCCCTCTGGTCGCTACCTCCAATACAGCTACGCCACCGGCACGAACGAGGCATGGTTCTCCAGTGAACGATACCTCGAAATTACCTTAGCCGAGTGATCTTGAATCCCAATCGAATTCCATTACCATCAACTCACCCACCTCCAATTGCTCTTATTCGCGATGATAAAAACATCGTGAGTGGACCCCCTCCCCTTGAAGAAACACAAAAATCAGAATAATGCCCCGGGCTTCGCGCTAATCATCGCGTTGAGCTTGATGGCATTCATCGTGTTACTGCTTTTGAGTTTCACGACTTTGGCTTCGATTGAAGTGAACCGCAGTGAACTCGACCGGGTGAAGCTTCTGGCGCAGGAAAATGCGCGCCTTGGAATACTTTCTGCGATTGGTGAGCTACAAAGACATACCGGGCCGGATCAACGCACCACAGCCCGAGCCGACATCAACGCAAACCTGGTCAACGCGACGAATGCCAACGCACATTGGTTGGGTGCTTACAAAAATGGCACCAGCGGAGATTACACTAAAACCCCCGGCGAAGTTGCCACGGAAATTATCAATGCTTCATCCAGCAATGGTAGCCAGGCCAAGTTATTAAACTGGTTGGTTAGCGGAAACGAAGGACTCGTCAGCTCCGACGGAACCTCCAATGGGCTCAAATTCTCGCCGGAAAGCACAGTCAATAATTTAACGTCCGCCAATGCGCTTTCGACAGACATCACGATTGCCAACAGCCCTGCCCGCCTACTGGTCGGCCCAAAAACGGTTGGTCAATCAGCCGTGGATTACGTTGCCGCACCACTGGTAGAAGTCGTCAATGATGACAACGTCGTCACCGGAGGCTACGCATGGTGGATCAGTGACAACGGCACCAAGGCCCCCCTCAATCTAACGATGCCCGAAGCGCTCGAAGAATCGAGCTATGCGTTTGTCACTTCACCCCGTGCGGCCATTGAGCTGATGGATGCCGAAAACGCGTCCGACCAGGTAACATTGGCCTCTTCTGACATGTTGGAGTTGGATCCGATGAGCGACGAGGCAGTATACGATCCAACGGACCCTGATTTACCAAGATTGCTGGATTTGGATCAAATGCCACTCCTGAAAGGTAGCGCAAATCGTTCTACCCTATCCAAACTGATTGACCTTCGCTACCACGACCTGACGACCGAATCGCAAGGCCTCTTAACCGATACCTATGCGGGTGGACTCAAGCAGGATATGTCAGTACTGCTATCGACATCCGCCCTCGAACCGCTGGACACGGATTTTCTCTTCCAAACAGAACCTGATCCCAATGATTCCGCCGAGCCGGACTTCGGCGTGCCGACCTGGGGTCAGCTGCGCAGCTTTGCTCAAACCACAGTCAACGATGAGTTAACGCCACGACTGCCGACTGAAACGGAAAGCGGCATCGCTCCATTACTCACCTACTTTTCGCTTGGCTTTGAGTATATCGTCTCAGCCGCTGGTATCGACATCCACCTGGCAGTCTCCCCCGTGGTCGTTCTTTGGAATCCCTACACAGTGCCCATCAAAGCCGCGAAATACGAAGTTGGCATGCAGCGCCGTAGTTCGGACAAAGCATGGTTTCAGCTTCAGGAATCACAACCGGATGGTAGCTGGAAAGACAAGGAGACACGCAGTTTGAACCGCGCTGGTGGCACATGGAATGGTGGCGAAAAACACAGATACTTTCGTTTTGTTGTTGATGCGGATGCCATTCCACCGGGCAAGAGCATCATCTACACATTAGAAGGCTCCGAGAGTGGAAAGACTTACGACGCTCCTTCGGATGGTGAGCCAGAAAACGTTTTAACTCCCGGCTTCAATCCAACTGGTCACGTATTGATGCGCTCTATTTCCAAGAAGAGCGAAGATAGTGATGCCTCCACTGTGTATCGAGTTGCCGTTGATCGAACCGATACGAGCAACAGAACCATTACAGGCAATACGTCCTATATCTCCTATAATAATTTCAAACCCAATCAAGGTGAGCTGTGCACCTACCTAGGAGAAGTCGTCAGTACGGAACCAATTGGAACAAACCCTACGGCTGATAAGCGTTGGTATCAAAGCTTCACCCGGGCTTATCCCGGAACGTTTCCCGGGATGTCCAGCAGCGGCCACACAGGACTCGCCCAGGGGCCAGCTCCGCTATCTTCGCTGACAACGCCTGCCTTTGCGCAAACATTCAAAGCCAGATTCTCCGGCTCGCCGATGCGCTGGCTTGCCCAAGGCAATCCCCGAGCATTTATCGCAATGCGTTATCCCCGCCGTTTGGGAGATTCAGGTGATGGTATGGACACCACCACCCCGGGATACATCGGCACCTCAAGTAATACAGATTGGCCGCAGTTTATTGTGGGCGATGATGAGGACGCCTCGTCCGGCTACGGACTAGACGCCGATGGCTCGGGAGAAACGATTCAAGCAACGCTGTTTGAGTATCGCCCGGAAAACCAACCCTTGCTGAGCTTGGGCCAGCTACAGCACGCAAATCTAGGTATCACCAACGGGCACCCCGCCTACGCAATCGGCAATAGCCTCGCAGATTTCCGATTGGGATCACTCAGTGACGTGCTATACTTCGCCAACGACAATACGTATAAACCGACGGCACTCGTCCGCATTTACTATGATTTTTCCTGGAATTTGAACCGTGCATTGTGGGACCGCTACTTCGTCTCCACGGTACCCAATGTCGGAACTGGCAAAATCACCGATACCGTATTAACGCCGATTCCAGACCAACTACCCAATTCTCGTATCAAGCTGAACGACGTCTACGTTGAGTCCGAAATCAGGGATGCGAATCTGGCGGCCAAGCACATGTCAATAAACGGTGCGTTCAACATCAACTCAACTTCCGAACAAGCATGGCGAGCGGTTCTGGGCGGTGCGAATCAACTGGGCTACGATCCGGTATCCGGAACACTTTCCACGGATCGAACTCAAGCTGCACTCTCGCGCTTTACCAAACCGACCACCGCTCCGAATGCAGTGAGCGCGACTTGGCAGGGGCATCGCGAACTCGACGAAGAACAGATCGCACAACTGGCGGCAAACATCGTTGAAGAAATCCGCAACCGTGGTCCCTTCGTATCACTGGCCGATTTCGTCAACCGCCGATTGGTCGACAATCCGAACACTCAATATCCCGATGGCGATCCTCTGGACGAACGTCTCCGCGGTACACTGCAGGGCGCAATTGACCGCACAACCAGCGGAGCCCTAGCCGCCAACAACGACACCACGCTGCACCTTGATGACATTCCAGACTACAGTGACACTAGCCAATACTACAACAAAAGCGCGATGCGTGGCGGTCGGGATTCGGTCGCACCATACAGCTCGAAGTCGGCCTTTGCGCCACAGTTCTTAACACAGGCAGACATCCTTTCCGCGATCGGTCCTATTTTATCCGCTCGGTCAGATACCTTTACGATACGCTCCTATGGCGAGTACGTAAACCCCTTGACCAATAACATAGAAAGTCGCGCATGGTGCGAAGCTGTCGTTCAGCGAACATACAATTATGTCGATGACGGAGTCAGTCCCGAGACACCGCCATCCCTGGCCGGTGCTATCAACCAATCCCTCGGGCGCAAATATGAAATCATATCTTTCAAATGGCTAACACCCGAAGAAATTTAAGCATCCTGCCGGTCTACGTCATCCTGGCACTACTCACGTTTTCCAGTCAGCCGCTGCTGGCTGCGGCAACCGATGCACTGACTTTCCGCACGTTGGCGGTGAGGCGTGCTTCGCCAAAATTGTTTTACAATGATGGTGAGAAGGAAGTGCGGCTTCACGCTGGCGATACAGCCTTGTCCAACGCATACACCGCTCCCCCCTCTGGAAAAATTGAAATATACTGCTATGTGCCAGCCAAGGATCCCAAGCTGCCCCCTGTGAAAGTGACCTTGGCTGAAGAACAGTTGTCGAATACCAGCGACAACATTCTCCTGATCCTGACTAACTCCAACAGTGATGAGGCAAACAAGGGGGCACCTTCGATTGAAACCCGCATGGTCGATGCCTCACTCGAAGCGCATCCGCTGAATACCGCCAGAGTTTTTAACTTCTCCAAACGAGATGCGGCCGCGAAGATTGAGGATGAATTTGCGCAGATCAATTCGGGAAAGGACCACCTGTTTAAATTTCCGGAAGACAATAAAATGTGGGTCAAAATTGCCGCCTATGAAGGATCTGATGAAGGTTGGATTATGAGAAATGGCGGCCCCAAGGCGGTCTTCCCCAACACGCGATCCATCATCGTGCTCTCAGACGCGTATCCATCGCGCGAAGACCCCGAGGGAAAACGCATCACGCTTCGCAACATTGTCGACCGCCACCCGCCCGTCCCTGCGGAAAGCTAAACACTCGCATTATCTGGCAATCCTAAGATCGATGGCGGTGCAGTATCCAAAACCGACGATGCAGCAAATTGCTCAGGCTGCCGGAGTTTCGCAGGCCGCAGTCTCCATGGCTTTGCGCAACCACGCTCGTATATCGAAGGCGACCTGTAAGCGCATTCAAGGCATAGCGAAAGAAATGGGCTACCGTCCGGACCCGTTGATCAGTACGCTTATGGCACAGCGACGTACGCGCAGCGCAACCAGCACCCAAGTCTGCCTGGCGATCATATCACTCTGGCCTGAAAGAAACGAAGCTTGGGAGAATAGCGAATTTTACAAACCCTACCGCGAAGGCATTGAGCAGCGGGCTGAGGCGCTCTCTTACCGCACCGAGATATATCCCTGTGATGGCTCAGCAAAAGAAGTAAGCTGCTTGCTGCGCATACTGAATGTCCGTGGTATTCAGGGAATTATTTTTTGCCAGGCTCACGAATCGATAACGACCATTCCCTTCCCTTTGGATTCATTTGCTTCGGTATTGATTGGCCCAGGCATTCGCGAGCCGAATATCTCGCGAGTAGATTCAGCGCTCGATTATGACATACATTTGGCTTGGCAAAGACTGCTCGATGCGGGGCGCAAGCGCATTGGGCTAGTCACTCACTCAATCTTTACGCACAAGACGCGTGGCGCGGCAATGGGCACTTTTTTAAATCTACAACGTCGCCTCGCCATTAAGGATAGCTTGGCTCCACTGGAGCTGGGGCAAGCCGATGACCTGCAGTCCATCTCTGAATGGATACAAGCTACGCGCCCGGATGCCATCCTGACTGAGCGGGCAGATATCGCCGAAGAACTGTCGCGCACATATCCTCAACTCGATGTCGTATGCTTTGCCTTATCTGATGGTCAGACCGGCCGTGGCATTCGCGTGGAGCGCAAAGAGATTGGAATGACTGCCGTCGATATTGTCGTCACGCAATTAAATCAAGGCGAACGCGGAATCCCGGCCGTTCCCAAGCGTCTATTAATCGAAGGTCATTGGCAGGATTAAACCCACCTAATGAATCGCCTGCCGTCATTTTAACGACAGGCTTCGCCGGTTCTCTATACAGTAGCCACCGAATGAGGCAAAGCAGCCAAATCCTCTGCCTCGCTAAGGCGTATGTTGCGCGTGTAGCGGGTGGTAATCTCGAGCTCGTCGATGTCCTGAACCACATGGTCGTTAATACGCATGTTAATGATGTTCACATCCTCAATGAGGTTGTCTTGGCTCCAGCCACCGATGATGGAAACGGTGTATCCTTGATTGCAAGGCATCATATGCCAGTGGATGCCGCGCAGGGTCACGCCACGGATGTGACCACGTTCTTCATCACTGCTGAAGCGCGATTTCGAAATGCGGAAGTCGATAAATTTGTCCCAGCAATGCTCGATACGGATATCCTCAAAGGTGATATTCTCGATGTTTGCCCGGTCATTATTGTGCAGGGAAAACACCGCGCCATTAGTATGGACTGAGAGCACGTCGATGTTTCGGAAAGTGACATCGCGCACATACTCGACACTTAGCTCATGCCCGATTTCCATGGCGTTACCCGCCTCAGCGCAAAGCAGTGTGCAGTTCTCGATAAGGATATCTTCCGGACATTCGCGAAAATCAAATTGTGCCGCCGTCAGATTCTTTTTGCCCAGGAGAAGAGCCTTTACCACGACGCAGTCGTCATTGTTCCGAAGGAAACAATCGTGGATGTGCACATGCTTGGATCCAACGATGTCGATACCGTCCGAGCAGACGACTTCACCGATTTGTTTCAGGTTATAGATTTCGACATGCTCAGAGGCTCCAGGCACCACCATCCAGCCACTGGGATGAATCATCGTAATGTCATGCAGCGTCACCCGGCGGCATCGGTTAAAAACAATGCTGGCAACATAGTCGCCACGCTCTCGGTCGTAAAAACCGCCGTCCAAAATGCCATATCCGCGAATGGTGACATCCTGTGCATTGTTGCATATCACGCGCGCCTTTAGCACCGCACCACCTTCGATGTAGAGCGTTTCACCGGAGTTTATTTCCAGCTCACCAATTTCGTATATTTGCCCTCGCTTGAAATAGCGGACCTTCGGATCCTCCGGAGAAGGCTTAACCGTTTCGGGCGGATTCGCCCAGAGAAACAGCGGGCGCATGCCTTCGATCTCGACACTCACTTTATCGGTATTCTCCAGCGTAAATCGCAGCTCTTTAACCTCTGCCTTTCCTTCGATACCAAGCTTTACCGGGCGGATTGCGAACTCTTCAATCGTATCGTGAAGCCGTTTCACCACCACCTCGACGGGTCCGTCCGATGGATCAAAAACGAAGTTCGCGAATGCCGCTGCTTCAGTGTGAAGCACCTCAATGGATTGGCCTGCCACGGTGAGCAGGAACTCCTTCGAAAAAACGCAGGAACGCGGATGCTTGAAATGCTGAATTGCAGGTGCCTTGGTTGCATCGACACGCTGCGAAGAAGAATCTTGGGCGGTTGAAATCATAGAGTGCAATTGGGGTGCTATCCAGAACACGCCCATCTTGCACGATGCTCCCTTTTTCCTTACGGGGAACAAACCATTTGTTGCTTATATCGATCAGCAAAACCCCGCATCAGCAAAGCACCTTGAATGAACTAAAGCCCGAGTAATTCACGAAGCCGCACATAAATCCTGGTAGCAATAAAAAGGTGGCCGGATGTATTCGGGTGCACACCGTCGTCAGCCAAATCGCTGGGCTTAATATGATGCATGAGCTCGGCAAAGGCTGCATTCAGATCCAGGAAATCGGTGCCATGTTTTTCGGCCGATGCTCCACTCGCGCTGACGTATAATTTCACTGATTCGCGAATCCTTGCTCGATACGAGTCGGGAAGATCGTCGTCCAAACTCAGATAGAATGGTGACACGAGCAAGAACCTCGTTGCTGGCAAGTGGCGGCACGTTAGCTCAATAATTTGGTCCAGAATTTTCGCATAACTTTCCGGGCTTTGTAGCACATTGGTAGCCGGGTCGACCTCGTAACGATTGCAGTCATTGATTCCCACCTTCAGCACGATCCAATCCGGTTTTTCGCACAAAGCATGATCCGTCCAGCGCGACCTCAAGTCTTCCATCGTATTACCCGCAATACCACGGTTAACCACCTCAAGCGGCCGCTCGGGGTGATAAATTTTCAGCATGTCCGCGACCAGTTGGACATAGCCATTGCCCAATGGCTGGTTCGTCGTGCGGCGATTGCAATCAGTAATGCTATCACCGATAAACAAAATGCGGGTCAGGTTTCCACTAACGCTTTTCATAAAGTAGCGCGGATCTAAAAATCAAACCGCTGGCTGCGCAACCTAAAGAAACGAAGTCGATTGACGGTAGTAAATTAACCCCTGAAAAAGTGGCCCAACCAACGGCGATGATGGCGGGCCTTTCAGCTTGGAGGTCGTCCGTATTAAAACTTTCGGACATCCGATCCATCGCGCAAGTATCATCTAGGCATTGACGCAGACCTGGGCTGGCACTTTGATAACCGGGCTTAATCCCCTTGATAAGGTTCACCGTAATGTCGCTTCAGACCGTCAACCCAGCCACCGGTGAGCTCGTTCGCGAGTTCCCATCCATCGATATACCCGAAATACTCCGCATCCTCGAAAACGTCGAGGCCGATGCAGCCGCTTGGCGTGAGGTGGCTTTCGAAGATCGCACCAAGTGCATGCGCAAGGCCGCGGAAGTACTGCTCGCCAACAAGGAAGCCTACGCGAAAACCATCACGCTCGAAATGGGCAAACCGATCAGCGAGGCCCTCGCTGAGGTCGAAAAATGCGCCAAGGTGTGCGAATACTACGCCGAAAACGCCGCCAACTTCCTGCAAGATCAGCCCTTGGAAGGCTCTGGACAAAAAGCCTTTGCAACATTTCAGCCGATCGGCTGCGTGCTGGCGATCATGCCTTGGAACTTCCCCTTCTGGCAGGTGTTCCGCGCGGCGGCCCCTGCCCTCATGGCGGGCAACGCCATGGTGCTCAAGCACGCCTCCAACGTCCCCCAGTGTGCACTGACCATTGAGGCCATTTTCCAGCAGGCAGGCTTTCCGATGAATTTATTCCGCACGCTCATGGTCGGCAATGACGGCGCAGCGGTTGCCATCGCCCACCCCACGGTGAGCGCGGTCACGCTGACTGGCTCCACCGCCGCCGGGGAGAAAGTTGCCGCCATGGCCGGTTCCCAGATCAAGAAGACGGTGCTGGAGCTCGGTGGTGCCGATGCCTACATCGTTCTCGAAGACGCCGATCTGGACCTCGCGGTAGAAAAAATTGTCGCCGGGCGTATGCTCAATGCGGGCCAAAGCTGCATTGCCGCCAAGCGCGCGATCGTGCTTTCCGAAGTGCGCCAAGCCTTTGAAGCTAAAGTCGTTGCGGCAATGGAGAAAATCTCTGCCGGCGATCCCACCAGTGCCGACACGAAGCTCGGCCCGATGGCTCGCGTCGACCTGCGAGACGAGCTTCACCAACAGGTGAGCGACAGCCTGAAGGCCGGTGCCGAGCTGCTAACGGGCGGCGTGGTTCCCGATAAGCCCGGTGCTTGGTATCCACCGACAGTGATCACTGGCGCACCGGAGGGCTCCCCCGGCTACGGCGAGGAACTGTTCGGCCCGGTGTTATCCATTATCGAAGCAAAGGACGAAGATGACGCAGTCCGCATCGCCAACAGCAGCGAATACGGACTCGGTGGCGGGGTTTTCACGCAAAACCACGAGCGCGGCATCGCTCTGGCCCGAACAAAACTCCATACGGGCACCGTGTTCATCAATGATTTCGTGAAATCCGACCCACGATTACCCTTTGGAGGCGTAAAAAGGTCTGGCTATGGCCGCGAATTGTCCGATTATGGCATCAAAGAATTTGTGAACATCAAGACGGTCTTGCTCGCCTAGACACAATAAGGTCGTAAAATTCCTTTCCTACCCTCAAGATTTCAATCCAAGCAGTCCCATGAGTAATTTTTTCCCTCACGAATCGCAAAAAGTCTACCAACTCGGTATCGAGTGGGTGGTTATGGTCGAAAATATCATCGAGGGAGATACACGTCGCAAGGGTCTCGCAGACCAGTTGGACAACATCGCCAACACCATTCCGATCCACATCGTTGCAGGCCTCGGCAAGAACTCAGCGGGTGAGCGCGTGAAGGCGTTTGACGCCGCCAAAAGCCAAGTCCTCGCCTGCTCCGCCGTAATGGATATGATGGTCGCGCGTAATGTCATGGAAAATGGCGACGCCAACCGCGGCAAACGCCACTTATCGGAAATGGCCCGCCTCCTCAACGGCATGATCCAATCCGCCAATACGCACGAGCTCATTCGCAACCGCCTACAGGTGCCGAGCTGATTGTTCACAATCGCACATTGAAACGAAAATCAGCTAGCGCGCCAGAATGGTGTAGCTGACCACGTTGGGCATGGGTGACATAAAATAGACGTCGATGGCGTCGTTTGCCGGAATGACCGTCGGCACGAAGGAAGTCTTGCCGGAACCCGCACTCGACGAATTAAAATTGCACGCTACGCGCGTGTCCAAATCGCTGTCCGTCAGGTTGTTAACGCGCACCCATACCCGCAGCGATCCATCGGTCAACGGATGCGCCTCGATACGGCCGAAACTGACGTTATCCGTGTGCGCATGAGACATTTGCGCGCCTGCCGGGATGAGCACGGTGCCATCCCAATCGCGCTCCAGTCCCTTGGGCGTAACGCCGAGGCCTGAGTTGCTGATCGGGGAGGCTTTTTCCACGCGAACCACGGTATGGTTGGCGTCCGTGGTACGAAGTTGCGGCTTCTTGGATCCCGTTTTCACGCTTTCGAGAGCGGCCGGAAACTCCGTGGCGCTGTCCACCGTATGCGGCATGGCCACATCAGCGCCGCCATCCATGGCCACGAGATTCGCGCCACCGGCGGAGACTTTATCTTGCTTGGCCTCCGGCTTAGCGCAGCCGGATAAGGAGAGGCCGACCAACAAACTAACGCCAAGGGCGATGCGTGCAGCCAACGCAGGCTTGGGAGATTGAGTTTTCACAGCAGAAAATGTAGAGCAGTTAACGCAAACTAAGCTAAGCCACCTGTCTCTCCAGGTCAGCAAAAAAGCGTAGAAAATTACCCGAACTGACCCGGGTCACGGTTCCGTTAACTACGCCACTGTCTGCCTGCGCTGCCAAATAGCCGCCAGGAAAAACAGCCCGCCCAGCCACAGCACCCAGTCGCCATAGCGCGCATAGAAGGTCAGTTGATCCCGCCAGATTGGATCATAGCTAAGCGCAAAAGATTTGCTCTGGCGCGAGTAAACCCGGCCATCCTCAGCCAGCAGGACATCGCGCACGTTGCCATATTCGTCGATCCAGCCACTCCAGCCATGGTTGCCGCAACGAACGACTGGGCGACGCGTTTCGACGGCGCGCAGCACTGAATGTGCTGCATGTTGGTAGGCACCGGCCTCTTCACCATACCAACCGTCATTGGTCACAACGACAATAAAGTCCGCGCCACTACGCACGACCTCCCGCCCTAGTCGCGAAAAGATGTCCTCATAACAAATCAGTGGCCCAGCTTGCCAGGTCTCCTCGCCCACAGTAACCGGTAAGGGTCGGGAGTGGTCGCCGGGCTTCAAATCAATGTCCAGCGGAACCACCGTACTGATGAAAAACAACACATCACGCAGCGGTATGTATTCGCCAAAAGGCACGAGCCGACGCTTGGCGTAATGCCCGTCATAGAGGCCTTTTTCCGGTTCCAGTAAGAAGAGCGCGTTGGCCCATTCGCCATTGGGGAACTGCGCCAGAGCGCCCGTTATCAGCGGGATGCCATGCTTGTCCACCCCACCCTGAATCCACAGCTCCATTTCGCGCTGCCCCTTGGCATTGATGATCGGGTAAGGTGGCGCGGCCTCCGGCCACAGGATCAGATCGGGTTTGGGCGTGGAGATCACCGCCTGCTCGGTCAGTTGACGCAGGACCCGGAAATTCTCATTCACCATGGACTGGTCCCATTTCAGGTCGGCCGGTATCCAAGGTTGCACGGCGGCAACGTTGAGCATCGGCTCCCGCTCCTGCGCCTTGCCAACTGTGCGCACATAGAGCCATACCGAGACAAACACCAGCGCCAGGGCCACGTAGAACTCAGGGCAAAACTGCCACCGCAGCTTCAGGCGGCTCGCCTTAGCGGGAGCGTCAGCCTTACCATCCTTCTCGTCATTGGCCGGGGTCAGGAAGAGCCGCTTGATGTAGAAAGCCAGCGTGAGATTAAAGAAGATCAGGATAAACGAGACCGCATACTGCCCGCCGAATTCTGCGGTTTGCAGCATCGGCGGGCGCTGCCATTGACTCGCCGCCAGTGGCAGCCAAGGGAAGCCCGTGAGTACCCAGGTCTTCAGCCATTCCAGGATCACCCACAGACCGGCCATACCCAGTAGCGCCAAAAGCCGCGCACCGAACCCGCGTTTCACGGCGTTGGGTAATATCCAGCGCCCCGCCAGTGCCCAGCCAGCCGGAAACAGCCCCAGCAAAAATGACAAGATCACCAGGCCGACCGAGCCCATCGGCGGATGCACATGGCGCAGCCAGATGATCAGCAAAAACCAACTAAGCCAAAAGCCGCCCAGCGCGCAGAAAAACGTCCGCCAGCGGGGCGGATTTGTCAGCAGCCAGAGCAACAGCGGAATAGCAAAGACATAGGCCGCCTCCGCCACATTACCCGGAGGAAACGCAGCAAAATGCAGCAAGCCCGAGGTAATCCCCGCCAGCGCGCCGATTAAACAGGGGCGTCTCGTCATGCCTTATTTTCCGGCGGTGGGAAAGCTCGCCATCAGCGTCTGCACGCCAGCATCCAAAGCATTGGTGGAAAGCGGCTCGTTTGCCGACCAGAGCTTTTCGCCATCCTTGCTTGCAGACAGGAACACATAAAGCGCGCGTTGCACATGCATGCTGCTATCACTGTAGCCCACGCTGTTGTTGGCCGACGTCGCCGACGACTGGTTCACGACCTTCCCCTGCTCATAGCTTCCGGAAATGACAATATCTGCGCTGCTCTTATCCTGAGTCACGTGGTATCCCTTCGCGGTCAGAACGTTAGCAATTGCCTCGTGGATGGCATTATCCACGCGCTCATGCGGAGCCGGATAACCATCGGTTTCCGGGAAATCCGGTTCAATATAAGCCGAGCTGGAGGCAGCTAGCTTTGCATTACCAGCCGAGCTGGAGTCCACATCCACATTTTCACAGCCCACCAGAAATAGCGCTACTGCAACAATGCTCGAAAAAACAGATAGTAACTTTGCCATGCCGTAGTAATCCGCCGACTGCTTCCGTATTGCAATTGAATTTTCCCATATTTAAGATTCCTCTAATCATTACCCAAGCAGCGCCCCCTAGCGCAAAATTGCTGAAACTTAATTTTCCATTAAGGGTTAAATACCTGCAATGAGTCTCGTCATCGGTCACCAAAGTCCCCGCCAAGCCTGGCAACCGCTGTCACCGGACAAGTGGGATACTGACAGCGCTGCGCACCTGCTGCGGCGGATGGGCTTTTCCGCGCGGCCAGCCGATGTCCAGCAGGCGCTCAACGATGGCCTACAGGCCACCGTGCGCGACGCCTTCAAAGGCCGCGAATTCCCCGTCCCTACCAAAACATGGGAGGCCGATTTAAAGGTAAAATACTTGCGCCGCAGCATGCGCAACCAGGACGAGGAAACACGCCGCGAAATTCAGCGTGAAATCCGTAAAGCCGAGCGCGACGCCTTCAGTGAATTCGCCATGGCGTGGATGGAGTTTGCCCGCCAACCGGAGAACTCCGCCCAAGAAAAATACGTGCTATTTTTAGAGAGCGTGTTTGTCGTCTCCTATGAAAAAGTGAAGGACGCCGGACGCCTTTACGACCACCAGAACATTCTGCGACGCGAAGGTTTCGACAGCTACCGCGACCTGGCCAAGACCGTCAGCCGCTCGCCGGCGATGATTCATTACCTCGACCTCAACCGCAGCACCAAGCAGGCACCCAATGAAAACTTCGCCCGCGAGCTGATGGAGCTCTTTACCCTCGGCCAGGGCAACTACACCGAGAACGACATCAAGCAGGCCGCGCGCTCGTTTACCGGCTATGGCTACCGCGAGTCCGATTATTACTTTGCCGAATTCAACTTTAACCCGCACGCCTACGACAACGGCGTGAAAACCGTCTTCGGTCAGACCGGTCGCTGGAACGGCGATGAGGTCATCGAAATGATCTTTGAGCAACCCGGTGCTAAGCTCTTCCTGCCCCGCGAATTATGCCTCTTTTACCTTAGCGAAACGCCGATCCCCGACGAATATCTGCAACCACTGGGAGACGAATGGGCACGCCGTGACTTCGACCAGCGTTGGCTCCTGGAAACCGTCTTTACCAGCGAGTTGTTCTTCGACCCACAGTTTCGCGGTGAGCTCATTAAGTCGCCGATTCATTACTACCTCGGCCTGTGCCAAGACATCAATCTCGACGTCTTCCCCGTACCTGAGCGCGTCGAGCAACAACTGCGCGGCATGGGCCAGCAGTTTCAAAACCCGCCCAACGTTCGGGGCTGGCTCGGCGGCAAGCACTGGATCACTTCCTCGACGCTCTCCGCCCGGCAGCAGCTCGTGCGGAACCTGCTCTACCCACCGAATATCAAACGCCTCAATGCTGACGAAAAAATGCGCATCGAGGAAGCGGTGGCCGACGGCAAGGGGCCGTTTTTTGTGGACGACGAGCGCCTAGAACCGCTGCTCAACAAGGACTCGCCCGACATGATCAACCACCTCTGCCGGTATTTCCTGCCACGCGATCCAACGGACGAGTTTAAGCAGCAGCTCGTCTCCCACATCAAGGTGCCCGTCAGCCAGCGCACTGAGCGCGTACGGGAGGCCTTGCTTGCCCTGCTCCAGTCGCCCGCCTATCAACTTTCCTAACGCCAACCAACGCCCAGCCATGTATAACCGCAACACGCCCATCGCCGTCACCCGGCGCGAATTCCTCCGCAGCTCCATGGGAGGCCTGGGCATGGTGGCGTTCAGCGGATTTGCACCCAGCTTTCTCGCGACGACTGCCCGTGCCAACGTCGCCGCGCCGGAGAAGGACCGGCAGATCCTGGTGCTTATTCAGCTCGCTGGCGGTAACGACGGGCTCAACACCTGCATCCCTTACTTGGATGATGAATATTACCGCCTGCGCCCCGACTTGGGCATCAAGGAAGGCTATCGCCAGATATCCGATCTCATTGCGCTTCACCCCAGTTGCGGCGGCATGGAGCGCCTGTTCAAAGACGGCAACCTGAGCATCATCCAGAACGTCGGCTACCCCAACCCCAACCGCAGCCACTTCCGCTCCACCGAAATTTGGGAAACAGCAACCGACAGCGACATCATCGGCCGCGATGGCTGGATCGGAAATTACTTCGACAACTACTGCGACGGGGCCGGCCACACCAGCAGCGACCCGCTAGGCCTGCACATCAGCAACGAGACACCCGGCCTGTTCATGTCCGAGAAAGTGCACTCCGTTTACGGCATGCCAACTCGTGGGCGCGTCGCGAAAAAAGCCGACACCGAAATGCAGTTGTTGGAAAAGCTCACTCAGGCCCCCGCCGCGTCCGACTCCGGCAACTACCTGCAGCACATGATGATGGATGCCATCGTCACCGAGCGGCGCGTGCAGGAAATCGTCGACCGCTACCGCCCACAGGCAAACTATCAAGGCAACCTCGGCCAGTCCTTGCGCAAGGTCGCCGCCATGGTCGCCAACGGCTTCGAAACGCGCGTGTACTTCGTGTCCCAAGGTGGCTATGACACCCACGCCAACCAGGCAGGTGGCCACGCCAACCGCCTCAACGAACTCTCCAACGCGCTCAGCGCCTTTCAGCAGGACCTGCAAAAACACGGCCTCGATGACCAGGTGCTGACGCTCGTCTTCTCCGAGTTTGGCCGCCGCCCCCAGCAAAACGGCAGCAACGGCACTGACCACGGAGCCGCCGCCCCGCTCTTCATCATGGGCAAGGATTTGCAGACGCCCCTCATGGGCAACCCGCCGGACCTCATCAACCTGGAAAACAAAGACCTGCGCCACGAATACGATTTCCGCCAAGTCTATGCGACCGTGATTCAGGACTGGTTCCAAGCCGACCCAAGCAAAGTCATCGACGGCCAATTCGACACCCTGCCGATCTTGTAGCTTCTAGACGCGGCTTCCTTTGCGGCAACGCTCGCTTACGGATTGGCCATCGACTCACCGGCGATGTGTCCGGTTGTCCATGCGGCCTGGAAATTGAAGCCGCCTGTAATGCCATCGATGTCGATACATTCACCGGCAAAGTGCAGCCCCGGAGCCATCTTGCTCTCCATGCGACGCCAGTCGATTTCCTTGCGACAGACCCCTCCGCAGGTGACAAACTCGTCCTTGTTCGTCGTCTTGCCCTGGATTGAGTAGCTGCCCGCCACGAGTTCCTGGATCAAGGCGTTTTCCTGATCCTTGGGCAGTTGCGCCCAGCGCATGTCTTCGCTAATACCGGATACGGAAACCAGTCGCTCCCAAAGCCGGCGCGGGATCGCGTCAAAAACCTTTGCCGTCACGTTGGTCTTGCCCGAACGCTTGCGCAGGCGGTTAAACTGCTCGCGGACTTGATTTTCCGTCGTCTGGCCAAGCCAATTAATGCTGATCGCGAAGTGGTAATTCTCCTCCTGTAGCGCCCTCGCCTCCCACGCTGAGAGCCGGAGAATCGCCGGGCCACTCAAGCCACGGTGGGTAATTAATATGGGGCCTTGTTGTGGCTTTCCGCCATCGTTGACGCGCACCTCGGCATCCTGCACCGAAAGCCCGGCCAAGCCATGCGTGCGCTTGTCCGCCACATTAAAGGCAAAGAGCGACGGTGCCAGCGGCTCAATCGTGTGGCCGAGCGCTTCGATCGCGCGGACCAAGGGCGAGGCCTTCAGCGAACCCGCCGCAATGCACACCGCGTCGGCACCATCCGTCTGGCCGTCCGTTCGCTCCAAGCGATAACCGCCGTCGCTGCGCGCAGTCAGCGACTTCAAACCCACGCCTTTGAGCCGTTCAATCCCCGCCTCTTGCGCACAGCGGAGAAAGCAATCTATGATCGTCTGCGAGTCGTCCGTTACGGGGAACATCCGCCCGTCATCCTCGCGCTTAATCTTGACGCCACGCGCGGCAAACCAGTCCAGCGTGTCCTGCGGCTGCCAGCGATGAAAGGCCGCGCGCAGCTCGCGTGAGCCGCGCGGATAGCGGGTGGAAAGCTCTTTGGGATCAAAGCACGAATGCGTCACGTTGCAGCGGCCGCCTCCCGAAATTTTGACCTTCGCCAGCCATTTTTGCCCACGCTCGTAGAGGGTGATTCTGGCACCGGGGTTCGCCTCAGCCGCAGTCAGCGCGGTAAAAAAGCCTGCCGCCCCGCCCCCGACAATTGCCAATCGGGGTGAGCGTTTCGAAGTTTGCGAAGCCTGCGCGCTTTTTTCCATGCGCATGGAGTTAGCTGCGATCATCGGCGAAAGACAAGGCCGGAACGAATCGGCTGGCGAATCACCACAAAGTGTTTTGACTAATGATTGCGCATCACGCTAGATCCATCACGTGCCACGAAACCAGCGCTCCAAATCATACTCGCGTTCAAAACGTAAAGACCTGAAAAAGCCGCTAACCGCGTTAACGGCAGTGATTCTACCGAGCGCCGCGCTGGTCAAGCTATCCGGCTGGATCAGCTATCAATATATATTGATCTATCTTGCGGTGATCTCGCTGATAACGTTCATCGCCTATCGGCGCGACAAACAAAAGGCGCAAACCGACGCTTGGCGAACACCGGAAAGCACCCTTCATATGATGGAGCTCGCGGGTGGCTGGCTTGCCGCCTTCTTCGCCCAAAGAACCTTCCGGCACAAGACCCAGAAAACATCCTTTCAGGTAACATTCTGGGCAATCGCCATTTTGCACAACTTGATCGCGCTGGAATACTTGCTCAATTGGCGTTTCACGAACGCGTTCATTCAGTTGATTAAAACTCACGCCGGATAGCGCTATCCAAGTGATTCCGGTGCCCCGGACTCCTATCGGAGCATCTTCTTATTGAATAAACAGGGCTTGTCGGGCGCGGGTTTTACCTTGAAACTGCGCGCATGACTCAACCTGCCTCCGAAGACGAACAACACGGCGAAGACTGGATTATCTGCGGACGCGCGGCCCTTGACGCCGTGTTCAAAAACCGCCCCAAGGCGCTGCGCAAACTATGGCTCGTTGAGGAAAATCAGGGCCCATTGGGTGAAATCTGCGCGTACCTGGCCGACGAAAAGCGCTCGTACTCGACGCAGACTTACGATCGCTTAACGCGCGTGGTTAAACACCCCAATCACGATGGCGTCATTGCGTTTATCGACCCGCCGCTCAAGCCGCAGTTTCAGATGTCCCACCTCGTCGACTGGCAAAAAAGCGGCGAGCCCCTGCTGATTATCGACCAGGTCGCGGCCCCCATTGAATTCGGTCGGCTGCTCAAAGTCGCGGTCAGCTTCAACATGCGCCGCGCCCTGGTGACCGATTCCCCGATGCAAGCGCCCATCGATGGCTCGGTTTACTCTGCCAGCCAAGGTGCCCTGGAGCATATTCGCTGCTACAGGATTGGTAAACTCGTGCCACTCTTTAAGCACATGGAGCCATATTTCCTGTCGATTGGTGTCGGCGGCCCCGGTGCCAGCCGCCCCAACTGGGCCAAGCCCTTGCGTGCCCCCGGCCGCTCGGCGGCAATCATTATCAGCGACCGTCCCGAAGGCATCGACAAGCGGATCGTCCCCCACTGCGAGCACCGCATTTACATCCCAACCAAGGGGCCGCTCCCACTGTCGGCAGCGGAAAATTTAGCCACGCTGCTCGCCTGGCTCACCGTCGAGGGCAAGCAGGGCAAGGACCGCGGATTCCGCGCGCGCCAAGCCGCCAAGAAGGCTGAAAAGAAGAAGTAATTCCTTTCGCCGAGTAATCGTTCTGCGCAACTTGCGCTACGCGGGCTTTCGCGTGGCCCACAGCGCGCCATCCACAATGAATTGCCACACGTGCGGGTGCTCATCGTATTCGGTAGGCTTGTGCCCGAGCGCGCAATAGAAGACCTTGCCAGCACCCCAGTTTTTGGTCCACGCGACCGGCATGTTAATCGTGTTGCCGTCGAACTGGTAATCCGTGGCCAGCAGAACGTTGTTACCCGGATCAACGTGCAGGTAGTATTGCTCGGAATCGTAGGCAAAGGTCGACGGCATGCCCGCAGTCAGCGGATGCTCCGGCTGCGTCACGCGCACCGCGTATTCGCCAACGTAGGGGTGCGAAACGAATTGGCCGCCCATCATGTGGCAGTAGTTCAGCGCCCCACGAAACGCGTCGCCCGAGCCATGCGCCGCCGCAAGGCCGGTGCCGTTCTTCACCGCATTCGTGAGCGCCGCTTCGCGCTCGTGCGAAAGCTCCGCCATAGTCACACACGGGATGATTAAGTCATATGAGGCCAGCTGCGTCGCATCATCGAGGCAGTCCAGTCCTTCGCATTGGGTGACGTCGTAACCATGCTCGGTCAGCGCGGCAACGTAGCGTTGGGCAATCTCTTTTGGGCTGTGGCCTTCCCAACCACCATGGAAAACAAGGGCTTTATAGGGCATGTTCTAGCTTGATAGGATTTCCGGATATGCTTGCAACCAAATTGAGTTGCCCTGCCCTCAGGCATCAGTTGATTGATATAAACGATGCCTCCCCCGAATATTCTCCTGATCACCGCCGACGACATGAACTGGGACGCCGTGGGTGTCTTCGGTTGCCCCGATGAAGCCACGACGCCCCACCTCGATCAGCTCGCGGCAGACGGCATACGCTTTGACCACGCTCATGTGACCATCGCCGTTTGCTGGCCATCGCGCTCGGCGATGATGACGGGGCGTTATCCTCACCGCAGCGGCGGCGAAGGCTTTCACCCATTACGTCAGGACAACGTCCCGATCCTGCCATCGCTCTTACGCGACGGCGGTTACCGCGTGGGCATTCTTGGCAAACTCGAACATTCAACCCCGTATGCCGAATTCCAGTGGGATATGGCGCTCGATCGCGAAGACCTCGGCCAGGGCCGCAATCCGGAAATCTACCGTCAGCGCGCGGCTGACTTTGTATCGCAAAGTAAAGCCAGTGGGCAGCCGTTTTTTCTGATGCTCAATAGCCACGATCCGCATCGGCCGTTTTACGGCAATGATGAATCTGCCTGGTATGACGACCGGGAATCACCGGCGGCGAAACCATCAAAAACCTTTACGCCGGATGAAGTCACCACTCCCGATTTTTTAACGGATCTACCGGAAGTCCGCCTGGAAGTATCCGAGTATTACAGTTCGGTTCGGCGCTGCGATGATACCGTGGGCGAAACGCTGGCCATGCTGCGCGAGCAAGGCCTCGAAAACAACACGCTCGTCATCTTTTTGTCCGACAACGGCATGGCCTTCCCGTTTGCCAAAACCAACTGCTACCTGCATAGCACGCGGACCCCCTGGATCATGCGCTGGCCGGGCGTCATTCAGTCTGGCACCGTAGACCGCGAGCATTTCGTGACCGGCATCGACATTGCCCCCACCCTTCTGGAGGCCGCTGGCGTCGCACAACCGGATGGCATGGACGGCGAATCATTTTTGCCCGTTTTACGTGGCGAAAAGCAAGGCGGCCGCGCGTTGGCGTTTACGCAATTTCACCAGACCGCAGGCCAACGAAACTACCCGATGCGCTGCGTGCAAAACCGCCGCTTTGGCTATATTTTCAACCCGTGGTCCAACGGCCAGCGCGTCTTTATGAACGAATCCCAGGCCGGGAGGACTTTTAACGCCATGCAAGCCGCCGCCGCGCAGGACCCCGAACTTGCCGCTCGCGTGCAGCTCTTTCTCTATCGTGTGCCGGAGGAATTTTACGATTTCCAGAACGACCCGCATGCCCTTGTAAACCTGATCGACGATCCCGCTTATGCCGATGAGCTCAACGCGCTGCGAAACGAATTGGAAGCTTGGATGCAGCGAACTGAAGACCCCACACTCACCGCGTTTCGTAACCGCAATTCCGCCGAAGCCCGTGAGGCATTCATGGCCGAATGTGGCGAACGTTAACCCAATTTTTTATGAAGAAACGCCCGAACATCATGCTCCTCGTCGCCGAAGACACTGGCCGCCACCAAGGCTGTTATGGCGACCCCGTGAACTGCACCCCGGCTGTGGACTCCATTGCGGCAGCTGGCACTCGCTACACGAATGCGTTTTCCACGGCACCGGTTTGCGCGCCCAGCCGCTCTGCCATGATGATGGGCAAGACCGCGTTTTCGCAAGGCTCGCACCACATGCGCTCCATGTTGAAGCACCCGCCCAAGCTCTTCACCGAAGCGCTGCGTGAATCGGGTTACTACGTTAATTGGACGAATAAGACGGACTTCAACTTCGAGCCGCCGTCGAGCTTTGCCGACGATTGCAGCTCGTGGTATGACGACCTCGCCAGCGGAAAACTGAAAGACCGCCCGTGGCTGCTCTACCGCAATTACGAGATCAGCCACGAGAGCAAAATGTGGCCGGATGCCTGGGGTGACGCCGTAGCGCCGCATCTGACGGAGAGTGACCGCGTCGATCCGGCTCGCGTTCCCGTGCCCCCCTACCTCGCCGATACGCCGGAGATTCGCGCGGACATTGCGCGCTATTATGAGTCACTCATTGCGCAAAACAAAGGCATCGCCCAGGCGCTCGATGCACTGGAAAAATCCGGCGAGCGCGACAACACCATCATCTTTTACTTTTCGGATCACGGTCGCGGCTTGCTACGCGAAAAGCGCTGGATGTACGACGCCGGTATCCACCTGCCATTGATCGTAAGCGCACCCGGCATAACGACTCCCGGCAGCGTCAGCGATGAGCTCGTCAGTTGGTTAGATCTCTCCAAAACAATTCTGTCACTTTGCGATGCAAAGCCAATCGATGGCGCGCAGGGTCGCATCTTTCTGGGCCCGGATACGCAACCCGAGCCCAAGTATGTATTCGCCGGGCGCGACCGAATGGACGAGGTGTTCGACCGCGTCCGCGTCGCCCGCAGTCGCAAGTATCACTACATTCGAAACGACTTTCCGCAACTGCCTTGGGCTTCGCGCCAGCAATACATGGAAAAGCAGATCACCACGCAGCAGATGCGCGAACTGAACGCCAAGGGACAACTAAACGCCGCGCAAGCCAACTGGTTCTCAACGGAGAAACCCGCTGAAGAATTTTTCGACATCCAGCAGGATCCACATTGCCTGAACAATCTGGCCAGCGCCCCATCAGTTGGCAAAGAACTCGCCGCACACCGAAAGGCACTGGCTGAGTTCCTCGACCAAACCGGCGACTTGGGCCAGCGTCCCGAAGCCGACCTGATCGCCGAGGGAATCGTTGAAAACAAGTTGCCAGAGTATTACGAACGCGTCGCCCCATTGCCGGAAAATTACCGCATTGGTGACCTCGTGGAAGCCCCCGTCGAGATGCCAAAGTAAGGCACCGGAATTTTGCTACGAATCATTACTCTTATTAGCAGCCAATCGGTGTCTGTTTAAGAAATCGCTCCAGGTGCCGATAAATAGACTAACACTTTTCGACCCGGGACCTAACCCGCTGCGTCTCAAGTCACCGCGTCTATCCCGGTGACTGCTGCAAAGCCCTCCGCCTGAAGACATCTAAGGCGGAGGTGTCTTTGCCTGCTGTTATTTGATGCGGCGCACTTGCGAACTTGTCAGTTTAAGCCATGCTAAAACTATGCCCAACGCAAAACGCATCGCCATCACCGGGGCCACTGGCCTGGTCGGAACCGCGCTAACCACTGCCCTGCGTGCACGGGGGGATGAAGTGGTCCCCATTTCGCGCTCATCACAACCTGGCGGCGTCGTATGGGATGTTGAGCAAGGCGAGTTGCCAGACAATGCCCTGGAGGGCATTGATGCGGTTATCCACCTGGCCGGAGCGGGCGTTGCCGACGAACGCTGGACGGACGAGCGCAAACGCATTCTTCGCGACAGCCGCATCAAAAGCGCCAACATGCTCGTCGATGTCATGCGTAAAATGGCCAAGCCTCCAAGCGTCTTTCTCTCGGCCTCGGGCGTTGGCTACTACGGGGCGCAGCCCGGCGCGGAGGTCGATGAATCAGCACCGCTTGGACAGGGCTTTCTCGCGGAAATCTGCCGCGACTGGGAGTCTGCCGCCATGAATGCAACCTCGGTCGGTGCCCGCGTCGCCATTGCGCGAACCGGCGTTGTGCTTGCCGAAAATGGCGGCGCACTGGACCGCATGCTGCCGCCGTTTAAGCTCGGTGTGGGCGGCCCGATTGGCTCGGGCAAACAGCGCCTGGGCTGGATTGCCCTCGACGACGCCGTGTCGGCATACCTCTTTCTCCTGGATAACGACCAGGCATCCGGCCCGTATAATTTCTGTGCGCCAGAAATCGTGACCAACAAGGAGTTTGCTACCGCTCTGGGCAAGGCCCTCGACCGCCCAGCCAAAGTGCCCGCACCCAAAATCGCGCTCAAGCTGGCCTTTGGTGAGCTAGTCGACGAAACGCTGCTCGCCGATCAACCCGCCGTGCCCAAGCGACTGACCGAGATGGGCTTCAATTTTCAATTTCCTACGCTCGACGCCGCACTACGGCACATACTTAAATAAACCATGGCTGACACAAAGATCGATCTACTCGTGATTGGCGCGGGCATCGCCGGGCTCTTGGCAGCGCGCGAGCTCGTGGATAAACACGGCCTGCGGGTGGCCATTTTTGATAAGAGCCGCGGCGTAGGAGGCCGCATGGCGACTCGGCGAGATGGCGATGCGTCCTACGACCATGGCGCTCAGTTTTTCTCGGTGACCAACCCGCGATTCAAGACGTGGGTGGACCAGTGGCTCGACCAGCGCGTCGTAAAGTTGTGGTTCGAACAGTTTGGCGACGAGCCGCCCATGATGCGCTATGCCGCCCTGCCATCGATGACAGCGGTCGCGAAAAAATTAGTCGACGGCTTGGAACTCCACCGTCAGTCCAAGATAACATCGGCCAGTCGGGAGTCAGGCGAATGGATCCTGAAAACCGAGGACGGTAACACCTTTCGTGGCCAGCGCTTGCTGATCAATGCACCGGTGCCGCAGGCCCTGGAAATTCTCGATGCGGGCGGTGTTTCGCTGCCCTCCGAAGACGACGCATTCCTGCGCTCGATTCGCTACGCCAAGACCATCGCTGCCATGGCTGAGCTGGATGGCCCCAGTGGATTGCCTGCCCCCGGTCGCCTCAAGCTAAATCCCCCCGAGCCGATTCAATGGATGGCAGACAACCAGCAAAAAGGCATCAGCGCCTTGCCAGCGGTCACCATCCATAGCGGGCATGATTTTGCCGAAAAGTATTTTGACGCGCCTGATGACGAGCGCCTGCCGCTGCTCGTTGAGGCGGCAAAGCCACACCTCCAGGCCAATATCCTCTCCGTGAAGGGCCATCGTTGGAAATTCGCCCACCGCCTCACTGAGCATGATCGCGACTTTTACGCCAACGCCGGGCTCGGCCTGTGGATGGCGGGTGACAGTTTCCACGCCCCCAAGGTGGAGGGTGCCGCGATGTCTGGCCTGCTCGCGGCGGATGATATTGCCGCGTCAGTCTGACGCCTCCCGTGCCCGCCATGCCGATTCACTATATTTTGCCCGCCATCGCGGCGGCGCTGTATGCGCTGTCCTCGTTGTTCAGTAAGCGGGCGCTGCAGGAAGGCGCAGGCACTTTGCGGCTGTCGTTCATGACGAACGTCGCCTTCTTTTTGGCCTTTGCGCCGATGGCGCTGCTGGCCGACGGGCAGCCGGACTGGAGCCAAGTCCACTGGCCGATCCTGGCGGGCACGGGCTTTTTCATCGGCCATGTGCTGACTTTTGCCGCGATCAAGCTGGGCGATGTTTCCGTGCAAGCCCCGATGATGGGCACCAAGGTCGTCTTTGTCGCAGCCTTCAGCGTGATCATTGGTGCCGGCCATGTGCCACTGCATTGGTGGATTGGCGCGGGGCTGACGGCGGTCGCGATTTTCCTGCTGGGCTTTTCGGATTGGTCGAACCGCCGCGCAGTCTGGCGCACGGCGGTCATGGCACTGGCGGCATCGGCCGTGTTTGGTCTCACCGATGCGATGGTCATGAAACACGCGGGTGCCTTTGGCCCGGGCTGGTTTCTGGCTACCGTAAACGGCGTGATGCTGCTGGAGTCCCTGCTGTTAATCCCGTTCTTCGAAGGGGGCCTGCGCGGCATCCCCAAGCCAGCCTGGAAATGGTTGATCGGCGGCTCAACCCTCATGGCCATCCAGGCCGTGTGCATTGGCACATCCATCGCATTTTGGGGCGACGCCACGGCGGTGAATATCATCTACGCCTCCCGTGGGCTGTGGGGGATAGTGCTCGTGTGGCTGGTCGGCAGCTGGTTTGGCAACCGCGAACGCGAGGCTGGAGGCAAGGTGATGGGGCGGCGTATGGCGGGTGCCATGATGCTCGTCGCAGCGATCATTCTCGTGCTCATTTAGCGTTGCCCTGAGGCGGCATCGGCCTACGGTTTACCGCTTTTCTTCAACCGATATACAACATGGCCACCTATAAAACATTACCCGGATTCCGCGACTTCTACCCTGAAGACTGTTCGCTGCGCAATCATCTGTTTTCCGTGTGGCGACAGACTTCCAAGCGCTTCGGCTTTCAGGAATACGACGGCCCTGTGCTCGAATCCCTGGAACTGCTCACGGCCAAGAGTGGCCAGGAAATCGTTGGCCAGTTGTTTAATTTTGAAGACAAAGGCGGGCGCGCCGTCACCCTGCGCCCGGAGCTGACCCCCACCCTGGCCCGCATGGTAGGGGCCAAGGCCAACGCCCTGCCCCGCCCCGTCAAGTGGTTTAGCATCGGCGAGAATTTCCGCTACGAGCGCCAGCAAAAGGGACGCCTGCGCTCGTTCTACCAGTTTAACGCCGACATCCTCGGCGAGCCCGGCCCCATCGCCGATGCCGAGGTGATCGGCCTCCTCGTTGAGAGCCTTTGCAACCAGGGCTTACGCGCGGGTGAGTTCATTGTCCGCCTGAGCGACCGCAATCTGTGGTACTACTTCATCGAGAGCCTTGGTTTCTCGGGTGATCAAGCCACCGCCGCGCTCGGCGTGATCGACAAAATGGAGCGTATGCCGCCGGAGAAGTCCGAGGCCGCCTTGGCCGAGCTCGGTGCCAGCGATCCCGCCAAGGTCCTACAGGCTATTCAGGAGTTTCAGGAGCTGCCCGATGTCTGCGCGATTGCCGCCTTCCTCGACAAGATGGACCTCGCCAGCGACGCCCGCGAAAAGCTCAATGGCCGCTTGGAGGCCTGGCGCGAACTGCTTTCGCTGATCGACGCCGCCGGTCTGGATCATTTCGTAAAAGTCGACCTGCGTATAGTTCGTGGGCTGGCTTACTACACGGGCTTCGTTTTCGAGGCATTTCAAACCGTCGGCAAGGGCCGTGCATTGGCCGGTGGTGGTCGCTACGATGACCTCATTGAAAAGCTCGGTGGTGCCTCGATGCCGGCCGTTGGTTTCGGCATGGGTGACGTGGTTCTCATGGACCTGCTCGACGAGCTCAAGCGCCTGCCCAAGCTAATCGACAAGGCCGATGTGTTCCTCGTTTACAGCGGAGACGACGCCTTCAAGATCGCCTTGGCCGATGCCTACGCACTGCGCCGCCAAGGCCTCCGTGCCGAGCTCAGCTACAAGGGTGCCGGTATGGGCAAGCAGTTTAAGCAGGCATCCAGCTCGGGTGCCGATTTTGCCCTGGTTTACGGCCCAGAGGAGCTCGCGCAAGGGATCGTAACCGTCAAGCACATGCGCTCCGGTGAACAGCAGACCGTGCCTTCCGCCCAGTTGGTAGGCAGCGTGCTGGCCCTATGGCGCGAGGGCTAAGGCCCAATGCCTGCGGGGTGTATCCGCTCTAATTCTGCATAATTTGCAAAGTAACTGCTAATTAAATGTTTAGCAGACCCGATGAAGCATTTCTGGTTTCAATTCGTATTGTCATTGAATATTTTCAGTGATACTCAATGGTGACAAATACAAGCACAGGCACGGCATGAAGCTCAAGAATCTCATTCTCATCCTCCTATTAGGTGGTCTCGGCTACTTCGGATACACGTATCTAGTAACGAATTTTAGCTCCGAGGCGATGGTCTACAAACGCTTCGCCGGTGCCTTGCTTGATGGCGAATCCTCGCGAGTTAAGCAACTGGTCGCTGATCAATCGGTGCTGGAGGCATTTCAAGCTCGGCAGCAGCGGGAAAATTTTCTCAATGGTGACGTCCGCTTCACCTGGTATTCCTTCAAGGATAAAGTCGTCTCTGAGGACGGCAACACCATCACCCTGACCGTGCTCCAAAACGCGCGTGTCGATCCGCCCGGCCAAGATACCTTCTACGGTGCCGAAGTGCGCACCGACCGCCACGTGGTTACCTTGAAAAAATTCCAGTCCTCCTGGCAGATATCCAGCTTTCAGGATACGCCAACCATGCAGTATAAGGCGGAGAAAAAGTCTAAATGAGCTGGCTCCAGCAAAACCTGAAAATTGCCCTTATTTCCCTGGGCATCGCAGCGGTCGCCATCTTCTTTATTGTCTCCGGTGAGTCTGGTCCTGAGGCCGAAATCAACGGCCTGCTCGACAAGCTTTGCGATAAACTTTCCTACGAAACCCAGCCCGCAAAACTGTCCCAATTGACGTCAGCCAAAGAGCTGTCCGGCTACTTCACGGAAGACCCCTATTTGCTGGCTTGGCCCGGACGCGCCGCAGTGACCAGCCGCGACGGCGTTAGCGGCGTGTTTATGTATGTCTTTTCCTACGCGAGCGAGGCGGATGTATCCATGTCGAGTCGGCAAGTGACCATCGATGGCAACCGCGCCATTGTCACCGCCACCATCACGGGCCGTGCCACGGTCGCAGGTGACTCCGAGCGCCACTCCGGCCGCTACCGCATCGAGCTGGAAAAAATCGACGGCGACTGGCTAATCGCTTCCACCGAGCCGATTAACTAGAGCACCTACACTTTAAATAGATGTGCTCTAACGCTTCTGTGCGGCAATACCGCTGCTGTCAGTGACCACCTTGTAGCTGGAAGGCTTGGTGAAATAAAAGCTCAGCATGCCGGAGTTGCGCACGACTTTTTCAAGCTTGGCTTCAGCGATTACTTTGCCGTTGAAAGACGTCTTCACCAGTCTGGGGACCAGCAAACCGTCCATGCGCTCGTAGTCGGAAAACTCAGTAACCAGTGGCGTCGTGCCCTCCTCCGGCGCGTAGGCCCGACGGCTTTCCACGAACGAATTTGCGTCGATCCAGACATCCAGCACGTCGCCATGAGCGTAGCCTTCCAGCCGCACATGGTGCTCGGGGATGTTTTGCTCATTCAGCTCCAGGCCTTTGTAAGAGGTCGTCAAGCGGAAGGAATCCGGCGAATCAAACGGCGTCAAAAACGAGTTGTTCAGCAGGAAAAAGCGCAGCTGCTGCGGGGTCAATTTTCGCACGCCCAAACTGGGCTGACCAGCAATCCAGCGCCAGCCATCTTCCCCATCGTAAACCTGCGTGACCGTGCCATCCGGCGTATCCAGTGTGTAGCGGACTTCGCCACTGCTGCGCTGGGTTAGCTCAAACGCCATGCTGCGCCCGTCCTGCTCCAGCGTCCCCTTGACCGTAATGCTGTTAATTTTCAGATAAGCCGAAGCATCTGCCCGCGCCTCACGGTAGCGAATCTGTAAGTCGTGCAAGTCGCGCGACATCTGTCCATGCGCAACGGACGCAATGACAAGGGCTATGACGCATAGGCATAACTTATTCATAGTGGGAATCATACGACAGTTTCCACTCTATTGGAATTTGCGCGGCTGGCAAAATTATTCGCCGCCAAAAACGCGCTTTCCAGCCCGTCTAATTCACACCAAAACGCGAGCTACGCCTCACCTTGATCCAGCGCGATCTTATACAGGAACGCATCACGCAATGCCTCCAGCGAAGCCTCGATGATATCGTCCGACGCGCCCACGGTGCCCCAAATGTTTTCGCCATCGGTCGACTCGATCTGGACGCGGACGATTGCCTTCGAGGCCTTTTGCCCATCCAGCACGCGCACCTTGAAGTCGGTCAGGCGGACATCATGCACCTTCGGGAACTCCGCCTCCAGCGCCTTGCGCAACGCGCCGTCAAGCGCGCCAACCGGGCCCGTAGCTTCGTCCACTACGTGGTAAACTTTTTCGCCGATCTTCACCTTCATGGTCGCCTCGGCAGTCACGTCGTCCTTCCACTCACCGTATTCGTCGTTGAGCTTGAAATTCTGAATCGTGAAAGGCTCGCTCTTACCATCGATATAGCGGCGGATGAGCAACTTAAACGACGCGTCGGCAGCCTCGTATTCGTAGCCCTTGAATTCCAGCGTCTTCAACTCATCGAGGAAGCTCTTCATCGCGGGGGACTTCGATTCGACGTCGAGGCCCATCTCGTGCGCCTTCATCATGATCGACGCGCGGCCCGACATATCCGAAACGACCACCCGCGTGCGGTTGCCAACGGCTTCGGGCTCAATGTGCTCGTAGGAATGCTTCACCTTGTTGACCGCGTCCGCATGCACCCCGCCCTTGTGGACAAAGGCCGATGCGCCCACGTAGGGCTGCTTGCTGTCGTGGCGCTGGTTCGCGAGCTCCGCTGTAAAGAGAGACAGATCGCGCAAGCTGGCAATCTTTCCCGAGCAAGCCATCGGGTAGCCCATTTTCAGCGAAAGATTCGGGATGATCGTCGTCAGGTTGGCGTTGCCGATACGTTCGCCGTAGCCGTTCATCGTGCCCTGCACCATCGTGGCACCCGCCTCGACGCCCGCCAGCGAAACGGCTACGCCCAATCCCGCATCGTTGTGGCAATGCATGCCAATCCGGGTCTGCGGGAAATGCGCTACGATCTTCTGAACGATGTCCTGCACCTCGCCGACGAGCGTGCCGCCATTGGTGTCGCACAGGGTCAGGAACGACGCCCCGCCGCGTTGAGCAGCTTCCAGGGTCTTTAGTGCAAACTCGGGGTTGTCCTTGTAACCGTCGAAAAAGTGTTCTGCGTCATAAACTACCTCACGCCCGTTATCGACGAGGTAGCGCGTAGTGTCTTCGATCATTTTGAGGTTTTCCTCGGCCGTCGTGCGCAGCACCTCCTCCACGTGCAGGAGCCAGGTTTTGCCGAAAAAGGTCACCACCGGCGTCTCCGCCTCCAGTAGCAGTTGGACCTGCGGGTCCTCCTCCACGGCGAGCTTCGCGCGGCGCGTCGAGCCAAATGCCGCCACCTTGGCGTGCTTGAATTTCACCTTCTTCACCTGCTCGAAGAACGCCATGTCTCGCGGGTTCGAGCCCGGCCAACCGCCCTCAATGTAATCAATACCGAACGAGTCCAGTTTCTCCGCCAGTCGCACTTTGGAGCTGACGGTGAAAGAAATGCCTTCGCCCTGCGTGCCGTCACGCAGGGTCGTGTCGTAAACAAAAACGTTTGGTTTCGCGGTATTCATCGTTCGGGAAAAACGGAGCATTGTGCCACATTGCGCCCCCGGGCCAAGTCTGAATTCACGGAGTTCGCGGTGTGTCGAACGGAGGAGTGGCGGAACAATGGCGGAACGCGAACCTCTGTATTCGCATTCTACCCATCACTTCCAATCTACCAGCATGGGCACCTGGCAAACGTGATGCGAACACGGAGGTTCGCGATCCGCCAGCGTTCGTTATCATTTGCTGCCCGCGGCCATGTGCGAAATCCCGTTGCCAACGGGAAAAATAGCCTGTTAGCTCTTAGGTTTAGCCTATGATTCAAACTGATGACCTGAACCCGATGATTAACCGCGCGTTCCTGCTGGGGGTGCGCGGACCCAAGATGCCCGAAGGGGAAGCCGAGACACTGCTCGATGAGCTGGAAGAGTTGGTCAGCAATTTAGGCATAGGTGTCGGCGTGAAGCAGGTCGTTAAAATTCGGGAGGCCAATGCGGCCTTTTTGCTCGGCACGGGAAAAGTCCGTGAGATCGCCGAGGAGATTAAGAATCACGGCTGCGATTCGCTGATTTTCGATGAACCGCTCTCGGCTGGTCAGCAGCGCAACTGGGAGAAGGAGCTCGGCGGGAAGATACTCGTCATCGACCGGCAGGAGATCATTTTAGATATCTTTAACAGCCGCGCGCAGACCAAGGAGGCGTCACTCCAAGTCGAGCTGGCGCGGCTGGAGTACGAGCTGCCGCGGATGAAGCGCGCGTGGAGCCACCTGGACCGTCAGCGCGGCGGTGGTGCCGTCCAGCGTGACGCCGGTGAAACCCAGCTCGAAATGGACCAACGCATGATCCGCACCCGCATTTCGCGGTTGAAGAAGGAGCTGACCGAGGTCCTCCAACACCGCGAGGTGCAGCGCAAAAAACGCCAGCGTGTCCCCTTGCCCACGGCCTCGATCGTTGGCTACACCAATGCGGGCAAGAGCAGCCTGCTCAACCGCGTCACGCAGTCCGAGGTGCTCGCGGCGGACAAACTCTTTGCCACACTCGATCCGACCACCCGCCGCGCCGAATTACCCAGTGGACAGGCCTTGCTCATGACGGACACGGTGGGCTTTATCCGCCGCCTGCCTCACCGCCTTGTCGAGGCCTTTAAGGCGACGCTGGAAGAAGCCGTCGTGGCGACGTTCTTGATTCACGTGCTCGACGCCTCCAGCCCAGATGTGGAGCACCATTACGCCACCACAATGAACGTCCTCAAAGAGCTCAAGGCCGACGAAAAGACGATCATCACCGTCTTCAACAAGGTGGACAAGATTGAAGACCCCATGCAGCTAACGATGCTGCGCCATGATTACCCGGATGCGTTGTTTATCAGCGTCAAGACCGGCTATGGCTTGGACAAACTGCTCGACAAGTGCCAGGAGTGCATTGGCGAATGGGGCGAGCCCGTCGAGCTACTGATCCCGCACGACCGCTACGACCTCATCAATCAGTTGCACGAGGCTGGTGCCATCACGAGTAAGGAAGTCACCGATGAGGGGGTCCACATCGAGGGCACGGCACCTAAGCGGTTGCTTGACCAAGTGAAGCCTTTTCTAATAAATGGCAGGACGATTGCTTAATCAACTGCTGTTATGAAAACACGCCTGTCCATCATTCTGCTTGCCAGCCTGGCACTGCTCGGCTTTCGCACGGTTTCCCCCGAAGAACGCGCCAAAGACATTATCCAGCGCGCCGAGGGGCACTTTACCATTCAGGAGTATGCCGAGTTGTATCGCTACGTGCGCATTACCAATGATGGCGACGTATTTGAGGGCCAGATGTTGATCATTTTTCGCTACAAGGATGACAAGATAAACGGCGTCTTCCGCCTCCTGCCCGACGACGACAACAAGGGCGTCACCCTGCTCAGCCGACAAGAGCCCAACCAACGGCCCAAGCTCGAAATGTATGACCACAATACTGACGAGGGCGGCCCGGTTGAGCTAAGTGAAGTTCGCAAAAAGTTGGGCGACACAGACTGGTATCTGGAAGGCATCTACGACGACGACCACAATCCGTGGATCTACGAAAACGTAAAATCAGCCAACTACCGCGGCTACGATGTCGATGTGATCGTGGGCCGCTACCGGGAGCGCGACATGCGCGATGCCACGGGCTATGACCACCGCCGCATGCTGATCCGCAAGTCCGACGAGCAGCCGCTGAGCATTGAGTTTTACGACTACAGCGGCCAGCTCATATACTGCGTGGACCTGCTCAGCAACGAGCACTTTGACTTCCAGGGCGAGACGAAATCCCGCACCAGGCAGCTACAACTGATCGACTTTCAGACTGGCTCCACCACCGTGCTGACCCGCATTCGCAGCAACTGGAATCCGCAACTGCCCGAGAAAATTTACGCACTGGAATACGCCGACGATTGGAACGAGGAAACGGACCGTTTGGTAACCAGCAAACTAATGCGCGACCTGAATAGTTACTAAGTGATGCCCCAGCCCCCCTCCTCCGGTGAAATCCTCTCCCGTGGCCTGACGGGCAGCTGCCCCAAGTGCGGCCAGCGCGGCCTGTTCCGCAATTGGTTTTTACTCAAAGACGCCTGCCCACACTGTGGCCTCAGCCTGGGCAAGGAAGACGGCTTCTACCTCGGCACGACCTCCATTGGGTATGTCGCGGCGATCATCATCGTGCTGATCCCGATTTGCTTTCTCGTGGTGGCAGATGTCATTGGGGTGTGGACCGGCGTGGCCATCGGCATTGCTGGCAGCCTGGTGCTCGTGGCAGCGCTTTACCCTGCCATGTTGATGGCGCTGATCACCGTTTACTATTTTTTCAGACCGCAGGAGCTGGCCGACAGCGCGGAAAACGACGCATAAACCATTCGCAGGATGCCAAGAAATCTCATTGCGGTTTATCGAACAGTAGGGACAATCGCCCCATGAAAAATGCTGTCATTTTCATGGGCGTCGCCTTCCTGGCGGCGTTTGCAGCTTGGTTGATAATCGGTTATGGTGCCCAAGAACAGGCACCAGTGGAAACGGAGAGTGAAACCGTTGTCGCGACCGAGGTGTTACCGACCCAAGCCTCTGCGGAAGAGCTCGCCGCCGCCGAACAACGCGTTTTGGAAGAGCGCGCCAAGGCTGAAGAAGCCGCGCGCCTGGCTGAGCTGGCCAACGCCCGGATCGACGCCGAGCGCAAGGCCCGCATTGACGAGCTAAACGAGCGACTGGCTCGCGAAGAGCGTGCCCGCGAAAACGCCGAGCGCGCCGCCGAAAACATGCGCATTAAGATGGAGCGCCTTCAAGCCGAACGCGAGAAAATGAAAACCGAGGAAGCGCAGTTGGCCAAGCGCGCTGCTGAGGCTGAGCAGGATTCACAAGCCACGCAGGCGCTGCTGCGCGAGATGGAGCGACGCCAAGCCGAGATGGAAAAGCGCAACGCCGAAATCGAGATGCTCGCCCAGAAGACCGAAGCCCTCGAAGCACAGTCGGCCTCCATCAAGCAGCGCCAAATTCAAATCGAAGAAACCATTCAAGCTGAAGGCGGCGAAATTACCATTCCTGGCTACAAAATCTGGTCTCCCAACTACCGACCCACACGCTTTAGCGATTAATCTTTCCCCCACCATGAAAGCTGCCCCCATCTTCATTCTTGGCCTTCTTCTGGGCGGGGCGGCCGGGTATTTTCTTTTTTCAGGCTCAGCCGCGCCGGAATCTGTTGCCGCAGTCGAAACGCAGGCAGCAGCCCACGAGACCAACGTTGCCAATCAGGACTGGCAAACACCCGCCGAAGTCGAAGCCGCCAACGAAGCGGTCGTGGAGCAATTGCGCAGTCTCGACTACAGCGATAAGATCGCAGCATTCGACGTATTGAAGCTCAGCCCAACGGCGAACAACATGATCAAAAGCCTGCAAGCCGCGCAGGCCATGAGCAGTGCCGAGCTTCAGCGAGCGTTAGAAGAGCTAGGCCAGTCGCCACCGACCGGGATTGGTGATTTTGCGGCACCGTTTTTCATTTTCTCGGCCTGGGTGGAGAGCGATTCCGACTCTGCCTACGCCTACTACCAGTCGGCGCAAAACCCAATGCAGCGCGGCATGTACGCGGCAGCGCTGTTTTCCGCCTGGGGCTCTACCGATCCCGAAGGCGCGCTGGAGGCCGTATACGCCATCGACAACTACCGCGAAAAGCAGGGCGCGTTTGGCGCGGTGATAGGTGCTATGGCTTCCAAAGACCCGGCCCGCGCCTATCAGGCCCTCCAGCAAAACCCGGACCTCGGCGGGCACCAGGCCTACCACGCATTATTCGGCAAATGGGCGACCACCGATCCCGCAGGTGCCTGGGCCGCGATTAATGTCCTGGACCCCGGTGCCAATCGTTCGATGGCAATCTCCAGCTATTTCGGCGCACTCGCCCGATCTGACAAACAACAGGCCGCCGACCAAGCCATGAACCTCATGGTCGCCAGCGAACGCGAATCAGCCATCTCCACCGTGATGCGGGTCTGGATGAGCGATGATTTCGAGGGCGCGCTGACCTATTTGGAATCCGTCCCCAGCGGCCCCGATCGCAACAAGATGCTCGAATCGGTGTCCTGGAATTTTGGTCAACAAAACCCCCAACGTGCGCTCGAGTGGGTGCTGGTCAACACCGATGGCAGCATGAAAGACCGGCTGACCGGAAACATCGTCCTCAACCTTGCGGACAGTGATCCCGTTGCGGCAGCGGCATTCGTTGAGACTCTTCCCTTTGGCAACGCCTACGAGAATTCCTTGCGCAACGTTGCCGGCGTCTGGCGGCGAACCGACCCGCAAAGTGCCGTGGAGTGGCTGATGAGTCTCCCAGAGGACAACGCGCGCAACTCCAGCCTCAACCGCACGATGACGGAGTTTGCCAAAAACCGCCCCAACGAGGCCAAGGCCTACGTGCTCACGATGGAAACCGGCGCGCAGCGCAGCCAGATGATCAACGAGATCGCCAAAGGCCTCGCCGAGCAGGACCCCTACGATGCCCTCAGTTGGGCCAAGAGCCTCGAAGAAGGCGAACAAAGCGAAGCGCGCAAGCAGACCCTTTGGCAATGGGCGGAAAACGATCCCGCCGCCGTCGCCAACTACCTGACCACCAAGGGCGAGGATGGCGATATGGACCACCTGACCAAGCAAATCGCCGGGAACTGGACCCGGCAAAACCCGGCAGAGGCCGGTGCCTGGGCCCTCTCCATTGAAGACGAGAGCCAGCAGGTCAAAGCCGTGGAATCCGTGAGCCGCCAATGGCTGGAGCACAACAGCTACGAAGCCTCCGAGTGGATCGCCGGGCTGCCCGAAGGCGAAGTCCGCGAAACCGGCGTCGTCCAGTTGGTGAATTCTTTAAAAAATTCCGACCCCGCCACCGCCCTTGAATGGACCGCCGAGCTGAGCGACACCGGACAGCAATACAAAGCGGCAGTGGATATTTACGCGCAGTTGTATAAGTCGGACCCGGTCGCCGCGGAAGAAACCTTACGCGGCAGTGATCTGCACCCTGATACGATCAACAAGCTGCTTGAAAAGCAGCAGAAGGAATGAGTGCAATCGAAGTATGCCGTAATAAATAATCGCCAAAAGCACGGCGGTCATGCATTCCCTTGTCCATGCATTTTGTGCGCATCATGCAGCTACTGCAAATGGGACGGAGTAAGGAAGCGGAGGAGATTGCCCGCGACTGGATCACCAAAGAGCCAAACGAAGCCAATGCCTTTTTCTGGCTGGCCCGCACGTTGACGAATCAGTCGCGCTACCGCGAGGCGCTCGATGTCATCAAAGCTGGTCTGGATCTCGACGCGATGAACGGCGATGCGCATTACATTCATGCCGAGATCCTCTTCCACATGGGCAAGCACCGCGCCGCGCTCAAGGAGCTGGAAACCGCCATCGAGATCGATCCCGACGACGAGCACTACCTCATCCTGATGGGCTACATCCTGCTCAAGCAGGGCAAGCGCCCCAAAGCGCTTGAGGCCGCCAATCGCGCGCTCGCCCTGGATCCGGAAAGCACCGACGCCCTGCAACTGCGCGCCGCCATCCTCGCCCGCATGAACAAAGCCGAAGCGGCTGAGGAAGACATGAACCTCGTCTTTGCCGACGCGGCGGACGACGATGGTGCCCACATGACCCAAGGCTGGAATTGCCTGCTGGGCGGCTCCTACGACCGCGCCCGCACCCACTTTGCCGAAGCCCTGCGCATCGATCCCACCAACGAAAGCGCTCGCCTCGGTCTGTTGGAAACGTTTAAGGCGCGCAGCGTGGTTTACCGTGTCCTTTTTGGCTTTTTGCTCTGGTACACGAAGCTGCCAACCATGTGGCAACTGGGGGTCATGGGCGGCTTTTTATTCCTGCGGGATGATATCCCATTGTGGATCGGTATGGTGTTTCGCTCGGCCGCAGTCTATATCATAGTCGACTACACCATCACGCTGTTTCTTATTCTGCTGCTGGCCAAAGACGCGATATTCAACCTGGTCATCTACTCCGACCCAACCACGAGAGTCGCCCTGAACGACATGGAAAAACGCGGCGTCGCCTGGTCGGCCCCGTTCCTGTTGCTCATCATTGCAGCCGCCGCGGCGCGGTTTTTCACGGGCTCGTTGTTCTTCATCCTGCACATGCTATTGGGCTCCGTCGGTGCCAGCGTGATGACCGAGATTCACCAACTGCGCAACGACAAGAGCCGCCGCGAAGGCTGGATTGGCGCAGGTCTCATCACAGCGTTGTGCATCGTATTTACCGTGGGTTATTACACCGGGCTGCCCGAGTCTTACCGCTGGTTTGGTATGTGTGTCCTGGGGATGCTCCTCGTTTCGCTGCGCCTGGATTACCTAAGTGAGCGGGAGTAGCCAACCGCAGTTTCCCAAAGGTAGGGCGCAGTCCCGCTTAGCGGGACAAGCCGCCACGCCGGAATGGCGTGCGCGGTTGGCTTTAGCCATCCGCATTTCGGCGAGAATCGACCTGTCGGCCTCTAAAGAGACCGACCTACGCCATCCACCGCCCTACCCTTATTAATAGCTGAAATCGCTGTAATCACGGAAGAAACCGGCATTGTCCGGGTCGTCAAACGGCGGCTCGATCGGCTGGTAGTCGAGGTAAAAGAAACGCGTATCATTGCCGCCCAGCGTGGTTTCGGTGATGCTGGTGTTGCCGTCGCCATCGAAGTCAGACCCGAGCGGGAACCAGGCTGAAAGATCATCGCTGTAATGCCACTGGTAGTGCAGGCTGGCGTTGGTGTTTGTCGTTAAATCCACCATGCCGGGCGACGGCTGTGGTGCCATGCTAACTGCTGGTCCCGGGCGCAGGCAATACTCCAACCATTTGAGCACCTCAACGCGGGCCAGGCGCTTCGCTTTCTGGTCGGCGTCTTCGTTGATGGTGTTCCAGTCGACCTCCGCGGCAAGCGTCGCCAAGTCGAAGGAGTGCTCGGCCAAATCGAAAATAAAGTGATGCTTCAGCGGATCATCGACGCCTTCAGCCTGCGCTTGCAGACTGGATGACAGCAGCTGCTTCATCGGATAAAGCGTGCCCGTCATCGGCGTCACGTTGGGGTTGGCAATGCCCATGAGGCTATCCTCGGTGCCGTGAAACACCAGCACCTGCATCCGGCGGTCGAGCATGTAACGGCCCGCCGCAATTGAGCTAGCCTGACCATGGTAGCGGTAGTGTGAGCCGCCACCATAGTAGAACGCGCCAAACTTCGGGAACGGCAGATTGTCCGGTATGCGCACCGGGCTGTCGACTTCCTTCATCACCGTCTCTTCGACGTACTGAACCGGATTTGTATTTTTAACCGCCACCAAGTCAACGTAGCTAACCTCATAAGTTCCCAGATCGACCGACGCATCGAGCACCGCGTTCATCCCGGTTTGCGCCCCGTGTGAAAAGCCGATCAGACCAATATTTTCCGTGTCGATATCGCCTCGCCCGGCCAGATAGGTCAAGGCCGCCACCACGTCTTTGGGGCGCTCGTAGTTGGGCGAGCACAGATCGTCGTCGACGAGCGGGTCGTAGCTGGGCCGGCGACTGCCGAAGTTACCGTCGATGCCGCGCGGATTGTAGCTGTCCACCAACAGCGCGACGAAACCCAGATCGGCCAGCATTTCGCCCCACTGCTCCAGGTGCGAGAGCGGTCCATTGGCAATCAGGTCATTGGACCAGTTGCCGCCCGAACCGTGTAAAAAAATAACCGCCGGGAACGGCCCGTTGCCGTGGATGTTAACATCCGGCACGTAAATTTGCGCGGCGAGGGTCAGTTGGTTCGGATTGTTGGGATAGCCCGGCAGCGCCGCGAGCTGCGCCGAAGGCGCGGGGATGACTTGTCGCAGAAGATTTTGCGGCATGTCGAAGAACACGATTTCCGTGGTAAAAGCCGCCAGCGCAGATGCGCCACTCATGAGAAAGGCCAGCACGCTGGCACGGATCGGTAGCATTGGAGCAGACATAGTTGCGGGATTAAAAAGCCAATGAGCCTAGCAAAATATCACACTTTGGGCAATTCCATCGCGATTGCCCTCTTCCTTTACCGATTCCTTTACAATCGCCAGTAGCGCTCGCCCGCCGGAAAAAGTTTCCGCTTTCGCGTCACGCTGGCTTGCATCGGCGGCGGTTCGTCTTCTCACTGCTTGTTTTTGGCATGCCCTGGTATCTGTATCTCGCGTTCAAACAACTGTTTCCGACTGGTCGGGCGGCATCGTTTTTCGCGTGGATAAGCATCACGGGCGTCGCGCTGGGCGTGGCGATCCTGATCGTGTTCGCCAGCATCATGAACGGCCTCGGTGAGCGCATTCGCGGCAAGGTTTCCGAGACATTCGGTCACGCCCACGTCTTCACCGGCAGCATTATTTACGACTACGAGGAGCTGCTCGACGATCTGCGCGCCTACCCAGGTGTCAAGGCCGCCACACCCTACACGAATGGCATGCTGATGATGCAGTTCGGCAATCGCCCGGCCTTCCCGAAAATCACCGGCCTCAACCCATGGGAAGAAGACCAGGTGGTGCCGCTGGAGGACTACATTCTGCAGGGCAGCATCGATAAATTTAACGACCAGAAAATCATTATCAGTATGGGCATCGCCCGCCAGCTTCAGGTTGGCGTGGGCGACTTGGTCAACCTCTACTCGCCCCTCATGCTCCAGCAGCTCAAGCGCGACGAGATCCCGCTGCCCATGGAGCTCGAAGTGTGCGCGATTTTCGAGTCCGGCTTTAACGAGGTGGATAACAACACCATCGTCGTCACCCGCCGCACAATGCAGGAACTTTACGGTCTGGGTGACGGTATTCACGGCGTCATGCTACTGATTGACGACCCGGACAGTGTCCACGATTTCACCCACAAGTTGCAGCAGCACCTCGGCGGTGATTACCAGTCACTCAGTTGGATGGAGGCTAATGAAAACCTGCTCTTTTTGCTCCAGTTTGAAAAGACGATCATGCTGTTTTTGCTGTTCGTGATCCTGATCATCGCGGGCTTCTGCATTAGCGCGATTTTGATCGTAACCGCGCTGCAAAAGACACGCGAAATTGGCCTGCTGCACGCCATGGGAGGACGCTCGCGCCAGCTAGCGGCCATTTTCTGCTTGGACGGTATGCTGGTTAGCATGATGGGCTGCATCGTGGGTACCGTGATGGCATTTCTGCTCATCAACGTCCGCAGCTTCATCATCAAGCTGATGCTTTACACAACCGGCCAAAGCGACGCCTTTCAGGAGCATTACCCTTTGCCCATCATGGACTTGCCGATCGCCTATCAAATCAGCGACTTCGTCCTCATTTACATTTTCTGCCTGCTCGTGGGTGCACTGGCCGGGCTCTATCCCGCGTGGCGCGCCGCCAATATGAACCCATCGGAAGCCATTCGGGCTGAGTAATTTATGACCCAGCAAAGCGCCATACTCGAAGCTCGCGGGCTCAGCAAAACCTTCCAAACGCCCACCCGGCCCATCCAGGTGCTCGACGAAGCCAACGTATTGCTCGCTTATGGCGAGAGCCTCTCGATTCGCGGCGAATCCGGCGCGGGCAAGACTACCCTGCTCTACCTGCTCTCGGTATTGGAAAAACCCGACAGCGGCGAACTTTACTGGGGTGGCGAAAGCGTGCTGGACAAGTCCCCAAACTGGCGCGCCCGCAAGCGCGCGACGTTCATGGGTTTTGTTTTTCAGGCCTACTATTTGATGCCCGAGCTCAATGCGCTGGAGAATGTCCTCCTGGCCCGCCGACTGCTTGGCAAAGTCCGCCGCGAAGACCGCGAACGCGCCGCCGATCTGCTCAACCGTGTCGGGCTGTCCGAACGTGCCAAACAAATACCGTCCAAGCTTTCCGGCGGCGAAAAGCAACGCGTGGCCGTCGCCCGCGCCCTGATGAATCAGCCGCCGCTCATCCTCGCCGACGAGCCCACGGGCAACCTCGACGAACGCACCGGCGAGCAAATTATGGACCTGCTGCTCAACCTGTGCGCCGAGGAAAAGACCAGTCTCATTCTCGTCACCCACAACCCAGACTTCGCCAAGCGCACAGATCGCGGCCTGAATTTGCACAATGGCCGGTTTGAGTCGGCGTAAATGCGACTGCTCCGCCCCCCTAGGCACAAGCCATTTGGCGCATTATTTAAAAACCAATCAGGCAGAGCGTGATTTTTATCTAGCCGCCGCGCCGCATTAACGCTACCCCATTGCGGCATGGAAATCGGAGCTATTTTTGACTGGGACGGCGTCGTCATCGACTCCTCCGCCGCACACGAACGCAGTTGGGAGCTACTGGCAGAGGAGAAAAACCTCCCGCTGCCCGCCGACCATTTTAAGAAAGGCTTTGGCCGGAAAAATCAATTTATCATCCCGAATCTGCTCAACTGGACGCAGAACACGGTCGAGATCGAAGAGCTCAGCTACCGTAAAGAGGAGCTCTATCGCGAGATCATCAAACGCGATGGCATCGACGCTCTGCCCGGCATCAAGGAGCTGCTTCAGTTCTTGCACAGCCGCGAAATCCCCTGCGTGGTCGGCACCTCCACGCCCCGCATTAACGTGGAAACCATCATCGACGTGCTTGGCATTCGCGAGTTTTTCAAGGACATCGTTTCGGCGGAAGATGTTACGCACGGCAAGCCCGACCCCGAGGTCTTCCTGCTTGGTGCCAAGAAGATCGTCCGTGAGCCCAACCGTTGTCTGGTGTTTGAAGACGCCCACTACGGAATCGAGGCCGGCATTAACGGCGGCATGAAGGTCGTCGCCGTCGCCACCACGCACCCGATTGAGGACCTCGGAGCCGCGCACATGCAAGTTCACCGCCTCAGCGACCTCAATTATGAAGCAATGCTCGACCTGGTAAGGTAAAATTTCCCGGGAACAAAACAGCCACTGACCTCTCTTACCCTGAAAGTAACCCGAAATAGAGGCTGGGAATTCCATTGACCTCCCCGCCGCAATAACAAATATCGCCCGCTTATGATACTAAAGCACCTACGTCCCCTCGCAGCCGCCGCCTTGCTATCTTTGCCCCTCGTATCGATGGCAGAGGACGCTGGTAGCGCCCAAAATATGACTACGATAGAAAACTTCGGCTGGTTCGTTGCCGAAAGCACGCAAAAACTCGAATTCAACGATGCCGAGAAGGAAGCGTTCATGAAAGGCGTCAAGCAAGCGCTCGACGGTCAAGACGGACCAGAAGACAAGCAAACAGCAGCCATGCAGGTGCAGCAATACCTGCAGCAGCGTTTCAACACCATTCAGGAGGGCGAAACCAAGAAGTTCTTTGAAGAACTGGCCGCCAATCCCAATGTGAAGCAGAGCCCAACCGGCCTCTACTATGAAATCATTGAAGAAGGCGACGCTGAGCGCGCCGGCGCGGATGATTCCGTAAAGGTTAACTACAAGGGCTCCCTGATCGACGGCACAGAGTTCGACAGCTCCTACAAGCGCGGCGAACCCGCAACCTTCCCGGTTGGTGGCGTCGTCAAGGGCTTCGGCGAAGGTGTCCAGCTCGTTGGCCCCGGTGGCAAGGTAAAGCTCTACATCCCGGGCAACCTCGGCTACGGCCCGAACCCGCCACGCGGCAGCCAGATCCCGCCGAACGGCACCCTGATCTTCGAAGTCGAGATGATCGACATCAACCCCGAGTCCTAAGCTTCAGCGACTCGTTCAATTTGAAAGGCGGCTCCAGCGGGGTCGCCTTTTTTATGAAGCACGGGCGTCTCGCCTGTGCCTCATTTAATCATTTATATCGTGTAGAAATCGTCGCATTAGGCACAGGCGGGACGCCCGTGCTACGACCAACTACTCGTCAAAATACACCGCGATCGCCGTCACGTTGTCCGGGCCGCCGCGATAGTTCGCCGTTTCGATGATCTCGTTCACGAGGTCTTTCGGCGAATCGGTTGCGAGAATCTTTTCGTGAATCTCGTCCATTTCCATGGTCTTGGTGACTCCATCGGAAAACAAGAGTGCGCGCTCACCGGGAACAATAATGTCCTCGTAGGTATCCACCTTGATACTCGCCAGTTGGCCAATACAGCGCGTGAGCGTATGCGAGAAATATTCGGGGATATAGGCGTGCTCCCCAGGGCGCAAACGGTCGAGCATATCCTGGGCCATGGTATGGTCCCTTGTGACTTGGCGCCAGGAGTCTTTGCCGAATACCACCAGACCGGTGTCACCCACATGACCGATGTGAAAGCGGTCCTGACGGAACTGAGCAACGGTCAAAGTCGTGCCAATACCCATATCGGCGCTGATTGAGCGGCCCTTTTCAAACACGCGTAAGTTCACGCGCTCAAACATGCTGCCGAAATCAACGGCATCGCCCGGCGCAAGCCCGGCAAGGTATTCATTGATGACTTCTGTTGCGAGGCCGGAGGCGACCGATCCTTCAGGCAGTCCGCCCAAGCCATCGGCTACAGCGAACAACTGGTGCGGCTCGGAAACAAAATAACTGTCTTCATTCTCGCTACGCATGAGCCCCTGATCGGTTTGCCCAAACGCACGAATAGAAAAGCTGGATACAGATGTAGACATAGTTAAAACACGAGCAGCAGTGGACGCACAATGTGTTTAAAATCAATCTTCTAGACCATTATCGTCGGAATGTAAAGCCGCTGAAGTTTCGAATACAGGAATTGAGGAAATTTCATTAATAACTTACGCGATACCCAGCAGTTGATCGCGGGTTTGCCGAGTGTATCGCTTATAGTCACGCTTAGGCAAGGCCCCCAGGAAGTAGCGGCCATATTCCTTATGTAATATCCGACTATCAAGTATCACCAAGCGCCCATGGTCCGTCTTTTTTCGCAACAGGCGGCCCACGCCTTGCCGAAAACGCATGATCGCATCGGGTAAGGTCATTTCGGCAAACGGATTGCCGCCACGCTGCTGAATCCACTCCGAGCGCGCTTCAAGCACCGGGTGCGTGGGCACATCAAACGGCAGGCGCGTGATAATTACCTGCGTTAAGGCCGGCCCTGGCGCATCGAATCCTGTCCAAAAGCTTTCCGTGCCCAGCAGCACCGCGTTACCGTCCTCCATGAAACGCTCCTTCAACTCGGCACGCGACATGCCCTGCCCTTGCATGAGCAGTTGGCGGTCCGAGCGATGCAGCAAGGGCGCGAGCTGATCGCCCACAGCCTTCAAGTCGGCATAGCTAGTAAACAGCGCCAGCACCCCACCCGCCATGGAGTGCGCGCAGGCGGCGATGTTCTCCGTCATGAATTTCCGGTCCAGCTGCCCCTGCCCCCGCGTCGGCTGAGGGGCGTCTTCTGCGATGAAAATATCCAGGTTGTTCTCGAAATCAAAGGGCGAGCTTTCCACGGCAAAATCCTCCCCCTCGGCCCCGGCCCGCCGCGCGAACGGGCTCATGTCGCCGCCGCTGGCGAGGGTGGCGCTGGTCATCAACACCGAGGTGCCGCGGTCAAACAACGTCTTGCGCAACGCCTCGGCGACATCCAGCGGCGCCGAGCGTATCTGCACGATGCTTTTCTTCCGTCCCGCCAGCTCCAACCAATACACGTGGTGCTCGCGGTGCTTGAGCTCCAGCGCGTGCTGAAGGCCGGTCAACATCTCATGCAGGCGGCGGCGGTGGTCGCCCAGTTCGTCCTTTAAATGATCGTCTTTGACGTTCGTCCGCAAGATGCCCAGGCGGTCCACCACCCGGCCCAATGGACGGTGCAACACGGGCACGGCCCAGTCTTCCTCGTGCAGGCGCACGATGTCCTGCCGCCTGAGCAGGCGGGAGCGGAGGTCATTGAAAAAGCCTTCACTGGCGGCGAGTGCCTCGGTCACCGCGCGATGATCCTGCGTCGAGCCGACCTTGGCCAGCAGCCCCTTGCCCTTCTTGCGGCTAGGGTTGTAGAGCAGCTTAAGCGCGCGGTCGACGCCGTAACTACTGATGCCGAGCCCGTAGTGATCCGTCGCAATGCCGGGCACGGTGTGCGCCTCGTCGAGCACCAGATAGTCCTCCGGGTAAAGCACTCCCGCGCTGTTGCCTGGGGCCAGCCCCGCCGCGATCAGGCTGAACAGCAGGCTGTGGTTCATCACGACCAAGTGCGACTCTTGGCGGGCCTTCAGCGCCCTCCGGTAAAAGCAGGTCTCCGGCGTGCAGTTCTTCTTGTTACACGAGGAAGAGTCGGCATTGACCCACTCCCAAACCTCGGAATCCGGGGCCGGCGAGAGCTCGTCGCGCAGGCCTTCCTTGGTGAGCGTCGACCACTCCGCAATGCGCTGCAGGTCCTCCACCTGCGGCCCGCCAAAGAGGTCACTCTTGGTCGCAATGGCCCGCGAAAGCCGGTAGCCGCACAGGTAATTGCCCCGTCCGACGAGGAGCGTGGCCTTAAAATTCCGGTAATCCGCCAGCTCGGGCGTCTTTTGGAACAGCATGCGCACCAAGGGGATATCGCTGTTGAGCAACTGCTGCTGCAGCGCAATGGTATGGGTGGACACCAGAAACGGCCGTCGCGCAATCACCGCCCGCATAATCCCTGGCACCAGGTAAGCCATCGACTTGCCCACGCCCGTCCCCGCCTCGAACAGCAGTGGGCGGTCGCTGACGAAATTGCGGATCACCGCCTGCGCCATCGCCTCCTGCTGTGGCCGGTGCTCCAAGCCAAGGTTATCCGCCAGCCACCCCGTCTCAGCAAAGACGTTGTCACTCGCCGCAACCAATGCTTTGGCGTATTGAGCGGCGTCCGGCGCCTCGGCGTTTTCACGGAAGGAGATCATTCAGCCAAGCAGTCTCACGGATGACCGCCCAGAGGCCAAGGAAAAGCTGACGTGAAGTTTGTCCCGTAACTCTTCGAGAAGAGTCTGCTAAGTTTGGAGTGCGCCAGCCCTCTGGCGCTTTAGAATTTTGTGCTTACGAATAAAAAGCTATACGAGCGTATTTTGGCTATATTTCAGTTGATCTGGCTTCATTGAAAATGCCAAAGCGCCAGAGGGCTGGCGCACTCCAAACCCATCAAACGAGTTTCACCTCCACCCTTCACACCAAAAACGAGTCCACTAGTCGACCGCCGTGGACCCAACCAGGGTGCGTCGAGTCCTCTAGCGTGCATTGCTCGGCGCGGAAAGTTTCGTAGAACTCGGCGCGTTCTTTCGGGGCGTCGTGTTGTGGGCAGGCGCAGTCGGTGAAGTCCAGTTCGTAGCCGGTGCGGTCTGCGATCAGGCCGCTAATACGCTCTTGATATAAGTGGTCACGCGAGAGTCGATCCATCGAGACCACCAGGTCCGTGTGCTGCATCGCCGCGCCGTAGGACAACAGATAGACCAGGATAAACGACTCACGCAGCAGGTCGAGATTGTCCGCGAAATTCCGGCTGATCTGATTATACGCCTCGGTAAAGCTCTCGTGCGCGCCCTTGATTTTCAGCTTAGGCAGATGGTGCTTCAGCGCGAGCGCTTCCAGGGCTGGAACCGTCCGGCTGAGCGTGGCCAGCATCACATATTGCATCGTAAAATAAGCCGTGTCGGCATCGCGCAACTGCTGGTAGTTCGACCAAAACACATCGAAGGGATCACGAATCAGCACGATATGAAACCCGCCCAACTCGCGCAGATGCGAGAGACGCCCGAGCGACCGGGTGAAGCCCAGCACCGGCTCTTTGTCTCGCTCCCGGGCGAGATCCAGCAGCCCCTGCAAGTAATGCAGTTGGCCGTGGTCCTTCCCGTCGAACCAGTAATTGAGCGCGAAGCGGATGTCATAATTGGCCACGCCGCAATCGCCGGTTTTGCCGCGCGGGCCGATCAGGTCAGCATAAACGGCCAGTTCCGGGCTCAAACCACCCGAATTGGCACCCACAATAGATAGTTGATCATTAAAGGGTTCCGTGAATACTAATGCGCTGTCACTCCCCTTGAATTTTTCCAGGAAATAAGTGTTCGAACACCGCCACAGACTATGGACAAACACCGGATTTCCCGTTTTTTTCAGTAACTTCATCAAAATATTTCCAGCCAGCTATAACAGTGCCTGATAAACTAGGAAAGCATGGATTTGCCCGCGTCGCCACGGCCTCGCCCGAGCTTCGCGTGGCCGATGTCGCCTTTAACGTCGGGGCCATCGTGGCTGCCTGGCAAGAATTCGCCGCCCAGGGCGCGCGCCTGGCCGTCTTCCCCGAGCTATGCCTGACGGGGTACACCTGCGCCGACCTGTTTCTCGACGCCACCCTTCGCCGCGCCGCGCTGGAGGCCCTGGCCACGCTGCGCGCCGCGAGCGTCAAGCTGCCCACGGCCATCGTCGTCGGCCTGCCGCTGGAGTCGCAGAACCGCCTTTACAATGTGGCTGCAGTCATCGGCGGCGGTGAAATCCTCGGCCTCGTGCCCAAGACGCACCTGCCAAATTACACCGAATTTTACGAGCAACGCTGGTTCGCCTCGGCCAACGAAACGCTGGCCGACGTCGTGGAAATCGATGGCGACGAGGTGCCCTTTGGCGCAGACCTGCTCTTCGATCTCGGCGGTGAGTCGCCCTGCATCGTCGGCGTGGAAATCTGCGAAGACCTGTGGACCGTCCAGCCGCCCAGTGGCAAGCTGGCCCTCGCCGGGGCCAACGTGATCGTCAACCCATCCGCCAGCGATGAGCTGTTGGGCAAGGCCGACTATCGCCGCGCCCTCGTCACCCAGCAATCCGCCCGCACCTACAGCGCCTACCTCTACGCCGGTGCCGGCCCGGGCGAGTCCAGCACGGACCTGGTCTACTCCGGCCACTGCATGATCGCCGAGAGCGGCCGCCTGCTCGCCGAGAGCGAGCGTTTTCACTTTGCCACGCAAAGCTTGGTGGCGGATATCGACTTGGACCACCTCAACCAGGACCGCCTGCGCAACAGCAGTTTCTCCGAGTCGATCGTGGCCAACGAATTCCGCGTCATCCGCGCGAGCCTGGGCGACGCCTCCCCCGCCCTGCCGCTCCAGCGCGACGTGAAGCGCCAGCCCTTTGTGCCGAGCGACCCCACGCGCCGTGCCGAGCGTTGCCGTGAAATCTTCGCCATCCAAGCCACCGGCCTCGCCAAGCGCCTGCGCCACACCGGCACGCAAAAGATCGTGGTCGGCATCTCCGGCGGGCTCGACTCCACCCTCGCCCTGCTCGTGGCCGTGGAAGCCTTTGACAAACTGGGCCTCGACCGCGCCGGCATCGTCGCGATCACCATGCCCGGCTTTGGCACCACCGACCGCACGAAGAACAACGCCACGCAGCTAATCGAAGTCCTAGGCGCCGAGCTGCGGACCATTTCCATCGACGCCGCCTGCCGACAGCACTTTGCCGACATCGGCCACGACGAGTCCGAGCACAACGTCGTTTACGAAAACACGCAGGCCCGCGAGCGCACGCAAATCCTGATGAACGTGGCAAACCAGGTCGGCGGCTTCGTCCTCGGCACGGGGGATCTCTCCGAGGCCGCGCTCGGCTGGTGCACCTACGCTGGCGACCACATTTCGATGTATCACGTAAACATCGGCGTGCCCAAGACCCTCGTACGCTACATCGTCGACTGGTGCGCGGACGAGCGCTACGCCGACGTCGCCCAAGCCCTGCTCCACGACATCGCCGAGACCCCGATCACGCCCGAGCTGCTCCCGCTCGACGACCTCGGCCAGCTCGCCCAAAAGACCGAGGAAACCGTCGGACCCTACGAGCTACACGATTTCTTCCTCTACTACGTGGTGCGCTTCGGCTACCGCCCGGGCAAGATCCTCTTCCTGGCCACGCACGCCTTCGACGGCGCTTATGACACAGTCACGATCAAGCACTGGCTAACGACATTCTACCGCCGCTTCTTCTCGCAACAGTTCAAGCGCAGTTGCTTCACCGACGGCCCCAAAGTCGGCACCGTCTCCCTCTCCCCCCGCGGCGACTGGCGCATGCCCAGCGACGCCGTCAGCAAGCTCTGGCTGGAGGAAGTGGAGCAATGGGAGGAGTAATGGGCTAAGGTGACTTGACAGATATAAACGATTAAAAACTAGCAATTCATCTACATATAACCATTAATTAATATCTATAGATTTCAATTATCACCCATTACAAAAATTGCTAATGGAATTGCCATCAACATATAGCGACGATTTTTATGGTGTAGAAGGTGGATACTACGAAGACACGGAGCCATCAGATTGCAGAGTGTATTCATTAGTATTCCCCCGTTAGGCTTCATTCCTTTCGCAGGAACTGGCAACGGGGACTACCACGGTTTCTATTGGCCAATAGGTAGAGAAAATAGCGAACCCATAGTTGCTTACAGTAGCCATGATGCATTTGCACTAATTCCTGAATATGGCGACATGCTTGCGGCAGCTAGGTGCCAAATAGCACAAAGCGAGGATCAAATGCCGCTGGACCCATTTGCTACTGCAATGGATATAGCAGGAATAGATCTCCCTACAGGTTTTGACATAGCGTCCATTGCCTCAAGCGACCATCAATCCTTCCTCAAACTCGATATCGATTCGCCATTTAGGAACTGTGCTGTGGCTGATATGCACGTGATGGAGGGCGATTTGGAGAAAGCGGAGGCACTTTATAAAAAGGCAATATCTTTACTGCCAGAATATGGCGCAGCACATTTCGGACTTGGATATTTATTACGTCGGTCAAGAAGGCATAGTGAAGCCGCAATACATCTGCGCTTAGCATTAATCTGTCCGCTTGTATTCTGGGGAGGAAGCTTCTGGGCTGAACATATTTTACCAGGATCCTTCCGGAATGATTGGGCGAGAAAGTCATTATTGTGGGTTAAAGGTATCAAGGAACCACATGAATCGCTAAAGGACGATCCGTTCCTAGAACGAATTCATGAGCTCAAACTCGAGACAGGAGTCGTCGAATGCGCAGACATGGATATTCTAAGCGAGTTAGTCGTTGAATACACTTCTCGAGGTCAGCACCTCGACGCGTTGATGATATGGATGAATCGGGCAGATCGAGCTGCCATGGAAACGACATCATTTCGTAAGCGATATAACATCACTCCATCAAGCTACGCTGAAACACTTAGTAGATTACTAAGGAACGCTAGTTGTGATAGGAGGGCCGAGTTGCTTGCGGATATGTTGAACAAGCTAGCCAATCCAAACGCTCTGCACCTCTAGTCTTATTAATCATGCGCCTCAGCCAAACGCTTTAGTTTGCCTTGCACAATGACGCGGCATCCAATCCGCGCATGCCCGATCTCTACCTCTCCGAGCCCTACCTCCAATCAATTCGCCAACGCATCGCTGACAAAGATCCGACCATCATGCCAGCAGCGTGGAAACACTGGCAGCACGAGGCGGATACTGTGGCCATGGTGGAGGCGCCGATCCGCATCGGCGACAACGGCGGCTACCGGGATTTTCGCAGCGATGTAACCTACGTTAAAGACGGTGTCATTCACCCCGAGGCCAACCACGAGAGCGTCCCACCTGCTCAACAAGCTCAGCCAGCGCACGCTGAGCCTCTCCTATCGCCTGAGCGGCGATACCCGATACGCCGAGCGCGCGCTGGAGTGGATTCACCGCTGGTGCATCGATCAGGACAGCTACATGTTTCCCGATGGCATCGTGGTTGCGCCGTTCACGCCCGGGCTTCGGCCCGGTGGCGATGTGGGCATATTCCTGCGCGGGGCCGAGGGCAAATCCGCCAAGCTCGCCGTCGACTATTGCTTAAATGGCCTGCTGGACATCGAGAACTGGCCCTTCGAGCTGATTAAGCCGATTGAGCAGGAGATCAGCGCGCACCCACCCGCGTTTCTCAAAATCGCCCAACGCCAATGGGGCGACGCCCGCTACCAACAGGTGCAGGAAAAATATTGGCCGGAGACACAGCACCTCGGCGAGGGTGCGTTGTTGTTTGGCTGATGCGGTAAGCGAGAGGTAGGGCGTCCGCGTCTTCATTTAAAACGTAGGGCTCGCGCTTGCGCGATGCCGCAGTCGCTCAAGCCTTACTGTCGGGCCACCTATTGCGGCATCGCGCAAGCGCGAGCCCTACATTTAAAAAGACACATGCGGCTTTTCAAAAACAACACTACTGTTGTTGCTCCGACACAGCAGGCTGTGTTGCTCCAACATAGCCACTGTTGTTTCCTAAACACAGCCACTGTTGTTTTGAAAAAGAAGCACTAGGCTTTTCGGAAAAGAAGCATAGGGCTTTTTGAAAACATAGCATTGGGCTTTTTGAACCAAAAACAGCTGGCTGCGAAAACACCCGTAGCATAGGCGTCCCGCCTGTGCCCGATTCAACGATTCTGAAACGCTACAACTCTTGATTGCGTAAGGCACAGGCGGGACGCCTATGCTACGTGGCGGCGGTGACGACGCACCGCCCTCCAGCTCAGCCGACTACCCCTGCCCGCCTTCGGCGATTTGCTGGGCGCGGGTGTATTGCTCGCGGAAGTGGCCGGAAATTTGGGTTAGCAGCTCCAGGCGGCCAAGGGCACCCTCACCGAGCTTTTCGTCGATCGTGGTTTTGGCCTGTTCGAAGTCGATCGCGGAGAGATCGCTGAGCACCGCGTAGGCGACGTCGGCATCGGCGGTGCGCCCCTCTTCACGGGCACGAAGGATCGAGCCCCACGCAGCACGGAGCTCCTCACCGGGGTCGATAAACGCCGCGCGCACCACGAAACGCAGCTCGCTGAAAAGTCGCCCGGTCCAACTAGGCTGGTAGACGAACCCCTCGGTCTCCTCGTAAGGCAACACGGTGGGATCGGAGCGGTATTCGGCGTATTGCGGCTCGTAAAGATCGCGGCGGATCGGCGAGCGGCGCAGTGCGTATTGGATCGGGCCACCGGGCGCGCCGACCTTGAAGTCCCAGAGCTTTTGCCCATCCGGCGATAGCGTGTATTCGATAAAGGCTTCGGCGATTTCCTCGTTCGGCGCGCCGCGCAGCAGGCCAATTGGGTCGGCCGAAATCGACGAGCCGCCCGGCGGCATGATGAAGCCAAAGCGGTCGCCGCCATCGCGGTCCACGAGGTTTTGCTCCTGGAAGCGGCCGTAGAAATCGATGGCCATGCCGATGGCGCAGTCGCCAGCGGAGACGTCGAGCACGGGCTTGGTCGCCGAGTCGGTGAAATAGCGGGCGTTGGCGCTGATCAGTTGGATCAGTTGCATGCCGTTCATCCAGCCTTGTGGGACGGCTTGCTCCTCGGGCATCCCCTCGGCAACGAGCTCCTGCATCTGCTGCTGCACGAGCATTTCGAAAGCCTTAGTGATCGAGCCGCTCTTGGTCGGGTCGGCCACAGCGACGCTGCCGTAAAACTTTGGGTCGGCCAAGTCGCGCCAATGCGTGGGCTCGCCTTCGAATCCGGCGGAGCGCAGTTCATCGCGGTTAAAGATAATGCCAAAGCTGGACAGCACTGCGCCGACATAGCGGTGCTCGTTGTCCCACAAAACTTCGCCCGAAAAGGTCTGCGGAATAATGTCCTCGGTGAACCAGCCGGGATGCTTTTCGAATACGTTGCTCGCCACGAGTTGGCCCTGCTGAGCCTTCACATTGAAGTCGTACCAGCCGCCACCGTGAAAGAGATCGATCCCCACGCCGACATTGCTATCGAGAAACGCCCGGCGCGCGGACTGCGCCTCGTCGTCGTCCGCAGGATCAGCGGGCAGCTCAATTCGGCGATTGTCGAACGCGCCAGCGACGGTGTCGTTCCAAGGGCGGCCAAGCTCCTTGGTCCAATAAAGGCGGAACTGGTTCGTGTATTCGGCGTTGAGGTACTTAACGATCTCACTCGTGCCGCCCGGGCTACGCCAGTCGATGACAACTACCTTGCCCGTTTCCCCCTCATACCATTTGCGGAAAGCGGTCTCGAACTCGTAGCGAATCGCCTCGTTGTGCGGCGAAATGATGACCAGCGTCGCATCCGGATTTTTCACGATATCCTGCTCTTTGCGCAAGGCAATCGGCACGCCAACGACGATGGCGATGAGCAGGACGATGATGGAATTCTTGAGCATGAGGATTAATTATCCCGCAGTGGCGCGGAGACGCGGAGGAGCCTTTGAAAACGAACTCTGCGCCTCTGCGCCACTGCGGGAAATACTCATCAGAAATTAGTTAGTTAGTTAGTTAGTATGACCACGTCTTCCGGGCGGGCGGTGGCGTAGATTTGGCCTTCGCGGGCACCGCCGAGGTGCTGTGGATTGATTTCGGAAACGCGGAGCGACTTGCCTCCGCCGGTGGGGGCAACGTCATAGTGCGCGACCTCACCGTAGTAAGTCAGGCCGGCTATCTTCGCGGGTATGCCATTAATCGCGGGTGCGTCGTCGAGGAGTTGAAGCATCTCGGGGCGAATCATTACCTGCACACTGTCGCCAGGCTTGAGCGTGACACCCTCAGGCGCGGCGCCGTGGATTTCGCCCATCGCGGTTTCGATGACCTCGTGGCCATTGGCGGTCGCCTTGTGCTTGCCCGGGATGAAATTCGCC